>NZ_JBFPKI010000008.1:0-417329 GCF_040948675.1 Paraburkholderia sp. BR14312
CAGGCTTGACGTGGCCCTGCGAGAGCAGCAGCCCGAACGCGCGCAGCCGTCGGCCGCCGTCGGCCACGCCATAGTCGTCGCCATCGGGGTGCACGACCATGTTCTGCAGCTGACCTTGCGATCGCAGCAGCGCCGCGAGCCCGGTGACGTCGGACGTGTCGTTTGGGCGTGCGTTGCGCGCGGAGACATGAAGCTTGTTGAGCGGGATCGCGATGATGCGGCCCGCGGCAGAAGATTTAGCCATATTGGATCCGGATAGGTGAGGGGATTCGGGAGCGGTCGGCGTTTTCATGGCCTTGGCCTCTTCGATTGATGCGTCATGCGCTGGCGCGTGGCGGCGCGCAACTGCGCGCGTGCAATTCGGTATGCGTCCCGGAAATCCAGGCTCCCGTCGTCGACGGCAGCAAAGAGCTGGAAAAGAGTCGGTGCGGGCGCGCGGCGTCTACCGCGGACTATGCTCATGGATCACTTCCCAAGCCGTTGCAACGCGGCGTCGCGCTCTTCCTGCGTGAGCACCTGCACGACACGAACGATGCGAGCGCGGCCGGATGCGGGAATGACCTCGTACACGGCAGCTGTCGGAGCGGGCACCGTCGCGGCATCGTCGAATGCGGCGTGAGCGTCCGTCGTGACAACCTTGGGCTGAAGAAGGTACTGGCCTTGTTGAAGGTGGCCAGCTCCACCGTGGTAGTAGCGCATGCACTACTCCTCATCAAAGTCGTTGGCGGCCCGACGCTTCAGATCCTCGAACACACCGCCGAAAGCGAAAGACGTCGGTGCGCACGGCTGGCGGCGGGGCGCTTTGCGGTTCGGCTGCATCCCGGCGCGAGTTGCTCCCTGTACGGCGGCACGAGTGGCCTCGTTTAGACGCTCGGGCTCTTCGAGCCCCATCGCGCGGCACACCGGAGCGAGCAGCTCATCCGGAAGTCGTGCTGGAGTCGGACGCATGGCAATCTCAAATGCAACGCGTGAGGGTGCAGGACACGTCACCAGCTTCGATTCGGTCTTCGTACTGCATGAAACCCGTATAGAGCAGGTACACGAACAGCACACCGAGAATCGCGAAAACATTGCGCGCGACTCGTATAACTGCCTTCGTAGTCCTAATTGCATGTTGCTTGCGTTGGGATTGCTGGAGTTCCATGTGCGTACCCCTTTACGACGACTGGAAAACTGCTTTTCGCGAATTGTTAAGGCGCGCCTGACAGTCTGGGTTGGCGGGCGATTCCCCGATGGCACAATGAAAGAGCCGGACCACCAAGAACGGCATTTTCATTAACCCTGTTGCACGAGGAATCTCCCATGAACGAGATCGACAAACGCGTTGCCGCGCTGGAGCTGGTTATTTCGCGTCTTCTCGGCCATTTGACGCCGAACAATCAATCGAAAGTCGTCCATTCCATCGAGTTGGAGTTAGATGCGCATCGACAAAAGTCGAGTCCTCCGGCCACATTACGCGCGACTTCCCTTTACGGTCGACAGAACGGGGTCCAGGAGCGTCCCAATCCGGAGGCCTGGCGTAAAGAGTGGCGGGAGAGAGAAGCAGTTTTGCAGCTTGCGTTGCTGCTAGCCGAGTCTGGGTCAGAGCATCCGAGAGAGGAAACACGCTAACGGCGACGACGGCCGCGTCTCGGTGATTTTCGGCAAATTCAGGACAGTTAAGGATTTCGAGGCGTTCTGCTCGAACGTCGTTAATCCATCCCCATCCCGGATAACCGATGGAATCGCTGATAAGCGCAGCGAGTCGTGGGGGGACGGCTTCCTCATACGGAAAATCTTCGAACGTGGCGATGCCATCGAGACAGCGACGGTCGCCATCGACAACGACGACATACGGCCCGGGAGTGGTCACATCGTAACGCCAGATCAGTACAACGGTTTTGCGATCACGGGCTTTTTGCAAGTCCGCCTCGGTCCATGGATTCACATCGCCCACTGCGTGGGGCGTAACTTCCCACGTTTCTCTCTGAGTCGAGTCCATCATCTCTTCTCCCTATGATTGCGTAAGCGATTACGGTGCGACGCCGCGCACTTGAGCCAGCTTCGCGTTTGCGAAGCGAGTTACTTCGTTGAAGTCGAGCTGACCGAGGCGGGTGCGTTTTGCCAAACCGGCAATGTAGCCGCGAAGGTTCACGAGCGGGTCATTGCTGCGAGCGAGGCGCTCGATGAATTCGAGTTCACTCGCGGTGCTCCAGCTGCCATGAGCGAGCCGCGCGGGTGGGGACTGCTGGAGGTGCGTCATTCGTGCGTCCATTGAAGGGTTGCGTGCTGCGATGGACGAATAATAGTAGGACTGATTTATATAGTCAATAGTAGCTACACTAATATTGCAAGTCGAACAAACGGCTTCAAGTTGCCTCGTTGTGCAAATGACGCGTGAACTCCACTAGTTGTATGGCTGCAGCGGTGGCGTCGTCCTCCACATCGAGGTAGATACCATCGATCGAAATGTGGATGGAGCCGTCTGGAAAGTGCTGCAGCCGAAGCTCGCCGTCGGGTAGTGCAAGTTCAGCTAGAGTCGGCGCACGGTGTATGCACTCGTCTTCAGCAATCTGAATCGATCGCCGTTTGAACTGCAGAACATTCGCAGCGGCGTTCGGCGCCACGGAGGCGTGGCTGCCGGTCTGGTTCCCCGTAGTGAGCTGCATCGACCGTTCGTCGACCACTTCTTTGATGCTTTTTGCATATTCCGACATAAACTTTTTGTAGGTAATTGGGCTAACCGAACAGTAATGCTGTTTCCGTCTTATGAAAAGATCGGCAAAACCGAACGCTCCCCCAAACGCCGTACACCATGACGATTTCGGTGTAGGTATGAGAGATATTCATGTGGTCGACTCCTCAGGCGGGGAGATCTCGCAATGACTTTTGACGAACTGCGGGTGTTTGTCGCCGTCGCAGACACTGGAAGTTTCCGGGGTGCTGCACGGATGCTCGGCATGGCCGCGTCATCGGTCAGCGACAGCGTGCGCAATCTGGAGGAGCATTTCAAAGAAGAACTCGTGACTTCTTACGTCAAGGGAATCGCCTTGACCGAGTGCGGTACGGCTCTACTCGTTCACGCGCGGTTTATCCTCGCCGAGTTTGATAGGGCACATCATGCGCTTCAAGCGGTGCGCGGGGAACACCCCGGAAGGTTGTCAGTCGCGATCGCGCCGTGGATCACGATGACCTTTCTAGCCGCCGCCGCAAAACGCTTTCTTGCCGAGCTGCCGGAAGTCACGCTTGATTTGTATGAGGGTTTCGTCGCGAGCGCCAACCCACTCATTCGAAACGGCACCATTGAGCTATTTATTGGCAGAGGCGAGGTGCCAGAGGTTAGCCAGGATCTGGATTTCCGACCCTTGCTGTCGACAAGCTACGCAATTGTTGTGCGGGAGGGGCATCCACGCGCCGAGAGTCGATCGCTAGCGGAGTTGCTGGACTGTGAATGGCTTATGCCCCGGCATCCGTACTCAGAAGGGCAAGTGAAGTACGGCTTGTTCGAGAACAACAAGCTCCCGCTTCCCAGGCGCATTCATTTCATGCACTCCCTCACTTTTGTTTTCGCCCTGCTTCCGCACAGCGATATGGTGGGATTGCTGCCGTGGCCGCTGGTTGAACTGTTCGCGAAGCAGGGCGGTTTGCGAGCTGTTCCGATACGCGAACAACTGGATGAGATGGTGGTCGGCGTCGTTTCTCGCTCGGGCCGGCCTATGAGTGCCTTGGCCGAGTGCTTTCTCGAATTCCTGATGGAGGAAATCAAAGAGCGTATCTCTGTAGGCAACGGGGGCGCGGCCCCGGGGTTGCATTCGATCGAGCTTCTCTTTTAGGGCGAAGCCAGCTCGAGATAAAGGCGGTAGATCACTTAGACGGTCGGTGCAGCACGCAGGGCCTCGATCGCTGCGGCGATCTGCTTGACTTGCTCTATTGTTAATCCTCTCGCAGCAAAGCGTAGCTGATCGAGTGCTGCATCCAGTTCCGTGGGGCCGTCCGAGGGAAGTCCATTTTCCACCATCGGCCCTTCCCCGGTCGCAAGCCACTGAGGCCGAATGCCGAGGGCAGCCGCGATCTCGACGGCTCTTGACGTCTCCGAACCGCTCTCAATTTTCCCGATCATCGGCTGAGAAATCTGCACCCGCTCCGCAAGTTGTGCCTGCGTCAGGTGGGCTCTCTTTCGAGCAAAGCGGACGCGATCCGCGAGGGTTTCCAATTCACGTTTTGCCATGTCGGGAGCCAAGTTATGCCGTGCAGGTACTAGCCAGCTTGTCGATGGCGATCGCGAGGCCGGCGCGGAACGGTGTCTCGCACCTCGCCGGACGGTGAAATCGTGCGCGTCGCCGCACCTTTGGATCGACTGCGCTCCCGCAACGTCTCAATTGTCCCGGCGATCTGTTCAATCTGCTCTGCACTCAGCCCTTGCGTCGCGTCGCGCAATCGACGAAGCGCAGACGCCATATCACGCTGAGCGGGCTCTTCGACGTCCGGACGGGGGGGCACTTTGGCCTGGCGTCCTCGCGACTGCGAGCTGTGGGACATCGCAAGTTGCGCCCCTAGCACTGGACTGATTGACGATGGTTCCGCCCCCAATACCCGCGAAAATGAAAGTAGCGCGGGGAGGTTCAGCGGGATCTTCCCGTTAAGGTACTGATTCACCGCAGCCTGGGTTTTCCATCCACATTGGTCCGCGAGCCACTCTTGGGTCGACTCGGGGTTACGGAGCTTGAAGGCTGTCCAGGTAGCCCGCAGCCGCGCTGCGTCGGCGATCTGGTCCGGTGTCAAAGGTTTTGCTGGCATCTACGGAATTTATTAGCGACGCTTATGTTTTGCAAATAGCCCAACTATTCTCTTGCGCGCAAATAACAGTCGGACTAATATACGGCGCATGCGACTCGAAGACTTCATGCGTAAGCGCGGACTCACGCAAACTCAGCTCGGTGCCCTGCTTGAACCGCCCGTTACGCAGGGGCTGGTAAGCCAATGGATCCAGGGCAAGGTACGCGTGATGCTTGACCAAGCGTTGCAAATCGATCACCTCAGTGGTGGCCTTGTCACGCCGCGTGAATGCGCCGAAATGTATGACGCGAAACGGCCGATCAAATCGAAAGGCGATCCGCATGTACCAGCCCCGGCAGACACAGAACAGGCACCTCAACCCAGAAAGGAGGTGGCGTGAAGTACTTGTACGCACGTCTTGTCCTTTGGCTGATCCAGCCAGCGCTTGATGTTCGTTGGGAAGTAACGGATCGGGCGCAAGCGGCGAGTCGCAAGCTGGAGCATTCGCCGCTGTGCGCGAGAACTGATGTCTCCCCGGAAGAGTGTGGGTGCTGGGAGGTTATCTCTGCCGTTGAGTGATTTGGCTAACGGTGGAATTTGACATGACGACGGGATCGATCTGGGCGCCGAGTACGGTATTGCATGAGGGGCAACAGAGGGTAATGCATCTCCAGTTCCGCTTTGACGTGACATTTCCGATTGTCCCCCGAATGGTGAGCTCGGTGATTGGTGCGCGGCATTGCGGGCAGCGACCGGCTTCCGAATTCTTTGCTGAAGTTTGACTGTTTTGATTGGATGAGTCGTTCATATGCGTGTTCCTTGTTTGCCGGATGGCTTCTTTGCGCGGGGCCAGGCACCTCAACCCACAAGAGAGGTGGCGTGATGTCATCGCGGCAACTTCCCGACGATGGTTCTGATACGGCTAGCTTGATTGGCGAGGGCGCATCACTTGCTCGATTTCGTCAGTGATTTTTCGAATTTGTTCGGAGTTTTTCATGGGCGTTCCTTGTCATTTGCCACCTGATAGGGCGGAGGTGATACCTGTGATCGCGTTGTCAGCGGCGCGAGGCGATGGCAGCGAGGGGAATCCCGAGCGCACCATCAACCTGTATTTCTCCCTCGACGGCCGCATGCTTGCCTGCTACGACCCGCTGAACGGGCCGCCGGATGGCTTCTTTGCGAACGGCCGGGCACCCCAACCAACAAAGGAGATGACGTGATGTCCTCATTTCGTCGATTTGATGCGACCCTCGGGGCTCTCTTCGCCATCCCCCCAGCAACCCGTCACGACCGCTGCGTGATTAAGCGCACGCGCAACGGTCTCCGCATCAAGCTCAGGCGCTTTTCTCACATCGGTCAGTTCGTTGAGCAGGACCAAATGCGCGTAGATGAAGTAGGCCGTCGTACGCGGGAGCGGAAGGTTCTTCTCTCCACGTTTGAAGCTCGCCTCGTAGGAATCAATCTGAACTCGAAATTCGGCCATTCCCGCTTCGTAGGCTCGCTCGATCAGCTGCTCGCGACGTCGCTGTCGCGCAACTTGACGACCGATTGCAAGGTTCGTTATCGCGCTGATCGCAGCGCCACCTACGGCGCCGGCCGCGGCGGCCACAGCTATAAGTATTCGGATTTCCATGCTCGTTTTCCTTTCGATGAAGCGGCGCTGCGCAGGAAATTTCCGTTGGAAACGGCTAGGGTGCTCGCCGATGTTTATTTCCCGCCTCGCCGTAGTGCGTTCGACGGTGTGCTCCGCTTCTTCCGCGGCGTGTTTCGTCGCGTAGGCGGCAACAGGGGGCTCGCACGGGCACCTCAACCCAGAAAGGAGGTGGTGTGACATGCGCCACCTCAGATTTGCATTCAAGCGCGAGCTCAAGTTGCTGCGAAGACAGCGGCTGCGACCGAAGGTGGAAGACAGCGGGCTGCTCACTCTTCAGCGGGAGGTTCAACTGGACGTTCTTTGGGCACAAATGGATGCTCCGTTTGCGCCCTATCAGCCCACACCTGCATCCACGCTGTGGTATCGCGTACCGCTTGTTGGTAGGGTCCGTCGTCTCCTCTCATGGCTCCGCGTAATGCGCGCTGGTCCAAGACGTCGGCCGTAGCCTGCGCGGGAAGAATGCCGTTGTCGTGAAGTGCACGGATCAAATACAGCACCGTCAACATAGCGGGGTTTGTGGGCTGCTCCGGTTGCGTTTCGTGATCGAAAGTCATGAGGGTTCCTCCAGAGATGGAAGTGAAAGAGGTTTGTGTGAGAGCTGCTGATTTTGCTGGCGAGAGCCGAAACCCTCACCCCAATACAAAGGAGAGTGCCTGAAATGGGCAACGCACCTAGCGAAAACAAGCTGCTACGTGAGCACGCGGTATATCGCGCATTCGACGCAGCCCGTGACAAGTCGGAAGACTGTTTTTGGACCGTACCCGCGCGACCTAAGCTGCGGCTCAACCGCCGCAAGCAGAAGAAGCGCAAGGCACTACCTCGACACGAGCCGAGCGGTGCCCGATTCATCCGAAGGATCCGCAAGCGCATGCACCAAGGGCGAGAAGTGAAAGGGCCCATGCGAGCGGCGCTTCGTGCGCTCGAAGAGCTGGACTCGACGGAATCCCGCGATTCGATGAGCGACACGCCGACACTGGTGTGCCACGCGGTGCGTTGGGGCGATAGCACCGATTCGGAGTGGCGGGAACTGCTCGACCAACGCGCACGTGAGGCCGAGGCGCTTCGTAGTCGGGGACTCCAGGCGGAACCCATATCACGCGCAGCTAGTTCTTCTTCGGTGGCGGAAGGATGCAGCCTTTTGCCCAACCAATGCCACGGAGATATTCGTCGGAGTTCTGGCTGTGCAGCCCGATTGCGGAGAGCCTTTCGACATTTCTGGCGACGCATGCAGCCGAGGCGGCCGGATCGGGCGACGCAAGGATGAGCGCCCGCAAGGCAGCTTGCGTGCCGATGAGCTGTCCTTCGAGGAAGTCGATCCTTGAGAGGTAGGCCGCCTTGTCCTCGATGGCCAGCTTCGCCAGTTGAGCAAGCTTTGCTTCGAGAGTTGCGACGCGCTCTTCCGTGTTGCTCATGAGGGTCCGTCTTGTAGGAATGGTTTGTGTAGGAGCCACCAATTCTACGGGCGAGAGCGGAGGCCCTCACCCTAACTGTTAAATATTTGTCAAGACGCACGCTGCTTACTCCATGTGGACTACTAAACACGCAAGCGGCCAATTTAATGGCAGAGGTCGTGCCAAACAACATTCGTTTGGAGCAGCGGTGAACACAGCAGATGCGGCATACGCAGTCGCGCACGATTACCCGGGTGGTACTGAGGCGCTCGGCCCGCGGATGGGCATCACGCCGGCGGTACTGAGAAACAAGGTGAACCGCAACCGCGACCCTGAGAATCGGAATGTGCTTTCGCTTGCCCAGGCCGTCGCGATGACGGATCTATCGAACGACGAGCGGATTCTCGAAGCATGGGCCGCGCAGCGCAACGCCGTGCTCGTGAAGCTGCCGGATGCGCAGCCCGGCGACCATGACGCACTGGTGTCGAAGTTCAACGAGCTCTATGCCGAGCTCGGCGACCTGTCACGGGATTTCTCCCGCTTCTCGGTGGACAACGAGATCGATTCGGCAGGGATGGGCGTGCTTGAGGCTGATGGCATGCGCGCTATTCGCACGGTGGAAGAGCTGCTGATGCTGATCAGAAAGCTGTACGCGCGCGAGGCAGAACCCGGTTCGCTTGGGAAGCCGACTGGATCTCGCGTGAAGGTTCTGCCTCAGGGTGATGCATGAGTAGCAACGCAGTCACCTGGGCGCGCGCGCAAATCGTCGGCGACGGCACAGCGAAGGCTGTGCTGAAGGAGTACGCGCACTGGGCCAGCGAAGACTACTCGTCATGGGTCAGCAATCCGACGCTGATCGAAGTGCTCGAGCTGAACATCAAGACGATCCGGGCGGCGCGCGATCGCCTCGTCGAGTTGGGGTTTCTGATCGAGACGAAGAAGCGCGCCGGCGGCACCGGGAACATCGTCGTCTACCAGATGTTGGCGCCCGAGGGAGCGTCGATGGTCCAGGCACTCGATCGCCGAACTGGTGAACCGATCTCTCTCAGTCCGCCATCGCTCGACGAGTACAAGTCCAAGCAGGACCAAAAACGGAGCCCCTCCAAATCTGGTACCCCTAAGGGGCACCAAAAGCGGAGCCCCTCCAAAAACGGAGCCCCTCCAGATTTGGATCAAAGGGGTACCAAAAACGCCCTTCAAGGGGTACCAGATTTTCCTCAAGGGGTACCAAATCTGGACCCCGATTTTAGTGATTTAGGTTTTGAGTTTAGTGAGTTGGGTGAGACGCGCGCAAGCGAGGTCGACAACGCCGACAAAACCTCGCACACACTCAACGAGAACCCCATACCTCAATCGAGCGGCTTTGAGCGCTTCTGGTCCGCATGGCCAGCGGCAAGCGGCCGGAAGCAGGCGCGCGACGTCTGCCTATCGCACTGGATCGCGAAGGGCCTCGAGACGGACGCCGAGCTGATCGTCATGCACGTCGAGGCGATGAAGCGCACGCAGCACTGGAAAACCGGTGGCGATCCGACGCCGATTCGATATCTCGAAGGTCGTCGCTGGCGGGATTGCTCGCCGGAGGAGGTGGCTGCGGCAGGTCAGGAAGCCGGAAAAGATGCGAACGACGGCAACGGCGAGTGGCATTTGAGCGATTCGAGCATTGGCGAGCAGGGCAAGCGTGTGCGCGTGGAGCGGCGACCAAACGAGTCGACGCCTGAGTACCTGATCCGCGTGGCTGCAGCGAGCGGCCGTGGGCCATGGATCGAGGCGGCGCTGCGCCGCGCACGTGGCATTGGCGATGCGTTTTACCGGCAGGTCTATGCGCATTTTTCGGAACTGGATCTGCTTTCGCCGGACCAGTGCGTGACATCGTGATTTTCAGGGGGTAGGCAATGGCAAGGAAGAAGGGTATTGCGGTAACGCTCGACGACGTGATGGCGAAGATGCGCGCGGGCCGCGTGTACACGGCGCCGGGTCTGGCGAAGCTTTGCGAGCTGAGTGAATCGACGATTCGCCACGTGCTCGCGAGCGACCGCGCGATTACGGCGTTGGACTGGCACGCACGCACAAAGGGGGCGGGTGGGCGATCGGTCTCGCTGGCTGGCACGATCGTGAACGAGCGGCGACATGTCGACACGCGTGTGCGCCCGGACCTGACGTCGACGATCCGCGGCTACGACGCATCGCTGCGCACGGCCGGTGATCTCGCCATGCTGACACGCTGCCAATCGAGGTGAAGCATGAAAGTGAGCGAACTGCATGGTGCGCTGCTCGATTTCTGGGTCGGGCGTTGCCAAGGCTGGCATCCGAGCATCATCGGTGATCGATGTATGCAAGGGCGTGAGACATCTCACGAATGGATCGAATTCGAACCGTGGTCGCCGTCGACGGACTGGAGCATCGGCGGTCCGATCATCGAACGCGAGCGCATCGAGCTCGCTCCTTGTTCCGATCTGGATACGTTCCTCGCATCGATCAAGCCGGTGCGCGTTTTCTTTTACGACGAGGGCCTGCATCCCCAGTTCGGACCGACGATGCTTGTTGCAGCCATGCGCTGCTACGTCGCCTCGAAGTTTGGTGAAGAGGTGCCGGCATGAAAGTTATTGCTTTCGCGATCTACAGCATCTTCTTCGAAGCGATCGTGTGGGGAATCTTCGGTTACGCGGTGTTCTGGCAGGGGCACTCCGGATGGTGGGCGCTCCTCGCTGTGTTTGTTTCGTCGCGCCAGATGAGACCCAAGCATTTCGGCATTCGAGTAGCCGAATGAGTAAGGGAACCATTCGTCTGCCCGCCAGTGCGATCACGGGCGGCCGCGTGGGCACGGCGCGGGTCCGCGAGCAGATCGCTGACGCGGCGCGCGAGCTGGCGGACTCAACGCCTGTCCCGCTCGACAAGCCGATGCGCACCCTCGCGGCAGGCCTGATGACGCTTGATGAAGCGTTTGGGGCGCCGCCCGGTACGGTTGCCCGAATAGATGCCATCCGCGCGAAGGAGCTGGCGGCCTTCGCACCTTCGGTCGCGCTGTCGCCAATTGAGCGCATGCAGCAGCTCGGCCGCATGCCATGCGGCGCCATGAACAAAACCGAGGCCGCATATGCGCAGCTCCTCGACGCAAGGCTCGCCGCTGGCGAGATCCTCTGGTACCGCTTCGAGGGAATCAAGTTGCGGTTGGCGGCGCGCACGTTCATCACCATCGACTTTGCCGTAATTCCGCGTGGCGCTCCGCTCGAATTCCACGAAGTAAAGGGTCGATGGACCGACGATGCAAGGGCCAAAACGAAGGTAGCGGCCGAACAGTTCCCATTCCGTTTCATCGCTATTCAGCGCGACGGCCGTCACGGCTGGCGCACCGAAGATCTCACCAGCCGCAGCTGGTGACCCTCAAACCACCACGAACAATCAGACCCATGAAGAAAATAAACATCATTGACGCGTGCCTGTGGTTGGGCGGCATCCTGACCATTGTGCTGCTGATCGGCGTGCTCGTATCCTGTGACAACCGACCGTCGGGCTACGCGCCCGCCGCGCAGCTCGCGCCGCAGGTTGGTCAGCCGGCTCCCGTCATTGTTCAGCAGAGCAACGACGGCTTCTGGCAGGGCTTGATGCTCGGCCACATGTTCGGCAGCGGCCCGACGGTCGTGCACCACTACGACAGCCGTCCAGCCTATGTCGCGCCGCGCACCACGACGGTGATCAACAACACGACGGTCGTGAACAAAACTGTTGTGCGACCAACGTCACCGGCGCCCGCGCCGGCGCCTCGCACCACTTACAGCGTTCCTTCGTACAGTGCGCCACGCGCTTCGTCGTACAGCGGCAGCTATTCGTCGCGCTCATCGTATTCGAGCTATTCATCCCGCAGCAGTTACAGCGGGTTCAGTTCGCGCCGCTGATCAAGGGAGAGCGAATTGCACAAGCCAATACTACGCCCACCAGTTCAGGCTGAACAATGCTCGCGCGCCGGCAAGCTGATCGGTGGATGCCAGTTCGAGCCGCGCTATGACGAAGTTCCGCCCAAGCTGCGGATTGGCCTTTTCGAACCGCCCGTCGGCTTAAGAGAGATCGAGGCGCTCACTGAGCGCCGATACGTCCGAGACGTTTGCACGCGTTGTGGCAAGACCGTCGAGCGAGATGGTCCATGAAGCAGATGTCCATCGACGAACTGTTCGCCCGGGTGCTGATCGAGCGCTCGGACCTCGTGCTGAAGGATAGATGGCCAGCATGAGCCATCGATCGAACAAGCGCGAGAGCGCGCACATGGGCCGGGTCGCGGCGATGCAATGCATCTGCTGTTTCCTCCTCGATCGCAAGCAGGAAAGCAAGACTGATGTGCATCACGTTCGCGTCGGCCACGGCGGCGCGCAACGCGCGGGCGACTTTTGCACTGTGCCTCTCTGCCACGACGACTGCCATCAAGGGAGGAACGGCGTGCACGGGGATCAGACCTACCTGCGCATCCTGAAGATGACGCAAATCGACTTGTTGAACGCAACACTGGAGAGGTTGTACGGATGATGATGCGAACCCCAATGACGCTAACGGTTGACGTTGCGGCGCTAACTGTCGAGATGTCCGGCCGTTACCGGAATCGTCCAGTCTCAATTATTGGCCCGACAACAGTGGACAAGACGGTGCTGGCGGTGCGGCGGATTGTCGAAAACGGCGCGGTCGATGAGGATCGCGTTGAAGTCGAGTTCTTTGTGCCGGAAGGCGAGCGCGGTATGTATGACGTGGCGGGGATGAAGCGCATGCGCGGGGAGTGGCCCCACGGCATCAAGGCGGGCATTCTGCGCACGACCGCGCAGGTGAGAAACAATCCCAAGACCCTGGCTCCGTTTCTTGCGAGCGGCGAAATGGAGATGACGGCTTGATGGAGCAATTGATCCTCGATGTGAAGCTGACTTTACCCGGCGATCATTCGCGTCACCCCGGACGCATGTGCGGCGGGCCGCCGCCGGTGTATGTGTTTGAAGCGAGAGTGCTGGTGCTGCAACGAATCATGTGGGGACCAAATCAGTTCTATGGCAGTGCGATTCGCGTGCTCGCTGTCGTGCCCGAGGCGTTCCGGATGCATCTTCCGTCGCTAAATTCGAAACGTGTAACAAGCATTAAGCGCGTGTCCGAAGACCAGTGCTGGCTGACGGCCGACATCGACGGGCGAAATGAAAGCAACGCCGCGAAGACGCGCCCGTTCATCGCGAGCCGCGCCATGGAGTTGGACTTGAGGACGCAGGCATGAGCGAACTGAGGCGCGGCGAGTATCGCGATCCGTCGCTCGTACTTGCCGCCCGCGAAATGCGTGCGTGCGCCGGGTGCCCGCACGAGCGTATCTACCAGTTCGTCGACACAGCGCAGGCGATTTGCGCGTTGGGCCGCCATCACGGCAGACGTTGCGACCAATACGGAAAGAGGCAAAAACGGATGACAACGGACGCAATGGAAATCGACGAGATCGACGCAGTCCTGATTGACTGGTACGAGTGGAGCGAGGGCTACGCGCCGGCGCTCGGATATGGTCGTGCGGACGCCACATGTCGCGGCTTCAAGATCAGCAGGCAATGGATGGAGTACGACGACCTGTCAAGCGCGGTCGACGGGCAACTACGCGCGTCGACGGGTAAAGCTGTCGAGCCGATTGTTTTGGGGTTGGCGCTCCACCATCGCATCGCAGTCACGACGGCTGTCCGGAATTTCATTGCGGGCGGGGTCGTTTTCCGGAACCCGCGAAGCCCGGAAACCCAGGACGCGGACTATGCGGATGCGAAGCGTGCGATGATGCCCGCGCTCGTTGTCAAGGGGCTCATCCGCGGCAAAGATAGAAAACAGTTGTAAACCCGCAGTTCTTTTGTTATTGTCGTGTTCGTGGGGGCGTTCGCACGCCCATACGAAACGCAAGCCCGCCAGGTGAAAGCCTCGCGGGCTTTTTGCATTTCCCGGGGCCTCACCGGGCGTTCACGCTTGCGGGCGGGTGTGGGCGGCCAATTCCCGTGCAGCTGTCGCACGATGAGGCGAGACAGCGAACCGTGGCTTGCAGCGCCTGGCAGTGCCTTGCGTGAGCCGGATGCACGCCGAGCGCCAGCATGGCGCGGAGCTGGTGGAAACCCAGCGCCTTCACGCATGAAGTCGTGCGCCGACTTCATGCGTGAGGGTGACAGCCGCAATCGATCATTGATGCACCAAGGCGTCCCAGAGACCAGGGTCGAGTGCATTGCCGCATGTGATGTGGCTCACTAGATTGCGCCGCCGGTTAGGCAAACGCAAAGAACCGCGACCGCCGTTACGGATTCCCTCAACCTGTTGCGAGTTCCTCTTCGAGATGCTTGATATCTCCTTCAAATCGAACGTCGACGTGATATCGCGTCAGCTATCGGCGCTCGCGTACAAGCAACTGCCGTTCGCCGAAGCCCGCGCCGCCACCGAGCTGGCGAAGCTTGCAGCGACGGCGGAGAAGGCAGCAATTCCGGCCGTGTTCGAAAAGGCCACGCCATTCACAGTGAATTCGGTAGGCGTGCAGGCAGCACGGAAGGAATTGCCCATCGCGCGCGTGTACATCAAGGACAAGGCTGCCGAATATCTCGTGCCATACGAATTCGGTGGCACACAGTTCGTCGGCAAGAAGCCCGGAGACCTCGTACCAGTTGGTGCGGCTGCGAATCAGTACGGCAATCTGCCACGCAATCTGATCCGGCGATACCTCAACCGCAAAGACTGTTTTCTGGGTACGGTGAAGACGGCGCGCGGCGACGTGTTTGGACTGTGGCAACGCCCAACACCGACTGCGCCAGCGACGAATCGGCGACGCAAGAAGGTTGCGATGGAAAACACAACCGGCAAGCTCAAGCTGCTCGTTGCTATTCATGCTCCAGTCGCGACGAAGAAGCGGCTCAAGTTCGGCGATCGCGCGCAGTCGGTGGTCGCAGCGAACTTCAGTCGCGTGTTCGGCGCCGAGCTGGCGAAGGCGATCGCGCGGACGCGGGGATGAAGGCCGAGATGGCGGAGGGTGCGGAGGGTGATCAGTGCTGAAGGGAAATTGTCAGGGTCCTCCCTGAGCCCTCCCGCATCGGGGGCAATTGCGCCCCGCGATCTTTCCCTAGGTTTGAGGAGTTGAAATTTGGGTAACACATGGCCACGATGAATCAGGCGAAGTTCGCGGAGCTTCACGGTGTCTCCCGCAAGACGGTCACCAAGTGGAAAGAGCGCGGCTGGCTTGTGTTTGCGGGCAATGAGGTCGATGTCGACGCGTCGAACGAGGTCCTGAAAAAGTATCGGCGCGATGGCGTGGAGATTCCTGTTACCCAGGAGCGAGGTAACACGACAGGTAACAAGCTCGTCGAGCTGGCGGCGAAGGCTGGCGAGTCGCTGGAAGACGCAGCGCTGCGCGTGCTCGAGACGAACGGCGCGACCATGAACCTGGACGAGGCCCGCCGCGTCAAGGAAAACTATCTGGCGCTGCTGAACCAGCTCGAGTACGACGAGCGGTCCAAAGCGGTTGTGGCCGCCGATGAGGTGGCGAAGGCGGTCGGGTCTGAGTACGCGAGGGTGCGCACCCGGCTACTGGCCATCCCGGCCGAGCAGGCGCCGCGCCTGCATCGTGCGAAGACCGTTGTCGAGGTGCAGGACGCTCTGCACGAAATCATCACGGAAGTGCTGGAGGAGTTGACGCGAGATGAAGCTTGATCTTCGGCGGTATGCCATCGGGTATGACACCCTGCGGCGCGGGCTCGCGGTGGCGCGACGTGAGAACCTCCTGCCGCCGCCCAAGCTGTCGCTGAGCCAGTGGGCGGACCGTTACGCGGTCCTGTCGCGTGAAACGAGTGCACAGACCGGTCGGTTCCGGGCGTTCCCGTACCAGAACGGGATGATGGATGCGATTACCGACTCCACGGTGACGAAGGTCACGGTGATGAAGTCAGCCCGCGTGGGCTATACGAAGATCCTCGACCACATCGTTGGCTTCTTCGTGCACCAGGATCCATCACCGATCATGGTTGTGCAGCCCCGCGTTGAAGACGCCGAGGACTACAGCAAGACTGAACTGGTTCCGATGTTCCGTGATACGCCGGTGCTTGCCGCGATCGCAGGCAGTCCGAAGTCGAAGGACAGCAACCAGACGATCCTCAAGAAGACGTTTCAGAATGGCGCGAGTGTGACGCTGGTTGGCGCGAACTCCCCTGGTGGCTTTCGCCGCATCACGGCCCGGATCATCCTGTTCGATGAGGTGGACGGCTACCCGGCCGACGGCGCGGGCAACGAAGGCGACCAGATCGCGCTGGGTTCGAAGCGCAGTGAGACGTTCTGGAACCGCAGGATCGTGCTGGGCTCGACGCCGACGGTCAGGGGCTACAGCCGGATCGAGAAAAGCTGGGCGGAAAGTGATCAGCGTCGCTATTACGTGCCGTGTCCGCACTGCGGTGAGTTTCAGGTGCTCGAATGGGGTGGCGTCGACACGCCGCACGGCATGAAATGGGACAAGGACGAGAGCGGTAGCGGCGTTCCTGAATCCGCGTACTACGTCTGTCGGCACAATGGTTGCGTGATCCACGAAGCCGACAAGCCGGACATGGTAGCGGCCGGTGAGTGGCGGGCGACGAAGCCCTTCAACGGGCATGCCGGGTTCCATATCTGGGCTGCGTACTCACTGTTCCCGAATGCGTCGTGGCCGAATCTGGTGGCGGAATGGTTGCGGGTAAAGGATGATCCGCTCGCGCGGCAGACTTTCATCAATCTCGTGCTCGGCGAGCCCTATGAGGATCGGGGCGAACGCGCGCTGAACGAGACTACGTTGGCGGCGCGCACCGAGGTGTGGGCGGCGGAGGTGCCGGATGGCGTGGCCGTGCTGACGGCTTCCGGTGACACGCAGATCGATCGGGTTGAGATCGAGGTTGCCGGCTGGGGGCGCAACGAGGAGAGGTGGTCGATTGCTCACGAGGTGTTCGAAGGCGATCCGGACAGCGATGAGCTGTGGGATCGCGTCGACGCTTACCTGAAACGGAGATGGACGCGTGCGGATGGGCGTCCGTTCGAGATCATGGCGGCGTGTATCGATTCGGGCGGCCGTAGCACGCAGAAGGTTTATGAGTTCTGCAAGGCGCGTTTGGGTCGCCGGATCTGGGCCGTCAAGGGCGCCTCCGAGCGTGGTGGCGCGCGATCTCCGGTGTGGCCGACGAAGAAGCCGGTGCACCGCACGCGCGCCTCGTTTCGGCCCGTCGTCATCGGCGTGAACGCAGCGAAGGATGTCATCCGCAACCGGTTGCATATCGAAGAGCATGGGCCTGGATATATGCATTATCCGGCCGATCGCGACATCAACTTCTTCGCGCAACTGGTTTCCGAGCGCTCCATCACGAAGTTCGTGAACGGGCAGAAATTCCGCGTCTGGGAACTCCAGCGCGGACTGGCCAATGAGGCGCTCGACCTCACTGTCTATAACTACGCCGCGCTGTGTGGCCTGATCCACTTCGGATTCAAGCTAAACCAGACGGCGGACAGGGTGGGTGCTGCGTATGCGTTGCCACCTGCTGAGCCGCGTCCGGCAGTTGTAGTTCCGGACGCGGCCACAGCGCCATCGCAGCAGGTGACGCAGCCGGCCGCAGTCACACCACAGGCGCTGCCGCCGGCGGCACCGCCGCCGCCGAAAAAGAGGAGCCTGAAGGCGCTGATAAGCCGGCTGGCCTGATCAATCTCGAGTGTTGAACATGCTTACACAGACGAAACACGGACACGTGGTGTTCGAACACGACGATGAGTTCCGCGGCGAAGTGCGAATCATCAAGGGCGACGTGACGGTCAAGGTATCGATGGACGCACTACGTGCGCTCGTCGCCGAGAGCGTTCGCCACGATATGACGGCTCGCGTCCTGAAGATGAAGGCAGCGGACCTGCTGCGCGGGGTGGCGTGACATGGCGTACAGGTCGACCAGCATTCTCGATGGCGTGTCGGTTACCGCGTTGCAGGCTCAGCTCGTGCAGATGCAGCAGGCGTATCTCCAGCTGACGTCTGGCGGGAAGATTGAATCGGCATCCTATGCGCAGGCGGACGGTAGCCGGTCGATTACGTACACGCGCGCCAATATCGCGGATCTGACCCAGGCAATTCTCGCCGTACAGACTCAGATCGACCAGCTGAGCGGGCAGCGCATCAACCGCCGCAGGCCGCTGCGCCCTTACTTCTGAGGTTCCCATGGGTGTAATCGTAGGCACGGACGGCCAGCCGCTAGCAGGCCGAGGGAAGGCGCGCGCCGACGTCGGGATGCCAGGCATGCCGCTGGGGAGCGTGTCTTATGCTTTTCCGTACGACGCCTCGAGCTGGACATCGCAGGAGATGGGCAACTGGTTGCCCGGGATCCGTTCGCCCGATACCGAGATCAATCCTTACCGGGACCGGGTCGTTGCGCGTGCGCGCGACCTGTCCCGCAACGACGGGTGGATTAACGGTGGCGTTACCCGAATCCTCGATAACACAATCGGCACGAATCTCAAGCTGTCAGCAAGTCCGGACTATCGGGCGCTCGCGCTGCGCTTTGGCATCGGGGCATTTGATGCGAAGTGGGCCGACGAATACCGGCGGACGGTCGAGGCGCTGTGGCGTGGTTACGCCGAAAACGCAGGTCGCTACAACGACGCTGCCCGACAGCTAACGGTCGGTCAGCAGTTCCGTCTTGCGATGCGACACAAGTTGATCGACGGTGAGTCCCTTGGACTGGTCTACTGGATGGATGACCGGGTGGGATTTGGAGGCGCCGATTATGCGACGGCGCTAATGCTGGTTGATCCGGACCGTCTGAGCAATCCAAATCAGCAGATGGATACGCGTTATCTGCGCGGGGGTGTCGAGATTGACAATCACGGCGTGCCGATTGCATATCACATCCGGGAGGCCGAGCAGAACGACATGTATCTGGCCATCGAGGCCAATACGTGGGAGCGCGTCGAGCGCGAGGACGAGGACGGCTGGCTGCGCGTTCTGCACGACTACGATCGTGACCGCGCGGGCCAACATAGGGGCATCGGCGTGTTCACGCCGGTGCTCGCGCACGCGAAGATGCTCGCGCGTTACTACGGTGTCGAGTTGCAGGCTGCGACCATTGCGGCAACGCTTGGTACGTATATCACGAGCCCCTACGATCCGAAGCTCGTGCAGGACGCGATCGCTCCCGATGATCCAGCGCTCGAGGAGCTGCTGACGTACCAGTCACTGAGGGCGGAATGGGCGGACGAGCGTCCCGCGATGCTCAACGGTGCGCGAATTCCGACGTTGGCCACCGGGGAGAGCATCCAAAGCGTGTCGAGCGCGCATCCGCACGGCAACTTTGAAGGGTTTACGCATGAGATGCAGCGCTTGATCGCAGCATCGATCGGCCTGAGTGCCGAGCAGGTTACGCAGGACTGGAGCAAGACCAATTACAGCAGCGCGCGGGCGGCGTTGCTCGAGTCGTGGAAGACGCTGCAGCGCCGTCGCGATGAGTTCTGTCTGAACTTTGCTTCACCGTTCTACGCGACGTGGCTGTGGGAAGCGATGGACCGCGGCGAACTGCCGTTGCCGGCCGGGGCGCCGTCGTTCATCGAAGCACGGTCGGCATACGCACGTTGCTCATGGATGGGTGTCGCGCGCGGCTGGGTCGATCCGGTCAAGGAAAAGGCCGGCGCCGTAATGGGCCTCGATGGTTGCCTGTCGACACTCAAGCGCGAATGTGCTGAGCAGGGACTCGACTTTGAAGAGGTGCTGCATCAGCGCAAGGTCGAGCTCGACCTGATGGCCGAGCTCGGAATCAAGCCGCCGGACTGGGCAGGCGAGGTTGCCGCGGCCGAGGCCTCGAAACCGGAAGAACCTCCGAAACCGCAATGAAGAATCTCCCGTTTCTCGCGCAGCGGCTGTTCAATACGCCGCTTGCGATTACGCCAGCGAAGGCCGAGCTGGTGATGGCCGCGCTCGCTGATCGCTTTGGCATCACGAAGCTGTTCCGCGCGAACGGCGAGGCTGTCGCCGCGAGCGAATTCGGTGTCGAGGATGACGACGAGCCCGACTACCGCTATTACGACGTGGTCCAGGGCGTTGCGATCATCCCGATCAGCGGCACGCTGGTGCAGAAGTCCGGCTACATGCGGCCGACCTGCGGCATGACCGGGTATGACGGCATCCGGGCCAACCTCAGCATGGCGCTCGAGGATCCGGCTGTGGGCGCGATCCTGCTCGACATCGACAGCGGGGGCGGCGAGGTTGCCGGCTGCTTTGATCTGGTCGACGCGATTTACAGTGCGCGCGGCAGGAAGCCCATCTGGGCCGTGCTCTCCGAAAGCGCGTACTCGGCAGCCTACGCGATCGCCAGCGCGGCAGACAGAATCACCGTCCCGCGTACGGGCGGCACCGGGTCGGTTGGCGTCATCTGTGCTCACGTCGACTTCTCGAAGGCGCTCGCAAAAGAAGGTATCACGGTGACGATGATCCACTACGGCGCGCGCAAGGCCGATGGCAACGAGTTCAGTCCTCTGTCGGACGAAGCGCTGGCGCGCTATCAGGCCGATGTCAACGCGATGGGCGAACTGTTCGTGAAGACCGTCGCCCGAAACCGCAAGCTGTCTGTAGCCACGGTGCGCGGCACCCAGGCCACGACATTTCTTGGTGCCGATGGCGTCGAAATCGGTTTTGCGGACGCCGTAATGGCACCAGACGAAGCATTCCGCTCCCTGCTCGACGAGCTGGGTCAGTAGCTAAAAACAGAGAGGTATCCAATGGCATCTGCAGTGAAAAGAGTGGCGGGCGCTCTCGGCTTTGCCCATTTTGCCAAGATCGGTGCGCGTGCGCGCGCTGACGACGACAAGCCTGAAGACGAGCGGGCTGAAGACGACGAGCAGGACGATTCAGATCGCAACGACAGCAACGACAATGGGTCGAAAGGCAAGAAGGGCCGAAGGGCAGACGACTGCACCGACGACCCGGATGCCGAAGACGATGACCCGGATGCCGACGACGATCCGGACAACGACGACTCCGGCAAGGGCAAGAAGGGCAAAAAGGCCAAGGGCTCGCATGCCGGTGACGAAGGCGACGACGAAGACGCGGAAGACGACGACGAGTCCGAGATGCGCGGTAGCTCGACCGCGGCGGCAGCGCGCCGTCGAGAGCAGGCCCGTTGTGCTGCGATCTTCGCCTCGAAGGCTGCGGGCCGCAATCTGCAACTGGCCGCGAATCTCGCCTTTAATACGCGCATGACCCGCAAGGAAGCGCTCACCGTGCTCGAGAGCACGCCCGCGCCAGCCCAGTCGATTGCGCCTGACCGTGCCGCGCGCAACCCGCGCGTGGGCCCGGGCGCCAGCTCGCAGCCGAGCTCGAAGCAGGCTGTCGACTCATCGTGGGATCGCGCGTTCGCATCGGTCAATCGCCGTTCGCGCTAACCGCTTCTTCGGAACCAATCAGAAGGACAATTGAATTATGGGCAATCCAACTATGATGCCGCTGACCGAGCAATGGCACGATGGCGGGTTTCTGGTCTCCGAGGCGAACGGCCACCAGTCGCGCGACCAGGTCACGCTGACGGGCGGCATGCTGACACTCGCTGGCACCGTGCTCGGGCAGATCAGCGCGACGGCCGCTCCGAGCGCTACCGTTACGCCGGGCGCAACAAACACCGGCAACGGGGCATTGACGGTCGGCACGCAGCCTGTGGCAGGTGAGACGCCGGCAGGTATCTACACCGCTACCTTCACGGGCGCAAACACATACGACGTGAGTGGTCCGGGCGGGCTGCTCGACCGCGACCAGCAGGTTGCCTCCAACTTCGACGCCGACGGCATGGTCTTCTCGATCGCAGCTGGCGCCACGCCGTTTGTTGCGGGCGATACCTTCACGATTGCCGTTGCGATGCCCGGCACGGCGGGCGCATGGGCGCCGTGGAATCCCGCGGCGGCAGATGGATCGCAGGTGGCCGCCGGTGTCATCTTCGCGACAAAGAACGCCACGACAGGCGACTGTCCGGCACTCGCGATTACGCGCAACGCGGAAGTCAACGCCTCTGAGCTGATCTGGCCGCCGGCAGCGACGCAGGCTCAGATTGTCGCGGCGACCGCGCAACTGCAGAAGGTCGGCATCCTGGCACGCTGATCCAGCGTCCGCAACTGCTCAGACGAAACCGCCTCCGGGCGGTTTTTCATTTTCAGAAGGAGCCAGCGATGGCCGAAATTCTTGACATCTTTCACCAGGATCCGTTTCGGGCTGTTGCCCTAACCGATGCGGTTCAGCGCAATCCGTTTCAACCAGTCGGTCTCGGTGAACTGGGTATTTTCGATCCCAATCCGATCCGGACAATTGATCTGGCGATCGAAGAACGCCGCGGTCAACTGAAGCTCATCGGCTTCAGCGAGCGTGGTGCCGAGGGAACCCAGCGCACGATGGAAAAGCGCGACATGCGCTACTTCAGCGTGCCGCGCCTTATGCACGACGACACGATCCACGCATACGAACTGCAGGGTATCCGCGAGTTCGGCACCGAAAGCGTGCTGATGCAGATCGAGCAGGAAGTTGCGCGCCGTCTTTCGGGACCGACCGGCCTGCTGGCCTCTGTGGAATATACGAAGGAATACCTGCGCCTCGCAGCGCTGCAGGGGCTGGTACTTGATCCGAAGAACGGCAGCATCCGCTACAACATGTTCGACGAGTTCGGGATTGCAACGCCGCAAGCTATCGAGTTTGATCTCGGTGTGAACGACGCAGGCAAGCCTAATGTCCCGCTTCGGCCGATCTGTAACGGCATCATCCGGTCGATGGCGCGCAAGGCGCAGGGCGCATTCACAGCGACCACCACGGTGCATGCGATGTGTGGCGATGCGTTCTATGACGCGTTCACGAATCATCCGGATGTGATCCGCACGTTCGTGAACTGGTCGGATGCGAAGGCGCTGCGTGATAACTCACAAGGCGCTGCGTTCGATGCCTTCGATTTTGCCGGCATTCGCTGGTTCAACTACCGCGGCTCGGACGACAACACGACGATCAAGGTGCCGGACAACGAGGTCAAATTCTTCCCGGTCGGCGCGCCGGGAGTGTTTCGTGAAGCGATGGCTCCGGGTGAAACGGTGGACTGGATCAACACGCCGGGCAAGCCTGTCTATGTGCTGCCCATCTTCGACATCCAGCGTCGCTCGTACTGGAAGATGGAGACGTATGCCTATCCGCTTTTCATCTGCACACGCCCCGAAGTGTTGTTCTCCGGCGAGATGAAATGATCGACTGGGACGGCGTTTTGCTGGGGCCGGTCGAGGGTGTGTTCGGGCAACCGGCGGTCTACCAGACCGCTGATGGGCGTTCATTCCCGTTGAATGGGGTGTTCGACGAGGCATTCACGGATGTCGACGTCGTCAACGGGGAGCAGGTGACCACGACCAAGCCCTGTTACGGCTTCCGTGTCGCCTCGCTTCCGGTGCCTCCGCGCCAGAAAGACAAGCTCTTCATTCCCTCCGCGCCCGGCGCGCCGCTCGTCGACACCACCTACGTGATCAAGAAGGCGCCGCAGATCGACGGTCATGGATGGTGCCTGCTCAAACTCAACGTAGCCAGCTGAGTTCTCCTTCAGATGAAACTGATTCAGCCACAACCGATGTGCGGTCGCCGCCAGTTGCGACTCGCCGCAATAGGTGCATTGCAGAAGGCCAGTCTGCAGGTGAGCGGCACTGCGGTCGAAATCGTATCACCAGGCGACTGGGATGCATCGCCGGAGGATCTGCCGGCGATCTTCGTGCGAACCGGTCACGAGACGAAGGCCGCGATCCTGCGCGGGCCGTCTGAGGACACCACGACCTGCAATCTCGAAGTCAAGGTGATTCTCGAGGCAGGTACGGCGGAGGCGGCGCAGGATGCGATTGAGGCCCTCTGGTACGACGTCGAAAACGCGTTGCTCACCAACTATTCGCTGCTCGGCATGCTTCAACAGATATCGGGCATCGAAAGCGCACTTCAGATCAGTGCCGAAGGTGCGCGGCATCTCGCGGGCCTGGCGGCGGTGCTGCGCTGCGAGTTCTTCGAATCGTTCGATCCGCAAGGTACGTCTGGCCCGAAGGACCTCTACGACCCAGCTAGCGGAGCGGCGGTGTGGCCCAACGATGCCGCCGCACCGGTGCCGCTTACGGGGGGCGGCATTACCGTGGATCCCACCAACGTCGCGGACCCGTCGGGCACTTATCCCGATGCGCCGTTCCCGCAGGCTGTGACGCCCGCGCCGCGCACTCAAGGCCCTGATGGGCGCAGTGAGGGCGTGCTCGATATACCGCTTCAAGGAGCATGACATGCATGTAAAACCCGCTGCGGGCCTGAAGGTCCGCGATCCTGATCTGCGCGATTTTCTGCCCGACGAAGGGCGCGTCGTGCCCGATTCGCAGTACTGGCTGCGTCGCTTGCGCGATGGCGACGTCGTGCCCGTTGAGCCGGCGAACACGCTGGCCTCGCCGGCGCGCGTCACGAAGGCTGCTGACGCGGCCTGATTCTCATCCGGAGAAACCTCTTCATGGTTCCGTTTACCAAACTCCCCGCGAATACCCGCGTGCCGTTGTTCTACGCGGAAGTCGACAATTCGCAGGCCAACAGCGGGCAGTTGAACCAGCGCACGTTGATCATTGGCCAGATGACGGCCGCTGGCACCGGCACGCCAAATGTGCCGCGCATTAGCGCGGGAGTCGGCGATGCGCAGACGCAGTGGGGTCCAGATTCGATGCTCGCCGCAATGACTTCTGCATACCGCGCGGCGGACGACTTCGGCGAGCTTTGGTACCTGCCGCTCGACGATGACCCTGGCGCGATCGCGGCGACCGGAAGCGTGACGATCAACAGCGCACCGACGCTCTCTGGCGCGCTTTCGCTGTATATCGGCGGCACCCGTTACCAGCAACCCGTACTGCCGACCCAGACGACGGCGCAGATCGCCGCGGCGCTGGCCGCACTTGTTTCAGCGGACGCGCTCGCGCTGGTGGAAGCGACGGCGGCGAACAACGTGGTCACGCTGACCGCAGTAAACAAGGGGCTCGTCGGCAACGAGATCGACCTGCGCATGAACTACCTCGGCGCGACGGGCGGCGAAGTGACGCCGACGGGCCTGGCTGTCACGCTCGCACCGATGTCCGGGGGCGCGATCAATCCGACGACGGCGTTGCAGACGGCACTGGCGAACTGCGGTGACCAGGCATTCGATTTCATCGTGTGCCCGTACACCGACACGGCGAGCCTGGACGCGCTCAAGGCGTTCATGAACGACCAGGCCGGACGCTGGGCGTGGAGCCAGCAGATCTACGGCCACGTGTTCGCGGCTTACCGCGGCACGCTTGCAACCTGCACGACGTTCGGTACGGCGCGAAACAACCAGCACGAAACGGTGCTGGGCTACTACGATTCGCCAACGCCCGCGTGGCTTGTTGCCGCGCAGCTTGTCGGCTCGATCGCGCCTGCGCTGCGCGACGACCCGGGTCGCCCGGTGCAGACGCTGCCGATCATCGGCATGATGGCGCCGCCTGTTGTCTCGCGGTTCCAGCTGACTGACCGTAACACGCTGCTGTACGACGGCATCAGCACCTTCACGGTGGGTGACGATGGGACGTGCTATGCGGAGAACATCATCACGACCTACCAGAAGAATGCGTTCGGAGATCCGGACGACAGCTATCTGGAGCTTGAAACATTGTTCCTGCTCATGTACGTGCTGCGCGCAATGCGCACCATGGTCACGAGCAAGTACGCGCGCATGAAGCTGGCCGCAAACGGGACGCGCTTCGCAGCTGGCAGCGCGATCGTCACGCCGAACATCATCAAGGCGGACATCATCGCGAAGTACCAGGAGCTGGAATTCAACGGTTACGTGCAGAACAGCGACGCCTTTGCCACGCAGGTGATCGTTGAGCAAAACGCGCAGAACCCGAACCGCGTCGACTGCCTGTGGCCGGGAACGCTGATCGACCAGCTGCGCGAGTTCGCGCTTCTCGCGCAGTTTCGCCTGAGCTGAGCGTCACGCCGACAAACCAAGGGCCGCCTTCGGGTGGCCATTTCGTTTCTGAAGGAGCCACTCAATGGCTGCCAATCCGAATCGTCTTGCCGGGATTGCCTATATCTCGGTTGACGGTCAGAACTACATGCTCGCGGCCGATCTCACGTATTCCACGGCCGATGTCTCGCGCGAGTCGCTCCTCGGGCAGGACCGCGTCCACGGCTTTGGCGAGAAGCCGCGAGCGCCGTTTATCTCATGCTTGTTTCGCGATGCCGGCAACCTGACGGTCAAGACGTTCAACAGCATGACCGACGTCACAGTTACATGCGAGCTGGCCAATGGCAAGACGGTGGTCGGCCGCAATATGTGGACTGTCGAGGCGCAGGAAGTCAAGACCGCGGAAGGCACTTTCGAGGTGAAGTTCGAAGGCTTCTCGGGCAGCGTCACTGAACAATAAGGAGAGTTAAATGAGTGAAGTCAATGAAGCCAATGAAGTGAACGAGGAAACCGGGGTGCTCGAGCTCAGGGCGCCCGTTGACGGTGTGACCGAAATCACGTTGCGCGAGCCGACGGTGGATGAGATCGCGACGATCAACGAACAGACCCAGAAGTTCGGTGCCGTGCGTGCGATGAAGAACATCATCGCGAAGATGGCAAAGATCGAGGTCGCAACGGTGGGCAAGATGGGCGCGCGTGACTTCAACGCCTGCAACAAGTACCTGTCGGGTTTTTTCGACTAGCGCCCCCCAACCTTGATGAACTCGTCGCGGACGTGACCGAGTTCTATAAGTGGGGGCCTCGTGAGGCCGGTTCGCTGACATGGCGCGAACTGGAAAAGTGGCTGGCACAGGCGCAGCGCATCATTGACGTACGGAGAGGCGATGACGGCTAACCAGGCAATCCAGTTCACGATCTCGACCGTCGACAAGGCGACGGCCACCATCAACCGGATCAACAACACGGTCTCTAAGATGGTGCGCCCGTACGAGAATCTCGCAAAGAGCGTCAAGCGCTTCTCGCAGGCCTCGGGCCTTACCGAAATGGCGAACAAGCTGGACGTGGTCGCGAAGAAGGCGAAGGCGACCGCGGCGAGCATCGGAAGGATGGCCACTCCGCTGCTCGCCATCGTCGGCGGCGGCACGCTCGCAGGCCTTGGCGAAATGGTCGTGCACTGGGAGCGCATCGGCGCGGAGACCGAGCGCACGTCGCGGATGCTCGGCATCACCGCTGACCAGCTCACGAACATGCGCAGCGCGGCGACGCTCATGGGCGTGTCCGCCGACTCGATGACGTCCGGCTTCCGGTCGTTTGCGGACACGCTGCAGGACGCGAAGTGGGGGCGCAACCAGGGGGCGTATGCGATGCTGCAGGCGCTCGGCATCACGCTGCATACAACCAAGACTGGTGCCATCGACGCACAGGCGGCGATGTATGACCTTGCGGACCGCATTCAGCGACTGCAGAAACGCGATCCTGCTGCCGCGCGCAATCTGGCGCGCTCGCTTGGCGTCGAGCAGCTGCTGCCCATGCTGGGTCTTGGCAGCGAGGGTATGCGTAAGTACGAAGCCGAGGCGCGCCGGCTGCGTGGCGAGTTCACGCCGGAGATGGCTGCGCGGGCGCAGGCCTTCTCGACGTCGCTCAATATGCTGGGCGTTGCCTCCGATGGCCTGAGAGCATCGATCGCAGACCGGCTCGCGCCGATCATCCAGCCCGTTATCGACCGGATGAGCGACTGGATTTCGAAGAATCGCGAATGGATCTCGCAGCGGGTTGGTGAGGTCGTCGATCACCTCGCGAAGATGCTCGACAAGGTCGACTGGCCAACGTTCATCAACGGCTTTGCACGTGCAGTGGATAAGGCGGTCGATTTCGCCGGCTGGATCCTCAAGGTCATCGACAAAATCGGCGGCTTGAAGACGGTGCTCGTTGCCGTCGGCGTGTATATGGCTGGCGGATTTGTTCTGTCCGTTGGCGCAGCGGTCGTGAGTATCGTGGCTCTGATCGGCAAGATCGGGCTGCTCATCGGGAAGTGGAAGGGTGCGGGTGCTGCGGCCAGGGACGCAGCGTCAACCATGAATGCGGCAAGCAGCGCAGGCGGCGCGGCGGCGGGCGTGAGCCGGGCTGCGAGGGCGATGGGTGGTCTGAAGGCCGGGCTCAAAGGCGGTGCGGTGCTCGCCGGGATTGTGGGTGCGGTCGAACTGGGGGGCATCGCGATGTCCAACGAATCGAGCCAGCAGAAAAAGCGCGATGCATCGGGTGCCGTGGGCGGAACGGCAGGCAGCATTGCCGGCGCAGCGCTCGGTGGCGCAATCGGATCGGTACTGCTGCCCGGGATTGGCACGGCCATCGGCATGTCGCTCGGTGGCGTGGCGGGTGATGCGATTGGTCGCTATATCGGCAATGCCGCCGGCCGGGCAATGTTCGGTCACGCTCAAGGGAAACAGGCCGCAGGTACGAACAGTAAGCAGGCCCAGGCGTCGGGCGATGACGCATCATCGCCTGGTGACAAGCGCTCACTTGCCGCTCGCGTGACCGATGCGGCGGATGCTTTTGCGAAGAAGATCAGCGAGGCGGCCGACGATCTGGTCGACCGCCTGGGACAGCTTGGTGGGAGCATCGCATCGGGTGTGTCGAGCACTGCTTCGGGTGTTGTCTCTGGTGTCATGTCGACAGCTGGACGGTTCGGCCGCGGTGTGAACGACCAGGTCAAATCGCTGGCGTCGAAGCTCAATTTTGGGGGCCTTGAGAAGCAGTACGGCCTGCAGTCCGGGCTGCTGTCAGCGATCGCGATGCAGGAGTCGGGCGGCAACACCAATGCCGTGAGCCCGACGGGCGCCTCGGGCCTGTTCCAGTTCACGGGCGCAACGGCGAAGCAGTACGGCATCACGAACCGCTTCGACCCGGCGCAGGAAGCCCAGGGCGCGGCGAAATACATGCACCGGCTGCTTGACATGTTCCACGGCAACCTGCGACTCGCGCTCTCGGCATACAACGGCGGCGAAGGCAACGTCATGAAGTACGGCCCGAACTTCCGTGCGGAGACGGCGAACTACGCGCCACAGGTGCTGTCGCGCCTCCCGTCGCTCAACTCGGGCGAGCCGGTGCCGTCGCTGAACCAGCGGGCGCAACAGGTCGCGCCGACTGCGCCGGAGGTGCACGTGCATAACCAGGTGCATGTCGCGAGGGATGGGGGCGTGACGGTTCGGACGCAGACTCCGAGTGGCCTGAAAATCGCTAGACCAGTGGCCTCTATGGTGAACGCATGATCAACCTGCCATTTTTCAGTGCGCTGCAAACAGCGTCATGGCGAGGCGTGCCGTTTGGCGTGACGTCATCGACCTTGAAAGTAGGGCGGCGCAACGTCGTGCACGAATACCCGTATCGCGACGATGTCTGGGTCGAGGATCTCGGGCGCGCGGGGCGGCGTGTCACGCTGACCGGCTTCCTCGTTCAGGACGCTGTCTATGGGGGCGGCGACGTCATCGCGCAGCGCGCGTCGATGATCGCTGCGTGCGAGCAGCAGGACGACGGCGCTGGGGAGCTGGTACACCCGTCGCTCGGGCGCCTGACCGTTTCGCTGGTGGACTTCGAATGCGAAGAGCACGCCGAGCGCGGTCGCGTTTTCGAGCTGCGCTTCTCGTTCATCGAATCGGGCGAGCAGCAGTTTCCGACGCTGTCGATCGCCACGCAGGCATTGACGGAACTGTCGGCGGTGGCTGCCTTCGCCGCGGCGGCGGAGGATTTCCTCAGTGGCATTTCAGCGCTGCTCGAGACGCCAGCAATCATCGATGAGGTCGTGGGCGTCTTGGAGGGGTTCGTCACTCAGGCGCAGGGGATCGTGCAGCGCGCGACCAGTCTGCTCTCGATGGTCGCGACGCTGCCGGGGCAGTTCGGGCGTTTCGTGGGGCAGTTCACCACGGGCGTCACGCGCCCCGCCGCGACGTTTCAGGGGCAGGGAACAGCCGGTGCCGGAGGTTCTTCGGTGGCAATGCAGTCGTTGATCGGCGCTGGCGCCACGGCGCGTGCCGCAGTGGCCACCTGCGGCACGACACTGATTGCCGCCGCATCGGGCTCAAACCATACGGGCGTGGCGAGCGCCGCACAGTCGCTGGTCACGGCCGTGCGCACCGCGAATGCCGACCCGCATCAGGCGGTGCAGTCGCTGCTCGCGCTACGGGCCGGATCGAGTGCTCAGGCCGGCACCACGTCCGCGTTGACGACAGCCAACACCGTCACGGTCGCATTGTGCCGACGCAGTGCAGTGATCGCGCTCGCACAGTGCACGGAGAACTACGCGCTGACGTCTTTCGATGACGCACAGACCCTGCGCACGATGGTGTGCGATGCGCTCGACACGGAGATCGTGACGGCGGCCGACGCGGGCGAAGACGCGACGTACAACGCGCTGCGTGCGCTGAAGGTGGCGGTGGTGCAGGATCTGACCACGCGCGGCGCATCGCTTGCGGCGATGCAGACTGTGACGACGCTGCAACCGGTACCGCTCATCGTGCTGTCGCAGCGTCTGTATCAGGACATTGCGCACTATGACGCGCTGGTGCAGCAGGCCGATCCCATTCACCCGGCGTTTTCGCCGACCAGTTTCAGGGCTTCACTGGCATGAGTGACGACGTTTCACTGACCGTCAATGGCATGACCATTGCGGGCTGGAAGAGTGTGCGCATCACGCGTGGCATTGATCGCATCCCGGCCGACTTCGAGATCGGACTTACTGAGCGCTTTCCGAACGTGACAGAAGTGGTGGTGAGCGAGGGCGATCCGTGCGTGGTGAAGATCGGCGACGATACGGTGATCACCGGCTACGTCGACCGTGTTTCAGAGGTGATCAGCGCGAAGGACCACGTGCTGAGCATCTCCGGGCGGGGCAAGTGCGAGGACCTGGTTGACTGCTCGGCGCAGATCGATTCGTTCCAGTTGCTGAACGTGCAGACGGCCGATCTCGCGAGGCAGCTCGCGGCGCCGTTCGGCATCAACGTCAAGGCGCTCTCGTCTGGCATCGTGCACCCGCAGATCTGCCTGAACGTCGGCGAGCCGCCGTTTTCGAAGATCGACATGGCGTGCAAGCTGGCCCAGCTGCTGTGCTACGAGGATGCCGACGGCGATCTCGTGATCGGGCCGCTGTCGACGGATGAGGCGGCAAGCGGGTTCCAGCAGGGTGTGAACGTCGAGCACGCGAGCTATACACGCGACATGTCGCAGCGCTTCAGCGAGTATCGCGTGTACCTGATCGGTACGGGCATCTTTCTCGAATCCGGGCAGCAGCCTCTCGCGGAATACACCGTGGTCGACGATCTGATTCGTGCCATGCGCCGCGACGACGGGGCGTCGCGTTACCGGCCGAAGGCGTTCATCGCACAGAACGGCGATGCGGGCGCTGTGGTGTCGAACGCGCACGCGCTGTGGGAATGCAACCGACGCATCGGTCGCGGCAACGTCATTACGGTCACCACGAGTTCGTGGCGTGACAGCGCCGGTTCGCTATACACGCCCAACACGCTCGCTCCGCTGTCACTGCCGACCCTGAAGGTGATCGACGGGTCGAAGTGGACTATCGGTGAAGTGACCTACCGCCGCGACATGGGCGGTACCGCGTGCGAGCTCGCGCTGATGCCACCGCAGGCATTCCAGCCCGAACCGATCCTCTACATGCCATTGCCAGCTGACGCTGCGCCGGCGCTTCGATAAGACATGGAAAACCTTTTCTGGAGTCTCGTCCGCTCGCTCGGACGGGGACGGCTCACGCGCGTCGATGACAGTGGGCCGACCCAACTCGTGCAGATGCAGTTGTCTGCGAACGAGACACGGGACCACACACCACGCCTCGCCCAGTACGGATTCCAGTCGAATCCTCCTGCGGGCAGCGATGCCATCGCGGTGTTCTTCGGCGGCGATCGCACGAACGGTGCGGTGATCGCATGCGGGAATCAGGAGTACCGGGTCAAGGGGCTTGCGACAGGCGAGGTGTGCATCAGCGACAACAGGGGACAAAAGGTCTACCTGACGCAGGCTGGCATCGTGATCGACGGTGGGGGGTTGCCGATGCGGTTCACGAATTCACCCCAGGCAACGCTCGACATACCGACGGTGCACTGCACGGGCGACCTGAATGTCGATGGCAACGTGACGAGCGGCAAGAGCGTCACGGCGGCTCAGGACGTGGCCGACCAGGGCGGCACGAAAACGATGGCCGGCATGCGTGAGACGTTTGACGGCCACGACCACGACGTGCCGCAGGGCGGTGTGACCTCGAACCCGCTGCAGAGGATGGAATGAGTGACATCACCACCGTCTGGAACGTTGCACGCATGCACGGCGATTGGGTATTGCAGGGACCGTCGCTTCAATCTGGCGAAGACCTGCAGACGTCTGTTCTCATCAGCCTCTTTACGGACCGCCTGGCACTGCCGAGCGACGAAACACCCGACGGCAACCGGCGCGGCTGGTGGGCCGACGATCCGAAATATCCGATTGGCTCGCGTCTCTGGCTGCTCGAGCGCGTGAAGGGACCACGCGACGTGCCGCAGCGAGCCTTCGACTATGCCACTGAGGCGTTGCAGTGGTTGATCGATGACAACGTGGTCGCGCGCTTCGATATCACCACACAGTGGGCGTCCCGCAGCCGCCTCGATCTGCAGGTGGTCGCCAACCGGCGCGACGGCACGCGCATCGCCATGAAATTCGAACAGGTCTGGACAAACTGACATGCCTTTTGCACGACCCACACTCACGCAGTTGCGCAACCAGGTGGCGCAGGACCTGAATGCGAACCTCACGGGGGCAGACGCGCTGTTGCGCTTCTCCAACCTCCGCGTGCTTGGCGAAGTGCTCGCCGCGCTCGCGCAGATGCAGTACGGCTATACGGACTGGGTCGCGAAACAGTCCAACCCGTTCACGGCGACCGATGAGTATCTCGACGCGTGGGCGGCGCTCAAGAACGTGCTGCGCAAAGCAGCAACGCAGGCCGGAGCAGAGACGCCGGGACAGGTGACGTTTCCTGCAACGAACGGTGTTGTGTTGCCGGCTGGCTCGTCGATCACGCGCGGCGACGGAGTCGGCTATACGACGTCCGCAGATGCGACGGCGGCGAACGGGGCTGTTACCGTCAATGCTGTGGCCAACGAGGACCCGACGGGCTTGACCGGTGCGTTCGGCAACTGCGTCGCCGGGACCGTGATGACACTCGGCACGGCAATCGCGGGCATCACGTCAACAGGCTTGGTAACGACCGCCTTCACGGGTGGTGCTGATATCGAGACCGACGACAGCCTGCGCTCGCGCATGCTCTTCGCCTACCAGAACCCGCCGCAGGGCGGAGCGGTAAAGGATTACATCACGTGGGCGCTGCAGGTCGCGGGCGTCACGCGCGCGTGGTGCAATCCGAACGGTTTTGGGCCCGGCACGGTCGTCGTGTACGCGATGCTCGACAGCGCCGAATCCGGCAACGGCGGCTTTCCTGTCGGCACCGATGGTGTCGCGGCGAACGAGTCGCGCGGTATCGCGGCGACGGGCGACCAGTTGACGATCGCAAACTGGATCTACCCGCTGCGCCCGGCCACGGCACTCGTCTACGTTTGCTCGCCTACCCGCAAGGTGGTCGACTTCACGATCACCGGCTCTGGAACTTTCTCCGCGGCGACGAAGGCGTTGATTGCCGCGGCGATCTCGGGCGTGTTCGTCATGTATGGCGACCCTCTGGGCAGTGAAGACCTGGGTGGCGGCATAGATCTGTCGTACATCGGGTCGGCCATCGCGGCGATCTCGGGCACTGCAGGTTTCGTCATTACCTCTCCGGCGGGGAACATCGTTGGCACAACTGGCCAACTGCCCGTATTGGGCGACATCACCTGGCTTCCTTAAATGGCCGCACCGAACTATCAGGCCTCGGATTTTGCCGGGGTCATCCACGCCCTACTGCCGCGTGGACTCGTGTGGCCGCGTGACCCGCACACCGTCATGGCGCAGGCGATCGCAGGCCTCGCGCCGACGTGGGCGCGCCACGCGCAGTCGAACGGCGATCTGCTCGTCGACGCGTTTCCCGCAACCGCTGTCGACCTGTTGACGGAGTGGGAGGAAACATTGGGTCTGCCGGATCCGTGCGCCGGTGAGTCCCCCACGCTGCAGCAGCGGCAGGCGCAGGTGGTGGCGCGCCTGACAAATACCGGCGGCCAGTCCGTACCGTTCTTCATCGGCTATGCACAGACCCTCGGTTACGCAGTAACGATCACCGAATTCACGCCGTTCCGTGTGGGTCAGCAAACAGTCGGCGATCCCGTCGGAAGCGTCGCCTGGGCGTTCGCCTGGCAAGTCAATGCGCCTCCGGTCACCGTGGAGTACTTCCGGGCGTCGCGCTCGGCGGTGGGTGAACCCCTTGCGTCATGGAACAACGCGGTGCTGGCTTGCGAGATGAACTCGCTCAAGCCGGCCCATACGACCGTGATCATCGCCAACACTGGCTTTCTCGATACGACATTCAGACTCGATTCATCAACGCTGTCATGAACAGGACCTTAGATGTTTGCCATTGATCAACAAACGGCGGCGTCCGCGTTACCAGCGCCGAGTGCGGCCGGTACACCGGGCTATTTCACCGGCGGGAATCCCGCGACCGCCGAGCCTGCGACGATCCTCGATCCCGACTGGTGCAATATGGTGCAGGAGGAGTTGCTCAACATCGTTGCGGCAGGTGGCCTCACGCCCAGCAAGACAACCTACAACCAGGTGCTCACGGCGATCAAGGCGATCGTGCAGTCCGGAACTTCGCAGTTGTGCGCCGATACCGGTGCGGCCAACGCCTATGTCACCACGATGTCGCCGGCGCTCGAGGCACCCGTCGACGGCGCACCGTTCTGGATGAAGGTGGCCAACGCGAACACGGGCGCATCGACGCTCAATGCCACTGGCACCGCTTATCCGCTCGTGGGCGCCGGCCACGCCGCGCTGCAGGGCAATGAGATGGCGAAGAACGGGTGGGCCCTGATCGAATTCGATTCGTCGATCGGCGCTAACGGTTCTTACGTTCTGCGGCACTGCACGGGCGGGATCATGCAGGTTGCCGGGTTGTACGCCTCGGGGATCCTGTGCGGGGTCAACCTGCCCAACATGCTTTTCAATGGCTCAGCGGAATACGGCAACGCGGGCTGGACCCCGGGCAACTTCAGTGCAGTGGCGGGGCTGGCGGGCGAGGGGACGTACTGGACGAACACGGCCGCTCTGGCAGCGACCGCACAGGATACATCCGGACAGGTTGCTGTTGGCGCTGGTGTGCCGCTGACCCTTTCGCTGGACATCTATGCCGCGGGCGTGACTGCGGGGCGTGCTTACGCATATATCGAGGCCTTCAGTTCCGCAGGCGTGTCGCTCGGCTCCGTCTGCGCAGCGTACGGCACGGCAGGCTCCGGCTGGAAGCGATACTCTGCGTCGGGCACCACACCCGCGAATACCGCGTTCTGCGTCCTTCACAGGCTGGTGGACACAGCGCCCGTCGTCAGTGCCGCGGGCGTTGGATTCCGCCGGATCAAGGTGGAGGGCGCCACGCAGCAGTCACTGTATTCGATGGAGGCGAGCCTGGCCGCGTTCGGCGCAACGCTGGCCACCAATAGCTATCAGAAGCTGCCGAGCGGCTGGATCATCCAGAAGGGCGTCGCGGGACTGGCCACTGGAAACGGCGACGTGGTGACGTTGCCGCTCGCATTCCCGAACCAGTTTTTCGGTGTTGTCGGCTCGGATCAGGGCGGTGGCTGCAATTCCACCAGCTGGGCTCGCAACGGGTCGTCGCTCTCCACCTTTCTCGGTTATGGGAAAGCGGCCGGCACGAACACCAACTCTGCAACCACCTACAGCTATATCGCGATTGGATGCTGATCATGGGACAGAAATTCGCAGCAAAGGACGCGCAAGGCAATCTTGGGTTCTACGACAGCGTCGACAGCCCGTTGCCGGAAGATGCAACGGATGCTGTCGCGATTACCGACGAGGAGTGGGAGGCGGCGAAGGTCACTCCCGGCTACGCGATCATGAACGGCGTGTTCACGCCGCCGTCCGCGGACGTGCTCCTCGAGCAGGCGCGTGTGCAGCAGATAGCGGTATTGCGCGCAGCGTACAACACCGCCATCCAGCAGCCGGTTAGCTACACGAGCAAGGCAGGCGTGACGAAGGGCTATCAGACCGACTCGGTTAGCGTGTCCAACCTCTCGCAGATGATCCTCGCCTTTCAGGCGACGGGTGCAGTGCCGGACGGCTTCTACTGGGTGGCTGCTGACAACACGCAGGTGCCATTCACGTATGCCGATCTGCAGGGCCTGGCGCAGGCAATGGGCGCGCAGGGCGCGGCAGCCTTCCAGAAGTTCCAGACGCTTAAAGTCGAGGTGGCTGCAGCGGCGACCATTGCCGCAGTGCAGGCCATCGACTGGTAATTGTTCAAGGCAGATCATGCTGAAAAAAATCCTTACCTTTGTCACCCTGGCGTGCCTGGCCGTCTCTCAGCTGGCGCTCGCGCAGTTCGTGCCGGGCCAGATACTCACCGCGACACAGCTCAACGCTGCACTTGCTTCGCCGCACATCACTGGCGGTACGATCAGCGGGCTGTCGACGCCCGTTCCTCTCGCATCGGGTGGAACGGGGGCCACTACTGCACTCGGCGCGACGGCGGCATTGCAATACCAGAATGCCGCATCAGGCAGCACCTCGCGTGCAGTAAGTGCAAAGCTTGGCGATCTGGTGAGCGTGCTCGACTTCGGCGCCGATCCGACCCATACGAAGGACAGTGCGTCGGCATTTGCGGCCTGGTATGCCTATCTCCTCTCGACCGGCAAAGCTGGCTATATCCCTGCGGGTAACTACCAGATCGCGAGCAGCGTCACGTGGGATCAGGCCACTGTCCGGACCAGGGGGGTGAAAATCTATGGCGACGGGCCGCAATCCCATCTTGATCTGACGTCGATCGGCTCGGGAATTCCGTTCCAGGTGCTCGACTCGGGAAACACCGGCTGCTTCTATACGGTGCTCGAAGACTTTTCCATCGAGACCAATGTGAATGGCCCTGGCGTTGTGCTGGGGCAGGAGAGCAACGCCGATGCGCTGAACGCGTTCCGGATCAGCCTGGTCATCAATAACGACAACACGGGGTCCAGCGCGACGGCCGCTGAGCTGAACTACGTCGTCAATTCGAACATCTACATCGTCGCGAACGTCGAAGGGCCGAGTGCCGGTGAAGCGCTCCGGATGCGGCAAGCGCAGTTCAACTACATCGGCGGCTCGTTCTCGAACGCTCTCACCGGATTGCACCTGACGGCGGGTTATAACTACGGGAATATCTTTCTCGCCCCGGATATTGAAGTCGTCGGTACCGCTGTTTCAATCGACACCGCAACGGCTGTTCACAACACGATGCTGGGCGGGACGCTCGTATGGAACACGGTTGCGATCAACGCCACGGCCGGCAATGCGAACCGCTTCGTCGGGGTCAATTTTGGCAGCGGATCGGGGGTGCCGACAAACGGGACCGGCGTCATCATTGATGACATCGGGTACGGTGCCTATCCCATCGGCGTAGCGAACCCGAACACGGGAAATTTTACGTCGCTTGGCGCGGCGAGCCTCAACGTTACGGGAAGCACGACGCTTGCCGGTCTGACTGCAAGTGGCGTGGTCTCCGTCAACAGCCTGTCCACGTCCAGTGCTACGATCAGAGGCGGGACCATCGATGGCACGCCAATTGGGGCGACCACCGCGAGCACCGGTTCGTTCACGACTCTTGCTGCGAGTGGCGCTGCTTCGCTCGGCAGCCTGTCAAGCGCTAACGCGACGATTACCGGCGGCTCGATCAATGGCGCACCGATAGGGGCAACTGCCGCGAGTACCGGTGCATTTACCACGCTCGCCGCGAGCGGTGCTGCCACGTTGAACACGCTCGCTAGCTCCGGCGTGACGATCACTGGTGGCACGATCAATGGTGCAACGATCGGTGGTACGACGCCACAAAATGGATCGTTCACGACCGCGTACCTGACGCGGCCGGTGGGAACCGACCGGGACGTTGTTTTTCAATCGGCGGGCTCGACGCGCTGGCAGTTGAGAGTGCCAGGGACGGCCGAAAGCGGCTCGAACGTGGGTTCCGATTTCAGCGTTGATCGATTCAGCGATACCGGGACGTTTCTCGGCTCGCCACTAACGATCACGCGCGCGAGCGGCCTGGTGACCATTGGCTCGCTCGGCAGCTCCGGCGTGGCAATCACTGGCGGCGCAATCAACGGTACGCCAGTTGGCGCGAGCACTGCGAGTACTGGTGCTTTTACAACGCTCACTGCAAGTGGCACGGCCACATTGAATACGCTCGCCAGTTCCGGAGCAACGATTACCGGCGGATCGATTAACGGCACGCCTGTGGGCGCCGCGACCGCGAGCACGGGTGCGTTCACCACATTGAGCGCCAGCAGCCTGTCGGTCGGCAGCACGAATGTTCTGCCGAACCTCGGTGGCACGACTGGCAGCATTGGTGGTAGCTCACTTGCGGCGGGCGCGTGCACATCTGGAACTGCATCGGTAAGCGGTGCAACGAGCGCGATGGGAGTTGTGGTCACGCCGTCCACATATCCCGGCGATGGCTTTCTCTGGGAGGGATATGTGTCATCGAGCGGTGCCGTGACCGTGAAAGTGTGCGCGGCCTCTGCCGGGACGCCTACCGCGTCCACCTATAACGTCCGTGTGCTGCAATAAGCAACTCCGCATCAGATCAGGCCGCCTTCGGGCGGCCTTTTTTATTTCCATCTTCGACGGAGGTCGCGTGAGCAATCACGACGAGATGAACACCGCGATTGCGGAAAACGAGCGACGCATCGATGTGCACGAAGCCGTGTGTGCCGAGCGCTACAAGGGTATCGAGGATGCGTTCCGCAGAGGGGACAGGCGGATGCAGCGAATCGAGTACGTGATCTATTTCCTTCTGCTTGCGGTGGTCTTTGGGCCTGCCGGCGGCCTGAAGGCATTCGAGGCGTTTATCAAATGAATCTCACTGTACCCATCATCGCCGCCGGGTGCGGCGCCCCGATTGCATCTGCAACGCAATGGGCCCCTTTACTACAGGCCGCGTGCGACAAGTTCGCCATCAATACGCCGCTTCGCGCAGCAGCATTCCTCGCCGAGATAGGTGTCGAGAGCGCGCGGCTGACGGCCATCGTCGAAGACCTCAACTACAGCGCCGAGGGTCTGCTCTCTTGCTTCCCCGGACACTTCACCGAGGCGCAGGCGCAGCAGTATGCGAACAAGCCGCAGTCGATCGCGAATCGTGTCTACGCGAACCGCATGGGTAATGGCGATGAGGCGAGCGGCGACGGATGGAAATATCGCGGCCGCGGCTGCATCCAGCTCACTGGCCGCGATGAATACGCGCTCTGTGAGATGGGCCTCGACCTCGACCTCCTCAACCATCCCGAGCTGCTCGAGCAGCCCGCGAATGCCGCGATCGCGTCTGCCTGGTATTGGGCGAATCGTGGTCTCAGCATCCTGGCGGACACAGGTAATTTCCTCGGCATTTCCAGGGCGATCAACCTCGGCAGCGCGACGGCGTCTGGGACTCCCGGACAGTACTCGCAGCGACTTGCGCTCTACGGGGCGGCAAAGAAAGCGCTCGGTATCGCCTGAATCTCCCGCTTGCGATTTTGCGCAAGTTGCCGCCTTCGGGCGGCTTTTTCGTTTCTGGAGCATTCCATGCCCCGATGCAGTCACAGCGTGCCGCTCGCGCACGCGAGCAAAGGCCCGGCTGAAGGCCTCGCAAAGGCCCCGGCGATTACCGGTGAGCACCTCGTGAAGGTCACCGATGTCGAGCTGGAGTACTACCCGGACCACGCCGAGCCGCGCACGGAGTCAGCGACTTTCCGGCACACCAAGCAGGCTGGCCACAAGGCGGCACTGCGTTGCGCAGTCAGTGGCCAGCCGGCACCGGAATACCACCACCTCTTCTGCGAATGGGCCGACGCCGATGCCGTTGACTGGACGATCGTGAAGGCGATCGCGGTGGGCGAGATCACCGAAATACCGGTGCTGGACCTCGTAACCGATCAGCCGACTGGAGAAACCTTCCCCGCCGAGCAGTCGCTCATCTGGCTGATCTGCAAGCTCGCGGAGCTGCGCGGCTTCGACTGGCATTCGTTCGATCCCGCCGAACCCTCGACCTTCGTTGACGGCATCGCAAATATGCTGCCGCTCGTCGCGAAATTTCACCGCTCGCCCACACACGGAATCCATCACCGCTCGTGGCCGACCTTCGTGTTTCAGGCGTACCCGCGCAAGGCCGGGTTCGTCTTTACCCCTGACGAGTTCGTCAGTCCTTCCAGGGAGCATCCATGAATCGAACTTCCCCAGCCGCAACCGGTACCGCAGGCGCGGCGATCGCATGTCTTGTCGCTGTCATTGCGTCAGTGAACAACTACTTCGACCTTGGTATTTCAGCGCAGGATCAGGTGTCGCTCGCCGGCGGCATCGTGGTCGGAGTGCACTGGCTCGCGCAGCAGTACGCCGCGCGCGTCGCTGCGAAGCAACCCACAGCACCTGCCCAGCAGTAACCCTCTCTCCGCGCGCGCGGCTCTTATAGGCAGTAACCAAACAGAAGGATCTATCCCATGAAACGCTCTCGTATGCTGCTTGCGGCAGGCCTCGTCGCGTCTGTCGCTTTCGCAGGCTGTACGCTGACTCAGTTGCAGAACACTCAGACGGCCGCCCAGAAGTTCCAGGGTGAAGTTACGGCGGCCTGCAATGTATTCCAGCCTGCGATCGCTCCATTTGCCCCGTTCTTCATCGGCAACGCGCCGGTGACGGCGTTCAACTCTGATGTTGCGCTGGCATGCGGAAGCAATGCGCTCGTGAATCTCACGTCGATCAACAACGTGATCAACAGCTCGGCTGCCGCGGCGAAGGCCGTGATTCCGCAATTCAAGCACCTGACACCTGAGCAAGTGGCCCTCGTTCAAGGCCTGATCGGGGCATTCGAAGGTTCGCTGAGGAACGCCATCGCTGCCTATCAGGCGTCGACGGGCGCTGTGCTGACAACCGCCCCGGCTGTCACTTCGGCTGTCGCATCGTCCCCTGTCGCAGCGATCCAGTAATGACGCCTCGCGACTATGCGTTGCTCGCGCAGCGTGCGTACAGTGAGCCGCCCAAAATCGGCCTCGAGGCGAGCGCCGCGCGCGCGATAGTGGAGGGCACAGCGGTCGCCTTTCCCGGCACAAATAACGTTGCCTGCTGGCTCGCCGATCTCGACGCGGCCACGGTCAACGTGCCGGGCTATGGCACGCTGCATGCGGGATTCTGGAGGGCGTTCTGCTCAATCCAGGGGCCGTTGTTGCTACTGCCGACGCCCGAAGTGACTGTGGGGCATAGCGAGGGCGGGGCGCTTGCGATCCTGTTTGCCGCGGCATTGTGCCAGGCGAGGCGGCCGCCGAAGGAGGTCTACGCATTCGAGCCGCCGCGTGTGAGCGCGGACGGCACGCTTGCCGCGCTATTCCAGGCGAACGGCGTCGCCGTGCATATCTACCGCAATGGCGAGGACGTCGTGCCGCTCGTACCGCGCGTGCTCCACGCGTGGCAGCACCCGGCGCCAGTGATCCCCATCGGCAAGGCGTCCCTGCCGGTGCCGAACGTCGAGGACCACTTCATCGATCATGTTGTGGCGGCGCTTTAACGCACAACTGACGTGCACAAAGATCTGCACGTCCCCCCGCTACGGCGGCGTGCGATCCAAACGAGACCAGAACAATTCGCACATTCATGACACAACCTATCATTCCCTGGCTTGGCGGCAAGCGCCGTCTGGCCGATCAGCTCATTCCGCTCTTTCCGCAGCACGAATGCTATGTCGAGGTCTTCTGCGGCGGCGCTGCCCTGTACTTCCTGCGGCCGATGCCAGCACCGGTCGAAGTGCTCAACGACATCAATGGCGAGCTGGTGAACCTCTATCGCGTCGTGCAGCACCACCTCGAAGAGTTCGTGCGCCAGTTCAAGTACGCCATTTCGAGCCGGCAGGTGTTCAAGTGGCACCAGCTCGCAGTCCCGGAAACCCTCACCGATATCCAGCGCGCGGCGCGCTTCTATTACCTGCAACAGCACGCGTTCGGCGGCAAGGTGGACGGGCAGACGTTCGGCACGGCCACCACCGCGCCATCCGTCAATCTGTTGCGCATCGAGGAGGCGCTGTCGGCCGCGCATCTGCGACTCGCGGGCGCGCACGTCGAGAACCTGTCATGGCAGGAATGCATGACGCGATACGACAGGCCGCACACGTTCTTCTATTGTGATCCGCCGTACTGGCAGACAGAAGGCTACGGTGTGCCTTTCCCGTTCGAGGAATACGAGCGCATGGCGGCCGTGATGCGTTCGTGCAAGGGCAAGGTGATGGTCAGCGTCAACGACCATCCAGACATCCGGCGCGCTTTCGACGGCTTCCCGATGCTTGGTCTCTCGATCAAATACAGCGTGAATAACAACAGCGGCGGGCCGTCGACGAGCCGCGAGCTGGTCATCACCAACTGGGAGCCGGGAACCCAGACGGGTGGGCTCTTCTAGTTTTTGTGTTTACTTGTCAAGAAGGTCAAACATTGCAAGGGCTGGTTTCTCCGCTTGTTTCCGGTCTTAGGATGGGGCCTTTAACCCCATCCTTCTCATGAGTGACCAAGTCCACGAAGATTGCCCGTACCTCTTCCATTCATCGCTGAAACTGTATGCGATGGTGCACAAGCCGCTTGATACACCGTCCATACCGTCTGGCACGACGTACTGCGGCGACATGCAGATGCTCTGCCATCGTTCGCAAGGCGAGCGCCTGATCTGCACCTACCTGAGCCCGCTCGATGCGGTTATGGGATCGAAGGGCTTGAGCGGTGACGATCACTTCTGGCCAATTGATTTTCGATGCGTCGATACCCGTCACTTCATGGAGCTGCATGGTCGTCTTACGGTATCCGTGAACTATGCGTACGCGGCCGACCGGAACCGTCTTGTGATTGGAGAGCGCGGTGAACCGGTCATGGTCTACACGGGTGACACGTTCGACGTGCCCCCCGACTTGCGTGACCACTTCACGATCCGCTTTTCTGAACGCGTGCCGAACCTGATCAACGAAGTCTACGAGAAAGCGGGCCTCTTGAATTTTGCGGACACGCTGGATGCGATGGATCGATGGTCGGCCGCGCAGATCGCCGATGCCGAGGAGCAGGCACGCTCCAGGCTGCCACCGACGGTCCACGTTGACGATATCGGTAAAACCTCGATGGATCAGTGTGCGATCTACGACCCGGAATCGGGTGATTGGGTGTTTGTGAACTTTGACTGAAGGAGGCTTGGTGAGGCGATATTTCATCGTGATGGGCGACAAGACAACGGCTGGCGGCGTCGTGATTCAAGGCGAGGAAAGCTGCAGGAACGACGGTAAGGCATTGGCCTATCACGGAGCGCAGATCTATTGTCATGCATGCAAGACGACCGGCTACATCTGCAACGTGCCCCCGTATCGACCGATGCTCCTGATGGGCAAGCAGGTCGCGATGGAGAATGACATCTGTATCTGCAAGTGCGATCCGCCGCCGCGTCTGATCGCGTCTCAGAACAACGCATCCATGTCGTTCGATTCAAGTGAAGCTGCCGCAATGTTGTATGGGGCAAGCGAGAGGGGTTCTGACCAGCGTGGAGCAACTGAGGATACTGGCTTCGACCGTCATTTTCGCTTTGTCGATGAGAGTGGTCATTCGGTTTCAGGAATTCGAGTTCATCTAATCGACACGAGCGGCCAGAGCCGCGCGATAACGACCGACAGCTCGGGTCAAACGCCCAAAATTTCGGGGAGCGAGGGACAACAAATTGGCGTGCGCCTTTCGAGGAGGCAGACGCAATGAGCAACGTTATTTGGGCACCGCTCACACGCAAAGAGGATGAGTCTCCGCACACTTGCAGGCTGAAGGTCTACTGGAAGACAACGAAGGAATGGACGCCCGCCGACATACGCGCATATCACGCTTCGATTCCCCAGTTGGCTGAAAGCGCGAGAGTTTCTGGACGGCGATTCACATGCGAAGATTTCGCACTGGAGCTGCTTTGCGAGTTCGCTTCAACACGGGGGTTGCCTGTCAAGCTTACAGACGGGGTCCGTGAGTATCGCAACATGGACATCTATGATCCGAACTACCACGAAAATTATCCACAGACGCCGCGCGGGTTTACCACAATGGTCATGGTTAGCTTTGGCGCTCCCGATATACAGCGAAGCGGAAGCAATACTGAGCGACTTAGCAGCGCGTCCGATCTGCTGCCCGGCGATCTACTGGCCCTAGCGCTAGACGCGAAGGGTCGAGCATCGGGGAACCGGGCTCACCACGTCCAAGTGGTCGTAGAAAAGACGGACGCGAAAATCCGCATCTATCAGGGCAATTCTGACTGGACGATTCATAAGCCCATAACCTGGTTTAATCAGGCGTTAGGCAGGAACTCGGCGGATCCGGATCAGAGTGCCTACGCGGGAATGTCGCCTGAGACCGGGCAGTTCACGAGGATAAATGGCATCCAATGGGACTACCGAAACAGCATCACTGGCCACGAGGAGACGGATTTCCTGAGATATTTTGAGTTCTACCGATGGAACTTCATGGAGTTTAACGATTGAGCGCCTATTCTCAGAATGTCGCATACGCCGCCGCGTTGGCCGATGGGGATGCCTCGTATTTTCTATGGATTATCGGTGCGCTGTGCCTGATGACCTGGGTTGTTGGGCTTAGGAAGGCGGTACGAGAGAGCGGATGGTACCGGCTACTGGCCACAGTGGCCCTCTTGGCGCTTCCAGCGCTGCTAATCGTCGGCATGGCTGCGTCTATGATGCCGGCCGCATAGCTTCCCCTACGACATTCCCACGTTTTTAGAACCACAACGCCCGGTTGTTGAAAGCCACCTTTGGGTGGCCGCCTGAGCTTGGTCTTGACCGTGCAGAAGGCCCTTGTCATGACAGTGGACCGAGAGAAGCAACGAGTGCCGATTGGTGGCCGCTGCGTAGCCGATCGTCGAATGCCTGTATAAAAACACAGTGCGGCCCGGGTCCCGCTACCTTCTCGGCAGCCTATGCAGCTCTTCGCGGCTTGAACTGCACAACGTTCGAGGTGCGATCCTCGTGCGGCGTCGTTCCATCGCAGCAATCGCTAATGAACTTCGCCCATGCTTCCATGGCGTGCCGGCGCTCCGGTATCTCTTCGCGCACGTCGTAGACACCTTCGATGCCCGGGAGCTTGTGATTGAGTGCGATTTCGCTGATTTCGCGCGAAAAGCCCAGGTTGCGCAGGTGTCCCTTCGCCGTCGAGCGCGTGTCGTGCGGCGTGAAGCGGCGCACGTCGAAGTCCTCCCGCTCGAACGCGCGCCGGATGGCGTGCTGTAAGACACTGCGGCCGACGCGCCCAGAGTGGCTCGTCGATCTGCGCGCCGGGCATAGCCATTCGGAGTCGCCCGCCATCGCGATGAGCTCGCACATCCACTCTACGACGAGCGGTGCGAGAGGCACGAGGAACGCCTCACGCGTCTTTGTTGTATCGGCCTCGATTAGCCAACTCCCGCGCGCCAGGTCGATCGCATCTTTCCTGCTCCGCACGAGTTCCGCCTGACGTACGCACGTCGCGAGAAGGATGCGGAACATGAGGCCGTCTTGGCGCCCGAGCTTGTCGTCGAGCCCCGGCAGGACGGTGGCCAGTTCATTCTCGGAGAGCATGATGCGCTTGCGCTTGGCGGGCTGCTTGCCCTTGATCGTCGAGAGGTCGATGCCAGCAGCCGGATTGACGTCGATCAAGCGCTTGCCGATCGCATGAGCGAACACCTGACGCGTGAGCCCGAGCAGCGCCTTGGAGGTCGACCACGGGCGGCCGGCGCATTCGATCATGTAGACGACGTCTGACGGGCGTACGACATGGGCGTCAAGCGCGCCGATCGCGGGCTTTACCAGCGTGGCGATCAGCCATTTATATTGGGACACGCTCGAGTGGGACAGATCGGGATAGCGCTTGTCCTCGAAGTCGTCGCAGAGCTTGCTGACCGTCATTGCCGCACGCACGCGCGCCTTTTCGACCTTTCGGTCGGTCGCCGGGTCTTCGCCAGCGTCGATGCGAGCGCGGTACATTCGCGTCTGCTTGCGTGCCTCGGAGAGTGTCAGTTCGGGATAGCTGCCGAGGGTCATCTCGCGCCGGCGGCTACCGCGGCTGTAGCGCAGCACCCAGGTTGCGGCCCGGGTGTCCGACAGCGTGAAGGTGAGGCCGTCGCCGTCTGCTCGGGCGACGGGTTCGCCCGCGGCGAGCCAGCGGCGCAGTTGGAGCTCGTCGAGGACATGGTGATTGCGTGCCATTGCGTTATGTGTGAAGTGATCGCACGCGGATTATGTTTCGTGCTCCAGCTACCAGTCCACCCACCATGCGGAGGCGTGTCTGTGTGACTCATCGTGATCCAACGTGACACGTTCAACCTTAGGAAAATCAGGGGCTTAGCCGCACTGATGATCCGTCGTGACTCGTCCTGATTCAACCAATAACATGATGTCGCGTTAAGCGTTCATCGTTGCTGGACTTGCGCTTCGCCCGCTGCGGGTGAAGCGCAAAAGAAAAACGCCGCCAGGCCTTCAGGCCGGCGGCGTTTTTCTTTTTGCGGCCCGATGTGCGCTTATGCGCCGAAGCGCTGGCGCACGACTTCCGCGACGGCCTTGCCGAGCCGGTGGTGTTGCGAGGCTTCGTAGTGAATGCCGTCGGTGGGGCTAACAGTGGCGAATTCGCCGGCGTCGAGAAACGCCGAGCCGTATTTGACGGCTACGCGCTCATAGAGCGGCGCAAGCAGGCGCGATTTCGCGGCGCCCCCCGTGAAGATATCGCCGAGAAAGCCAATCTCTTCGATCGGCACCGGCGACATGAGCAGCACATGCGGCGTCGAGCCGCCCGGACCCGCCCGGCACGCGACGAGCGTTTCGAGCAGCACATCGACCGAGTTCGCAACGTCGGTGGGCGTGACGGAAAAGCGTGTCTTGAGGTCGTTGGTGCCGAGCATCAGCGCGACCACATCGATGGGCAACTGGCTTTCGAGGCATGGGCGCAGATAGGCGAGACCGTTCTTGTGCCGGCCTTCGATGGGATCGTCGTGAACCGTGGTGCGCGCGGGCAGGCCTTCCTCGATGATCGCCCAGCCCGGCCCCAGCGCCTCGCGCAGCACGCCGGGCCAGCGGTCGGCGGGGCCGAATCGCTCGGACACACCGGGCACGGTCAGCGGCTTCGTGCCGTGCGTATTGGAATCGCCGTAACAGAGCAGGGTGCGTGACGTCATGGGTTGCCTCTTCCTGGTTACTGGTTAGCTGGTTGCGGGGTGCGATGCAATGCCATTACTCATCGTGGGAGATTACTAGACGACTGGTCTAATCGCTCTGTACCATGTCACCTCATGAATGCAGCGGCAGCCGTCGAAGTGCGGCAACACATACTCGATACCGCCATGCCCATTCTGCTGGGCAAGGGCTTTTCCGCAGTCGGTCTCAATGAGATCCTCGCGGCCGCCGGTGTGCCTAAAGGGTCGTTCTATCACTATTTCGGCTCGAAGGAAGCGTTCGGCGAAGCCTTGCTCACGTCGTATTTCGACGAGTATGCGGAGCGTCTCGACGATCTGCTGGTGCGGGCGCCGGGCACGGCGGCCGAGAAGCTGATGCGCTACTGGGACGAGTGGCGCCTGATCCAGTGCGCCGACGATCCCGTAGGCAAATGTCTCGCGGTGAAGCTGGGCGCGGAGGTGAGCGACCTTTCCGAGGCGATGCGCGAGGCGCTGCGTCTTGGCACCGATGCGACGATCTCGCGCATTGCTGCGTGCCTCGAAGCAGGGCGCGTGGATGGCTCGCTCGCAGGTGTAAACGACGCCGCGACCATGGCGGTGACGCTCTACGAACTCTGGCTCGGCGCGACGCTGCTCGAGAAGATCCACCGCGACCGCAAGCCGCTCGACGCGGCTATGGCGACCACGCGCATCCTGTTGAACCTGCCTCCGGGCAACTAACCGAACGCGAAGCCGCGGCGGCGTGTGAAGTGCGCGCGATTGTCGCGTTTTGCGCAGAAGTACTAGACGACCGGTCTAATAGAGCATGAAGAGACCGGTTTCCGAAGGGCGTGCGAGCGCCCGAACCTAACGCAAAAAAGGAACGCCGATGAAGGTACTGATTGTTTTGACCTCGCACGAGGACCTCGGCAACACGGGCAAGAAGACGGGTTTCTGGCTCGAGGAGTTCGCCGCGCCTTACTACGCGCTGCGCGACGCCGGCGCCGAGCTCACGCTCGCGTCGCCCAAGGGCGGCCAGCCGCCGCTCGATCCGAAGAGCAGCGATCCCGCCGCGCAGACCGATGCGACACGGCGGTTCGCATCCGATAGCGTGGCGCAAACGGCGCTAGCCAGTACGAAACGTCTCGCCGAGATCAACGCGAGCGCGTTCGACGCCGTCTTCTATCCGGGCGGCCACGGCCCGCTCTGGGACCTGGCCGAAGATCCGGTTTCGATCGCGCTGATCGAAAAGACGATCGCCGCGGGCAAGCCTGTCGCTGCCGTTTGCCATGCACCGGGCGTGCTGCGTCACGTGAAGGGGGCAGACGGCAAGCCGCTCGTGGCCGGCAAGTCGGTCACCGGGTTTTCGAATGACGAAGAAGCCGCCGTGCAGTTGACGGCCGTCGTGCCGTTCCTCGTCGAGGACATGCTGAAGGCCAACGGCGGCCAGTACTCGAAGGCCGCCGACTGGCAGCCGCATGTCGCAACCGACGGCCTGCTCATCACGGGCCAGAACCCGGCTTCGTCGGAGCCGGTTGCCGAAGCCCTGCTCGCGGCGCTGCGACGCGCTTGATGTTGCGCGAACGCGCGCGTCTTTGGCGAGCGCGTTCGCTTCCCTCGATTTCCTTTCGGCAACGCTGCGAGGCGCGCTCGCAGCGGGTGTGCGGCTGCGCGTTGCCGCAAGGAAATCCCGTTTTTGCCAACCGGCGCAGGTGCCGCGCGACGCGCGACCCGTGCCAAGAAAGGAGCTGTAGATGTCCGCATTGTTCGAGCCGTTCAAGCTCAAGGGCGTGTCCCTGCGCAACCGCATCGCCGTGCCGCCGATGTGCCAGTACATGGCCGTCGATGGCGTGATCAACGACTGGCACCACGTCCACTACGCGCAAATCGCGCGCGGCGGCGCTGGCCTCGTGATCGTCGAGGCGACGGCGGTTTCGCCCGAAGGCCGCATCACCCCGGGCTGCACGGGCCTGTGGAACGACGCGCAGAGGGAAGCGTTCAAGCCCACCGTCGCGGCGATCAAGGCAGCGGGCGCCGTGCCTGGCATCCAGATTGCGCACGCGGGGCGCAAAGCGAGCGCGAACCGCCCGTGGGAAGGCGACGACCACATCGCCGAAGGCGACGCGCGCGGCTGGCAGACCATCGCGCCCTCGGCAACGGCGTTCGGCGCGCATTTGCCGAAGGTGCCGAAGGCGATGACGATCGACGACATTGCACGTGTGCGCGAGGACTTCGTGGCCGCGGCGAAGCGCGCACTCGAAGCCGGCTTCGAATGGCTCGAACTGCACTTTGCGCACGGCTATCTCGGCCAGAGCTTTTTCTCGACGCATTCGAACCAGCGCGACGATATCTATGGCGGCAGCCTCGAGAACCGCAGCCGTTTCCTGCTGGAAACGCTGGCCGCGGTGCGCAAGGTCTGGCCGGAGCATCTGCCGCTGACGGCGCGCTTTGGCGTGATCGAGTACGATGGCCGCGACGAGGAAACGCTTGCCGAATCGATCGAACTGGCCAAGGGCCTCAAGCGCGAAGGCCTCGACATGCTGGGCGTGAGCGTCGGCTTCTCGACGCCCGCCGCGCAGATTCCGTGGGCGCCCGCATTCCTCGCGCCGATCGCACAAAAAGTGCGTCGCGCAACCGGTCTGCCGGTGTCGTCGGCATGGGGGATCGGCACGCCGGAACTGGCCGAGCGCTCGGTGGCGAAGGAGCAACTCGATATCGTGATGGTCGGGCGCGCGCATCTCGCGAATCCGCACTGGCCGTATTTCGCGGCTCAGGTACTGGGTGTCGAACGCGCCGCATGGACCTTGCCGGCGCCTTACGCGCACTGGCTCGAGCGCTACAAGGTCGGCTGAAATGTGCCGACCGGTTCAACCGTTGACGATGAGGGAATACCGATGACCGTCTATCTATTCGCGAGCATTACGCCCAAGCCCGAGCATGTCGCCGATGTGGAGGCGCTCATGCGCGATATGGTTTCGCACACGCGCAAGGAACCGGGCAATTTGCGCTACGACCTGCTGCGCCGCTCCGATGGCGCACCGGGCTTTTACCTTTACGAAACCTATGTCGACGAGGCCGCGGTGCAGGCGCATCGCGAAAGCGCACACTTCGTGGCATACCGCGCGAAGATTGGTGCGTGGGTGACGGAGCCGCCCGAAGTGAAGCTGCTGAAGGGCGTGGACGTCGCGGACTGAGGCCGCGCTTCTTGCCGCAATCGTTGCGGCGATCCATTGACGCGCCGGATATCGCTTCGCAGCGGTGTCCGGCGCGTTTTTCATTGAGCGGCCACGCTCGGCTCAGCCCGCCATATCGAGCACGACGCGGCCTTCGATCGCGCCGCGCTCCATGCGCGCGAACACGTCGTTGATGTTCTCCAGTTTTTCCGTGGAGACGGTCGCCTTGACCTTGCCTTCCTGCGCGAACATCAGCGACTCTTCGAGATCGAGCCGTGTGCCGACGATCGAGCCGCGCACCGTCACGCCGCCCAGCACCATGTCGAAGATCGGCAGCGGAAAGTCACCGGGCGGCAGGCCGTTCAGCGACACCGTGCCGCCCCGGCGCACCATGCCAAGCGCCTGCGAAAACGCAACGGGCGAGACCGCGGTCACGAGCACGCCGTGCGCGCCGCCAATCTCCTTCTTCAGATACGCCGCGGGATCGGTGGTTTTCGCGTTGACCGTCACGGTCGCGCCGAGGCGTTTCGCCAGTTCGAGTTTCGTATCGTCGACATCGACGGCTGCGACGTTGAGCCCCATCGCGCGCGCGTACTGCACGGCCATGTGGCCGAGGCCGCCCACGCCGGAAATCACGACCCAGTTGCCAGGGCGCGTGTCGGTGACTTTCAGGCCCTTGTAGACCGTCACGCCCGCGCAGAGCACGGGTGCGATTTCGATGAAGTCGATATTTTTCGGCAGCAGGCCGACGTAATTCGCGTCGGCTTTCGCGTATTGCGCGAAGCCGCCATTGACCGAATAGCCGGTGTTCTGCTGCTGCTCGCAAAGCGTTTCCCAGCCGCCGAGGCAATGTTCGCAATGGCCGCATGCCGAGTAGAGCCACGGAATGCCCACGCGATCGCCTTCCTTCACGTGCGTGACGCCCGCGCCCACTCCCACCACATAGCCGACGCCCTCGTGACCGGGAATGAACGGCGGCTGCGGCTTCACGGGCCAGTCGCCGTGCGCGGCGTGCAGGTCCGTGTGGCACACGCCGCAGGCTTCGATTTTCACCAGCAGCTCGCCTGGCCCCGGAGTGGGGACGGTCACTTCCTCCAGCACGAGGGGTTTGCCAAATGCGCGGACTACCGCGGCTTGCATCGTCTTGCTCATCGTCGGGCTCCTGTCGAAGCTGAGTGGCGGCGCGCGGCCGGATGCGTTGCGCATCGCGGTGTCGCCGCACGTCCGCCTGCCTTTCGAGTTTGAAGGAAAGGATTGTCGTGTGCGATGAACTTGCTCAATAGTCGGTAGTAGAACGGCTGTGAAGGTTTCGAAAGAAACTGCCGTTAATATTGAATAAGGTTTGGTAACGACTTCGTTGCACGAATTCAGTGAGCCCGATGCAGAACGACTCCCTTTACGAGCGCGCCAGTGAGCGCCATTTCGCCGGCGACCTGCCGCGCGCGCGTCAGTTGTACACGCAATTGCTCGAAGCCGACGCAGCGCACGCGGGCGCGATGTTTCGCCTCGGCGTGATTGGTCTACAGGAAGGCGCGCCGGCCGATGCGATCGGCTGGCTGCAGCGCGCGCTCGCCATCGAGCCCGGTCAGCGGCGCTATCGCGAAGGCCTGGGGCAGGCCTATGCCATGGCCGCGCGCCACGCCGAAGCGGCGCAGATCTATCGCGGTCTGCTGGCGGACGACGCGTCGTCGGCCGATCTCTGGTGCGGGCTCGGCGCGGCGCTGCAGGCGCAGGGTGCGCTGGCGGAAGCGGTGGAGGCGTGGCGCGCGGCACTGGAGCGCGAGGCGAACCGCGCCGATGCCTGGAACAATCTCGGCAATTGTCTGCGTCTGCTGGGCGATTCCGGCGAGGCTCAGGCCGCTTACCGTCGAGCGCTCGCCTTGCAGCCGGGCGATGTCAACGCATTGACGAACCTCGGCACGCTGCTGCAGGAAGCGGGGCAGGACGAGGAGGCGCTCGAAAGCTTGCGCGCCGCGTTGGCGGCTGCGCCGGAAACCGCCGTCGCGATGATCAACCTCGGCGTGCTGCTGACGCGTCTTGAGCGTCTGGACGAGGCATTGCCCCTGCTCGAACGCGCGGTGGCCATCGAACCGCATATGGCGCATGCGGCCTACAACTATGGCGTCGCGCTGCAGGCGCGCGGCCGTTTGCGTGAGGCCGAAGCGCAATATCGCCGCGCGCTGGCGCTCGACGCGGCGCATGCGGAAGCGGCGAACAACCTTGGGAATGTCTGCCGCGATCTCGGCGATTACCCGGCTGCACGCGAAGCGTACGAAACGGCTATCCGCGCCCGGCCGGATTTCGTCGACGCGTTCAACAACGCCGCCAACCTGATGCGCACGCTCGGCAGCCTCGACGAGGCGCAAGCGCTCTTGCGCCAGGCCCTCGACCTCGATCCGTCGCGCTCGGCCACGCTCAACAATCTGGGCAACGTGCTCAAGGACTGCGGGGACCTGGACGAAGGCATCGAATGCTTTCGCCGGGCCGTGGCGAGCGAACCCGGCAACCTCATCGCGCACAGCAATCTTCTGTACGCGTTGTCGTTCCAGGCCGAAGACCCGCAGGTGATTCTCGACGAGGCGAGACGCTGGTCCGCGCAGCACGAAGCGCCGCTCGGCGTGCAACGCACGCGGGCGGCTGTCGAACCCGCGGCGGGAAGGCGCTTGCGCATCGGTTACGTATCGGGCGATTTTCGTGAGCATTGCCAGGCATTGTTCATGACGCCGCTGTTTGCCCACCACGACCGCACGCGCTTCGAGATTCACGCATACTCGAGCGTGGTCAGGCCCGATGCGACGACCGCACGTCTCGCCGCGCACGTAGACGAGTGGCACGACGTGCGCACGTTGAGCGACGCGGCGCTGGCGGACCAGATCCGTGCGGACGGCATCGATATCCTGGTCGATCTCACGATGCACATGTCCAATGGCCGGCCTCTGCTGTTCGCTCGCAAGCCGGCACCGGTGCAGGTCGCCTGGCTCGCTTATCCCGGTACGACCGGCATCGGCGCGATGGACTGGCGGCTCACCGATCCGTGGCTCGATCCGCCTGCACACGATCGCCACTACAGCGAAAAGTCGTGGCGTTTGCCGCACACGTTCTGGTGTTATGACCCGCTTGCTTCGGAACCCGAAGTGAATGCGCTGCCGGCATCGAGCGCGGGACACGTCACGTTCGGCAGCCTGAACAACCCGTGCAAGCTCACCGATACGACGCTGAACCTGTGGGCCCGTGTATTCGCGCGCTTGCCTGCGGCGCGCCTCGTGCTCATGGCCGCCGAGGGCGAAGCGAGGCGCGGCCTCGTACAACGGCTTGCGCGGGCAGGCATCGCCCCGGCGCGCGTGCGCTTCCTGCCGTTCCGGCCGCGCACGGATTATCTGCGCAGTTATCACGAGGTCGATCTCGGGCTCGACACGTTGCCGTACAACGGCCACACCACCTCGCTCGACGCGCTGTGGATGGGGGTGCCCGTCGTCACACGCATCGGGCCGACCGTGGCTGGGCGCGCGGGCTTGAGCCAGCTCGCGAACCTTGGTCTTGCCGAATTGGCCGCCGATTCCGACGAGGCATTCGTGGAGACGGCGGTGAGTCTCGCGAACGACTTGCCGCGCCTCGCGAATCTGCGCGCGGCGCTGCGCGAACGCATGGTGCACTCGCCGCTCATGGACGGAGAGCGGTTTGCGCGCGGCGTCGAAGCGGCGTACGGCGGCATGTGGCGCGCTGCAGCGCAATAGGGCCATCTGGCGCGTAAATACGGGCAACTGGGCCGAGACCCAGTCGAACGGCCATCCAGCGTGCTGTATAAATATACAGTAGAATTCTAGCCTGACAGCCAGGGCCGCGCGCCGATTTCCCCGCGCGCACCGCGCTGCAAGTTGCCGGGCCGCGCCGCGTATTTGCCCCATTTCGCGCGCCGTCCGGCCCCACGCGTGTGATCCAGCCGGAATGCCAGCGCAAGTGAGCGAAAACCGATCCATCCGAATCCGTGGTGCCCGCCAGCACAACCTCAAGAACCTCGACCTCGACCTGCACACCGGCGAAATGACGGTCGTCACCGGGCCTTCGGGCTCGGGCAAGTCGAGCCTCGTCTTCGATACGCTTTACGCGGAAGGCCAGCGCCGTTACGTCGAAACCTTCAGCGCCTACGCCCGTCAGTTCCTCGACCGCATGGACCGGCCGCAGGTCGATCGCGTGGACGGTGTGCCGCCCGCCATCGCCATCGACCAGACCAACCCCGTGCGCAGTTCGCGCTCCACGGTCGGCACGATGACGGAGCTCAATGACCACCTGAAGCTGCTGTACGCGCGCGCCGCGAATCTGTTCGACCGCGTCACGGCGCAGCCCGTGCGGCACGACACGCCTGAGACGATTTACGCCGAACTGATGGCGCGTACGGCCGCGGGCGACCCGCGTCTTGTGGTCACGTTTCCGGTCGAGTTGCCCGATACGACCACCGAGGAAGAAGTCGCGCAGTGGCTCTCCGCGAGTGGCTATACGCGCGTGCAGGCGCAGCGCGAGGTGAAGACGGCCGAAGGCACGCGCAAGCTGCTCGACGTGGTCGCCGACCGTTTCCGCATGCAGAACGTGGAGAAGAGCCGCGCGATCGAGGCGATCGAAGCCTCGCTCAAACGCGGCAGCGGGCGCGTGAACGTCTACGTGCTGGCCAGCAGCGATGACGATGCGCAGGCCGAGCCGCAGATCTGGCGCTTCTCGACGGGGCTGCATTGCCCGGACAGCGATTTACGCTACGCCGATCCGCAGCCCGCGTTGTTCTCGTTCAACTCGGCGTACGGCGCCTGCGACGCGTGCCGCGGTTTTGGCCGCGTGATCGGCGTGGATTGGGGCCTCGTGATCCCCGACGAACGCAAGACGCTGCGCGGCGGCGCGATCAAGCCGCTGCAAACGCCGGCGTGGAAGGAATGCCAGGACGACCTGATGCGCTATGCCGCCAAAGCCGGCATTCCGCGCGATACGGCATGGTCCGAGCTGACGCAGGCGCAGCGCGACTGGGTGATCAACGGCGCGCCCGACTGGAAGGGCAGCTGGCAAACGCAGTGGTACGGCGTGAAGCGCTTCTTCCAGTATCTGGAGTCGAAGGCCTACAAGATGCACATTCGCGTGCTGCTGTCGAAGTACCGCAGCTACACGCCGTGCGACACCTGCGGCGGCGCGCGCCTGAAAACCGAGGCCCTGCAATGGCGCCTCGGCACGCAGCAGAACGCGGACGACGTGCTCGCGCCGTCGGGACGTTTCCTGCCGCGGGGCGTGGACTGGACACGCGCGCAGCTCGAAGCGTTGCCGGGCCTCACCGTTCACGACGTGATGCTGCTGCCGATCGAGCGCATTCGCCGCTTCTTCGACAATCTTTCGCTTTCCTCAGCATTGCTCGACGACGCGCTGAAGCTGCTGCTCGAGGAAGTGCGCACGCGCCTGAAGTATCTCTGCGACGTGGGTCTCGGCTATCTGACGCTCGACCGCCAGAGCCGCACGCTTTCGGGCGGAGAAGTGCAGCGTATCAACCTGACCACGGCGCTCGGCACGTCGCTCACGAAAACGCTGTTCGTGCTCGATGAGCCGAGTATTGGCCTGCATCCGCGCGACCTCAACCGCATCGTCGAAGCGATGCAACGTCTGCGCGACGCGGGCAACACGCTCGTCGTGGTCGAGCACGATCCGTCCGTGATGCTCGCGGCCGACCGCCTCATCGACATGGGCCCCGGCCCGGGCGAGCGCGGCGGCTCGATCGTCTACGACGGCACGCCGAACGATATCCGCTCCTCGGGCACCCTGACGGGCGAGTATCTGGGCGGCCACCGCGCCGTTGCTGACGCTTCGCACTGGGAGCGACGCCCGGTTGATGCGTCCACGCCGAACCTCCTGCTCGAAGGCGCGAGCGAACACAACCTGCGCGACGTGACCGTGCAGATTCCGCTGCAGCGGCTCGTGTGCGTGACGGGCGTCTCGGGCTCGGGCAAATCCACGCTGGTGCAGGACGTGCTCTATCCCGCGCTCGCGCGGCATCTGGGCAAGGCGACGGAGGCGCCGGGCACGTTCCGCAAGCTGAGCGGCGCGGAGCAGATCAGCGACGCCGTGTTCGTCGATCAGTCGCCGATCGGCAAGACGGCGCGCTCGAATCCGGCCAGCTATGTCGGCGCCTTCGACGAGATCCGCAAGCTGTTCGCCAAGGCGACGCTCGCGAAGCAACGTGGGTACACGGCGGGCATGTTCAGCTTCAACTCGGGCGAAGGTCGCTGCCCGACCTGCGGCGGTTCGGGTTTCGAGCACATCGAAATGCAGTTCCTGAGCGATGTGTATCTGCGTTGCCCCGATTGCGACGGCAGCCGCTATCGCGCGGAAGTGCTCGAAGTGAAGATCGAGCGCGCGGGCCGCACGCTTTCGGTGGCGGACGTGCTCGACCTCACGGTCAGCGAAGCAGTGCAATGCTTCGCTGAGGATGCCGAAGTATTGCGCGTGCTGCAGCCTATCGTGGACGTCGGTCTCGAATACGTGAAGCTCGGCCAGCCGGTGCCGACGCTGTCGGGCGGCGAGGCGCAGCGACTGAAGCTCGCGGGCTATCTCGCCGAAACCGCGCAGTCGCGCGGCAAGGAAGCGGGCGGCCGCCTCTTCATGTTCGACGAACCGACTACGGGCCTGCATTTCGACGACATCGCCAAGCTGATGCGCGCCTTCGGCAAGCTGCTCGCGGGCGGTCATTCGCTGCTCGTGATCGAACATAACCTCGACGTGATCCGCGCCGCAGATTGGCTGATCGATCTCGGCCCCGAAGGCGGCGACGCGGGCGGCGAAGTGGTGTGCGTCGGCACGCCCGAAGACGTGATCGCGTGTCCGCGTTCGCATACGGGCGCGGCGCTCGAGCGCTACGAAGCCGCGCTTGGCAGCGGCGTCGAACTGCTGGCGGAAGAAGAGGGCGTGGCGCTGCAAACCGCATTGCGTGCCGCGCAGGCGCGCCGCGACGTGCAGGGCGAGGACGTGGTGCGCATCGTGAATGCGCGCGAGCACAACCTCAAGGCGCTCGACGTCGATATCCCGCACGGCCGCTTCAACGTCATCACGGGCGTGTCGGGCTCGGGCAAGTCCACGCTCGCGTTCGACATCCTCTTTCACGAAGGCCAGCGGCGCTACCTCGAATCGCTCAACGCGTATGCGCGTTCGATCGTGCAGCCCGCGGGCCGCCCCGAAGTCGATGCCGTGTACGGCATTCCGCCGACCGTCGCGATCGAGCAGCGCCTTTCGCGCGGCGGCCGCAAGAGCACGGTCGCCACGACCTCCGAGGTGTGGCACTTCCTGCGTCTGCTTTACGTGAAGCTCGGCGTGCAGCACTGCGTGCATGACGGCACGCCCGTCACGTCGCAGAGCGTCGATGCGATCGTCGCGCAACTGCTGCGCGAGCATCGCGGCCAGCATGTCGGTTTGCTCGCACCGCTCGTCGTCAATCGCAAGGGCGTGTACACCGATCTCGCGAAGTGGGCGAAGGCGCGCGGCAATACGCATCTGCGCGTGGATGGCGAGTTCGTGCCCGTCGCGCCGTGGCCCAAGCTCGACCGCTTCCGCGAGCATACGATCGAGTTGCCGGTGGGCGACCTCGTGATCGAGCCTGAAAACGAGGCGCAGTTGCGGACGATGCTCGGCGCGACGCTCGAAGCGGGCAAGGGCATCGTGCACCTGCTCGCGCCGCTCGACGGCCTCCATCACGTGCTGGGCAATGGCGGTTCGACGGCGAGCATCGGCGAGGTGAAGGTGCTGTCGACGCGGCGCGCCTGTCCCGTGTGCGGCACGAGCTATCCCGAACTCGATCCGCGTATGTTCTCGTACAACAGCAAGCATGGCTGGTGCACGACCTGCGTAGGCACGGGCCTCGCGCTCACGCGCGAGCAGCGCGCCGCCTATGACGACACGATCGTCGCCGAAGACGGCCGTGGCCGCGAGCAGACCCTGCCTTCGGAAGAGCAGGAACCCGACGGCATGGTCGACGAGCCGTGCCACGATTGCGGCGGCACGCGCCTGAATCCGGTGGCGCGCGCCGTGACGTTCGACGCGCATCCCATCGTCGATGTCGCGCAGTGGACCGTGGCGGATACGCGCCGCTGGATCGATACGCTGAAGCTCAATGGCCGCGACGCGCAGATCGCGCGCGACGTGGTGAGCGAAATCCGCAGCCGACTGCAGTTCCTGGAAGAAGTGGGGCTCGGCTATCTGAGCCTCGATCGCGCCGCGCCGAGCCTTTCGGGTGGCGAGGCACAGCGCATTCGTCTCGCTGCGCAACTCGGCAGTAACTTGCAGGGTGTGTGCTACGTGCTCGACGAACCGACCATCGGCCTGCATCCGCGCGACAACCAGATCCTGCTCGACGCGCTGCGCAGCCTCGGCGAGAAGGGCAACACGCTCGTGGTGGTCGAACACGACGAGGACACGATCCGGCGCGCCGATCACATCATCGACATCGGTCCGAGCGCGGGCAAGCGCGGCGGCCGTGTGGTCGCGCAGGGCAGCGTGGCCGATCTCGCGGCGCAGGCCGATTCGCTCACGGGCCGCTATCTCGCACAGCCGATCCAGCACCCGCTGCAGCCGCGTCGCGAAGTGCGTCCGGCGCGCGCGGGACGCGAGGCGGTGCCGGGCCAATGGCTCACCGTGCACGGCGGCAAGCTGCATAATCTGCGCAACGTCACCGCGCAGATTCCGCTCGGACGTCTCGTGGCGATCACCGGCGTGAGCGGCTCCGGCAAGTCCACGCTCGCGCGCGACGTGCTGCTTTCCAATCTGCTCGACGCCGTGGGGCGTTCGGTGCTGTCTTCGCCTGCCGAGCGCCGCGCGCGCAAGGCGGTGAAGGAGAAAGCGCCGAGCGCGGCGGAGCGCCGGTCGAGCGTGCTCGCCCGCACGAGCGCGAAGCCGAAGCTCGAGGTTTCGCATACGTGGCAGGGCTGCGATTCGATCAGCGGATGGGAAAGCATCGACCGCGTGCTCGAAGTCGACCAGACGCCGATCGGCAAAACGCCGCGCTCGTGCCCCGCGACCTATATCGGCGTGTGGGACGCGATCCGCCGGCTTTTCGCCGATACGCTCGAGGCGCGCGCCCGCGGCTATAGCGCGTCCCGTTTCTCGTTCAATACCGGCGACGGACGCTGTCCCGCGTGCGAAGGCCAGGGCGTGCGCACCATCGGCATGAGCTTCCTGCCCGACGTGAAGGTGCCGTGCGACGTGTGCCACGGCCAGCGCTTCAATCCGGAAACGCTGGCCGTGACGTGGCGCGGCCGGAACATCGGCGAAGTGCTGACGATGGAAATCGACGAGGCGGTGGAGTTCTTCGGGTCGATCACGAGTATTTCGCATCCGCTGCAGCTCATGAAGGACGTGGGTCTCGGCTACCTCACGCTCGGCCAGCCTTCGCCCACGCTCTCGGGCGGCGAGGCGCAGCGCATCAAGCTCGTGACCGAACTCTCGAAGGTGCGCGACGACATCACGCGCCGCGGCCAGAAGGCGCCGCACACGCTCTACGTGCTCGACGAGCCCACGGTGGGCCTGCACATGGCCGACGTGGCGCGCCTCATCAGCGTGCTGCACCGGCTTGCGGACGCGGGACATAGCGTCGTCGTGATCGAGCACGACCTCGACGTGATCGCCGAAGCCGACTGGATCATCGATCTCGGGCCCGAAGGCGGCGTGGGCGGTGGCACGATCGTCGCCGCGGCCGATCCCGAAGCGCTTGCGAAGGTGCGGGCGAGCCACACCGGTGCGGCGCTCGCGCCCGTGCTGGCGCGTGGCCAGGGTGACGTGAGCGCCGCCGAAAGCAAGCCTGCACCAGAGCGGCGCGCAACGGGCGCGGCGGCTTCAGGCTAAAGGAATGGAGCGGGCCGCAGAGGCCCGCTCCGCCTTGAAACCGCTTGATCTGTGCCGCGCGCGCAAGGTATCATCGGTTCCGCTTGCAGCAAACGTTCGCTCACCTGTAGCGGCGTCACCTGAGAGCGGAGCAGCGGACTACAGATCCCCTCCGAACCGGTCGCGGGCTCCATACCCAGGCTACCTCATCAGTGCAGCAAGGCTTCGCAGTTCGTGCGCGAAGCCTTTGTCTTTTCAGGGAAGACCATTCTTTGCCGATCGTTGTATCGGTGCCTTGCCCTTGACGAAGCGAGAGGAATTAATCGATGTTCGACCTCGATGGAGAGGCGCGCGAACGGCTCATCGTGTGGATTCGACGCCGCATGGAAGAGTACGGCATTACGTTCGAAGAGCTTGAAGCGTCTATTGCTGAAAGCGAAAAACTACCCAAGTACCGCGACGCATACGGGAATACGTGGAATGGCGAGGGCGATATGCCGGCCTGGCTGTTGCGCTATAAGCACGCGGGACAGGATATCGAGCATTTTCGCTGCTAGCCATGACGGTGCGTGAGTGCGCGCCGGTGTTGCCCTTCGACCGCCAGACCGTTCGCGGCGCATGCCGCAAAGCCGCACATCGGTGCGGCGCCCAGTATTATTCAGCATAGTTTTAAAATGCCTTTCGGCGCGAGCCGGGATTTAATTGCGCCTCCTAATGTGCCGTGCCGGTTTAGGCGCGCAATGATTTATGCATTCTTTTTTGCTGGCATTTGCGCGCGTAATTAGTCAGCTTTTTTGAAAACTTCGGTTGGCTGCGCGATCAAGCTGCGCGACAATCTCGCCCATTGCGTTCTTGCTACGGCAGGGAGGTAGTCATGGCGATACTCGTGCTGGGCCTCGTGATTTTCATTGGTGTCCATTCGATCCGCATCGTGGCAGGGCCCTGGCGCGCCGCGCAGATCGAGCGCCTGGGTCCGCGTGCCTGGCGAGGCGCGTTCGCGTTGCTCTCCATTCTGGGCTTCGTGCTGATCGTCTATGGCTACGGTCTGTCACGCCGCTACCCCGTGCCGATCTGGCTGCCGCCGTTCTGGATGGCGCATGTCACGGCACTCCTCACCGCCATTGCCTTCATTCTGATCGTCGCGGCCTATGTGCCGGGCAATCACTTCAAGCGCGCGCTCGGCCAGCCGTTCGTGAGCGGCGTCGCGCTTTGGGCGTTCGCGCATCTGCTCGCCAACGGCACGCTCAACGACATCATCCTCTTCGGGGTCTTCCTCGTCTGGGCGTTGTTCGAGCTGCGAGGCGAGAACCGGCGCGACCGAGAAGCCGGGGTGGTCTATCCGCCGGGAGAGGTGTCGCGCGATGCGATCGTCGTCGTGGTCGGGCTCGTCGTCTGGGCCGTGTTCGCCTTCTGGCTGCATGGCGTGCTGATCGGCGTGCGGCCGCTCGGCTGAGTGCGCGGCAGGCCGCGAGCGCACTGCAAAAAAAGAAGCCTGCGCATGGCAGGCTTCACAAGGTACAGCTCGGAGTTCCGCGATCAGATCGCAGTGTCACGATCATAGGGCCAGTTCATGAAAGCCGCGTGAAAGTCCGCGCGATTCGTCTCGCGTGTCCGTTGATGCATCAAAGATCGAAGAACACCGTTTCCTGTTCGCCCTGCATGCGGATGTCGAACGTGTAGACGATGCTGCCGGCCTGCTCGCTACGGCGCGCGATGAGCGTGTCGCGGCGCGCCGCGGGCACGGCGGAGAGCACCGGGTCCGCGGCGTTGGCGGCGGCTTCGTCTTCGAAGTAGATGCGCGTAAAGGTGTGCGTGAGCATCCCGCGCATCATCACGATCACATTCAGATGCGGCGCTTCGCCGGCGTTCTCGACGCCCGGCTTCACGGTGTGCACGATGAAACGGTGCTGCGCATCCGTGCCCGTGCCCACGCGTGCAAAACCGCGGAAGCCGTCTTTGGCGATTTCCTCGCGCGAAGCCGGATAGCGGCCGTTTGCGTCGACCTGCGAAAACTCGAGCATCGCGTCGAACACGGCGTTGCCGTCGCCGTCGATCACGCGGCCGATCAGCGTGATGTGCTCGCCCGGCGTTTCAGGCCCGACCACGTTGGCCGTGAAGAGGCTCTTCAAATCGAAGTCGTATTGCTGCGGACACAGGCCGTAGGCAAAGTACGGGCCGACCGTTTGCGAAGGCGTTTCCTTGAGGGCCATGGTTCAACGCTCCGTGGGGGTTTGGTTCGGGCCGCGCAGCACGATGTCGAATTCGTAGCCGAGTGCGTAGCCTTCTTCGGTGGTGTCGAGCGAGAAGCGCGAAATCATGCGCTCGCGTGCGTCTTCCGGCGTGCCCTGATAGATCGGGTCGAACGCGAGCAGCGGGTCGCCGGGGAAATACATCTGCGTGACGAGACGCGAGCCGAAGTAGTCGCCGAACAGCGAGAAGTGGATGTGATTCGGACGCCACGCGTTCGGGTGATTGCCCCAGGGATACGCGCCCGGCTTGATCGTGAGGAAACGATAGCGGCCGTCGTTATCGGTGATCGCGCGGCCGGCGCCGAGGAAGTTCGGATCGAGCGGCGCGTCGTGCTGGTCCTGCTTGTGGACATAGCGGCCGGCGGCATTGGCCTGCCAGATTTCGACGAGCGTGTTGCGCACCGGCTTGCCGCCTTCGTCGAGCACACGGCCCGTCACGATGATGCGCTCGCCGAGCGGCGCGCCATTCCTGGCCGCGTTGCGCGTGAGGTCGTGGTCGAGCGCGCCGAGGTCTTCGGTGCCGTACACGGGCGCGTGCTGGTTGCGCAGCTTTTCCTTCAGGGAGATGAGCGGGAGCGTGGGGCCGCGTTTGACCGACGAACGATACGGCGGATAAACGTACGCGGGATGCGAGTCGAAGTCGCGCGGCGACAGGATGGACTCGTCCATGGGGTGTCTCCTGGGGTGGATTATTGGGGAAGGGCTCGTTGCCTGCAGCGATTTGTCGCTACGAGCCGATGCAGCCACTTTATCCAAAGCGAAAAGTTATGCAAAATGATGTTTTTTCGCACTTCGTATAACGAACCGTTATGCAAAACCGGCTCGCGGACGGACGCGTCAAATTCCGCCATCTCCAGTGTTTTCTTGCCGTGGCGCAGATGGGCAGCGTGCAGCAGGCTGCCGAGAGTCTTTCGGTCACGCAGCCCGCGGTGTCGAAGACGATCGCCGAGCTGGAGCTCGTGCTGGGCGTGAAGCTGTTCGAGCGCGGTCGGCACGGTGCGGTGCCCACGCGCGAGGGGCAGCTTTTCATGCCGCACGCGAGCGCCTGCGTGAGCGCGCTGCGCCAGGGCGTGGCCTTGCTCGCGCGCGACGAAGGCGCGGTGGCCGCGACGCTTGATATCGGCGTGCTGCCCACGGTGGCGACGGCGTTGCTGCCCGGCGCGTTGCGTCACTTCGGCGAGGAATGGCCGCGGGTGAGCGTGCGGCTCGTGACGGGCGCCAACACGGAGTTGCTAGAGCGGTTGAAGACAGGGGCAATCAGCTTTGCAGTGGGCCGTCTGGCCGACCCCGAGCGCATGGTGGGCCTGAGCTTCGAGCAGTTGTACAACGAGCCGCTCGCCGTGGTGGTGCGCGCGGGACATCCGCTCGCGCCGGGGGCGGGGCTGCCGGCGCAACTCGCATCGTTTCCGCTTGTGCTGCCGCCGTTCGGCACGTTGATCCGCCAGGCGGCGGACAGTCTGCTCGCCGCCTGGGGGGCGCCGCCGCTGTCGGCGTTCGTCGAGTTGCTATCGGTTTCGGTGGGGCGCGCGCTCGCGCTCGAGAACGACGCGGTGTGGTTCGTGCCCGCCGGTGCCGTCGAGTACGACCTGCGGCGCGGGACGCTGGTGCGGTTGCCGTTGCCTTCTGCGGGCGGCGAGGAGCCGGTGGGGGTAATTCAGCGTACCGATACCCAGCCCACGCCTGCCGGTCGCGCGCTGATCGAGGCGGTGCGGCGTGCGGCGCGCGAGCGCGATGTGCGGCCGGATGGCTCAGCGGCTCCGCGGGCGCGGCGTGCGCGTACCGCAAACCCTTCCGCTGGCAAGCGTTCGCCCGACGCCGGGGGGTGAGGCTTTACGGCTCCAGCAGACCCAACGCCGCGCGCCACATTTAGCTGGCCGTGAGCTTCGTCCTGGCGCGTGACTTCGAGGTTGCCGACGCTTCCGGTGCGACGCCGGGCAGGCGCGCACTCGTTGCCATCCACAGCACTTCGGCGTCTTCTTCGCTCGTCGAAATGGCCGCGTGGCCGGTGCGGCTGTCGAAGTAGAGGCTGTCGCCGGCTTCCAGACAGGTGGGCGCGTAAAGCTCCGAATACAGGCACACCCTGCCGCTGATCACGTAGAGAAACTCTTCGCCTTCGTGGCGGCCCCAGTCGTCGAACGCATCGAGCGAATGCGCGGTGATGCGGATGCGAAACGGCAGCATGGCCTTGTGCGCGAGATCGGTTGCGAGCAACTCCATTTGATAGCCGCGATAGGCGTGGCGTTGACCCGCGCCATTGCGCGTGAGCGCGCGGCGGCCGCCGGCATTGAGCTTGGGCGGGGTGCCGAACAGCTCGGCCAGGTCGATTCTGAGCCCGCCGACGATCTTTTGCAGCACGTCGAAGGTCGGCGACATGAGCCCGTTTTCGACTTTCGACAGGGTCGAGCGCGAGACGCCGCACAGGCGGCTGGCCGTATCGAGCGTCAGCTCCTGGGCGACGCGCGCGGCGCGCACGCGGCGGCCGAGGTCGGTGGTCGCCGTGCTGGCGGATGGGGTGAGCGTGGAATCCATGGGCTACGTTCGAATGCTGACGAAAAGCCCTAGTTGGGCCCCGCGATGTCTTACCGATCATACCAAACGGTTGCCCGCAAGAAACCCTGGACTGGCCTGGCTGGGCCGCGCCGCGACGTCGGCTCGGCGGTATGGGTTAACCCATCGTGGATTGACGCCCTGTTCAATTGCGATCAAAACGATTCGACTTAACGATATCTAAAAGTTAATCCGCCGATGTTTTAACAAATTTTAAAGATTTCTGGTTTTGATATTAGAGTGACGCCTCAATATGCGTCCATGCGCCGCGGCTCTCACGGATTTTGATATTTATCATTGTAATCAGATGATGTGGATCAAGTGGAGAGAGCAAAATGCATGACGAACGACTGGAGTTATTGCTGGCAATCTCGCGAAGAACGCTCGGGATCGAGAGCTTCGAACTGACCGGGAAGCCGACCGCCGACGCGCACCTCGTGAGCGCGGAGGATATTGGCCGCGCGCTGGAGTCGGCCTATGACGCCGGGCTGATCGTCGGCTACCGCATGGGACGCGTGGAGTGCGAAGAGAACACCTGATTACCGCATGACGCGATTTAGGAGCGGCGCCCTTTAAAGGGGCGCCGTTTTTATTTTGGTTTTGGTTAATACGATAATAAACGTTGCCTGATGAATGGGCGATGTGGCGTCTGATCAGTTCCGACGATTGTCAATCGACGTTTCATCGGCTGCATGACTCCCCAGGGTGCCTGCACCTGTTGCCAGGAAAACCTGACCGATCAGACGAGCCGACGCAATGGCGCGAGCGACCAATCGTGCGGCACGCCATGCACGGCGAAAAACCACGCGGCCACCCATGACGCCGCGACGACGATCAGGTCGCAGCGTCCGCTGCGCCACCAGTTCAGCGAATGCCGTTGAAAGATCCACGGCACACCGAGCGGATTGGGCCAGTCCGCGAACAGGTGGATCACGCCTCCGCAAGCGAAGCCGAACGCGGGCGCCGCGAGCGGCACGTGCCCGAGTTTGTGATACGACCACACGAGCAACGCGATCCAGCCGATGCCCCAGTGCGTGAACGTGCGATGCGTGATCCAGAGGCGCCGCTTCTTGCGCCACCAGGCGACCTCCAGCCAGTCGGGCGCCGATCCGCCCGCGACACCCGCTGCGAACGCGAGCGCGGCGTAGAGATGCCAGGCGCTATCGGCGCCCTGATGCGTGACGATTGCGGCGGCGATGACGCCGGCGGCCCAACCCGTGGCGTGATGTGCGGTGCCTGATGCCATGAAGCGGTGTGTTGCGAAGTCGAAGGGGGCGCAATCTTCGCAGATGTGTCGCCGTTATGACAGGGGTGACATGCGGGCGACTTGCGGTACGTCGTGTGGCGCGTGCGGTGCCCGCGCCAGCCGTTCGCGCGTCAGGTCGTGCAGCGCGCCACGTCGAAGCGCAGTTCTTCTTCAGGCGGATCGTTCGACGCGGAAGCGCCGTGCGTCACGCGAATGACCGAGCCGTGGCCGTTCGGCGTGAGCGTGACGAAGTACGACGCGTCCGAGCGCGAGCCTACGCTCAGTTCCGTCGTATTGCCGTCGCGCGAACTGTGCACGTGCGGCAAGCGGTCTTCGAGGCAGCTCGCGACCGACGACGCCGAACGCGCCGACGAAGCGTAGATCATCGGTTCGCCATTCGAAGCAGTGCCGGACGGCGGTGTCGAGCCACAAGCGGCGATGAGCGCGAGCGGAGTCGCGGCGAGAAGTCGTTGCGTGAGCGTTTTCATAGGCGGCGTGACAATATCGAAGCAGCGGATTATGCCAATGAGTATACGCACCCTGATCTGAATCAAGGCCCACGCAGACGTAAAAAGATGCAACAGTTCACAAGAAAAAACGCACATGCGCTTGTGGCGCATGTGCGTTTCGCAAAGGACAGGCAGCGTGGCGGGTCGCGCCGGGTTTGCCCAACCGCGAGCGATCAGAAGCGGTGACGCAGACCGACTGTCGCGGCCACCTGGTTGTTCGTTAAAGAAGGCGAGAGCGTATTGATCGCAGCGACGTTTGCGATGCCCGAGCCGTCGGCGTTATAGCCGAGCGAGCCCGAAGCGTGCTGGTAGACGCCGGCGAGGTAGACGTCCGTGCGCTTGCTCAACGAGTAGTCGGTGCCGAGCAACACGGTGTGCCACTTCGGGCTGTTGTTGCTGCCGTTGCCGGTGACCGTGCCGTCGGTGAACGTGTAGGAGCCGACGAACGCGAGGGCGGGCGTCAGATGGTAGGCGCCGTTGATTTCATAGTTGTCGACGTGCAGGTTGAGGCCTGAGAGGCCCGGCAGCGGCGCGCTGCCGCCACTCGAGAGACTCTGCATGCCGTCGATCTGCGAGTGTGTCCACACGAAGCCAACTTGTGCCGGGCCGTAGGTGTAGTTCACGCCCGCGCCAAACGAGCGCTGCAGCCGCGCCGAGATGTTCTGGTCGGCCGAGGCCGCGCTGTTCGCGGCGCCGAGGCCGCCGGAGTTGTTTTGTTGCGAGTAGGCGGCCGCGAAGTTCAGCGGGCCGTTGCCGTACGATGCGCCCACGCTCCACGCGCGGCCATTCGCGAAGCCGTTCGCGTCGTTGCTGAAGCCGTACAGGCCGCCGAACTGGAGGCCCGCGTAGTTTGCGCTGGCGTACTTGACCGAGTTCTTGATCGAATAGCTTTGGGCGAGGTTGTCGTTGTCGAACGGGTGGCCCGCGAGATTGTTGCCGTAGCCCGCGCCGGCTTCCGAGAGCGGCGAGAGGTAGTCGACCATCGAGTCGTACTGCCGCCCGAGCGTGAGCGTGCCGAACTTGTCGCTCTTCAAGCCGACGTAGGCCTGGCGGTTAAAGCCGCTGTCGCCGTTCTTGTAGCCGCCGTTGTTGAGATTGAAGCCGCTTTCGAGGGTGAAGATCGCCTTCAGGCCGCCGCCCAGGTCTTCGGCGCCGCGAAAGCCGAAGTAGTTGTTCGAGAGAGCGCCGCTGCCCTGAGCCCACAGGCTGTGGCCGCCGACGTTGTTCGCGTAGACGATGCCGGCGTCGAGCGAGCCGTAAAGGGTGACGCTGCTTTGCGCATGGGCGCTGATGGCAAATGCACTGAGGACGCCTGCAGCAATGAGTGCTTTTTTCATGTTTTTCTCCGGTCAGAACTTGGGGAATCTCAGGCCGAATATTCTGAAAATCGATTTCGTGCCCGGATGATTCGCAACGAAGTGTAAGCCCGGTATTCGGCGTATTTACGCAAATCGACGCAACAATGCATTCATCTCATTTCGCGATCGGCATTAATCGCCGTAAGTGATTGCATATAAAGACTTTTTCTATTGGATTATCGGGTGCGACAAAATGGTCGATCTGGATAATCCGTTGTGCACCCGCGACGATGCGACAAACCCACGCAGGAGCTGGCCTAACGCGAGTTCAACGCTTTTTCAAGTGCGATTCTTGTCGTTTGGTGAAAGGTACTGTTCCAGATCATGGGCTGAACCCACGCATTGCGCGGCGGTACAATGGGTTCAGCCCTCGACCAAGGGTGGTCTTTTTTCATCTGTTTTTACGCGGCTCTCGGGCCGCGTTTTTTTTGCCCGCAGGAAATTATTTTAAATTAATGCGCAAGGCGGAATGGTGCGTTGCGGAAAGCGCAATGATTAAAATCGCCAGTCGATATTCTGCTCTGGTGGCGCGATAATCCGAACCGGCTGGATAGAAAGACGTGGTGCCCGACGCGCGACGCGATCCGGGTAGAATCTTGCCCTTGCCCCGCGACGGGCAAGTCCCCCGCAGAACCCGATGAAAACCCCGCCATGACCGATTCCTCACCCGCAACCGATTCCGATTTCCCCGCCGATGACCTCGCCGCTGAAGCCGAGGTGATCCAGGAGGCGCGCCTGTGGCGCAAGGACGGCTGGACCGCGCGCGTGATCAAGAATGAGGACGACGACGGCTGGGCCGTCGAAATGATCAAGGACGGCGAGCCTGAGCCTGCACTCGTCGGCCCGTGGACCATGGGCCGTGACAAGAAGAATCCCAAGCCGCTCGACACGTCGGCGTTCAACACGCTCGTGAAGACCGCTTCGGAGGTGCTGCGCCGGCACGAGCAGCAATTGCGCGCACTGCTGCACAAGCGCGTGAGCGTGCAGACCGCCGAAGGCGATGTGGACGTGACGCTCGACATCGTTCCCGACGAGTACGAGCCCTACGGGCTCATCAGCGCGATCGACGCGTTCGGCGAGCAACTCGCTCAGGCGCGCGTCGCGCCGAACTTCAAGCTCACGAAAGCCCGCGCCGAGGCCTGGGCCGAAGGCGGTTTCGGGCGTATCGAATAACGCTCAAAGCCTGCCCGCTTACTCCTGCTTGCAGAAGATCGCTGTTAATAGCGGTCCGGCATGGTGGACGATGGCGTTATTGCCTGCCGCCGTGAGGGCCGCCTGCACCCTGGTCTGGGTGCCGACCACGACGGCCCCGTAGGCGGAAGGGGCGATGGGTGTGCCGTCGCCGGTCTTGAAGAGCGGGTCGTCCTTCTGGAAACCCACGATGGCGAACACGCTGAAGCCATAGGCGGTCATGTGCTGGCCGCGCGCGGGCCAGAATGCGTTGATCGAATTGCTTTCGACCTTCATGGGCTTCGGATCGATCAGGTTTTGCGTGATCAGCCCGGAGATGAAGTCGTGTGCGGACTCGCTGCAGGTCAGCGAATCGTCGATGGCGGCGGCGCGGGCGTTGGCGGCGAGAAGCGTCAGGACAGCGAGAAAAAGGGCGGCAAAGGTAAAGCGTTTCATTACGTGAATGGCGAAAGTGCGTGCGCCGGAGCCGTTGGACGCAAAACGTCCGGGCTGGCGCGAAGGGTTGCACTCTACGCGTGTTCGGGCAACTTCGCTTGCGGCGCCGCGGGAGCCGATTGAGCGCTTTGCCTTACAGAACCACAAGCAAAAAGTGGGACGATCGTCGGAATACCTGCAAGATTTCTGGAAGGCGTATATATTGCGCGGTTATGACCGAAAAAGACAAACCTGTAAAAATGGCTCCGAAAGCGGTGCCGCCGCCGCGCACGTGGGACGCTCGCGCGGCGCGCTGGCTTGTCACTCCGCTTGTACCCACGCGCGTTACCCCGAATCATCTGACCACGCTGCGACTCCTGATTGGCGTTGCCGGCGGCTTTTTTCTGGCGCGCGGAGACTTTCTGCACGTCAATATTGGCGCGTTTCTGATCGTACTGTCGAATTTTGTCGATCATACCGACGGCGAACTGGCGCGTATCGGCGGTAAAACCAGCCGCATCGGGCATTTCTACGATCTCGCGGCGGACGCGCTCGTCACCGTCCTGCTGTTCCTCGGCATGGGCTACGGCCTCGGCGTCGTGGCCGCCCACACCGGCGCCGAATGGCATGCGCCGCCGGCCGTGCTGGGCGGCATCGCGGGCGTCGCGGTCGCCGTGATCTTTTTCCTGCGCATGCGCATCGAGGAAATGGCCGGCAAGGCGGGCACCCAACAGGCGTTCGCCGGCGGCTTCGAGACCGAAGACGTGCTGTATCTGCTACCCCTTGTCACGCTGACGGGCGTCGTGTCGCCGTTCATTATCGCGGCTTCGATCGGGGCGCCGTTGTTCGCCATCTGGGTGGTGCTCGACTATGTGCGCGTGACGCGCCGCCTGCGCCCCGCCAAGGAAACCCGCCAGGTGTGGAGCAGCAGATGAGCCTGCAAGCAGAACAAGAACAGGTCGTAGCGCCGCGCGCCCCCGCGCCAGCCCGCGCCTCACGCGCGGCGGCTGGCGAGCCGGACGGCGCGATCGGCCGCGCGCTGCAACCGCTGAACACCGCGCGCCTGCGCGACGACTATCAGAGCCAGGGCTCGTTCCTGTATCTCTCCGATTTTCTGCCCGCCGACGCCACGCAACAGTTGATCGACGCGGCCAACGCGCTGCTTCCCGAAGTCAACCGCAACTATCTGCCGGGCCACAAGGCGGGCGGAAGCGTGAGCCGTCACACCATCGACCGCTTCGCGCCGTACATCGCCGAGCTTTACCGCTCGCCGCAGCTCATCGCGTGGCTCGAAAAGATCACGGGCGACCGCCTGCAGCTTTCGCCCGAAGACGACCCGCACGCTTACGCTCTCTATTACTACACGCGCGCCGGCGATCACATCGGCTGGCATTACGACACGTCCTACTACGACGGCCGCCGCTATACGGTGCTGCTCGGGGTAATCGACGAGTCGTCGTGCAAGCTCGACTACGAACTGCACACGAAAGACCCGAACAAGGCGGATGAGCCGGGTTCGGTGCAATACCCGCCGGGCGCGCTCATCGTGTTCGACGGCGACAAGCTTCGCCATCGCGTCACGCCGAGTCTCGAAGGCGAAGTGCGCGTTTCGCTCACGCTCGAATACGTGACGAACCCGAATATGCGCCCGTGGCGGCGTTTCATTTCGAACATGAAGGACGCGATTGCGTACTTCGGTTTCCGCCAGGTGTTCCGCAAGGCATTCGGAGGCAAGGCGTGAGCCGTGCTGCCATCCTGCTGCTGTCGATCGGCACGGCGCTCTTCATTGCGCTGCTCGCCTGGCAGGGGCTCGGCTCGGTCACGGGCGCACTTGCGGCCGCGGGCTGGGGCCTCGTCCTCGTTGCGACGTTCCACGTCGTGCCGCTCGCACTCGACGCGGGTGCGATCGCCGTGCTCTTCGGCCTGGACGAGCGTGTCGACCAGCGCGATGCATTGCTCGCGCGGTGGACCGGCGAATCGGTGAACAGCCTGTTGCCCGCGGGCCAGATCGGCGGCCCCGTGGCGATGGTGCGCCAGCTCGGTCAACGCGGCATGTCGATGCGCAATGCGGCTGCGGCCATCACCGTGAGCACGACGCTGCAAGCCGTCGCGCAGATCGTCTTCGCCGTATTCGGCATCGTGCTTTTTTCGGCCTACGCCGCGAATGGCGCGCCGCGCGACCTCGGCGTCGCCGCGCTGATCGCAACCGCCGTGCTCGGCGGCCTGATCGCGCTGTTTTATGTCGCGCAGCGTCGCGGTCTGTTCGGCCGCCTGCTGCGTCTGGCATCGAAAGTGTTCGGCCAGCGCGACTGGTCGGCGCTTGCCAAGCGCGCCGACGCCATCGACGAAGCCGTGAAGTCGCTTTATGCCCGGCGCGGCCGCGTGGCGGCCAGCTTCGCGCTGAGCCTCGCGGGCTGGCTCGTGGGCACGGTGGAAGTGTGGCTCGCGCTGCGCTTTCTCGGCCATCCCACAGGCTGGATCGATGCGCTGCTGCTCGAGAGCATCGGCCAGGCGATTCGCGGTGCGGCCTTCGCCATTCCTGGCTCGCTGGGCGTGCAAGAGGGCGGTTATCTGCTGCTCGCGCCGCTCGTCGGCCTGCCGCCCGAGGCGGCGCTCGCGCTCTCGCTTGCCAAGCGCGCGCGAGAAATCCTGCTCGGCTTGCCGGGCCTTCTGTATCTGCATTTCAGCGAACGTAGCTGGCAACGCCGACGCGCCTTGCGCGTCCCCGCTGTCGAAGTCGCCGATTGACCTTTTTCTTCCAAGGAACGTTTGCGCATGCGCGCCATCATTCTCGCGGCAGGCCTCGGCCTGCGCCTTCAGCAACCCGCTGGAGAACAGTTTCCGAAATGTCTGCTGCAGTTCGAGGGCGTGACGCTGCTCGAACGCCATCTGCAATTCCTGGAAGAGGCGGGTGTCACGGAAGTCGTGCTCGCGCTCGGTTTCCAGCCTGAGCTGGTCGAGGCCGAACTCAAGCGCATCGGCTGGCCGCACAAGGTGGAGGTCGTGATGAATCCGCGCTTCGACCTGGGCAGCGTGCTCACGGTACATCGCACGGCAGAGGCGCTTACGCGCGGCGGCGATGTGCTGCTCATGGACGCCGACGTGCTCTACGACGAGCGCGTGTTCGCACCGCTCGTGGCGGGCGAGGCGCCTGCCAACCGTCTCTTGATCGACCGCGACTTCGAAGCCGGCGACGAGCCCGTGAAGCTGTGTCTGCGCGACGGCGTGCCCGTCGAACTGCGCAAGCAGCTGGCGGTCGGTCTGAAATACGACACGATCGGCGAGTCGGTGGGATTCTTCCGCCTGAACGAAGCGACGGCGCGCCGCTTTGCGCAGATCGTCGAAGGCTATGTCGATACGGGCCGCGCGAACCTGCCGCACGAAGAAGCGCTGCGCGACCTGCTGCTCGAACGCGGCAGCGAGTTCGAAACCGCGGACGTCACCGGCGCGCCGTGGATCGAGATCGACTTTCCCAACGACGTCACGCGCGCCGCGCAGCAGGTGCTGCCGCAACTGCGTCCCGTGGTGAGCCGCGTGAAGCAGGCCGCTATCTAAAGCATCTGCGCGGATTGCCTCACGCAGATCGCTTGAATCAGGCCGCGAGGTCTGTCTCCGCATGATGGCGGAGGCGGGCTTCGCGGCTTTTATTTTTTGCGCGCGCGTTTGCTGCGTGGCGCACACGCAAAGGGCGCCGCTTCATCTGTTGCCGGGTTCCCGTTTTCCGCAACAAGGGCCATAATGGCAGCTTTACGCCATCAGCCACGCTGATCGTCGTTCCTGCCCATGCCATTAGCCCTCGGCACATTCATCGTTCCGCTCATTGTCGCGTGCTCGATGTTCATGGAGAACGTGGACGGGACGGTCATCGTCACCGCGCTCCCCGCACTGGCCCGCGATCTCGGCCAGGACCCCATCACACTCAAGCTGGCCGTCACGAGCTACGTGATCGGCCTTGGCGTGTTCATCCCGATCTGCGGCTGGGTGGCCGATCGCTTCGGCTCGCGCAATGTGTTTCGCACTGCCATCGGCATCTTCATGGCAGGGTCGCTGTTGTGCGCGGCTTCGCGCTCGCTCGAGATGTTCGTGGCCGCCCGCTTCGTGCAGGGTATCGGCGGCGCGATGATGGTGCCGGTGGGCCGGATCATCATTTTCCGCTCGCTGCCCAAATCGGACTTCATTCGCGCGGTCAACTATCTCACGGTGCCCGCGCTGCTTGGCCCGGTCGTGGGGCCGCCGCTCGGCGGGTTCATCACCACGTATCTGCACTGGCGGCTGATTTTCTTCATCAACATTCCGATTGGCGTGCTCGGCATCTGGCTCGCGAACCGGCATATCGAGAACATGCACGAGGAGCATCCTGGGCGGCTCGACTGGGTCGGCTTCGTGCTCTCTGCGGGTGGGGCGTCGCTGTTCATGCTCGGCCTCTCGCTCGTGGGCGGCGAGATCGTGGCCACCGGCACCGCGGTGACGATGTGCGTGATCGGCGCGTTGCTGCTGGTGACCTATTGGTTGTATGCGCAACGTGTCGAGCGACCCGTGCTCGATCTGAAATTTCTGCGCATCCCCACCTTCAATGCGAGCGTGGCGGGCGGGTCGCTGTTTCGCATCGGGCTCGGCGCCGTGCCATTTTTGTTACCGCTCACGCTGCAGGAAGGGCTCGGCATGACGGCGTTCGCTTCAGGCGCCATCACTTGCGCTTCGGCGTTCGGCTCGATCTTCATGAAGGCGATCGTCTCGCGCGTGCTCGGGCGCTTTGGCTTTCGCCGCACGCTGATGGTCAACGCGGTCCTCGCGGGCACGGCCATCGCGATATGCGGCTCGTTTTCGCCGGGCATGCCCGTGTGGCTCATCTGGGTCATCGTGCTCGCGGGGGGGATCTTTCCTTCGCTGCAATTCACCGGCCTCAATTCGCTCGCCTACGCCGATATTCCGACGCGCGACATCGGCCGCGCCACGAGCGTGGCAAGCGTGATCCAGCAGGTGTCGCTCGGCCTCGGCGTGACGATCGCGGGCCTCGTGCTGCAGATCTCGCACCGGGTGCAAGGGCATTCGGCCATTGTCTGGTCCGATTTCTGGCCCGCGTTTCTCGTGGTCGGGCTCTTTTCGGCAGCGTCCATTCCGGTGACGATGCGTTTGCCCGCGAATGCGGGCGACGAAATTGCGCGCGGCCGGCGCGGCGAGGCCTGATCCAGTCCAGAACGGACGCCGTCTTGCACGGCAGCGGAATCAGCGGATCGCCGGATCGCAATCGTTTTCCTGGCGTGCTATAAGGCCAAGGCAGGTTTCTGGTAGGCCAACAAACCGAATCATGGGGTGAACTCGATGAAGCTGGTTGAAAAAACGAAAATTTCCGCTGCCGCTCTCGCACTGCTTTCGCTATCCGCCTTGTCCACGGGCTTCCTCGAAGCCACGCCGGCCTTTGCGAAGGATACGCAGCAACGCCCTGCGGTCCTCAATGCATCCGCCGTGGCCGTTGCCGACAAGTACGCGGCCGACGCCGCCGAGCAGATCCTCAAGGAGGGCGGTAACGCCGTCGACGCGGCGGTCGCCATCGCCTTCTCGCTCGCCGTGACGTACCCCGAAGCCGGCAACATCGGCGGCGGCGGGTTCATGACGCTCTACGTGAACGGCAAGCCGTACTTTCTCGACTATCGCGAGCGCGCGCCGCTCGCCGCCACGCGCACGATGTACCTCGACGACAAGGGCAACGTGATCCCGGGCAAGAGCCTTTACGGCTACGACGCCGTGGGCGTGCCGGGGACGGTCGAGGGCATGTGGGAGGCGCAGAAGCGCTTCGGCAGGCTGCAATGGAAGCAGGTGCTCGCGCCGGCGATCAAATATGCGCGCGACGGCTTCGTCGTGGACGAGCAGCTCGCGAAGCGCCGTGAGGCCGCGGAAAAGGACTTCGCCGGCAAGACCAATTTCGACGACTACTTCGGCAACCTGAAGGAGGGCGTCACGTTCAAGCAGCCCGATCTCGCCAATGTGCTCACGCGCATTGCGAACCAGGGCGCGAAGGACTTCTATGACGGCAAGACCGCGGATCTGATCGCCGCTTCGATGAAGGGTCAAGGCCTCATCACGAAGCGCGACCTGCAGGAGTACAAGGCAGTGTGGCGCCAGCCCGTGGAGGCGAAGTGGAACGGCTACGAGATCATCACTGCGCCGCCCCCGAGCTCGGGTGGCGTGGGCCTCGTGCAGCTGCTCAAGATGAAGTCGATGCTGGCGCCGCAATTCAAGGATGTGCAGCTCAATTCGCCGCAGTACATCCATCTGATCGCGGAGATCGAGAAGCGCGTGTTCGCGGATCGCGCGCAATATCTCGGTGACCCCGACTTCTACAAGGTGCCGGTCGCGCAGCTCACCGACGACGCGTACCTCGCGAAGCGCGCTGCCGAAGTCGACCCCGACAAGCCATCCGACACCAAGAGCGTACAACCGGGCCTCGGCACCTCGATGCCTGAGAAGGCGGAGACGACGCACTTCTCGGTGGTCGACAAGTGGGGCAACGCCGTTTCGAACACGTACACGGTCAATGGCTACTTCGGTTCGGGCGTGGTCGTGCCGGGCGCCGGCATCGTGCTCAACGACGAGATGGACGATTTCGCGTCCAAGCCCGGCGTGCCTAACATGTTCGGCGTGGTGGGCAGCGACGCGAACGCGATTGCGCCGAAGAAGCGTCCGCTTTCGTCGATGACGCCGACCATCCTCACGAAGGACGGCAAGGTGGCGCTCGTGATCGGTACGCCGGGTGGCTCGCGCATCTTCACGTCGGTGTTCCAGGTCATCAACAACAACTACGACTTCGACATGCCGTTGAAGGACGCGGTGGCGGCGATGCGCTTCCACCACCAGTTGCTGCCGCCCAACACGATTTTCTGGGAGCCGTATGCGCCGATCGACGGCGAACTCGCCAGGCAGGTCGAGGCGAAGGGCTACGTGCTGAAGGCGCAGGACTTCAACGGCGACATCCAGGCGATCCGTATCAACGGCGATACGCCCGACGCGGTTTCCGATCCGCGCGGCCGTGGCGTCTCGCGTCTGATCCAGTAAAACCGCGACGCCGATGCGAAACGATGCGCTGCGCATGAAAGCAAACCATTTCGCATCGGCAAGCTGGCATGAGGCGGCAAAAGTTTGCATGACGTGAGCGTTTGTCCTCAAATCTGGGGATGCCGCTCCGTAATTCATCGCGTACTATGCAACCTCCGGCGGAAGACAGCCCTTTGCCGGCGTGTGTTTTTCTTGGGGCGGCATTTGCCGCCCCATTTTCTTTTCGGCATGCCCGCTTCACGCTTTACAGTCGCACTGCATATTGAATCCGTCAGGCGAGGTCATTAAGCTCTGACGTTTGCGTCGCCGCGCAAGCGGGGCGCGCGCCCACTTCTCATCGCACCCGAGCATGGACCTGACGAGCCGCGAACTCGCGTTGATCGCCGACGTCTTCAAGCTGCTGGCCGACCCTATCTTGCCCGAGGGTGCCTTGCGTCTCGAAGTGGGGCGGCGCCTGCTCGAACTGCTGCGCGCCGACGGCCTGCATGCGGGCGCGGACCTGTTCGTCTGGTCGGGCGAAGAGTATCTCGATCATCTGCGCATCGGGCGCGGCAAGCGGCGCGAGCATCTTTCCGATCGGGAGCTGGCGCTGTTCGATCTGGTGCGCCCGGCTTTCATCGCCGCGCTGGCGCGCTCGCGCGCGCAGACGGGCCACGTTCAGCCGCCGCCAGCCGACCCATCCACTGCGGATAACGAAGCGATCAACCGCTTGACGCGGCGCGAGCGCGACGTGGTCGCGCTCGTGGTGGAAGGGCTGCTCGACAAGGAGATCGCCGAGCGGCTAGGCATTTCCTATACGACCGTGCGCACTCATCTCGATCGTTCGTTTCAGAAACTCGGCGTCAGCAACCGCTCGCGCCTCGCGCGACTCGTGCAGTCGACGCAGCGCTGAGGCGTGCCGCGCTTCCCCTTATTCCGGCACGGCTGCCGAAACGTTCTTGCCTGCGGCGTCGATCAACCCGAGGCAGGTTTGCGCGTTGCCGATCCGCTCGATCGCGAGCAGCGCGAAGCGCGCAAGAAAGAGCGGGCCGTTGACTTCGCCCAGATTGGTCATGGTCTTGCACAAGTGCGTGTAGACGGTGTCGAGTTCGCTGTCGGTCATGGCTTTCTCCATCTGTACTTGATTCCGCCAGCGCTCAGGCGCACAGCGCATGGTCAAGGGCGGCGAGCGCCTGCGTGGCGACTGTGCCGGCTTCGCCGTGCCAGCGGCCGAGCACGTGGCCGTCCGGGCGCACGAGGTAGAGCGTGCCGGGCTTGGCGCCGTACATCGGGAACAGGCGTCCCGTTCGGTCCCAGCCGCTGCGGCGTGATGCGTCGTCGGGCTGGCGCTGTGCGAGCGGCACCAGCGCGAACGGCAGCGCGCGGGCGGCCAGCGTCGTTTCGAGCGCGGCGATCGGGGCGGGCGTCGCGCCATCCTCGCTGAAGTAGAACGCCGTAAAGCATGGCGCGATCAAGTCGGTCATGTGCCCTTCACGCACGCCAGCCTGATCGACGATCGTGAGCGGGCATTCGGGCAGCACCGTGCCCGGCACCGGACCGCTCGCGAATGCGTCGGAGGCCGCGTTGAGCGGCGAGGCCGCGTAGGCGATGGCCGAAGTCTGGCGCGGATTGATCAGCGAGCGCACGGCGGCGTGCTCGCGCGCGAGGCTCAGCACGGCGGTGCGCATCAGGTCGAAGGCGAACGACGGCGGCGCCATGAATTCTGTGCTCTTCGTGCCAAAGCTCAGGTTTTCGTGCGCGGCGTAGACGCGCTCATCGGAGTAGCTGTCGAGTAACGCGTCGCTCGCGAGCCCCTTCACGACATGCGCGAGTTTCCACGCCAGGTTGTCGGCGTCGTCGATGCCGGAGTTCGCGCCGCGTACGCCGAAGATCGGCACGAGATGCGCCGCGTCGCCCGCGAACAGCACGCGGCCGTGGCGATAGCGCTCGAGCGTGAGCGCGTTGGCCTTGTAGATCGTGATCCAGACCGGCGACCACGATGCTTTCTCGCCCATCATGTCGAGCAGGCTCTGCACGCGCGGCATGACGTTTTCGGGCTTGATCGCTTCGTCGGCGTCCTCGCCGTCGCGCAGCTGATAGTCGATGCGCCAGACGTTGTCGGGCTGCTTGTGGACGAGCACGGTCGAGCCGGGATTCGACGCCGGGTCGAAATACGCGAGCCGCTCCGTGGGCCGCGCGCTGTCGAGCAGGATGTCGACGATCACATAACGGCCCTCATAGCTCGTGCCCTGAAGCTTCAGGCCGAGCGACTCGCGCACCGTGCTGCGGCCGCCGTCGGCGGCGATGAGCCAGTCGGTCTGCGCGGTGTAATCGCCTGCGGGCGTGGAGAGCGAGAGCGTGGCGCCATGCGCGTCTTCTTGCAGGGCCGTCACCTTCGTGCACCAGCGAATGTCGATGAGATCGGCGTGCCGCTCCGCTGCGTCGAGCAGGAACTGCTCGATGTGGTACTGCGCGAGGTTGACCATCGGCGGCAGCTTCTGGTTTTCGTCCTGCGGCATCGTGAAGTGCAGCACTTCGTCGTTGCGATAGAAGCTGCGGCCGCCGGTCCACGGCAGACCTTTGGCGAGAAAGCCGTCGAGCGCGCCGAGGCGCTCGATGATTTCGAGGCTGCGGCGCGAAATGCAGATCGCGCGGCTGCCGTAGCAGACCGATGCGTCGGCTTCGATCAGCACCGAGCGCACGCCGTGCTTCGCGAGGCCGAGCGCGATGGCGAGGCCCACTGGACCGCCGCCGACGATCGTCACGGCGTGGCGTTGCGCTTCACGGCCGCCTTCGAGTTCGGGCAGGCGGGCGGCGTGCTGCCTGGCCTCGAACGGATAGGGTTTGAATCCGGCGCTCATGGGGATTGCGTCTCCGATACGTAAGTCTTGTGCTTGCCGGCATGCCCCGAGCGGGGCGCTGGCGATGAAGGCAGTATGGAGCGCGAGGCGCGGCCCGCTGTCCTCAATTTGGGTACAGGGGGCTTACGGGCGGATATTTTGCGCAGTGGTTTTGTGCGCGCGCTTGCGGCGGGTGTTTAACCGTGATCCGTCGCGAGACAAAGCGCAAAAAGCTGCCGCTGGCTCGAAATGCCCAGCCGCTGATAGGCGCGTTTCTGATACGTCACCACACTGCTGGGCTTCACGCCCATGCACTCGGCAATTTCAACCGCGCTACGCCCTTCGAGCACCCCGCGCAGGGCGTCGAGTTCGCGTTTGGAGAGCGTGGGGCAGAGCCCGCGCAGGCGCGCGAGCATCATCTGAGGAATGCCGAGCTGGCTCTGGCCGCGAATCGTGTAGTGGTGCCGGGCCGACTCGCCGATCAGCGGCGCGAGCGATTCGACCAGTTCCACTTCGCCCGGCTGAAAATTGCCGGCGTCGCTTTCGCGGTACAGGTTCACGGAGAGCCAGATGTCGGCGGCGGGCTGCAGCAGCAGCGAGAGCCGGTCGGATACGTTGGGCGTGGCGTAACACGCGGTGCGATAACCATCGTGCGCGATGTCCGCGCTGCTTTGCCAGTGCAGCACGAGCGACGAGCCGGGCTTGTCGGCCGAGGTGCCGCAAACGATCTGCTGATTGCCGTCGAGCGCGTAGAAGAGGCGCGCGTAGGTGTCGGCGACGTCGCGCAAAAAGCGCCCGCCGCGATGATCGGCCACGGAAACCGTGCGCGGCCGGTTGCCGAATTCGTAGGCGAACACGGTGCACTGCGTGACCGACGTCGCCGGGCCGAGCATGTTCAGCACTTCGGCGGCGAGTGCGTTGGCGTCGTCGCGGCCGATGGCCGAAACGAGGCTGGTGACGCGCGAGAGGTCTAACTGACCTGCCTGCCTCGGTCGATCGAGATGCCAGTAACGCATGTGTCTTGACGGAAAACGGCTGGAAAAAGCAACTTTTAGGAGATTAGCACCGTTTCGCATCGCCGCGAAAGCGCCGGCAGCGGGGCCGGATCGCCCGCCCGATGCCGCCGCGAAGCCTGCGTCAACGAGAGCAAGGAATGGCACGTTGGGGTAATCTCCACCCTCGGCCGGCGCGGTATGCGCGCCACGTTTCCTTACCTGAATATCCCTGCGCGCAGGTTATCTCGAAATGTTGACGCTCCCCACCGCGATTCCACCCGATTTCGGCGCCGGAGCGGTCTTTCTCAGCGTACTCGTCACGCAACTGGGCGTGCCCGTCCCGGCCGCGCCGGTGTTGATTCTCGCGGGCACGATGGCGGCGAGCGGCGAGACGTCCTACGGGAGCCTGCTGGCGGCGGCCGTGATCGCGACGCTGCTCGCGGATTCGCTGTGGTTCGCCGCAGGCCGCAAGCGCGGGCGGCGTCTGCTCAATGGGCTCGTGCGTTTTTCGCTGTCGCTGGACACGACGATCCGCATCGCGCGCAACGTATTCGAGCGCTACGGCGCGCCCATTCTCGCGGTGGCGAAGTTCGTTCCGGGGCTCGGCCTGATTTCCGCGCCGCTGCTCGGCACGACGACGGTGGCGGTTCACGTCTTCCTGCTGTGGGACACGGTCGGCGCGGCGTTGTGGGCGGGCACCTGGCTGCTCGGCGGCGCGGCGCTGCATGCGGAAATCGTCCGCTTCGCGGCGTTCGTGCGCGCGAACGGCATGACGATTTTCGACGTGCTCGCCGTGGCGGGCGTGCTGTTCCTCGCCTGGCGCTGGCTGCGGCGCATGCAGTTCCGCCACTGGCTGGCGACGCACCGCATTTCGCCCGATCAGCTCGACGAGATGATGAAGTCGAGCGCGCCGCCCATCGTGCTCGACGCGCGCCCGCAATCCGTGCGCGCGAAGGAGGCCTACCGGATTCCTGGTGCGCGTCCGCTGAATCTCGATTCGAGCGAAGAACTCTCACCCGAGCTGATCGGGCGTCCAATCGTCGTGTACTGCGTGTGCCCGAACGAGGCGACGGCCAAGCGCATCGTCGATCAGTTGCGCAACAAGCACATCTACCACGCGCGCGCGCTCAGGGGCGGCCTCGACGCCTGGGAGCGCCACGGTTATCCGGTCGAGCCGCTGTCCAACGAGTTCCACGCGGCGCATGCCCATGCCGATGAACTCGAGGCGGGCGAGGAAGCGGAATTCACCGTGCGGGCAAGCCTTTCCAAATAACGGCAGTTCCGCCGCGCGTCGCCAGGCGCGCGGCGTGACCTACGCGCGCTGCCTGTGCGAGCCGCCGCCCACGTTCTGTCCCGCATCGCGCGCCATCTGCGCATAACCCCACACCGAAATCAGCGTGAGCACGCCGGCCGCGAGAAAGGCGAGCCGGAAATCGTCGAGCGTGAACACGTGGCCCGTGGTTTCGCCGTTCAGGTTCGCGGCCACGCGCAGCGCGAGCGCGCCGAACGCAATGCCAAGGCCGATCGTCATCTGCGCCGCCGCGCTCCAGAGCGTGCTGGCCGCGCTCATTTGCGGCTGCGCGACGTCGGCGTAGGCCAGCGTGGCGAGGGTCGAAAACTGCATGGAGCGCGCCATGCCGTAGACGAACACGACGATCAACACGATGGCGAGCGGCGTGCCGGGCGTGAGCAGGCCGCACGCGATCAACGAGACGCTCGCGACGCTGACGTCGACGACGGAAACGAGCCGGAAGCCCCAGCGTTCGAGAATGCGCGTCGTGAGCGCCTTCATGCCGAGATTGCCGAGCGCGCTCGCGAGCAGCAGCAGGCCGGACTTGAACGCCGAGAGACCGAAGCCGATCTGGAACATCAGCGGCATCAAATACGGCGCCGCGCCGATGCCGATACGCGTGATCGAGCCGGTCACGATCGTGACGGAAAAGGTCGGAACCTTCAGCGTGGAAACATCGACGAGCGGGTGCGGATGACGTTTTGCATGCACGAACGCGACGACCCCAATCGCGACGCCCGCCGCCACGAGCGCCATTGCGCGCCAAGGATTCTGGCCGACCTGGCTCGCGAGTTCCGCGCCGTAAAGGATGGCGGTGAGCGCGGCGCCGCTCAGCACGAGACCCGCCACGTCGAGCGGCCGGCGCTGTTCGCCGCGCAGGTTCGGCACGATGGCGCCGATGGCCGCGAGCACGGCGATGCCGAACGGCACATTTAACAGAAAGATCCAGCGCCACGACGCATACGTCGTGATGAAACCGCCGATCGGCGGTCCCACCACGGGTGCGGCGATGGCGGGCCAGGTGATCGTCGAGATCGCCTGCATGAGCTTGCTTTTCTCGGTGCTGCGCACGACGATCATGCGCCCGACCGGCACCATCATCGCACCGCCAATGCCTTGCAGAATGCGCGCGGCCACGAACTCGTCGACGTTCTGCGAGATCCCGCACAGCACCGACGCCACCGTGAACGTGACCACGGCGCTGAAGAACACGGTGCGCGCGCCGCAGCGGTCCGCCACCCAGCCGCTGGCCGGAATGAAGATGGCGAGCGCGAGCATATAGGCGGTCACGCCGAGACTCAGGCTATTCGGGCCGATGCCGAACGAGCGCGCCATCTGCGGCAGCGCCGTGGCGATCACGGTCGTGTCGAGGTACTCCATGAAGAACGTGGCGGCGACGAGGTACGGCAGCCAGCCGACGCCGGGGGAACGTTGTGCGGGAGCGGTCATTGCGCCTCCACGCAGCAGCGGAGAATCAATGCGATCTTGTTACGGAGCATGGGCAGGCAGCGGAGATATTGCCGATCGGTACGTTGCGGACCGGATAGTGAAGCACAAAGCCCGCGGCGAAAGGCGACAGTTTCCATCAGGCAAAAGCATCTGTACAGCCGCGCGGCGGTCCGCGGCGCGGCGAGCCGTTCGCCGTGTGACCCGCGCGGCAAGCCCGAATCGAAGCGCGTAGACTCGTCCGCTGTCGGCATCACATCGTCAACCCGTTGATTAATGGAGAGTCGGAAATGGAATACCGTTTTCTGGGTGCGTCCGGAATGAAGGTGCCGGTGCTGAGCTTAGGCACCGGCACGTTCGGCGGCAAAGGCGAGTTTTTCGAGGCCTGGGGCGCAACCGATGTCGCCGAAGCGCGCAAGCTCATCGACATTTGCCTCGACGCTGGTGTCACGATGTTCGATACGGCCGATATCTATTCGAGCGGCGCGTCGGAGTCGGTGCTCGGCGAGGCGCTCAAGGGGCGCCGCGACAAGGCGATCATCTCGACCAAGGCGACCTTCCGCTTCGACGACGAACCCAACAACGTAGGCTCATCGCGCTTCCACCTGAAGCGCGCGGTCGACACGGCGCTCAAGCGTCTGCAGACCGACCATATCGACCTGTTCCAGTTGCATGGATTCGATGCGCGCACACCGGCCGAAGAGGTGCTGTCCACGCTCGACGAACTGGTACGCGCAGGCAAGGTTCTCTACACGGGCGTGTCGAACTTCTCGGGCTGGCACCTGATGAAGTCTCTGGCCGTGGCCGATCGCTACGGCTATCCGCGTTACGTCGCGAACCAGACGTACTACTCGCTGATCGGCCGCGACTACGAGTGGGAGTTGATGCCGCTCGGGCTCGACCAGGGTGTGGGCGCGGTGGTGTGGAGTCCGCTGGGCTGGGGACGGTTGACGGGCAAGATCCGGCGCGGCCAGCCGCTGCCGGAGAAGAGCCGTCTGCACAAGACGGCGGAGCAGGGGCCGCCGGTGCCGGACGAATACCTCTTTCGCGTGCTCGACGCCATCGACGAGATCGCGCAGGAAACCGGCAAGACCGTGCCGCAGATCGCGCTGAACTGGCTGCTGCAGCGGCCGACGGTCGCGACGGTGCTGATCGGCGCGCGCGACGAGGCGCAGTTGCGCCAGAATCTCGGCGCGGTCGGCTGGGACCTCACGCCCGAGCAGGTGGCGAAGCTCGACGCCGCGAGTGCTGTGCGGCCTGTGTACCCCTACTGGCACCAGGAGGGTTTTGCCGAGCGCAATCCGTCACCGGTGTGACGAGTCGCCTCGCCCGGTGAGGCTTCATCAAGCCGCTTCGGTCTGGCGCAGGATCTGGGTCGCGCCCAGATGCAGCGCCAGCGCGAAGAACTCGCGCTCCGCGAGATTGAGGGTCTTCGCGGCGGCCATCGCGCGGTAATGATCTTCCGGGTGCAGGAACAACTTCACTTCGACTTTCGACTGACGGTTCTGCGCGGACTCCATGGATGCTTCTCCTTCGGTAACCGGGCGCTCGGCCCGTGACGGGTGCGAAGCCCATTACCGGGCGTCCATACGCGCAAAAGCGCGCGCCGTTTGCCGCGACGTGAATAGCAGCATGAAAACGGCAATGACGCGGAGTGGGCCTTTCAAGTTCGCCTGCCGCGGCGCGTGCGCGACGGCAGGACACGCGCGCTGAACTAGCGAAGCGTGGGACGACGCAATGCGCCGGTAGTGCGATTGAAGCCGGGATGAGACAGGTGATGCGACGGCGGGGCAACGTGCTGCATAGCGACCAACCTCCGGAATTCTTCTTCTTGTGCGGCAGGGCGCCGCAGGTAGTACGGGCCAGAGTGTAGTCGGGTTTTGTCCTAGGGTAAACCCCTAATTCGAAAAGAATTATTGCGCAGATTGAGAAAATCGCTCGCCAAGACCTGGAAATGCGCTGTGGACGCACTTCAATTCATGCGGAATGCATAAGGGGAGTGTGAATGGGGCGGCGTGAGTCGCCGCCCCGGCGCTGGCCAGAAGTGAGCCTGGCAGTCAGCGTGAAGGCGTGGGGCGCATCAGCGCCCGGCCATTATTCCTCGACGCGCTTGCGCAGGCGCGCACGCGCTTCGCCGAGCGACAGGAACTTGCCGTGTGCTTCGTCCAGCACAGTGACCTTGCCGTGGCCGATGTCATAGACCCAGCCCTGCAGTTCGAGCTGGCCCTGGGCCACGCGCGCCGCCACGGCGGGGTGCGTGCGCAGGTGCGTGAGTTGCAGGCGGACGTTTTCTTCCACGAGCGCCTGAACGATCTGGTCGTCGTCCAGACCGCGGGTTTTGACCACGCTGCGCGCGGCTTCCGCGTTGCGCAGCCACGCGTGCACGGTGGGCATGTCGGCCGTGGCTTCCGCACCCGAGGCGAGCCCCTTCATCGCGCCGCAATCGGTATGGCCGCACAGCACGATCTGCTTCACGTTGAGCGCGAGCACCGCGAACTCCACGACGGCGGAAACGCCGCCGAGCATTTCGCCGTACGCCGGCACGATATTGCCGATGTTGCGGCACACGAACAGATCACCGGGCTTGGCCTGCGTGATCATTTCCGGCGAAACGCGCGAGTCGGCGCAGGTGATGAAGAGCGTGTGCGGCGCCTGGCTGTGGGCGAGGCTGCGGAACAGCTCCTTGTTGCCCGGGAAAACGTGATGAGTGAATTCTTCCACGCCGTCGAGCAGGTGTAACAGGTCGCAGCCGCACGAATCGGAGTGACCGTCGTGCGAGTGGGTGTTGTCTGGCATGGATGTTTCTCTCTTTATCATGAATCGACACTATCGAATGGCAACAGCGGGAGTTTACGCTGAGCCGACCCCTTGCGGATCGGAAAACTTCGCGTCACGTTGCCCCGGACAGCCGTTTCCCCGGTACTCAATCGTCGAACCCGCGGGATATGCCGACAAACCGGCAGAAAGACGGCTAATTACCGGAAAGCGTGCTGCTGCGAAGGCGCTGACGCGTCGTGCGTTTCCGTTCGAAAGGAGATTTTCTCACGCCGGGCGCAATTGGCACACCCGCGGTGTCGCCGGCGATGTCGGGATCATGAGGAAGGAGGAGCCGCGACCGACCAGTCGGTCGGCGCGCTCACCACGCCATGCGCCATTGACCTGAAGATTGGCCAGGGGTGTCGGGCAACAGCGTGTCGCCGGGCGGTGTCGCGGCGTCCGAGAAGTCGGAGAGAATCTCGTCGCGCAGCCGCACGAAGCGCGGATCCGCGCGATCGCGCGGGCGCGGCAATGCCACGTCGACGATGCGACGAATGCGGCCGGGGCGCGGCGCCATCGTCACGACGCGCTCGCCCAGGTAGATCGCCTCGTCGACATCGTGCGTGACGAGGATCATCGTGATGCGTTCGCGTTCCCAGATGCGCAGCAGTTCGTTTTGCAGACGGCTGCGCGTGAGGGCGTCGAGTGCGCCGAAGGGTTCGTCGAGCAGCAGCACGCGCGGGCGATTGACGAGGCCGCGCGCGATCGCCACGCGCTGCGCCATGCCGCCCGAGAGCTGATGCGGATACGCCCGCTCGAAGCCCGTGAGGCCCACGAGTGCGATGTGCTCGGCCACCGCGTCGTGTTTTTCGCGTGCCGACAGCGGGGCGTTGCGCAGTGCCGCCAGGATGTTCTGTTCTGCCGTGAGCCAGGGAAACAGACGATGATCCTGGAACACGATGCCGCGCTCGAGCGAGGTGTCGCCAACACGTTCGCCGCGCATCATGATGGCGCCGCTATAGCCCGCGTCGAGGCCGGCGATCAGGCGCAGCAGCGTGGATTTTCCGCATCCGCTCGCGCCGAGCACGCTCACGAATTCGCCGGGGCGCACATGCAGCGTCACGTCGTCGAGCACGACGAGCGTGGACTCGCCCGTGCCGTAGCGCTTGCTCACATGCAGAATGTCGAGTCCGGCGGGTTCAGTGGCGCTCATCGGCTTTTCTCCAGTTTCTGTTGATTGGTAGTCCGGATCATTGGGCGGTGATGTGCAGCCGCGCCAGCACCGTTCGCTCCACGCGCCGAGCGAGCGCATTGAGCGCCCAGCCGATCGCGCCGACGACGACGATGCCGCACAGCACGAGGTCCATGCGGAACTGCTCGCTGCCGTCGATCAGAAGATTGCCGATGCCGCTGCCCGCCACGAGCAGATACTCCGCGCCGAGCGTGGCGAGCCACGAATAGATGAGCGCGAGATAAAGGCCCGTAAAAATAGAGGGCAGCGCGGCGGGCAACAGCACGTAGCGGACAAGCTGCAGGCGCGAATAGCGCAACGCCCGCGCGAGTTCGACGTATTTGCGTGGCACGGCGTGAATGCCGTCACACGTATGGGCGGCAACCGGGAGCAGCGCCGCGAGCGAAAGGAAGACCACCTTGGCGGCGTCGCCGAGCCCGAACCATACGGAAATGAGCGGAATCCATGCGAACAGCGAGATCTGCTTGAAGGTGTCGAAGCTCGGCCCCACGACGCGTGCGGCGATGCGCGAAAGACCCAGCGCGCCGCCCAGCAGGAACCCCGCCGACGCGCCGATGGCAAAGCCGCAGGCTTCGCGGGCAAGCGACGCCGAAAGCGCGCGGAACAATGCACCGCTTTCGATTTGTTCATAAGCGGTGCGAATCACATCGCCGGGACTCACGAGCAGGCCGCTTTTCACGAGATGCGAGGCGCTCAAGGCCCACCACAGCGCGATGGCGACGAGGGGCAGGGCGGCGCCACGCAAATCGACAGTGCGGCGCGGCCTCGCTTCGGTGGCCGCGTCACAGGCGCAATCGGGACGCGCGGATGCTCGTGCAAGCGATATCTTCATGGCGAATTCTCCCTTGTCCTCAATGGCGGCAGTTATTCATCGTCAGCGTCAGCCGCGAAACGCCGAAGGCGTGCCGCGCCGAAAACGTCGCTCGAGCACATCGAGCAGCCGATTGATGACGAGGCCGACCGCGCCCACCACGACCACTGACGCCATCACGAGATCGAGCTGAAAGAGCTGGCGGCCATACACGATCAGGTAGCCGAGGCCTTCCGAGGACGCCACGAGTTCGACGACGACGAGCGCGAGCCACGCCTTCGTGAAGGCCAGGCGCACGCCGGTGGCGAGCGTCGGAATCGCCGCGGGCAGCACGAGCCTCACGATGCGTTGCCAGCGGGTGTAGGCGAACACGCGCGCGACTTCATCGAGTGCAGCGGGTGTTTGCCGAAAGCCCTGCATGGTGCTGAGCGTGACGGGCACGAGCGCCGCGTGAGCGATGAGCAAATACTTGAGCGGCTCGCCCACGCCGACGAGCAACAGCAGAAACGGCAGCCAGCCGAGCACGGGAATCTGCACGATCGCGTTGAAGCTGGGCAGCACCCACGCTTCGAGTGTGCGGGAGAGCCCGAGCGCACCACCGATCAGGAACCCGAGCGCGGTGCCGCCGGCGAAGCCCAGCAGCACGCGTTGCAGGCTGATCAGCGTATTGCGCGCAAGCTCGCCACTCTGGGCGAGGTCGACGAAGGTTTCATAAACGCGCTGCGGCGCAGGCAGGATTTGCGGCGCGATCCAGCCACGCGCGCAGCCGACGCTCCACAGCAGATACAGCATCGCAGGCAGCAGCCAGGGCGCGAGATGCCAGGTGCATGCGCGCAGTACGCTGCGCCAGCGCACGTGCGCGCTCGTCGTGTCGAAACGTGGTGTTGCTGCACGCGGCGCGTCCGAAGCAATCGTGATCGCGGTTTCCGTCATGATGCGGCTCCTCTCGCGTGCTCAGCCCAGCGGCTTGCCGGCGGCGTCGTAGCGGGTCCAGTAGTGTTCGAGCTTTTGCGCACGCAGCGCGTTGTCGAGATAGCGCGGCTCGAACCACGAATCGACGTCCACGGGCTGGCGGATCAGCTTCAGGCGCAACGCGTCCTGCGCAACGGCTTTGTAGCGCGCCACGATGAACGGATCGATCAGCGGCGAATTGCGGTACTTCAGCGGCTGGTCGCCGAATTCGGCTTGCCAGGACGAATAGCTCACGCCGCTCTTCGCCCAGAGCTTGAAGAGCGCGTCGCGGTTTGCTTCATCGGACGACCATTGCGCCGCCTGCACGAAGACATTGACCACGCGTTGCACGATGTCGGGGTGTGCCTTCTCGAAGCCGTCGAGCACGAGCAGATGCGCCTGGCGCGTCAATTGCGGGCCGTCATGCTGCGATTCGTAGACGATGCGAACGAGCCCCTGATCGCGCAGCCGGTAAAGGTGATAGTCGTTCACCGAGGCGTCGATGCCTTTCGATGCGAGCGCCGCGAGCGAACTTGCGTTGTCGAGGTTGATCACCCGTAGCGCGCGCTCGTCGAGCTGGTTCTCCGCGAGCGCGTTGTCGGCCACGAGTTGCAGATTCGTGCCGCGAAAAATGGCGACGCGCCGGTCCTTGAGGTCCTTGATCGATTTGATGTCGGAATCGGCGGGCACACCCACTTTCACGCCGGAGCGCACGCCCGACTCCAGCAGGATGCGGGTCTTGAGGCCGTTGGCGCGCGCGAGCACCGAGGGCAGGTCGCCTTGATACGCGAAGTCGAGTGCATTGTTGGCAATGGCCTCGTTCACTGCCGGACCCGCGCCTTTGAAGAAGAGCCACTCGACCTTGATGCCGTCGGCGGCGAATTCCTTTTCGAGCAACTGCTGGCCGCGCACTGTGGCAGCGGTCGAACCGCCGAAAGTGGGCGGGTCGCCCGCGCCTTGCTGCGCGACGCCGATGCGGATCACGGCGGGCTTCTCGGCCGCAGCATGCAGGGAGACGAACGAAAGCGCAGCAAAAATCAGAAACTGCGGCAGGTACTGCAGTACGCGATGTGAACGCATGGGCAGGTCGGATCTGGGTGACGAAACGGGGTGCGCGGACTGGCGGGCTTGCTTCGCTGTCGTTGCCGTTGGGTCATTCTTTTCCGGGTTTGCCGATGAGGACAACCAATGATTCGAGATTTGCATTTCTCGACAAAGGCGCTGCGTTTTATGGGGAAGGTGAACGGCAGGGCGCATTCATGGTAGTGGAACGTGGCCCGTGCAGTAGGAAGAAATCGTGCTATCGATGTGAGCAGAAGCGCAAAGCCGCACCGCGCGTCGGGGCGCGGTGCGGTGTGTGAAAGCGCGCCTTAAGGTGTTTCGACCGCGTGGCGCGGTGCAGCGGCACGCCGCGACGGCATGAAGTACCACACGGCGCAGAGTACTTGCAGACCGACGAGTACGGCCCACACGGTCTGATGCGCGACCGCGGGGTAGTGGCCGTCGAGTGCGGGCCAGTGTGCGAGCGCGGCGCCGATCGCGATCTGCAGCAGGAAGATGCCGATGAAGATGACGAGCGTGAACGTGGTGTTCACGCGGCCGATCAGACGCGGCGGGAAATATTCGGCGAGCACGGCATACGTGAGGATGCCGGTGCCCCCGAACGCGCCGTAAGCCGCCCAAAGCAGCGACGCGGGAAGCGGCACGCGCGCCGCGAGCAAGGCTTGCACGAGCACGAACACAAGCATCGTGACGCCGGAAAAGAGCTGGACGCTCACGCCGCGCCGCTCGAAGCTGCGCGCGAGCGCGCCAAAGCCGATGTTACCGACAATGAAAGCGCCGCCCAGCACGGAAACGAGCGAGGCCGCGCGCGCGCCGACATCGGCGGTGCCGGCCGGCACGACGTCGCGCAGAAACGCGCCGACCCACAACGACTGCATGGCGTAAAACACGGCCTGGGTGAGGCCCGAGAACGTTGCGGTCTTCCAGAATGCATGGCTGCACAGGATATGCGCGGTGCCCTTGAACTGCTCGAGCACGCTCGCCTGGTGGTGGGTGTCGCGCGTACGCGGCCCGCCAATCCAGATGATGGCGGCCACGAGCACCGTGAGCACCGCGAGCCCGATGCTCACCGCGCGCCAGGGCGCGATCGAGAGCAGCCACGAGAGCGGGGCGCCCACGGCCACGCCGCCCAGGCCGCCCACGGCCATCACGAGGCCGTTCACGAGCGTGAGCTGCGCCACGGGAAAGTGCTGCGCCGTGGCTTTGAACGCGCCGCCGAGGCACACCGACACGCCCACGCCGATCAGCAGCCGGCCCACCATCATCGCGGCCATGTTGTGCGAGACGCCGAAGATCAACGCACCCGCCGCCGCCACGAGCATGACGCACGCGGTGACGCGGCGCGGGCCGTAATGGTCGAGCAGCACGCCGCCCGGAATTTGCGCGCCCGCGAAGCCGAGGAAATAAAGGCTCGTGAGCGTGCCGAGATCGGTCGCCGTGAAGCCCATTTCACGCGAGAGAAACGGCGCGAAGCCGAGATTGACGCCGCGAAACAGATACGAAATGAAGTAGCCGAGCGCGAATACGGCGAATACGCGCAGTCTGAGTGAGGTCATGTTGGGGGCGAAAGCGGATTGAATGCCTGGCTGTCGATTATTGGCGATTGCCGTTTGGGAGGCCAGCGAGAGATTTCAGACGGCATTGTGAGTAGAATTTGACGTCATGGCCCGACCTCTCCCTCCTTTGCAGGCGCTGCGCGCCCTTGAAGCCGCTGCGCGGCGCCGCAGTTTCAGCCGTGCCGCGGAAGAATTACATTTGACGCACAGCGCCGTGAGCCATCACCTGCGCGCGCTCGAAACGGAATTGGGCGTCGAGCTGTTCCGCCGCGCGGGCAGCCGCATGATCCCCACGGCGGCGGGCGCGCAGCTGGCCGAGCGCGTGCGCCGCAGTCTGGACGACCTGCGCGATGCGCTCGACGCCACGCGCCCCGGCGTGAGCGGCGTCACGCGGCTGGAACTGAGCGTAATGTCCGATTTCGCATCTGTCTGGCTGATTCCGCGCCTGGGCGACTTCTACGATCGCCATCCCATGGTCGACCTCTCGCTACGCATGCACGCCGACGTGACGCCGCCCGACCCCTATCCTTTCGACATCGGCATCTGGCATCGGCGGGTCGACGAGCCCGGCTTCCAGATCCGCAAGCTGCTGGACGACCAGGTCGTTGCGGTATGCAGTCCGGCCTTGCTCGCACGTCATCCCGACTTTCGCATGGAAGGTCTCGCGAGCATGCCGCTCCTGCGTTTTTCGCGCCGCTCGTGGCGCGACTTCTTCGAAGCCGCGGGCGTGGCCGGCGACGAGCCAGAGCGCGGACCGGTGTTCGACGACGCGGGCCTGCTGCTGCAGGCAACGGTGGCCGGGCAAGGGGTGGCTACGGCGCGCCTGCAACTCGCACGCGGTTTCATCGAGCGCGGTGAGCTGGTGCAGTTGGGGCAGGTCCGCATTCCGGCCTCGCTCGACTATTACTTCACGTGGCGAGAAGGGCATCCGCGCGAAGCGGCGATCCAGCAGTTCTATCGATGGATAAAGGCGCAATTGGCCAATTGATACCGGCCTCTCGTATTGCGCAATGGGTATTCGGGTTAACCGCTGATCGTATTGTCAACGCTACTTGAGTGATGCGCGTTGCTGTTTGAATAAAGCGGCTCAATCCCGCTCTGGATTACGCGATTAGTCATTGTATTCATATCGCATGCACCAAAGCGGATCATGGCTGAAAGCATTGCGCCGGACGTTTAAAAACGGCAATGAAACGCCGGTGAATGGACCGTAAAGCGGGCTTTGAAGCGATTCAATTGCCGGCTTGCGCAATGGCTTCACTATTTGGACTATCAACTGTATTCGTCTGCGGAAAGCGCCAGGAGTGTGGCGTGGAATCACAGGTTGGGCACGCTTCGTGTCAAGAATGAAATAGTTGCGGTATTGTTACTCCCCATCGCCGTTTGGCGCGTGAATGTTTTGTAGTCAATGGTGTAGTTAACGGCCCATTCCTGGGCCTGCAATAAGACTGACAACAGGAGAAACTGCATGAAGGCTATTCAGATGTTCAAGCTTGCCGCAGCCACGGCACTCGTGGCGGCCTCGTTCCAGGTCTACGCGCAGGACGCTTCGGCCCCGGCGGCCGCAGAAACCCCTGCCAGCGGTCCGACGGCCGCAGCCCAGCACAACGTCAATCAATCGAAGGCAGCATTGCGCCAGGCACGTGCAGCGAACCGCGCGCTCGGCCGCAAGGTCCGTGCGGCGCTGGCGCGTGAAAAGAACGTGAGCGTCTCCAACATCACCGTGCGTGCGAAAGACGGCGCCGTCACGCTGCAAGGCACCGTGCCCGATGCGTCGCAGATCCAGCGCGCTGGCGATGTCGCCAAGGGCGTCGAAGGCGTGACGTCGGTGCGCAACGCGCTGACCATCCGCCCGGTTGGGACCTGAGCATTGGCTAGCCGGCGCGCGCCCATCGCCCTTCGAGGTGCGGGCGGCGACGCCGGAGCGGGTGTCTTCCTTCCTGAAGGCCGCACATGCAGTCCCGTTCGTGGACTGCATGTGCGGCTTTTTTAATTGCTTATCGACACTGTAAAGCGCTTTGCGCTCACGGCTCGACGTAATGCATTTCCGGCGATTCGCCCATCAGCAGCGGGCGATTGGCGTCGGCGGCTGCGCGCAGATAGTCCCAGAGCGACGTGATGCGCCGCAGCTTGCGCAAGTCCTCGCGGCTGCACAGCCAGAAGCGCCGCGTCACCACGACTTCGTCGGGCAGGATCGACACGAGGCGTGGGTCCGGTTCGGCCATGAAGCAAGGCAGGATGGCGAGCGCGCTGCCCTGCAGCGCAGCATGGTATTGCGCGATCACGCTGGTGCTGCACAGGTTTGCGCTCACGTTCGGCGCTGTGCGTTCGAGATAGAGCAGTTCGTGGCTGAACGCCAGATCGGCGACATAGCTGATGAAGGCGTGATTGCGCAGATCGGCGGGTGTGCGTATGCGCGCGTGGCGCTCGAGATAGGCCGGCGTGCCGTACAGGCGCAACCGGTAGTCGCATAGCTTCGTGTAGACGTACTGTCCGCGCTCGGGGCGTTCCAGCATGATCGCGAGGTCGGCCTCGCGCTTCGAAAGGCTCACGAAATGCGGCACCGGCAAGAGGTCGATCGACATGTCGGGATGCTGGCCCGTGAAGCGCGCCAACTGCGGGGCAAGAAAGAAGCAGCCGAAACCCTCCGTCGAACCCACGCGCACATGGCCAGAGAGCGATTGCGCGCCGATCGCGAACTGCTCGCTGGCCGATTGCACCGTGGTTTCCACCGCATCCGCGTAGGCCAGCAGCCGCTGGCCTTCGGCCGTCAGCACGAAGCCGCCCGAACGCGATTTGTCGAACAGGACGGTGCCTAGCGCTGCCTCCAGCTCGCGCACCCGGCGTGCAACGGTAGTGTGGTCGACGCCCAGGCGCTTCGCGGCGCCGCTCGCACGCTGCGTGCGAGCGACTTCCAGGAAGTAGCGCAGATCGTCCCAGTTCAGTGTCTCCATGCTGCTCGTTGTGTTTTTTTGCATATCGGATGGGCTTTTTCATCTCTATGCCGTGGATATTCGAATAACTATACTCGTTGGAGAAGGCGACTGAAACAGACACGGTCGCACGACAACAAGGATGGAGACAGACGATGCAAATGCAGTCGTTCCCCGCGCGGGCGCCGCAGGCATGCACACAGGCGCGTCCGTGCTCAGCAGGACTCTCCTTTACCTCGCCCAGTTCCATTCCCGGCACGCTCGATATGTCCGCATGCATTTGCACAGTGTGCTTGCGTGCGTGCTGCGATTGAAGATTTCGCCGACTCCGCATATTTCGCTATATCCGGCCACGGCCGGCCCGTTCGAATCCATCAGGGAGAGTTCACGATGAACGCAGTGACCCAGGCATCCAACGCGCAAGTTTCCACCGTCAAGCTGCTCATCGACGGCGAGTTCGTCGAATCGAAAACGAAGGAATGGCGCGACATCGTCAATCCGGCCACGCAGGAAGTGCTCGCGCGCGTGCCGTTCGCGACCGTCGAGGAAGTGGATCGGGCCGTGAAGGCCGCGCACGCCGCGTTCGCCACGTGGAAGAACACGCCGCTCGGCGCGCGCCTGCGCATCATGCTCAAACTGCAGGCCTTGATTCGCGAGCATATGCCGCGCATCGCGCAGACGCTCACCGCCGAGCAGGGCAAGACGCTGCCCGACGCCGAGGGCGACATCTTCCGCGGCCTCGAAGTGGTCGAGCACGCCTGCTCGATCGGCACGCTGCAGCAAGGCGGCTTCGCAGAGAACGTCGCAGGCGGCGTGGACACCTATACGCTGCAGCAGCCGCTAGGCGTGTGTGCCGGCATCACGCCGTTCAACTTCCCTGCGATGATTCCGCTGTGGATGTTCCCGATGGCGATCGTTTGCGGCAATACGTTCGTGCTCAAGCCTTCGGAGCAGGACCCGCTCTCGACCATGCAACTCGTCGAACTCGCAATCGAAGCGGGCATTCCGAAGGGCGTGCTCAACGTCGTGCACGGCGGCAAGGAAGTCGTCGACGCGATCTGCACGCACGAACTCGTGAAGGCGATTTCGTTCGTCGGCTCGACGGCCGTGGGCACGCACGTCTATCGTCTGGGCAGCGAGCACGGCAAGCGCGTGCAGTCGATGATGGGCGCGAAGAACCACGCTGTCGTGCTGCCCGATGCGAATCGCGAGCAGGCGCTCAATGCGCTGGTCGGCGCGGCGTTCGGCGCGGCCGGTCAGCGCTGCATGGCGACTTCGGTGGCCGTGTTCGTGGGCGCCGCGCAGCAATGGGTGGACGAGCTGGTGGAAAAGGCGAAGACGCTCAAGGTCAATGCGGGCCATGAGGCGAAGACCGACGTCGGACCAGTCGTTTCGCGCGCCGCGAAGACGCGCATTCTCGGCCTGATCGACTCGGGCGTGAAGCAGGGCGCAACGCTCGCGCTGGATGGCCGCGACGTGAAGGTGGCGGGCTACGAGAACGGCAACTTCGTCGGCCCCACGGTGTTCACGAACGTGAAGACCGACATGGACATCTACACGAAAGAGATCTTCGGGCCGGTGCTCGTGGTGCTCTCGGCGAAGACGCTCGATGAAGCGATCGCCATCGTCAATGCGAATCCGTTCGGCAACGGCGTGGGCCTCTTCACGCAGAGCGGCGCGGCGGCGCGCAAGTTCCAGAGCGAGATCGACATTGGCCAGGTCGGCATCAACATTCCGATTCCGGTGCCGGTGCCTTATTTCAGCTTCACCGGTTCGCGCGGCTCGAAGCTCGGCGACCTGGGCCCGTACGGCAAGCAGGTCGTGCAGTTCTACACGCAGACCAAGACGGTCACCGCGCGCTGGTTCGACGACGCGACCGTGAGCGACGGCGTGAACACGACGATCAGCCTGCGCTGATGCGCTGCCCGGCATCAACATGCAGTACTGAACAATAAGGGGGAAAGGCTCATGAAAATCGGATTTGTCGGGCTGGGCCACATGGGCGCGCCGATGGCGCTCAACCTGCTCAAGGCGGGACATACGGTGACGGTGTTTGACTTGAGCGCGAGCGCGATGCAAACGCTCGCCGAGGCCGGCGCGCAGCGGGCCGCATCGGCGAAGGCCGCGGTAAGCGGCGCGGAGTGGGTCATCACGATGCTGCCCGCTGCGGCACACGTGCGAAGCGTGCTCACTGCGGAAGACGGCGTGCTGGCGGGCGTTGGGAAGGGCGTGACGATCATCGATTCGAGCACGATCGATCCCGCGAGCGTCAAGGAGTTCGCGAAGCTGGCGCAGGCGCAGGGGAACGCGTTCGTCGATGCGCCGGTGTCGGGCGGCACGGGCGGCGCGGAGGCGGGCACGCTCACCTTCATGGTGGGCGGCAGCGCCGCGCACTACGAGAGCGTGAAGCCGGTGCTCCTGGGCATGGGCAAGAACATCGTCCATTGCGGCGAGACGGGCACGGGGCAGGTGGCGAAGATCTGCAACAACCTCGTGCTGGGCGTCACGATGGCCGGGGTGGCCGAAGCGATGGCGCTAGGCGAGGCGCTCGGCATCGATCCGAAAGTGCTGGGCGGCATCATGAACACGTCCACAGGCCGCTGCTGGAGTTCGGATACGTACAACCCATATCCGGGCGTGATCGAGACGGCGCCTTCTTCGCGCGGCTACACAGGCGGTTTCGGCACGGACCTCATGCTCAAGGACCTGGGTCTCGCCACCGACGCTGCCAAAGGTGTGCATCAGCCCGCGTACATGGGGGCGCTTGCGCAGCAACTGTATCAGGCGATGAGCAGCCACGGCGACGGCAAGCTCGACTTCTCGGCGATCATCAAGCTGTATCGCGCGGAGAAAAGTTGAGGCGCGTTGTTTCGAGTCGCGAAAGGCGCGCTGCGAAGCGCGCTTTTTTTTGACCGTACTTTTCAGGCCTTGATGCGCGCCTCGACACGCGCGAAGAGCCGCTTGAACCAGACACGGAGCAGCGCGTTCGAAGGCGCGAGCGCGGTGGAGCAGGCAAGAATGCGATAGACATCGTTGCGCGTGACCTTCGAGGTCTTCGCGGGATCGAGCCAGTCGTCGTTGTCGACGAGGCGTTCGAGCGTTTCGAGGCCGATGAGAATGGGCCACAGGCAGGCGAGCCGCAGACGCACCGAAAAGCGCGGCAGCGCGAACGTATAGTCGATGGCCGCGCGGAAATGATCGAGCGAGATACGCACGAGTTCGAGCATGATCGGCCGTGCGCGCGCCGAGGCGCCGGGCTGCATCAGGTCCTGCGCGGTGAGCCCCGCCTGGGCCAGCATCGAAGCGGGCAGATAGCAGCGGCCAATGCGCAGATCCTTGCCGCAGTCCCGCAGCACGTTCACCATCTGCAACGCCTTGCCGAAGCGGATGCCGCGCGTGTACATGGTTTGTTCCAGCGAGGGCGCGAGCGTGCCGGGCAAGTGCATGTAGGTCATCTTCGTCCAGAACTCGCCTACGCAGCCCGCCACGAGATAGGTGTAGCGGTCGAGTTCGTCCCACGTGTTGAGCGCGGCCACCTGGCCCGAGCGCTCGTCGGGGAACGTGCGTAGATCGAATTCCATGCCTTCGGTGAGCGTCGTGACGATCCCGCGCACGGCCTGGCGGTCGGCTGGGTCGAGTTGCGCGAGCACGTCGAGCGCGCTGCCCAGCGATTCGAGCAGCAGCTTCTCGTCCGATTGCGTTTGCTGGCCCGCGACCTCTCCCGCGAGATCGGCGAGCAGGGTGTCATGGTTCGTCGCGCCGTTCACGCGCTCGCGCAGCGCGAGCAGCAGGGCGAGCCGCCGCTCGGGCGGGATCAGCGCGGTGTCGGCAATGGTGTCGGCGGCGCGCGCGAGCAGATAGGCTTCGCCCACGGGGTCGCGCATGCCGGCGGGCAGCACGCGCATCGTGAGGTAGAACGAACGGGAAACGCCTTTGAGCAACGGGCCCAACAGGAAGGCCCGGGTAGTATTCTGCATGTCGGATAGGGGCAGCGGGGGACGGATCGAACGCAGCCGCATTGTATCGTGGACGAAGGAGACTAGGCCCGTTGAGACCCGAACGCGCGTTTTACGACCTCCAGGTGCGTTTCGCGCGCACGGCGGCGCGCCTCGAGGACATCCCGCTCGCGGCGGCGTTGCTCGACTGCACGAATCTTTATGTGCGCTTCGGCGCGGGACGCACCTTCGATCGCACGCACCCGCTGTGGGCCGGCTATCTCGATGGTCTCGATGAGCACGCAAGCGTTGCTGAGCAGTGCGAGTGGACGTGGCGTTACCTGCAGCGCTGCCCAACGCATCAGGCGGCGCCTGCGGTCGACCAGACGGCTGGCTGTTTCTCTTACGCGCAGGAACCGCATGGCGGGGTGCGCCTGCATTTCAATACTCGAACCGACAACGGCATGTCGCCGCTCGATTCCCGGCAACTTGCCGAGCGGCAAGGCGAGTTGCGGACCTTGATCGACCAGTTGTGCGGGCAACTGCGCGAAAGCGGTCGCGCGTCGAGCGACGTGCTCGTCCACGGCACTTCCTGGCTGTACAACGTGCCCGCTTACCGGCGGATCTTTCCCGCGGCCTATATCGCAAGCGCACAGCCCGTCGCCCGCCTGCGTGCGCTTTCGCTTTGGGGCCAATTTCTCGACCGTAACGGCTGCGTGCGCAACGGCGCAGCCACGATGCTGCTCGCGTGTATCGAACGCGCAGGTGCCTTCGCCGATCTCTTGTCTTGCTTTCCCTTACAGGCACTCGCGGTACAGGCGAGCGTCGAGGTGTTTGCCGATAGAAAGCGAACGTAACCGGTACGGTTACCAAAAATTCTTCAAGGTGACCGTGACAGTGTGCGAGAGAGAGGAGATCGAAAGCCGCTGCATGTACGCAGGGTATTGGCGTAGCGCGGAAATGGATGCGTGCGAAACGACCGTACAGGGCCGCAGCGCAATATTGATGAAAGTAATCCCTGTAATGCAGGGGTAACGCGCACACCGCGCCCAGCGCACTAGACTCCGCCGATGCTTTCGTAACGGAGCGACGCACATGTCCCCGGCTCTTGCCATTCATTCCCTGCGCGATTTCGAGCTGACTGCGGACGGCCAGTACCTGATGGTGAACGGCAATCAGCCGGATAGCGTCGCGCTGCATTGCTCGGTGATGCATGAACTGCTCGCCGCACTTTCCAACGCGATTGGCCGCTCCGAGCGCATTCGCCACAAGACCGCTAGCGTGAAATTCACCATGCCTTGCGAGGCCTGGGAGGTCGGGCGTGAGTCGGGCGACGTGCAGCATCTCGTTGTGAGTTTTCGTCTGCCTGGCGGCGCCGAACTGTCGTTCCGTCTGCAGCCTGCGCAGGCCGTGCACATGACTGAGGTGCTCTCGCTCGCAACAGGGCTCGCGAAGATGCGCCTGCCTGGCCGCGCGAGCATGCAATAGGCGTGGCGCGCCGGCCTCGCCTGGCGCACTCGTTGTACACCCCGCATCCGTGGATGCCGGCCGCGCGCGTCTCGCGCCGGTCATGGCGCATTCGGCACTCTCACGGCTCCTTCGTTGGCTTCACATTCGACCTCCCGCATGACGGCATCAACTACCACGGCGCGCTATGCACGCGCATTGACTCTCGCCGGCTTCGGCATCGGCGTGACCGCTGCGGCGCACGCCACCGAGCCCTTCGTGGTCCAGGACATCCGCATCGACGGGCTGACGCGCATCGAGCCGGGCACCGTGTTCGCCTATCTGCCGATCAAGCAGGGCGAGCCCTTCACCGACGACAAGGCCTCCGACGCCATTCGCGCGCTCTACGCGACGAGCCTCTTCAGCGACGTGCGCATTTCCACGCAGGGCGGCACCGTGATCGTGCAGGTGCAGGAGCGGGCCGCCATCGGCACGATCGATTTCGCGGGGATCAAGGAATTCGATAAGGATAACTTGACGAAGGCGCTCAAGTCGGTCGGGCTCGCGCCGGGCCAGAGCTACGACAAGGCGCTCGTCGACAAGGCGGAGCAGGAGCTCAAGCGCCAGTACCTCACGCGCGGCTACTATGCGGCCGAAGTCACGACGACGGTCACGCCGATCGACCGCAATCGCGTCGGGCTGCTGTTCTCCGTGGTCGAAGGGCCGAGCGCGAAGATTCGCCAGATCAATTTCATCGGCAACAACACGTTCAGCGGCGGCACGCTGCTCGATGAAATGCAGCTTTCCACGCCGAACTGGTTCTCGTGGTACACGAAGAACGACCTGTACTCGAAGGAAAAGCTCACGGGTGACCTCGACAACGTGCGCTCGTACTATCTCGATCGTGGCTATCTGGAGTTCAATATCGATTCGACGCAGGTTTCGCTGTCACCCGACAGGAAGGACATGTACCTGACGATCGGGATTCACGAGGGTGAGCCCTATACGATCTCGAGCGTCAAGATGGCCGGCAATCTGCTCGACCGCGAGGCCGAGTTGAAGAAGCTCGTGGGCGTCAAGCCGGGGCAGCGCTTTTCGGCGCAAAAGCTCAAGGACACGACCAAGGCGATCGTCGACAAGCTCGGCGAATACGGCTACGCGTTCGCGACCGTGAACGCGCTGCCGGAAATCGACCAGAAGGACCACACGGTTGCGCTCACGCTGCAGGTCGATCCGAGCCGACGCGTGTACGTGCGGCGCGTGAACGTCACCGGCAACACACGCACGCGCGACGAAGTCGTGCGCCGCGAAATGCGCCAGCTCGAAAGCTCGTGGTTCGATTCGAACCGTCTCGCGCTCTCGAAGGACCGCGTCAACCGCCTTGGCTACTTCACCGACGTGGACGTGACCACGGTGCCGGTGGAAGGCACGCCGGACGAGGTGGACGTGAACGTGAAAGTGACCGAGAAGCCCACCGGCACGCTTTCGCTGGGCCTCGGCTATGGTTCGGGCGAAGGGCCGATCATCTCGGCGGGCATTTCGCAGGACAATGTGTTCGGCTCGGGCAACAGCCTCTCGCTAAACGTGAATACGGCCACGACATACCGTACGCTCTCGGTCACGCAGGTCGATCCGTATTTCACCGTGGACGGCATCAAACGCATTACTGACGTCTACTACCGCACGACCGAGCCGCTTTACTACTCGAGCACGAACGACACGAGCTTTCGCATCATTTCCTATGGAGCGGACATGAAGTTCGGCATTCCGTTCTCCGAGACCGACATGGTGTATTTCGGCCTCGGCGTCGAGCAGGACCGCCTCGATGTCGATGCCAACACGCCGCAGACCTATAAGGACTACGTGAACGATTTTGGCCGCGTCTCGAACACGGTGCCGCTTACCGTGGGCTGGTCGCGCGACAACCGCGACAGCGCGCTGGTGCCGAGCCGCGGCTACTACGCGCAGGCCAATGCCGAATACGGCACGCCGGCGGGCACGCAGTACTACAAGGGCGATGCGCAAATGCAGTATTACTACTCATTTGCGCGCGGCTTCGTGCTGGGGTTGAACTTCCAGGGTGGCTACGGCAATGGTTTGGGTGGCAAGCCGTATCCGATCTTCAAGAACTACTACGCGGGCGGTATCGGTTCGGTGCGCGGCTATGAGTCGGGCTCGCTCGGGCCGCGCGACACCACGACGAACGATCCTATCGGCGGATCGAAGATGGTGGTGGGGAATATCGAGTTGACGTTTCCGCTGCCGGGCACGGGGTATGACCGCACGCTGCGTGTATTCACTTTCGTGGATGGCGGTAATGTGTGGGGTACCGAAGGCAGCAGCACCGGGGCGAACGGCTTGCGTTACAGCTATGGCGCGGGGCTCGAATGGATCTCGCCGATCGGGCCGCTCAAGCTTGATCTGGGGTTCCCGATCGTCAGGCACGCCGGTGATCAGTATCAGAAGTTTCAGTTTCAGATTGGGACTTCGTTCTGAGTTTTTTTTGCGGCTTTGGCCTTTCCTTGTTTTCGTGGCGGTATGCAGGCGTTGCCCCTGTGCGGGGCGGCACCTACTTTCTTTGCGGCGGCAAAGAAAGTAGGCAAAGAAAGCCGCTCAAACCGCTAATGCCTGCCACAGTTCACATCTCGACGTACATGGTGAATGGCTCCGGAGCGTCTGTCACCTCGCACCACCCAACTTAGTGACAAGGCAGTCATTCATCCCGCTGCTCGCTACGCGCGCTGCGGTCGCGTCTGCATGGGAAACCAGATGGCACGCGTGAGCATTCGCGAGAATGCACGCGTACCAATGGTTTTAGGTTATGCCCTTCGGCGCGCGTAGCGCCGCCGGAAGGAAGAGCGCCTTGTCACTAACTTTGAAGGTGCGAGATGGCGGACGCTCCGGAGCCATTCACCGTGTACGTCGAGATGTGAACCGTGGCAGGCGCAGGCGGTTTGAGCGGCTTTCTTTGCCTACTTTCTTTGCCGCCGCAAAGAAAGTAGGTGCCGCCCCGCACAGGGGCAACGCCTGCATACCGACGCGAAAACAAGGAAAGGCCAAAGAACCCAGAACAAAAGACAAAAAAAGCGGCCAATCAAATCAGCAACTCAAGCGAGTGATAAAGCCGCCTACGCTCAGGATTAGCAGAAGCCTCACCAGCATGAATCGCCTCCTTGAGGCACTCTAGAAAGCACTCAGCCGCAGCAGAAAGCGGCACACCACGCCGGGCAACCACGCTCACCACCGTGCGATCCACTTCCTCCTGAAGCGCGAGCGCACGCAAATTGTCACGCGCAAACCGCGTTTCCACCAACGGCCACGGAAAAATACTCACCATATCCGTGTTCATGATAAGCCCCATCGCCACCACGAACGAGTGCGCTAAATGCACGTTGTTCGGCATCGGGAGACCGTGACGCAGGAAAACATCGTCGGCGATCATCTCCTTGCTGGCCGGGTCCCAGTTGAGCAACCATTCGCAATCCTGAAGTTCTTTCAGCGATTGCGCATGCGAGAGCGGATGGTCCTTGCGTACCACCACGGCCGACTCCGTGGCGAAGATCGGCGTCTGCGTAAATTCCGCATGCAGCGAAGCGGGCCCGGGCTTGCCTAGCGAAAAGTCGAGCGACCCGTCGCGCAGCCGCGGCATCACGATATTGAGCAGGCCCTCGTAGAACTCAAGCTGCATGCCGGGCATGCGCTCGCGAAACAGCGTGACGGCGTCGGGCAAAAAGGACAGGGCAAGCCACGGCGTCACCCCGATCGCGAGCTTGCCGCCGCCGCGCCCGCGCCGCGCATCGAGTTCGTCCTGGGCGCGCGACATCTGGTGCACGACCAGCCGCGCATGAACGAGCAGCGCCTGTCCCGCCTCCGTGAAGGCGATGCCGTTCGCATTGCGCGTGACGAGCGCGATTTGCTGCTCGGCTTCGAGCTCGCGTACCGCTTTCGTTGCCGCCGCCGGCGAGATGCCAAGCGCACGCGCGGCCGCACGAATGCTGCCGGTATCGGCCATGGCGACGAGCGCGCGGAACTGATGAAACTTCATAGGGATAACCCGAGTGCGCACTTCTGGTTGGCGGGCCAACTATTTTAGGGCTGTCGGCCAAAAGGAGACGTCATTATTCTCAAGCGAATTCACACTCACGCTCGCCCTGGAGGGAATTCGTATGAACACGATGGCTATCCCGGCCGCAATCGCCGCGATCGAAGAGGAGATGATCGCGCTGCGCCACGAGATCCACGCGCATCCCGAACTGGGCTTCGAAGAATTCGTCACGAGCGACCTCGTCGCGCAGCGCCTCACCGAGTGGGGCTACGAGGTGCACCGCGGGCTGGGCGGCACCGGTGTCGTGGGCACGCTCAAGGTGGGCGAAGGCACTCAGCGCCTCGGTCTGCGCGCCGACATGGACGCGCTCCCCATCCACGAAAACACCGGCCTCGATTACGCGAGCCGCATTCCGGGCAAAATGCACGCGTGCGGCCACGACGGTCACACGGCCATGCTGCTCGCAGCGGCGAAACATCTCGCGCAGTCGCGCAACTTCAGCGGCACGCTGCACCTCATTTTCCAGCCCGCCGAAGAAGGCCTGGGCGGCGCGAAGCGTATGCTCGACGAAGGCCTTCTCGAACGTTTTCCCTGCGACGCCGTGTTCGCCATGCACAACATGCCGGGCTTCCCCACGGGCAAGCTCGGCTTTCGCGCGGGGCCGTTCATGGCCTCATCGGACACGGTCATCATCGACATCGACGGGCGCGGCGGTCATGGCGCGGTGCCGCATAAGGCGATCGACCCGGTGGTGGTGTGCGCCAACGTCGTGCTCGCGCTGCAGACCATCGTGTCGCGCAACGTGCCGCCGCTCGACATGGCGATCGTCACCGTGGGCGCGATCCATTCGGGCGACGCGCCCAACGTGATTCCGCAAACCGCGCAGATGCGCCTCTCGGTGCGCGCGCTGCGCCCCGAAGTGCGTGACTTGCTGCAGGAGCGCATCACGTCGCTCGTGCATGCGCAGGCAAGCGCCTACGGCGCGACGGCGCGCATCGACTATCAGCGCCGCTACCCGGTGCTCGTGAACGACGCGGCGATGACGGCGTTCGCGCAGGATGTGGCGCGCGACTGGCTCGGCGAAGACGGCCTCATCCACGACATGGCGCCGCTCACCGGCAGCGAGGACTTCTCGTTCCTGCTCGAGCGCTGCGCGGGCAGCTATCTCATCATCGGCAACGGCGACGGGGAGGGCGGCTGCATGGTGCACAACCCCGGCTACGACTTCAACGACGATTGCCTCGCCACCGGCGCGGCATACTGGGTGCAGCTCGCCGAACGCTTCCTGCGCGGCTGAAGCCCAAAGCCGGCGGGTAAACGCACCACGATACGAGACACGAGACACACGAGGAGACACCCGATGAACGCCACGTCGATTCAGGCGCCGGCCGCTGCCGCCCCGGCTTCCACGCGCCGCTCGCGCGCGAAGGCCATCTTCGCGATCACGCTCGGCAACGGGCTCGAGTTCTTCGACTTCACGGTCTACAGCTTCTTTGCGTCGATCATCGGCTCGCTGTACTTCCCGGTGCACGGCTCGCTGAACCAGTTGATGCTCGCCGTGGGCAGCTTTGGCGTGGGTTTCGTCGTGCGTCCGATCGGCGGCATCGTGATCGGTGCGTTTGCGGACCGCGTCGGCCGCAAGGCCGCCATGACGCTCACGCTCTGGCTCATGGCGCTCGGCTCGGCGCTCATCGCGTTCGCGCCCACTTATGCGCAGATCGGGCTCGCGGCGCCCGCACTGATCCTGCTCGCGCGTCTCGTGCAAGGCTTCGCGGTGGGCGGCGAAGTGGGCGCCTCGACATCACTCCTGCTCGAATACGCCGACGACCGTTCGCGCGGTTTTTACGGCAGCTGGCAATTCGTGAGCCAGGGCCTGAACACGGTGTGCGGCGCGCTCATCGGCGTTGCGCTGTCCACCATGCTCTCGCAGGCCGCGCTCGAAAGCTGGGGCTGGCGCGTGCCGTTCGTGATCGGCATGCTCGTCGTGCCGGTGGGCGTATATATCCGCCGTCATCTCGACGAAACGCTCGCGAACCCCGTCGAAGTCGAAGACGCCGAACCCGTGGCCGACGTGGCGCGGCCGCTGCGCGAGATTTTCGGGCGTCATCGCACGGCGCTCGTGGCGGGTGTCGTCACGACCATCGGCGGCACGGCGGCGAACTACATCGTGCTGTTTTACATGTCGACCTATGCGATCAAGATTCTCGGCCTGCCGATGTCGGTCGGCATGAGCGCGGCCCTCGTCGCGGCGCTCGTCACGGCAGTCTGCTCGCCGTTCGCCGGCTCGCTCTCCGACCGCCTGGGCCGCAAGTGGGTGATGGGTGTTTCGCGCGTGCTGCTGATCGCGGTGATCTATCCGGCCTTCATGGTCATTCACGCCATGCCGACCATCCCAACCGTGCTCGCGGTCGTGGCCGTGCTGGGCGCGATCGTCGCGTTCACGGCGGTCCCCAATATCGTGATGCTGCCCGAACTCTTTCCTCAGTCGATTCGCGTGACGGGCATGTCGGTGGTGTATTGCGTGGGCGTTTCGATCTTCGGCGGCTTCGCGCAGTTCTTCGCGACCTGGCTCATCAAGCTGCTCGACAATCCGCTCGCGCCCGCCTGGTATCTGATCGGCTGCGGCGCGGTCTCGCTGCTCGCGCTGCCGCTCATTCGCGAGCCGGCGGGTCGTCCGCTCGATTAACGCTTCTCTCTTCTGCCGCTACGCACTTTTAGCGGCCGCGCAGTGTTTGTTTACCCGACTTTTACGCGGCGCTGCCTAGAATCGGTTCGTGTTCAACTCGAGCGCGCCGCCCCGAACGACGGCGTGCGCACAACACGTATGCCGTCTATCGTCTCGCAGGGCCCGAATTCCCGCGGTTCCCGCTCCGCCGCCGCGCCGCGGCCCGTTCTCTCGCTGCACAATCCGGGCAAGCCCCTTCACCCGGCAACCCATCGCACGACAGTGCAACTGGTCGTGCGCGTGCCCACGCGTGAAGCGCAACTCGCTCGTTGCACGCTGCATGGTCTGGTTGGCAGCGCGCTCGGCGTGCATACAATCGATATCGATCGCCGCAGCGATCTCGCTTGTCTGCACGTCGAACTCGATCGCCGCCGTGTCGCCGAGGCCATGGCGCTGCTGATGCGCACGCTTTCGTGTGCGGAGTTCGGCTCGGTGCGCCGGCTCGATCGCGCCGCCTGATTCGCAGCGCGTGTCGCAACCGCTGCTGCGACGGCTGCGACATGCCTTGATGTTCTCCCGCCCGCCCTCCACGCGACGCACGTTCCGTGCGTCCGCAATCTCCGCTTTCCGCGCTCTCCCTTTGTTCCTACGCAAGCGTTGCGCATTTTCACGCGAACGTTAGCGAACGATTCCGTCATTTCGGATTTCGAAATGAATCCGGCCACTATTGCTCCGCGAGTGCCGGTCTTTTCATCGAGTGCGACTTTTTGGCCGTCCTGATCCTGCGTTCTCCCGAAAAACAGTAGTATTCGCTCGAGCACCAAAGTCAGTTTGGCGATTTGGTTCGATTCGATCGCCCGCGCGCGCCTGATTTGGGGTTCGTCGGTCCAGCGCAGATCGTCGATAACAACGGAGAACAGCATGACTCACGGATTTCGGGTGGCCAGCTTGTGCCTGTCGCTGGGATTGCTGGTAAGCGTCGTTGCATGTCATGACAATAAACCTGCTGCTGAAACACGACCTGCCGCAAACGTCGACGTGATCAATGTTGCGCTGCGCGACGTGCCGGTGGTCTTCGAATACGTAGGGCAGACAGAAAGCTCGCAACAGGTCGAAATTCGCGCGCGAGTGAACGGCTTCCTCGAAAAGCGCGTGTATACGGAAGGCTCGCTGGTCCACGCGGGCGACGTGATGTTCGTCATGGACCGCAAACCCTTCGAGGCCGCGCTCGATGCCGCGCAGGCCGAGCTTGCGCAGCAGAAGGCGCGGCTCGTCACCGCGCAGGCCAACCTCAATCGCGTGCGTCCGCTCGCCGCGAAGAACGCGTTGAGCCAGAAGGATCTCGACGACTCGGTCGGCCAGGAGCAGGCGGCCGCCGCCGCGGTCGAAGGCGCGCGGGCGAATGTCATCAGCGCGACGCTCAATCTCGGCTATACGAAGATCGTTGCGCCAGTCACCGGTCTTTCGAGCTTCGCAAAGAAGCAGGACGGTTCGTATATCGATGCGAGCAACAGCCTGCTCACCTATGTGGCGAAGCTCGATCCCATGTGGATCAACTTCTCGCTCTCCGAGAACGAGATGCTCGATCTGCGCACGCAGACGCAGAACGGCACGCTCAAGCTGCCGCCCGTCGGCAAGCTCGAAGCGGTAATCGTGCTCGCCGACGGCAGCATCTATCCCGAACGCGGCCACATCGCGTTTACCGATGCCTCGCTCAGCTCGGAAACCGGCACCTACCTGATTCGCGCCGCCATGCCAAACCCCACGGGGTCGCTGCGGCCCGGTCAGTTCGTGCGTATCAAGCTGCTGGGCGCGCTGCGGACTTCCGCGGTGGCGGTGCCGCAGGCGGCGGTGCAGCAGGGGCCGCGCGGCGCGTATGTGTGGACCGTCGACAAGGACGGCAAGGCGCAGCAGCGCGTGGTCGAAACGGGTGAGTGGAACGGCAACGACTGGGTGATCAAGTCGGGTTTGCATCCGGGCGATCATGTCGTCATCGACAATACGCTGCGGCTCATGCCCGGTGCGCCGGTCAAGTCGAACCTCGTGGCGACGCCGCCCGCAACCGTCAATATTGGCGGGCCCGACGCCGGTGCAGGCGGCGGGGCGCAGGCGGGCGCGGCCGGAGCTTCGGGCCCGGCGGCTGCGAACGCGAATACCAACGCTCAAGCCAACGCTGGCACGAGCGCCGCTCAACCGGCCGCCGCATCCGGCGCTGCCGACGTGCTGGGCGAACACACCGCGCTTTACTTCGCGTCGGGCAGTTCGAGCCTCGACGCCCAGTCCGCCGACGCACTCGCAGCCGTGGCGCGCCGTCTCGTCGCGGAGCCGGGCATGCGCGTGGTGATTTCCGGCTACACCGATTCGAGCGGCTCGCAAGCCGCGAATGAGCGTCTCGCCGCCGCCCGCGCAGGGACGGTGCGTGCCGCGTTGGTCGTGGCCGGCGTGAAAACCGAGCGCATCGAGATGCGCAAACCGGCGCGGATCGTCGCCAACGATCCGCCCGACAAATCCCGCCGCGTGGACGTCACGTTCTCGCCCGCCGCGGGAGGCTGAACGATGAAGTTCTCCCACTTCTTTATTGACCGGCCAATATTCGCGTCGGTCCTCTCGATCGTGCTCGTCGTCGCCGGTCTGGTGTCGATGTTCAACCTGCCGATCGCGCAGTTTCCCGACATCGCGCCGCCTACCATCACGGTGAGCGCCACGTATCCGGGCGCGAGCGCCGACATCGTCGCGCAGAACGTGGCCGCGCCGATCGAACAGCAGGTGAACGGCGCGGACAACATGATGTACATGAACTCGTCGAGTTCCTCGACGGGCAACATGACGCTCACGGTGTACTTCAATATCGGCACCGATCCGTCGCTCGCCCAGGTGGACGTGCAAAACCGCGTGAACCTCGCGCTGCCTTTCCTGCCCGACTCGGTGACCGCGCAAGGCGTGTCGGTGCAGAAGCGCTCGTCGGCGTTCATGATGGTGATCGCGATCTATTCGCCCGATAACGCCTACGATGCGTCTTATGTGGCGAACTACGCGAACGTCTACGTGCTCGACGCGCTCAAGCGTATTCCGGGCGCGAACCAGGCGTCGATCTTCGGTTCTGCTGACTATGCGATGCGCGTGTGGCTCAAGCCCGACCGCATGGCCAAGCTCGGCATTACGGTAGCCGACGTGCAGAACGCGATTGCGCAGCAGAACCAGCAGTTCTCTGCGGGGCGCCTTGGCCAGGCGCCGACCAGCAAGCCCGTGAACCAGACGTTCCCGGTGACGACGAAGGGCCGCCTCACGGAGCCCGCCGATTTCGACAACATCATCCTGCGCGCGGCATCGGGCGATGCGGCGATCGTGCGCCTCAAGGACATCGGCCACGCGGATCTGGGCGCCAAGGACTATTCGCTGCGCGGCCGCTACAACGGCAAGACGGCCACACTGCTCGCCGTGTATCAGCAGCCGGGCGCGAATGCGCTGCAGGTGGCCAAGCAGGTGCGTCAGACACTCGAACAGCTGAACAAGAGCTTTCCGCCTGGCCTCAAGTATGAAATCGCGCTCGATACGACCGAGTTCGTGCATGAATCCATCAACGAGGTGGTCCATACGCTGCGCGATGCGGTGATTCTCGTGATCATCGTGGTGTACATCTTCCTGCAAAGTTTCCGGGCGACGCTCGTGCCGCTGCTCGCGGTGCCCGTGTCGATCATCGGCGCGTTCATCGGCATGGAGGCGTTCGGCTTCTCGATCAACATGCTCACGTTGTTCGGCATGGTGCTGGCCATCGGTATCGTGGTGGACGACGCGATCGTGGTAATCGAAAACGTCGAGCGCAACATGACCGAATTCAAGCTGCCTCCAAAGGAAGCGGCCAAGCGCGCGATGGACGAAGTGAGCGGCCCGGTGGTGGCGATCGTCCTGGTGCTGCTCGCGGTGTTCATACCGGTGGCGTTCCTCTCGGGCATCACGGGGCAGCTCTACAAGCAGTTCGCGGTGACGATCGCGGTCTCGGTGGTGCTTTCGGGTATCGTCGCGCTCACGCTGTCGCCCGCGCTCGCGGCCATCCTGCTCAAGCCGGGCGAGCACAAGAAGAACCGCTTTTTCCGCTGGTTCAACGAGAAGTTCGAGCGCCTGACCGAGGGCTATGGCAGCTGGGTGCAGACCGCGATACGCCGCGTGATCCTCTCCATCGGCCTGATCGTCGTGATGCTGATCGCGACCGTCGGCCTGTTCAAACATATTCCATCGTCGTTCCTGCCCGTGGAGGATCAGGGCTATCTGTTCGGCGCGGTCGTGATGCCCGACGCGGCGAGTCTGGACCGCACCGGCGACCTGTCGAAAAAGGCGGAGGACTGGTTCGCGAAACAGCCTGCCGTGCGTTCGGTGGCGGCGCCGATCGGCTACAGCCTGATCGACTCGCAGTACAAGTCGAACGCGGGCACGCTGTTCGTGACGCTCAAGGGCTTCAAGGATCGAGGCGAAAACGGCTCTGCGCAGGACTTGATCCGCGATGCCACCAAGGCGTTCTCCACGTTCAAGGACGGCGTGGTCGTACCGCTCAATCCACCGTCGATTCCAGGCCTCGGCACAACGGGCGGCTTCGAGTTCTGGCTGCAGAGCACCGGCGACGGCAGCTATCAGCAGCTCGAAGAAAAGGTGCGCCAGGTGATTGCGAAGGCACGCCAGAATCCGGCGCTGCGCGGCGTGAATTCGACCATCAACACGAATTCGCGCCAATTGCTCGTGGAAGTGGACCGGGAGCGGGCGGAAACGCTCGGCGTTCCGGTTCAGGACATCTATTCTGCACTCCAGACGATGTTCGGTTCCTTGTACGTGAGCCAGTTCCCGAAGGGCAGTCGTCTCTTCCAGGTGATCATCCAGGCCGAGCCGCAATACCGCTTGAGCCCGGACGATATCCAGCAGCTCTATGTGCGCAACCGCAACAACGACATGGTGCCGATCAAGGCCGTGACGACATCGCGTTTCGTGCCCGGGCCTGACATCGTCAACCGCTTCAACAACTTTCCGGCGGCGAAGATCACCGGCGACGCGGCGCCGGGCCACAGCTCGGGCGAGGCGATCGCGGCGATGGAGCAGATTGCCAACGAAGTGCTGGGCGAAGGCTACAGCTTTGAATGGAGCGGCCAGGCGTACGAAGAGAAGAAGGCCGGCTCGACGGCCGCGCTCGTGTTCGGCTTCGCACTGCTGATGGTGTTCCTCATTCTCGCGGCGCAGTACGAGAAGTGGTCGCTGCCGGTCGGCGTGCTGCTGGCCGTGCCGTTCGCGATCTTCGGGGCATTAGTGGGCATCTTGTTGCGCGGCATGGAGAACGACGTGTACTTCCAGATCGGCTTGACGGTGCTGATCGCGCTCGCGGCGAAGAACGCCATCCTGATCTTCGAGTTCGCCGTTGAAATGCGCGAGAAAGAGAACATGTCGCCGTACGCCGCCGCGCTGCACGCCGCCAAGCTGCGTCTGCGGCCGATCATCATGACTTCGCTCGCGTTCATCCTCGGATGCGTGCCGCTCGCCATCGCCAGCGGCGCATCGGCCGCGAGCCGGCGCTCGCTCGGCACCGGCGTGATCGCGGGCATGCTCGGCGCCACAGTGATCGCGCTCTTCTTCATTCCGATGTTCTTCTGGGGACTCGAAACGCTCTCGTCGCGCAAGAAAGCGAACGCCGCGCCGCATCCCGGCACGCCCCCCGTGGCGCCGCCTTCGCAGGAGGGCTGAGCGATGAAGACCCGTTCGAATTTGACGAATCGCGCGCTGCGTCCGCTTGGGCTCGCCATCGCGACGGCTTGCCTTGGCGCCTGCGCGGTCGGGCCCGACTATCATCGTCCGGCGGTGGAGACGCCGTCGACGTTTCGCTACGCCTCGCCGCAGGCGGAAGCCGTCGATACGACGCTCGACTGGTGGACGCAGTTCAACGACCCGGTGCTCAACGACCTCGTCGCCAGGGCGCTTACGCAGAATAAGGATCTGCGGATTGCTGCGGCACGCGTCGAGGAGTTCTACGGACGCTACGTCGTGACGCGCGCGGGCCTGTTCCCGCAGGTTTCGGCGAACTTCGGTGCGTCGCGTAGCCGTGGTGTGCCGGCGCCCGGCTTCCCGCCTGTGGTCGGCAACCAGGTGGAGCTGAACGGCACGGTATCCTGGGAACTCGATTTATTCGGCCACTTGCGCAGGCTCACCGAAGCCGCGCGTGCCGATTATCTGAGTACGCAGTCTGCGCAGCAGGCCACGCGCATCGCCATCATCGCGAACGTGGCCACGTCGTATCTGCAGCTGCGCGACTTCGACAATCAGCTCGTCATCGCGCAGGACACGCTCGAAAGCCGCAAGGGCGCGCTCGATCTCTTCAACGAGCGTTATGCGGGCGGTGTCGTTTCGCGGTTGCAGGTGAGCCAGGCGCAGTCGGAGTACCAATCGGCGCAGACCTCCGTGTACTCGATCCAGCAGCAGATCGCAACGCAGGAAGACGCCATCTCGCTGCTGCTGGGGCAGAATCCGGGGCCGATTGCGCGCGGCAAGTCGATCACCGAGCTCACGGCGCCCGCCATTCCCGCCGGCCTGCCGTCGACGCTGCTGGAGCGCCGGCCCGATATTCTGCAGGCCGAACAAACGCTCATTTCGGCGAATGCATCGATCGGCGCAGCGCGTGCGTTGTATTTCCCGCAGATTTCGCTCACGGGACTGTTCGGCGCCGCGAGCACGGCGCTTTCGGGGCTCTGGACTGGCCCCGCGCGCGTTTGGTCATTCGCGGGCGCGGTCACGCAGCCGATTTTCGAGGGCGGTGCGATCGCGGGTGGCGTGCATCAGGCCGAAGCCGTGCAGCAGGAAGCGCTTTTCACTTACGAGCAGACGATCCAGCAGGCGTTCGCCGATGTCGAAAATGCGCTCGTGGGCGTCGCGCGCACACGCGATCAACTGGATTCGACGACGCGCCAGGTGGCCGCGCTCACGGAATACACATCAGTCGCGCGCGATCTGTATGAAGGCGGCTATACGAGCTATCTGGAGGTGCTAGACGCCGAGCGCAGTCTCTTCAACGCGCAGTTGCAGCAGTCGTCGCTGCAGGACCAGGAACTCGCGCAGATCGTGAGCCTGTACAAGGCGCTCGGCTATGGCTGGACGCCGGCAGCGCCGCCGCCGGCGGCAGACAGCGCGAAGCCGTCGCAGTCCTGAGCCGCGACGGCTGCGCTTCGAGGCGGGGTGGCGAAGCGCGAACCCGGCGCGGGCGCGCCGGTTCGTTTCATGGAGATTCAGACATCAGCCAGCGCAGCGATTGCGGAGCGGGCTTGGTGGCTTTGGCGGTTTGCGGGGCTTTGGACGCCGGCTTCGCGACTTTTTGCAGCTGGATGGGTCGGGCGGCGTTGACGGCGGTTGCGTGGCCGCTGGTTTGCGCGAGCGCAGCGGGGCTCGCCGACGCCAACGCGAAGAGCGCGGCGGCGAATATCGGGGCGAGGGGGCGAGTCATTTGGGTTCTCCCGCGTGGGCGAGCGGCCGGCGAAGGGGAAAGGGCCGACGCTGCAAGCGGGAGTATGTTCTGAGGATAACCACCACGCGTCCATCATTTGATGGAGAAACGCGTGGCCTGTGTGGGGAACCCCGCTTATGGAGTTCCGGTTTGATCCCTAGTCGGCGGGGCGACGGTCGGCGAGCGCTCGTTCGCAGTCCTTGAGCACTTGCAGGACGAGCTTGGCCTGGTAGTTCAGGTCGTCGGTGTCGAGAATTTCCTCGACGGCGTCGCGCGCCCAGACCGCGTCCACGAACCACGCGTGCTGCTGCGCGATATCCTGCGCCATGGCGGCGAGGCGCGCGATCGCGAGCCAGTCGGCCTCGCGCGCGTGACGGTCGAGCCACTTGTGCGCCGCCTGGACGTGAAAGGCCGCATTGGGCCAGGATTCGTTGAGATAGTAGGCCCCGAGGCTCCCGCAGGTGAGCCAGCAGAGCAGCTCCACGCGATCGCGCGGACTCAGATGGTGGCGTACATCACTCATGGCGACGCTCGCGAAAGTAACAGAGTTCGATTGACGGGTGCGTGCAGACTTCGAATCCGATGACAAAACGATATCACGGCTCGTGGAAAATCGCCTGCCCCGCACTGGCGCTGCACGCACGGGTGTTACATGGATAGCGTCGCCTGGCGGCGCGTTGTATGCAAACCAGGAGTGACACCAGGGCGCTGCGTGCCGTTATGCGCTTTGCAGCGTTTCGCGTGCCTGCCCATCGCGCCCCATGATTCACGCGTTCTTTTCACGCGCTTTTGCCGCCGGCTTTCCCGGCGAGCAGGGTGGCCGCGTCCACCGCGCCCATCGCGTTCGCCACGTCGAGCGCGGTGTTGCCCGCGGCGTCGTGCGCCGCCGGGTTCGCGCCGCGCGCGAGCAGCAGGTCGACGATATCGGAGCGGTTGAACATGGCGGCGATCATCAGCGCCGTGCGGCCGTCGGGAGAGGCACCTTCCACGTCGGCGCCGTTTTCCAGCAGGGCGCTGATCACGTCGGCAAAGCCCTTGAAGGCCGCGCCCGCGATCGGCGTTTGCCCGTTGTCGTTGCGCAGGTTGGGGTCGGCGCCGTGCTGCACGAGCGTGCGCACGGCGGCGGCGTGGCCGTGATAGCTCGCGAGCATCACGAGGCTGTCGCCTTTTTCGTTGCGCAGATTCGGCGGCAGGCCCTGTTCGATGAGCGTGGCGAGCGTGTTGGATTCGCCGCGGCGCGCGGTGTCGAATACCTGGCGCGCGAACTCGACGAAACGCGGATCGAGCTCGCCGCCGTCTTCGCCGGAGCCTGACGAAGACGATGAGGGTGGGGTAGGCGGCGCGCTGGCGGTCATGGCAGTCTCCTGGTTCGGATCGCAGATCGATTCGGGGCGGCGTGCCGCCGTCGAGGCTTGCCCATTGTCGCCGATCTTAGCGCGCCGCGAGGCCAGCGCGGCTCACGCGCGCCGCATGAAAAAAGGCGCTGCCGAACCGCTGTAAAGCGGCCGGCGCAGCGCCTTCCTTCGCGGCGGAACCGCTCGACGCTCAGGGCACGAGCCAGAGCGCCCCGGCGTAGATCACGAGCGACACGGCGAACGTCACGGCGGTATAGCCCATCACGCGCTGGATGCGAATGCCCGCGATCGCGACGATCGGCACGGCCCAGAACGGCTGCAGCATGTTCGAGACGTTTTCGGCCATCGCCACGCCCATGGCAGTGCGCGGCACCGAGGCGTGCAGGCTCAGCGCGGCGGGCAGCACGAACGGCCCTTGCACGGCCCAGTGGCCGCCCGCGCTCGGCACGAGCAGCGTGATGATGAGCGAGCTCAGATAGCTCCAGAGCGGCAGCGAAAGCGGCGTGGCGATCGTGACGAAGGCCTTGGCGATCATCGAGGCGAGGCCGGTGCCCTTCATCACGCCCATGATGCCGCCGTACACGGGGTACTGCAGCAGCATGGAGCCGGTCTGGCGCGCGGCGCGGCGAATGGCGTTCGCGTAGGCGATAGGCGTGCGCTGCAGTGCGAGGCCGATCAGCAGGAAGATCAGGATTGTCGTGTTGATGTCGAGATCGAAACCTTTTTCGCTCCATTCCATCGCCAGATAACCTGCGCCGAGCACGATCAGCAGCAGCGTGCCGAGCATCGACTGCTCGAGGCGCGACGCGAACGAAGGCGTGCCGTTGCCGACGCGCGCGTGCGGGTCGTCGCTGGCGCCGGCGTCGTTCGCTTCGGCTTCGGCCGCCTCGCTGAACGGCGCCACGTGCTCGGGCTTCGGATGCATGCGGATGAAGATGAACGTCATCACGACCACCACGAGCACGGTGGGAATGAAGACGAACGGCGCGAAGACGGTCTGGCTGAGCGGAATCACGTGGCCGGTCGCCTTTTCCACGAGATTGAGCGCGTTGCCGTGCGAGGCCTGCGAAAGGGCGATCGAGCTGGAGAGCCCGCTATTGCAGATCGACCATGCGGAATAGCTGCCGGCTACGAGCCACGCGAAATCCACGTTCACGCGCTTCGCGATTTCACGCGAGAGCAGCGCGCCCACGATCAGGCCCAGGCCCCAGTTCAGCCACGCGGCGATGGCCACCACCGGAAACACCAGCAGCGCGGCGCGCGCCGGCGTTTGCGCCCTGGCCGCGAGCGCGCGCAGGACGCGCTGGATCACGGGCGCTTCGGCAATGGCGTAGCCCGTGGCGAGGATCAGGATCATCTGCAGCGCGAAGCCGAGAATGCCGAACGTACCTTCGTACCAGGCGCTGAGCAGCGTGGGGAGATCGCCGTGCGGCGCGATGACGAGCGCGAGCACGGCGACAAAGAAGGTGAGGCAGATGGACAGAACGAAGGGGTCGGGCATGACCCGCTCGAAAACATACACGAGGGCGGCGACGACACCCTGGCGGGAATCGCGCGTTTCAGTCTGGAGGTCTCTTTTCATGCTCTTTGCGCTAGTTCGTAGCGTGTCGCTACTGGCTGGCCGGAGCGGACAGGAGGCGTTGCTTGCGGGTAGTCCCGGCACCGTGCGGCTGGCGGGGCCAGGCGCGTAGGGGGCGGGGAGGCAGGTGCGGCTCCTCCATCAGCGAGAGGCGATGCCGCCCCGGCGCAGCGGGTTCATATCACGCCTTGCACGCGGGTATTTGCACGGCAAGACGACCAGCCCGTTATTGTTGTTCTCGTGTTCGCAACTCGAACACGGTTTCGATTATCGAACGACGCATTATTCGCTTCATGCCAAGTGGATGTCAAGGCTGCGATAGCGCGCCGATGCAGGTTTTAGCGCTAAATGATGGATAAATGTATGGCGTATGTAATGCTAATGAAATAGCAAAGATTTTCATAAGCGTCACGGAGACTACCTAAAATGCAAAAGCGGGAGGCACTTTCGCACGCACGCAGACCCCTCACGATCACCTCACGAGCTGTAAATCACTGCATTCAGGAGACAGAAGATGACGATTCGTCTTGGAGAAGATGCACCCGATTTCACCGCGGAGACCACCGAAGGCAAGATCCGTTTCCACGAATGGATCGGCGACCAATGGGCCATTCTGTTTTCGCATCCGAAAGACTTCACGCCCGTTTGTACGACGGAACTCGGCTATATGGCGAAGCTCAAGCCGGAGTTCGACAAGCGCAACACGAAGATCATCGGTCTGAGCATCGACCCGGTGGACGACCATGCGAGGTGGGCGAAGGACATCGAGGAAACGCAGGGGAGCGCCGTCAATTATCCGATGATCGGCGACCCGGATCTGCACGTCGCGAAGCTCTACGACATGATCCACCCGAACGCGAGCGGCGCCAGCCCGCGCACGGCGGCCGACAACGCCACGATACGCGCGGTGTTTCTCATCGGGCCGGACAAGAAAGTGAAGGCGATGTTTGTCTACCCGATGAGCTCGGGCCGTAATTTCGACGAGGTGCTGCGCCTGCTCGATTCGCTGCAGCTCACCGCGAAGCATTCGGTGGCGACGCCGGTGAACTGGAAGCCGGGCGACGACGTCATCATCCCGACTTCGGTTTCCGACGATGCGGCCAGGCAGAAGTATCCGCAGGGCTTCAAGACGCTCAAGCCGTATCTGCGTACCGTTGCGCAGCCCAAGTAGCGTTTGGCAGGCCCAAAAAAAACGCGGCGCACTGGCAGTGCGCCGCGGATCACGGACCAGGCAAGCTCTCGCGTCTTACGCGGTCCGGACAGGGGAAGCTGACTGAATCAGTTCGAAGGCGTGGGCCGCCACTTGAGCAAACGATGCTCGAGCGCGGTGAGCACATAGTCGGCGGCCAGCGCGACTACGGCGAGCACGATCATCGCGGCGAACACGCCGCTTGCGTTGAACGCGCCCTGCGCCGTCGAGATCAGCAAACCGATGCCTTGCTTCGAACCCAGGAATTCACCCACCACGGCGCCGACCAGCGCGAAGCCGAAGCTCACGTGCAGGCTCGCGAGAATCCACGAAAGCGCTGAGGGAATCACGACCGAGGTCGTCACCTGGCGGCGCGACGCGCCGAGAATCTGCGCATTGGCGATCATGTAGCGGTCCGCTTCGCGCACGCCCTGGAACGCATTGGCGAACACGACGAAGAACACCATCACCACGGCGAGCGCCACTTTCGACGCCATCCCGAGCCCCAGCGCGATTACGAACACCGAGCCGAGCACCACGCGCGGAATCGAGTTGGCGATCTTGATGTAGAGGCTGAATACGTCGGAGAGCAGCTTGTTGCGGCCAAGCACGATGCCGCAGAACACGCCGGCCACCGAGCCGATGATGAAGCCAAGGCCCGTCTCTTCCAGCGTGACCCAGACCTGCGTGAGCAGGGGCCCTTGCGAGGTGCCGTTCACGAACCAGTCGATGATCTGATCAAAGATGGCCGTGGGCATCGAGAAGAAGAACGGGTCGATCCATTTGAGGCGCGCGGCGAGTTCCCAGCCGCCGAGCACGACGACGAGCACGAGAATACGCAGCGAAATGACGAGCAGATTGCGCTGACGAATGCGCTTTTGCGCAGCGCGCTCGACGGCGTCGAGCGAGGCGGCATCGAGGCCTTGCGGCAGGGTTTGTTGCGGGGTGGACATAGTGAACGGCTCCGGTGTTAGGCGATCTGCACTTCTTCGCGCAGGTCGTGCCAGATCTGGCGCGACAGTTCGACGAAGTGCGGCGCGTAGCGGATTTCGGACGTCACGCGCGGGCGCGGCAGATCGATCTCGTAGACCTTCTTGAGCGTGGCCGGGCGCGCGGTGAGCACGAACACGCGGTCGGCGAGCGCAATGGCTTCTTCGAGGTCGTGCGTGACGAATACGACCGACCCCGTGCCGCCCCACAGCTGCAGCAGCTCGTCCTGCATGAGCGTGCGCGTTTGCATGTCGAGCGCCGAGAACGGCTCGTCCATCAGCAGGATTTCGGGCTTGTTGATGAACGTCTGCGCAAGCGCCACGCGCTTGCGCATGCCGCCCGAAAGCTGATGAGGATAGTGCTTGCCGAAGTTGGCGAGGCCCACGCGGCGCAGCCATTCGTTGGCTTCGTCGTAGGCGGCCGATTTCGAGCGGCCGCGATAGAGCGGACCGGCCGCCACGTTGTCGAGCACCGAGCGCCACGGGAACACCGCGTCGGCCTGGAACACGAAGCCGATGCGCGGATCGATGCCGTTCACGGGCGCGCCCATCACGCGCACTTCGCCCGTGGTGGGTTTGAGCAGGCCCGTGATCATGCTGAGCGTGGTGGACTTGCCGCAGCCCGTGGGCCCGACGATCGCGACGAACTCGCCGCGCGCGACCGACATGCTGAAGTCGCGCAGGGCGACCGTCGCCTTGCCGTCCGGTGAAATGAAGCGGCACGAAACATTGCGCAGCTCGATGGCCGGCGTGCCTTGGGAATGGGAGGAAGTCATTATTTCAGTGGGCTGAACGTGGGGCCGATTGCGTTTTACTTCGACGCCGTGGCGGTCGGAGCCGGCAGATAGTCGTTCGAGTAAGTCTTCGCGAGGTCGATGTGCTTGCCCTTCACCGAAGGATTGAACGCCGAGAGCACCTTGAGCACCGTATCCGGGCCGTCGGCGGGCATGCGGCCGTCCTTCGTGAACATCGGCAGCGAGGACTTCAGCGCGGCCACGTAGAGATCCTGGCTGTTGCCGTAGTAGTCCTTCGGCATCTTCGCGGCGATTTCATCGGCGCTATGCGTGGCGATGAAGTTGAGCGTGCGCGAGAACGCGTGCGCGAGCTTCGTCGCTTCTTCCTTGTGCGACTGCGCCCAGGCGCGCTGCACGTAGAAGCTCGAAGCGGGGTAGGTGCCGCCGAGCGCAGCGCGCGTGCCTTCGAGCGTGCGCATGTCGACGAGCACCTTGGCGTCGCCGGTTTGCAGCAGACGCGAGACGGTGGGTTCCGTCGTCATGCCCGCGTCGATGCGGTTCTGCTTGATCGCCGCGATGAAGGTGTTGTCTGCGCCCACCGGCAGCAGCGTGTACTGGTTGGAGGGCACGCCCGAGCGCTGTGCGAGGTACTGCGTGAGGAAGCTCGTGGAGGAGCCAAGGCCCGTCACGCCGAGCGTCTTGCCCTTCACGTCGGCCATGCTCTTGACCGTGCCGGCTGCCGCGTTCGACACCATTTCCACTTCGCCGGGCACCTGGCCGAACACTACGAGCGTTTGCACTTCCTTGCCCTTGCTCTGCAGGTCGATCGTGTGATCGTAGAAGCCCACCACGCCTTGCACCGCACCCGCGAGCAGTTCGTTCTCCGCGTCCACGCCGGCCGGCTGCGACTGCAGTTCGACGTCGAGGCCTTCGTCCTTGAAGTAGCCGAGCTGCTCGGTCAGTTTGGCGGGGAGATAGATGATCTTGGTTGCGCCGCCAACCATGATCGTGATCTTTTCCGCGTGGGCAGCCGTGGAACCGGCGGCGAGGGCGAACGCGACACTCGATACGGCGGCGATCTGGCGCAAGGTAGGCATCGTGGAGTCTCCTGAGGGTGGTGCGCCGTGCATGCGGCGCTTTTTGGTGGATGGAGCCGATTATAAAAACCGTAAGCCTTCTGCCAGCCTTCGGGCGCCGTGCAAAATCGTCCGTGTTAACCCGCAGGGCGGCGATGCGCCGGCAACGGCACAATCGATTCCCCTGAAACGGCCTTCGCCTTTGCCCGTACCCGCCCATGAAGTTGCTGCTGATCGAAGACAATCCGACGCTTGCACACTGGCTCGTCAAGACGCTGGAGGAGCAGGCGTTCGCCTTCGACGCCGTGCAGGACGGCGAAGCCGCCGACCATTTGCTGCGGTCCAATCACTACGATGTGGTGCTGCTCGACCTCAATTTGCCGAAGCTCTCGGGCAAGAACGTGCTGCGGCGGCTGCGCCAGCGCGGCGACGCGACACCCGTGATGGTGCTTACGGCAAGCGGCTCGATCGACGAAAAGGTGGAGCTGCTCGGCGCCGGCGCCGACGACTATCTCGTCAAGCCCTTCGAGGTGCGCGAACTGGTGGCGCGCATCAAGGTGCTGATTCGCCGGCAAACGCCCGCGCGCGCGAATGAAATCGGCTGTGGGGACCTCGTGTTCGACCTCAACACGCGCCAGTTCACGCTGAAGGGCGCGCCGCTGAACGTCACGCCGCGCGAGCGCACGGTGCTCGAAACGCTGGCACTGCGCCTCGGCCAGACCGTGTCGAAGGCCGCGCTCGTCGACGCGATCTTCACGCTCGCCGACGAACCCAGCGAGGACGCCATCGAAATCTACGTGTCGCGGCTGCGCAAGAAGCTCGAAGGCAGCTCGGCCGTGATCGTGACACTGCGCGGCCTGGGCTATTTGCTGCGCAGGAAGGATGAGACGCTATGACGACTTGCGCGTGCCGACATGACGGGTAGCCTGCGCGTTCGCCTGCTTTGGTGGATGCTCGTGCCGCTCGCGCTCTACGTGAGTTTTACGGCGACCTCCGAGTATCGCGCTGCGCGCCATACTGCCGATCTGGTGCAGGACGGCGGGCTGCTGTCGTCCGCACGCATGATCGCCGGTTCCGTGCAATGGGCCGATGGCGCGTTGCGCGCCGACGTGCCGCCCGCGGCGCTCGAACTCTTCGCCTCGCCGCAGCAGGACCAGGTGTTCTACAACGTGCACGTGGAGGGCGGCTCGCTGCTCGCGGGCATGCCCGACTTTCCGCATGCGGCCTCGGCGCCCGCCGTCGATTCGCCCGTCGCGTACGACGCCGGCCTGCGCGGCCAGGCCGTGCGCGCCGTGAGCGTGGTGCGCTCCATGTACGACAACGGCCACGTATGGCGCGTGCGCGTCTCGGTGGGCAAAACCGAGCGCTCGCGCGACGCGATGGTGGAGGCGCTCTGGCGTCCCCAGCTCTATCGCCAGATCGGCATGGTGATGCTGGCCGTGGCGCTCGCCTGCATCGGTCTCACGTTCGAGCTGCGGCCGCTCATGAAGCTCAAGAACGACGTGGCGGACCGCGATCCTTCGCACCTCGAACCCATTCGCGCCGAAGGGCTGCATGCCGAACTGCGGCCCGTCGTGGACGCCATCAATCAATGCATTGCGCGCCTTTCGGCACAGACGGCGGCGCAGCGCCGCTTCATCGCCGATGCCGCGCACCAGCTGCGCACGCCGCTCACGCTGCTCGGCACGCAGTTGCAGTACGCGCGCCAGCAAAAAGCCGTCGATCCCGCGCTCGACGAAGTGCTGGCGGCCATGCACGTGAGCAACCGCTCGATGGTCGCGCTCACGAACCAGTTGCTGCTGCTCGCGCAGGCCGAGGCGCTCGACCCCGCGCAATTGCCGGCCGCGCCCGTCGACATGGCGCAGCTCGCGCGCGAAGTGGTCGAGGCGCTCGCGCTGCTCGCGCAGACGCGCGGCATCGATCTCGGCGCGGAGTTGCCGCGCGAGACGGGCGAGGCGGTGGTGCAGGGGCATCGCGAGCTGTTGCGCGCGATGGTCAGCAATCTCGTGGACAACGCGCTGCGCTACACGCCGGCTGGCGGGCACGTCACGGTGTCGGTGCGGGCGAGCGGCGAGATGGTCGCGCTCGAAGTGCTCGACGACGGCCGCGGCATTCCCGCGGAAGCGCGGGCGCGCGTTTTCGAGCCTTTCTTCCGCGCCGCCGTCGGGACCGAAGGCACGGGCCTTGGTCTTGCGATCGTGCGCGAGATCGCGCAGTCGCATCGTGGCGCGGTGAGCCTGAGTCCGGGCGCGGACGGGCGGGGCGTGCGCGCCTGCGTGGTGCTCGCGCGCTGGCAGCCCGCGCTCGTGGCGGAGCCGGAAAAGGAGCCGCTTTAAGGGGCGGTACAATGTGGCCGCCTGAAGCTGCAAGCCCGCGCCGCGCCCGGCGGCCATCGCTGCGGCGACCTCCCGTTCATTCGAAGATCGAGACCATGCAAAAGAAGACGGTCAGCAGTGCCCCGTTGCCCGCCTATGAGCAGATCAAGCGCCATGTGCTCGCGCAGATCGAAAGCGGCGCCTTGCGGCCCGGCGACGTGGTGCCTTCCGAAACGGAACTGGTGAAAGAGTTCGGTGTGGCGCGCATGACGGTGTCGCGCGCGCTACGAGAACTGATGGCCGAAGGCGTGCTGAACCGGGTGCGCGGCTCGGGCACGTACGTCGCGCCGCGCCAGTACGAATCGACGGTGCTGCAGATCCGCAATATCGCCGACGAAATCGCGGCGCGCGGCCATCGGCATGCGGCGCGTGTGCTGGGGCTGGAGGCGAGCGACGATCCGAACGCGATCGCCGCGCTCGAACTCGACGCCGGGCCGGTGTTCCACTCGCGCATCGTGCACAGTGAAGAGGGCGAGCCGATCCAGTACGAGGACCGTTACGTGAACCCCGAGGTGTTCCCCGACTACCTCGCCCAGGACTTCACGGTCGAAACGCCGAATCACTACATGGTGCGCCTCGCGCCGATCCAGCGCGCGGAGTTCCGCATTTACGCGCAGAAGCCCGATGCACGCGTGCGGCAGTATCTGGAGATGGAAATCGGCGAGCCTTGCCTGCTGTTGCTGCGGCGCACGTGGGTGGGGCGTCATGTGGCGACTTCCGTGCGCCTGTGGCATCCGGCTTCGCGGTTTCATCTGGCGGGTACTGTTTGAGCCTGGGCGGCGAGGCCGCTCACTTCCTGCTTACTTGCTGAACTGCAGTCCACCGGACGCTCGAGCGCTCCGTCCCTCTTGATCCCTGCCCGCATCAAGCCCGCCACTTTCGTTTGCGTGGGCGGTCTGGCCGCGTCTACAGACCATGCACTGTGTCGGGCTGTTTGCAGACATCTTGTCTAGACAAAGCTTCACGGCTCGCCTGCCCGTTTCTTCGCTCCGATAGGCCGAACTCGGCGAGTTTTGTCAGGGTAACTACTAACCCACGTTTTTTTGAAACGAGTTGTATATACAACTTGGCGGCGGTAGACTTAACCCACGTTGCAGCGCTCATTGCATCTCCGCGGGCGCAGCCCTCCACCTCCAGCTTGCTATCCAGACTCGACGGACTCGAACAAATGAACCAACCGAACTTCACCGACCCGCGCCTCGACCCGACCCGCACGATCCGCGCGCCGCGCGGCAGCGAGAAGGTCTGCAAGACCTGGCTGGCGGAAGCCGCCTACCGGATGCTCCAGAATAATCTGGACCCCGAGGTCGCCGAGCATCCGCATGCGCTCGTGGTGTACGGCGGCATCGGCCGCGCGGCGCGCAACTGGGAGTGTTTCGACCAGATCCTCGCGTCGCTCAAGGACCTGAACGAGGACGAGACGCTGCTGATCCAGTCGGGCAAGCCCGTGGGCGTGTTCCGCACCCATGCCGACGCTCCGCGCGTGCTGCTCGCGAACTCGAACCTCGTGCCGCACTGGGCCACGTGGGAACACTTCCACGAACTGGACCGCAAGGGCCTGATGATGTACGGCCAGATGACCGCGGGCAGCTGGATCTACATCGGCTCGCAGGGCATCGTGCAGGGCACCTACGAAACGTTCTATTCGGTCGCGAACCAGCACTTCAACGGCGACCCGAAGGGCCGCTGGATTCTCACGGGCGGCCTCGGCGGCATGGGCGGCGCACAGCCGCTCGCGGCGACGATGGCGGGCTTCTCGATGATCGCGGTGGAATGCGACGAGACGCGCATCGACTTCCGCCTGAAGACGCGCTACGTGGACCGCAAGGCGAAGACCATCGACGAGGCGCTGGCCATCGTCGAGGAAGCGAAGCGCACGGGCAAGCCGGTTTCGGTGGGCCTGCTCGGCAACGCCGCCGATGTCTTCGCCGAGTTCGTGAAGCGCGGCATCACGCCCGACTGCGTGACCGACCAGACGAGCGCGCACGACCCGATCAACGGCTACCTGCCGCAGGGCTGGACCGTGGAGCAGTGGCGTGAAGCGCAGAAGGTCGCGCCGGAAAGCATCGTGAAGGTCGCGAAGGAATCGATGGCCCACCAGGTGCGCGCGATGCTCACGCTGCAGGAGCGCGGCGCGGCCACGCTCGACTACGGCAACAACATCCGCCAGATGGCGCTCGAAATGGGCGTGGAAAACGCGTTCGATTTCCCGGGCTTCGTGCCGGCATATATCCGTCCGCTGTTCTGCGAGGGCAAGGGCCCGTTCCGCTGGGTGGCGCTTTCGGGCGATCCTGAGGACATCTACAAGACGGACGCCAAGGTCAAGGAGCTGATCCCCGACGATCCGCACCTGCACAACTGGCTCGACATGGCGCGCGAGCGCATCGCGTTCCAGGGCCTGCCCGCGCGTATCTGCTGGGTGGGCGTGAAGGATCGCTATCGTCTCGGCCAGGCGTTCAACGAAATGGTCAAGAACGGCGAGCTGAAGGCGCCGATCGTGATTGGCCGCGACCACCTCGACACCGGCTCGGTGGCGAGCCCGAACCGCGAAACGGAATCGATGAAGGACGGCTCGGACGCGGTGAGCGACTGGCCGCTGCTCAATGCGCTGCTGAACACGGCGGGCGGCGCGTCGTGGGTGTCGCTGCACCACGGCGGCGGCGTGGGCATGGGCTTCTCGCAGCACTCGGGGGTGGTGATCGTGGCGGACGGCACGCAGGCGGCGCACGAGCGTCTGGGCCGCGTGCTGCTCAACGATCCGGCCACGGGCGTGATGCGCCACGCGGACGCCGGCTACGAACTCGCGCAGCAGACCGCGCGCGAGGCGGGTCTCAAGCTGCCGATGCTCGGCCGATGAGCGGCGCGAAAGCGATAGGGGGCGCGGTGCAGGCTGCCAGGCTCACGCTGCTGCGTGGCGCGGCGCTCGTGGCGTCGCCGTGGAAGAACGGCGGCGGCGTCACGCGCGAAATCGCGGTGGCGCACGTGGCATCGCGTGCCGACGCGTCACTGGACGCGTTCGCGTGGCGCGTGAGCGTGGCCGATGTCGCGCAGGCGGGGCCGTTCTCGCGCTTCGAGGGCGTCGATCGGACGCTGGTGCTGCTCGACGGCGCGGGCATGCTGCTCGACGAAGCGGGGCGTACGCATGTGCTCACGCAGCCCCTCGACGTCGCGCATTTCGCGGGAGAAGCCGCGATCGACGCGCGCCTCGTGAACGGCGCCACGCGCGACTTCAACCTGATGGTGCGCCGCGATGCGGCGCGCGGCACGCTCGAAGTGTGGCGCGCAAACGAGCGGCGCAGCATGCATGCGCAAACGGTATTGCTCTACTGCGCGCAGGGCGGGCAGGATGTGCGCGTGGATAACGAACGTCACGTGCGCCTCGAAGCGGGTGACACGCTGCGCATCGATACGCTCGATGCGCAACGCTCCTTGAACATCGACACGCGCGGCGCGGGCGCCTTGCTCGCCGTTGCGCTAGATGTGCTGCAAGAGCCGCCGCAAGACACTACGGAAACGGCATCGCGCGATGCTGTGCATACCTGATGAAACGCACACTCTGGCAAAACCTCAACCTGTGCCCGCATGGCGATCCGGGCCACGTCGTCGAGAACGCGGCGATTGCTGTGGAAGACGGCAAGATCGCGTGGCTCGGCGCCGCTGCCGAATTGCCCGCGCCATTCACCGATTGGCCGTGCGAGGACCTGGGCGGCGCCTGGGTCACGCCAGGCCTCGTGGATTGCCACACACACCTCGTCTATGGCGGACAGCGCGCCGATGAATTCGCGCAGCGCCTTGCGGGCGTGAGCTACGAAGAAATCGCGCGGCAGGGCGGCGGCATCGTCTCGACGGTGCGCGCCACGCGCGCGGCCGACGAAGCCGCGCTGTTCGCGCAGTCGGCAACGCGCCTCGAAGCGTTGCTCGCCGAAGGCGTAACGGCAGTCGAGATCAAATCGGGCTATGGCCTCGATCTGGCGAGCGAGCGCAAGATGCTGCGCGTCGCGCGTCAGCTTGGCGAGCGTTATCCGGTCACGGTGCGGACGACGTTTCTCGGCGCACATGCGTTGCCGCCCGAGTTCGCCGGCCGTGCCGACGACTATATCGACGAAGTGTGCGAACGTATGCTTCCTGCGCTGGCCGACGAGGGGCTCGTGGACGCTGTCGATGTGTTCTGCGAACGAATCGGCTTTTCGCTCGCGCAGAGCGAGCGCGTGTTCGAGGCGGCCGCGCGGCGCAAGCTTGCGGTCAAGATGCACGCCGAGCAGCTTTCCAATAGCGGCGGCGCAGCGCTCGCGGCGCGTTACAACGCGTTGTCCGCCGACCATCTCGAGTTTCTCGACGAAGCGGGCGTCGCCGCCATGAAGCAGGCGGGCACGGTGGCGGTGCTGCTGCCGGGCGCCTACTACTTCATCCGCGAAACGCAGCTGCCGCCGCTCGACTTGCTGCGGCGCTACGAGGTGCCGATCGCCATTTCGACCGACAGCAATCCGGGCACGTCGCCCGCCACTTCGCTGCTGCTCATGATGAACATGGCGACCACGCTGTTTCGCATGACCGTGCCCGAGGTGTTGCAGGGCGTGACGCGGCATGCCGCGCAGGCTTTCGGCGACGCAGAGCGTCATGGCACGCTCACGGCTGGCCGTCCCGCAGACTTTGCCGTTTGGTCGGTGCAGTCACTCGCGGAGCTGGCTTACTGGATTGGCCGTCCGCTCTGCGCGCGCGTGGCGCGCGGCGGCGAGACCGTCTTTGAGCGTCGCGCATTTGAGCGTCGCGTTTGAGCGCAATTTTCAGCATGAATCACACCATCGAAACGAATCCGACTTCGCGCGCGCTCTTCGCCGAGTACGCTTACTTGACTGACGGCTGGCGCCGCAACGTGCTGCTCGAATGGGACGCCGCGGGAACGCTGCGCAACGTGACGCCCGATCTGGCGCAAGCGCCTGAAGGCGTCGCGCGTGCGTCGGGCCCGATCACGCCTGGCATGCCTAACCTTCATTCGCATGCGTTTCAGCGCGCCATGGCGGGCCTCACCGAATATCGCGCGAACCCCACCGACAGCTTCTGGAGCTGGCGCGACCTCATGTACCGCTTCGCGGCGCGCATCACACCCGACGATCTCGGGGCGATTGCGCGCTGGCTGTATGTCGAGATGTTGAAGGCGGGCTACACCTCTGTTTGCGAATTCCACTACGTGCATCACGGCAAGGATGGCCAGCGGTATGCGAGCCCCGCCGAACTGGCGCAACGCGTGGTGGACGCAGCGAACGTGACCGGCATCGGCATGACGATGCTGCCCGTGCTCTATCAATACAGCGGCTTCGGCGCGCAAGCGCCGCGCGACGATCAGCGGCGCTTCATCAATACGCCGGAACAGTTGCTCGGCATCGTCGAAGCGCTGCGTGCGTGGCAGCCCGAGCACGGCGCGTTGCGCTACGGCGTCGCGCCCCATTCGCTGCGCGCCGTCTCGCACGACTCCTTGCGCGCGCTGCTGGAAGGCCTGGATCGAGCGCTTCCCGGTGCACCGGTGCATATTCACATCGCCGAACAAACGGCCGAAGTCGAGGCATGCATGGCGATCGAAGGCGCGCGGCCGGTGCAATGGTTGCTCGACCGCTTCAACGTCAACTCGCGCTGGTGCCTCGTCCATGCCACGCATATCGATGCGAGGGAGACCGCCGCGCTTGCGCAGAGCGGTGCGATTGCGGGTCTGTGCCTCACGACCGAGGCGAATCTTGGCGACGGCATTTTCCCCACGCGCGAGTATCTCGATGCGGGCGGCGCGTTCGGCGTGGGCTCGGACAGTCACATCGGCGTGGACTGGCGCGCGGAGCTTCGCTTGCTCGAATACGGTCAGCGGCTCGCACGGCGCGAGCGCAACGTGTTGGCCTCGACGCATCAGGCACACGTTGCGGACCGCCTGTTCGACGCAGCGCTCGCCGGAGGCGCCAGTGCTACGGGGCGCAAGGTTGGCGCATTGAAGGAAGGCGCGCGCGCCGACTGGATCGTGCTCGACGCTCAACATCCGAACCTCGCCGAGCAAAAGCCGCTCACGTGGCTCTCGTCGGTCGTCTTTTGCGAACATGGCGAAACGCCCGTGCTCGACGTCTATACCGGTGGCGTCAAGGTCGTGGAAGCGCGCCGCCATCGCGACGAAGCCCGCCTTTACGCCGACTACCGCGCGGCGCTCGCCAGACTGCTGGCTGGTGATTGAACGCAGGCGCCAATTCACGAGGCAACTTTCGATGACCGATATCTTTTCGCTGGAACGCGGCACCGCGCCGCTCATCATTTCGATCCCGCACCTGGGCACGCACATTCCGGCCGCGATGCACGGCGAGTACACGGACGTGGCGCTAACCGTCGCCGATACGGACTGGCATCTCGATCGCCTTTACGCGTTTGCGAAGGAGCTGGGCGCGACCGTGTTCGGCGCGCGCGTTTCGCGCTATGTGATCGACCTGAACCGCCCGCCGAACGACGAGAGCCTCTATCCCGGCCAGACCACCACGTCGCTGTGTCCGACCGAAACGTTTCGCGGCGAGCCGGTCTACCGCGACGGCTGCGTGCCCGACGCGCCTGAACGCCAGCGCCGCGTGAAGACATTCTGGCAGCCGTATCACGACACGCTCGCCGCCGAACTCGAGCGCCTGCGCGCGGCGCATGCGAATGTGCTGCTGTGGGAAGCGCATTCGATCGCGAGCGTTCTGCCGCGTCTGTTCGACGACAAGTTGCCCGACCTGAACATCGGCACCCAGGACGGCCGCACGGTGAACCCGGCGGTGCAGGCGCGCGCGGAACGCGCGGCGGCGGCAAGCGGCTATTCGTGGATCGCGAACGGACGTTTCAAGGGCGGCTACATCACGCGCCATTTCGGCGCGCCGCAGGACGGCGTGCATGCGATCCAGCTGGAGATGTGCCAGTCGGTTTACGTGAACGAAACGGCGCCGTTCGACTACGTTCCCGCGCTTGCGGAGAAAGTCCAGCCGGTGCTGCGCGAAATGGTGGGCGGCGCGCTTGCGGAAATCGAGGCGATGAACGCCGCTGCGGCCTGAGCATTCCCGACGGCCGTCCAGGCTGGGCGTGGGCACAACGGCTCTCGATCGACGATCGAGAGCCGTTGTTGCGTTTAGAAGCGGTGAACGATGCCGATCTGCACGCCGCGCGCGTCCGCGCCGGGGTAGGCGAGCGGCAGGCCCGGATTCGCCGCGCCGGCGAGCGTGTAACTTGCCTGGTTACGGTTGCGCAAGAACGAAAGTGCGCCGTAGAAGTTCGTGGTTTTCGACAGGTCGTATTCGTACATCAAACCGATCTGATCGGCATTGTCCCCTTGCGACGTGCGATCGTGCAGGGTGGCGTAGCCGAGCGACACGGCATTGTTCACGTTGAACTGATACTTCGCGGAAAGGCCCGCGGTATAGGCGTTCAACGCCAGGTCGGGCCATTTCATGTCCGAATAGCCGCCGAAGATCGTGACGCGCCCGATCGCGTACGAGGCGCCCGCCATGATCGTGCGGTCTGTTGCGCTGCCCTCGCTGTTCTTGAGCCACTGTCCCGCCACGAACGTGGCGAATGGGCCGTGCGCATAGGTCACGTCGAACTGTTGACTCGAGCCCGCGGAGCGCAGGCCGCCTGCTTCGCCGAAGCCCACGTAGATGCCGGCCTGAAGGCCCGCGAATTCCGGCGTGACATAGGAGACGGTGTTGCTCGTGCGGAACGTGAACACCGTGAGGTTGTCCATGGCCGAAGCCTGTGTCACGCCGCCAAAAGCGTCCTGGCCGCCTTGATCGTTGAAGAGCGGCGAATTTTGCCGGCCCACGCGCACCTGGCCCCAGCCGCCCGAGAGGCCGACCCATGCCTGGCGATCGAACAGCGAGCCCTTGGTGGCCAGCGTGCCGTCCGTGGGGTTGAAGCCGTTTTCGAGGGCGAACGACAGCGTCTGCCCGCCGCCCAGGTCTTCCTTGCCTTTGAGGCCGAAGCGGCTGCCCCATTGACCGCTCGAACCGAGCGCGGCCGTGTAGCCATTGCCGGTGTTGACGTATTGGGCGAATTCGTCGATGAGCCCATAGAGCGTCACGCCGTCCTGGGCAAGCGCGTTGTGCGCGAAGAGGCCGAGTGCGGTGGCGCAAAGTGAGTTTCTCGTGGCGCGAGCGGAAGGGCGAACAGCTGTAGCGGGGTGCTTTTTCATTATCAGTACAACTATTTTTCGGAGGAATGAAACGAACGCGCGGGTGGTGAGGCCCGCGCGAATGGGAACTATGTGGATCAGCGAAGCGGCGCGCTGCGCCGCACGGGTCAATCCTGCTCGACCGGCAGGATCAGGCGTTCCGGAATGACCGGCGGCGTGAGGCGCATGGCGGCGTAGTAGAGCACGCCCGGCACGATCAGGCCGAGAATCCACGAGATGTCCGTGCCGCCGAGTGCGTCGACGAAGGGGCCCGTATAGAAGCTCGTCGAGATGAACGGCATTTGCACCAGCACGCCGAGCACGTAGATGCCAATGGCCTTGGCGTTCCAGCGGCCGTAGCGGCCATCGGGATTCGAGAGCGCCGGCACGTCGTAGCGCGAGCGCGTGAAGCAGTAGAAGTCCACCAGGTTGATCGCGCTCCACGGTGTGAAGAACGCCAGCAGAAACAGGATGAACGCCGTGAATTCCTTGAGGAACGAGTGGCGCCCCGCAAGCGCGACGAGCGTCGAGATGCCCACCATGCCGATGATGTAGAGGAAGCGGTGGCGCGTGGAAATTGCACGCTTCGCGCGAAACGCGCTCACGATCGTCGCCATCGACATGAAGCTGCCGTAGGCGTTGAGCGTGGTGACGGTGAGCTTGCCGAACGCAATGCTGAAGTAGAGCATCGCGGCGACTGCGCCGCTCGCGCCGAGGCTCACGATATACGCCACCTCATGGTGCGCGAACGCGTGGCCCGCGAGCGCGGCCGCAAACACGCCGAACACCATCGCTGCCTGCGCGCCGACCACCGAGCCGAGCCCGACGGCGAGGAACGTGCGCACGGGCGAAGTCGAGCGCGGCAAGTAGCGCGAATAGTCGGCAACATAGGGGCCGAATGCGATCTGCCACGAAGCCGAAAGCGACATGGAAAGCAGGAAGCTCGCGATCGAAAAATGGCGATTGGCCAACAGTGCGCCGATATCGTGGTGCGCAAAGAGCTGCGCGAACATGAACACGAACGCGAGCACGCCGATCACGCTGGCAATGCGGCCGACGAAGTGAATCGAGCGATAGCCGAGCAGCGTCAGCACGACGATGAGTGCCGCGAAGAGGCAGATGCCCGCGGTATCGGAAACGTCGAGTAGTTGCGCCGTGGCCTGGCCGGCAAGCACCGTGCCGCTCGCGGAAAAGCCGACGTACATGATGCAGACGAGCACGATTGGAATGGCCGCGCCGTAGACGCCGAACTGCACGCGGCTGGAGATCATCTGCGGCAGGCCGAGCTGCGGGCCTTGCGCGCCGTGCAGCGCCATGACCGTGCCGCCTATGAGTTGGCCAGCCAATAGCGCGATGAGCGACCAGAAGACGTCTCCGCCAAGCACGACGGCGAGCGCGCCGGTAATGATCGCGGTGACCTGCAGGTTCGCGGAAAGCCAGAGCGTGAACTGGCTGAACAGGCTGCCGTGGCGCTCAGAATCGGGGATGTAGTCGATCGAACGCGTTTCCAGGATCTTGCGGCCATCGGTTTCGAGGTTGGCGACGGATTCAGGCATGGCCACGGACGGCTCCGAACATTGGGGTGAGTGCAGGGCGTCCGCGAGCCGCGGACGATGGGAATGTCCGCATGATGTTGTATAGACAACTTAGGAGAAATTGGGGATTACCCTGTCGATGCGTGGCTTACAAAAGCCACTCGATAGGCAGGGTGGAGAAGAACCAGACGCTCAGGCGCTGGTTCCATGTGGTGTTCGGCTCGGTGTCGTAGCGGATGACCGTGTCATCGGAAAGGCGCGTCCAGTAGAGCTTGCCGTTCTCGTCGAGGTGCGCCTGATACGCGAGCTGCGGCACGCGCGTCCAGAACGCTTTTTCGATCTGGGTGGCGAGCACGGGGCTGTCGATCACGAGCCCGAGTTCGGTGTTGAGGTTGGCTGAGCGCGGGTCGAAATTCACCGAGCCGACGAAGACGCGCTCTGCATCCACAGCGAAGGTCTTGGCGTGCAGGCTCGAGCCCGTGCTGCCGAACGGGCCACTGCCTGCGCCTTTGCCCGCGGCTTTGTCTGAACCCTTGCTCGTGCCCGCCGCGCGCCGCAGTTCGAACAGCTCCACGCCGCCTTTGAGCAGCGCCACGCGGCGCCGCGCGTAGCCGGAATGGACGGCGGACACATCGGTGGCTTCGAGCGAGTTCGTCAGTACTCGCACGGTCACACCCTGGGCGGCGAGCTGGGTGAAGTATTGCGTGCCCACCTCGCCCGGCACGAAGTACGGCGAAACCAGATCGAGTTCGCGGTGCGGATCGCCGACGATCTCGTGGAGCTGGCTGAGGATGAGCGTCTCCTTGGGCGCCGTGCCCAGCGCTTTGGCCGGATCGTCGCTGACCAGCTGCGTCTTCGCCCATTCGAGCGGCAGCGTGCCGTCCAGCAGACGGCGCACGTCGGTGGTCTTGCGCAATGATTCGATGTATTCCGCCGCGGCCGGATCGGTGCGCGCGGCAAGCGCTTCGCGATCGAGTGTAGCGAGTGCATCGGGCGCCACGTAGGGCAGGATTTGGGACGCGGGGAATGACGAAGCGCTGGCCCAGTAGCGGTCGAAGTCGTTCGCGACATCGGTGGCGGCGGGGCCGATGGCGAGCACGTCGAGGTCGGCGAATACGACGCCGTCGGTCGCGCCAAAATATTCGTCGCCGATATTGCGGCCGCCAAGGATGGTCGCCACGCCGTCAGCCGTGAGCGACTTGTTGTGCATGCGCCGGTTCAGCCGCGAGAAGTCGGTGATAAAGCCGATGGCTTTGGGCTTGCGGGTGACGAACGGGTTGAACAGCCGAACCTCGATGTTGGGATGCCCATTGAGCGCCGCGAGCGTGGGATCGAGCGAGGACGGAATGCCGTTGTCGTCGAGCAGCAGGCGCACGCGCACGCCGCGGTCGGCGGCTTCGCGCAGTTCTTCGAGCAGCAGCGTACCCGTGAGATCGTTGCGCCAGATGTAGTACTGGACGTCCAGCGTACGCTGGGCGTTGCGCACGAGCGCCACGCGCGAGGCGAACGCGTCGAGCGGGTTCGCGAGCGGGTCGATGCCGGTGGAGTCGGGATGGGTGGCGAGTTCGGCCGCTACGGCTTTGCCAAGTTGAGTCGATCGCGCTTCGGCTGACGTGAGCGCAGTCGTTTGCGTGCGCTCGCCGATAGGAGGTAACTGCTGACACGCGGCAAGACCTGTGGCGAGCGCGATTGCGCACAGCGGCAACGCCATGGCGCGCAGTTTTTGCAACCCGTTTGCAGTCAGCGCGATGAGCGATCTTTGCATGGAGCGTCCGCTTTTCCGTGTCGATCCCGCTTCGAGGCGCGAAGCGCGGGGCTTCGCGAGTGAGCGTGCAACGACGTTAGCTTACGCGATTGGCGTGGCGGGCACCACGACGGGCGTACAGCCCAGGAGCGAACGCGTGGGTGTTGCGAGCTTAGTGCGCGTCGAGCGCCGCTTGCGCGCGGGCGCGGGAGTCTTGCGCCGACTGGTTGCGCTCGGCCCGGGCGTCACGTGCTTCCTGCTTGAAGGTCTGGCGCGCTTCCGCCGTGCGGGCGCGCTGTTGCCGGTTGGCCTCGCGAACTTCCATGCGCTTCTGAACGATCGGGTCGTTATGCGTCACCGTGGTGGCGGGCTGGCCTTCCTGGCTTGCCGGTGCGGGGGTCTGTGCAAACACCTGGCCCGCAAACAGGGCGCTGGCCACGATCGCGACGACGGCAACGGTGCGAGTTCTGATTTTCATGAGTTTCTCTCCGGAAAATAAGTTTGGGTTGCTAATTAATTCTCGTGCTCAGGTAAAGCCGAGAGCGGGGCCTGACGAGCGATCAGAGGCGGGTGGCCTCGTCCGCTCTTGTTTTCTGAGCTTTCATTTTACTTTCGAGTTGAGGCAGGTCAACCCTAGAGAGGCTCTAGCGACATGGCCGTGCGGCCGCGATGCGCCTGTTCATAGGCCATTGAGGAATTCGCATGACAGATGGTCGCAGTTGCGCGTTCTGTCACCGACGCAGCATGTCTGCAATCGTTTGTGTGAGCAACGTCTGCTTGTGTGCTTTCCGGTGAATCATCCCCACCGTGCGGATGAGTGGCCGCCCAGGCAGCGGCACGAGTCGCAGATTCGGATCGCTCTGCCATTTGCCGCCTTGCAGGACGGGTAACACACTCACGCCCACGTCGTTGCGCACCAGCGAGACGATCGTTTCGATCGAGTTCAGCTCCAGGTATTCGAGCGGTTCGATGCCTAGCTCGCGCAGGGCGCGGTCGATCACGACGCCCGTCGGCACGCGCCGGTCGAAGCGCAGAAAGCTGCGCTCGCGCAGGATGCGTCGCGCATCGTCGCCGGGCGTCGCGCAGCTCGTCACGAGCATGAGGGGCTCTTCGTAGAGCGGCGTCCAGGCGAGCGACTCGTGAAGCGAACCATCTGCACTGCCAACTACGACGGCGAGGTCCACGTCGCCGTCCTCCACCATGCGCGCCAGTTCGTTCGAGCGCGCGGAGGTGAGGCGCACTTCGAGTTCCGGGTGGCCCGTTTTCAGATGCGCGACGGCCAGCGAAAGCGCGCCGATCACCGACACCACCGCGCCGATGATGATCGAGCCGCGCATCGTGTCGCCGGCGCTGGCGGGCAACTCGTCGATCAGCGCGAGAATGTGATCGACCTTCGCGCAGATTTCGCGGCCTTCGCGCGTGAGCGCGACCTGGCGCGCGCGGCGGTCGAAGATCTGCCGGCCGAGCGCTTCTTCGAGCCCGCGCATTTGCAGGCTCACGGCCGCCTGGGTGAGCGCCGATTTTTCCGCCGCCGTGGCGAACGACCCGCTGCGTGCGACGGCCTGCAAGGTGCGGAGCATGCGTAGGGTTAGCATGTAAATAAAACTTAAGTGTCGACAATAAAATATTAGTATTTTTTTGCTTGATCCTTCAAGATAATCGACAGATCGGCGTGAGCCGTGCGCCCCGCAATTGAGTGCGGCACTGCGCGTGCCGCTGCTTTCGTTCATTACCGAAATCCGGACTTCCATGACGCGCTTCAACTGGCAAAACCCCTATCCGACGCCGCGCCTGCCGGTGTTCGCCCGCAATATCGTTTCGACATCGCATCCGCTTGCCGCGCAGGCCGGGCTGCGCATGCTCTGGAAAGGCGGAAATGCCGTCGACGCCGCCATCGCCGCCGCGGCCGCCATCACCGTGGTCGAGCCGGTATCGAACGGCCTGGGCAGCGATTGCTTTGCGCTCGTGTGGGATGGCGCGAAGCTGCACGGCCTGAACGCGTCGGGCAACGCGCCGGCGGCGTGGAGCGTCGACTATTTCCGCCGCAAATACGGCGAGGAAAACGGTCTCGCGAAGCAGCCGAAACGCGGCTGGGACACGGTGACCGTGCCTGGCGTGATCGCGGGCTGGGAAGCGCTGCATGCGAAGTTCGGCAAGCTGCCATTCGCGGACCTGATGGAACCGGCCATCGAGATCGCGGAGCGCGGCCATGCGGTAGCGACTATCGTCACGCGCAAGTGGCAGGCGGCGATTCCCGAGCTGCACAATCAGCCGGGCTTTGCCGAAACGTTCATGCCGCGCGGCCGCGCGCCCGAAGTGAGCGAGCGCGTGTGCTTCCCCGGCCACGCCGCCACGCTGCGGCGTCTTGCGGAACGCGGTCCGCGCGACTACTACGAGGGCGAGCTCGCCGAGCGCATCGCCGCGTTTGCGCGCGAAGGCGGCGCGGCGCTCACGCTGGACGACCTGCGCAACTATCGCCCGGAATGGGTCGAGCCGATCGGCAAGAACTATCGCGGCTACACGGTCCACGAGATTCCGCCGAACGGACAGGGCATCGCCGCGCTGATCGCGCTCGGCATTCTCGAGCAGTTCGACATGGGCTCGCTCGCGCTCGACAGCCTCGAATCGCAGCATCTGCAGATCGAGGCCATGAAGCTCGCGTTCGCCGACGTCTATCGCTACGTTGCCGATCCGCGTTCGATGGAAGTCACGCCCGAGCAGATGCTCGACGACGCCTATCTGAAAGCGCGCGCGAAGCTGATCGACCCGAAGCGCGCCACGCATTTCGATTTCGGCATGCCGCGTTCGGGCGGCACGATCTATCTCTGCGCCGTGGACGAGCGCGGCATGATGGTCAGCTTCATCCAGTCGAACTACATGGGCTTCGGTTCGGGCGTGGTCGTGCCGGGCACGGGCATCGCGCTGCAGAACCGCGGCTGCGGCTTTTCGATGGACCCGGCATCGCCCAACGTCGTGGCAGGCGGTAAGCGCCCGTTTCACACCATCATTCCGGCGTTCCTCACGCAGCAGGTGGACGGCCGCCAGGAAGCGGTGATGAGCTTCGGCGTAATGGGCGGCGACATGCAGCCGCAAGGGCATTTGCAGTCGGTCGTGCGCATGCTCGACTACGGCCAGCAGCCGCAGGCCGCGTGCGATGCGCCGCGCTGGAAGGTCAACCGCGACTTCACGCTCGACATCGAATCGACCTTCAATCCGAAGACGGCGCGCGCGCTGCAAGGGCTCGGCCACGAGATCAAGGGCATCGACGATCCGTACATGGACTTCGGCTCGGGCCAGTTCATCTGGAAGCTCGATCGCAACGATCCCGAGCGCGGCTATGTGGCCGCGAGCGACACGCGCCGCGACGGGCTCGCAGCGGGTTTCTAGGCGGCAAACCGGCAAGCAGTATTTGAGGCGAGCGGGAATACCTCGCTCGCGGTTCACGACGATCAATGAGTAGACCAAATAAAAACGGAGGAGACTGACATGGAGACCGGTTCATCGGTAACGGGTGCGCCGCTCAGCCGCGGCATGGTGCGCCGCATCGTGTTCTCCTCGTCGATCGGCAATGCGCTGGAGTGGTTCGACTTTCTCGTGTACGGCTACTTCGCGCCGATCATCGCGAAGCAGTTCTTTCCCGTGCACGACGAATGGCTGTCCACGCTGCTGGCGGTCGGCACCTTCGGCATCTCTTTCCTCATGCGGCCGCTCGGCGCGATCGTGCTGGGCGTCTACGGCGACCGCAAGGGACGCAAGGCAGCGCTCACGCTCGCCATTGCGCTCATGATGGCGGGCACGCTCGCCATGGCGGTCATGCCTCCGTATGCGTCGATCGGCATCGCCGCGCCGCTCCTGATCCTGCTCGCCCGCCTCGTGCAGGGCTTTGCCGTAGGCGGTGAATTCGGCAGCGCGACGGCGTTCATGGTCGAACACAGCCCCTCGAAGCGAGGCTACTACGCGAGCTGGCAGTTCGCGAGCCAGGGCGCGGCCGCGATTCTCGCAGCGTCGTTCGGCGGCGTGCTCGCATGGTGGCTGCCGCCCGAGCAGTTGCAGGCGTGGGGCTGGCGCGTGCCGTTCTTCTTCGGGCTCGTGCTCGGGCCCGTGGGCTGGTACATTCGCTCGCATCTGGACGAGACGCCCGAATTCGTCGCGAACCAGCAAGCGCACAGCGAACAGGATGCGCGCGCAACGAGTGAGCCGGGGCTCGGGCGCCAGTGGGTGAACCTGGTGCTCGCGGTGGGTATCGTTGCGCAGTCCACCGTCGGCGTGTACATCCTCCAGCTCTACATGCCGATGTACGCGGTGAAGCAGCTCCACATGGCGGCGGCAACCTCGTTCGGCGTGGTCGTGCTCAACGGCGGCCTGCAGTTCGCGCTTTCGCCGGTGATGGGCGCGCTCTCGGACCGCATCGGCCGCATCCGCATCATGCTGACCACGTCGATCCTGCTCGCGGCGCTCACGTATCCCATGTTCGCGCTGCTGCAGCGACACCCCACGCTCGGCTGGCTGCTCGTGCTCCAGGGCGCGGCGGGCATCTTCAAGGCCGCCTATTCGGGCCCGATGCCCGCGCTGATGTCGGAGATCTTTCCCGTGCGCGTGCGCTCTGCGGGGCTTTCCATCGCGTATAGCCTTGGCGTGACGCTCTTCGGGGGCTTCGCGCCGACGATTGCCGAAGTGCTGATTCACGTGACGGGCGATACGCTCGCTCCCGCGTATTACGTCTCGCTTGCCGCCGTGATCTCGGGCGTTTCGCTCGCGATCGTCGGCTGGCGGACGATGCGGAAGGCTTCGATGCGCACCACGCTCGCGAGCTGAAATTCGGAAGTCCGAACTGACCCGATTGTTCTTGCGCCCGCAGAATCGCTCCTTAAACAGGGCGTGAATGCGGGCGCGGTGTTTTTGCACGACTTCTTCGCGACTTCGTGCGGACCTCGCTGAAGCGTCACGAAAGTGGTGATATAGTCGCCCCCTCACCGCCGTCCGGCGGGGCGAGCATTACGTTTTGTCAGGTTTCGGGAGAGTATATGGCAGTCGAATATCGTGGCTTTCGAGTCACTGTCGATGCGAAAGCAGACGCGACGGACACGCAATGGCTGTGCCGCGCGGTTATGGAAGGTGTCGACGCACAGGTGGAAACGGCGAAGCTGCCTTCCGTGGAGCTTGCCATTCCCAAGCTGAAGATCGATGTGCTGATGGCGCTGAGCGTGGTCGAGCAAACGGCGAAGCAGGCCGTCGACGAATGGTGGCACGCCAGGCAGCCGGAAATGGCCTGATGTTTCAGGCGCAGGCAACCCCGCTGCGGTTGCCGCGCCTCGCGCTCAACGCGCACTGACCCGATTGCGCGGCGTGCCTTCGCAAAACGCCGCGATGTTTTCCACGAGTTGATCCGCAAGCGCCTGCATGGCTTCATCGCTCGCCCACGCAACGTGGGGTGTGAGGATGAACGCCGGATGCGAGACGATGGCCTGAAACGGGTGATCGGCAGGCAACGGTTCCTGCGTCACGACATCGAATCCCGCGCCTGAAATCGCTCCGCTTTGCAGGGCGTCCACCAACGCCGCTTCGTTCACGAGTCCCCCACGCGCCGTATTGATCAGCAAGGGCCGCCGCTTCATGCGCGCGAATGCCGTGGCGTCGATCAGATCCCGCGTTTCCACGGTGAGCGGACAATGCAGCGTAATGATGTCGCTTTCTTCTAGCAGCGCTTCGAGCGGCACGTAGCCCGCTTGCGCGTCGTTGCGCGTCTTGCGCGCGGCGAACAGCACGCGCAGGCCGAGCGCGCGTCCCATTTGCGCGACGGCCTGTCCCAGTGCGCCGTCCCCGATGACGCCGAGCGTCGAACCCGCGAGATTGCGGATCGGATGATCAAAGAAGCAGAACTGCCCCGATTCGAGCCAGCGCCCTGCGCGCACGGCGTCGCGATACGCGGCCAGGCTGCGGCGCAGCGCAAATATCAATGCGAACGTATGTTCCGGCACGCTGTTGCCGGCGTAGTCGCGCACGTTGCTCACGACGATGCCGCGCGTCGCGCAGGCGGCCAGATCGACGTTGTCTGTACCCGTGGCGGCGACGGCGACCATGCGCAGGCGGGTCGCGCCAGCCAGCGCTTCGGCGCTGATGCGCGCCTTGTTCGTGATGACGATATCGGCGTGGCGAATGCGGGCGACGACCTCTTCGGGCGCGGTGCGCTCGAAGGTTTCCAGGGTGTGGTCGAACGGCAGCGGACGCAGCCGCGTCTGGGGCGCGAGCGTCGCGCGATCGAGAAAAACGACGTGCATGATGTCTGGCCTGAGCGAAAGAGGGGGCAGTCCGCGATTGTCGCGCACCGGGTGCGCGGCTGGCTTGCTCGATCCGCCAACTGGGTTTCCGGTGAGGAAATGCGCAGCGACGCCGCGCCACAGGCCTTCGCTGCCTTTCCATTTGCTCAAGCCAGATTGCGCAAGCATCGATTATCAAAGGGTGCGGTCCGGTTCATCATGTCTCCCATAGTCAGTCGCAGACAGTCCGAAATAACCCCTTTCATGTGACCAGAGTCAGGAGACACAGCCATGCCACGACCACTCGAAGGCATCCGCGTTCTGGAGCTCGGACAGCTCATCGCGGGTCCGTTTGCTGGCCGCATGCTCGCCGAGTTCGGCGCGAGCGTCATCAAGGTGGAGCCGCCCGGCGTGGGCGATCCGTTGCGTAAGTGGCGCCTGCTGCACGACGGCACGTCGGTCTGGTGGGCCGCCCAGTCGCGCAACAAGGAATCCATCACGCTCGATCTGCGCACGCCCGAAGGGCAGGACGTGATTCGCCGTCTCGTAGCGGAAACCGACGTGCTGATCGAAAACTTCCGCCCCGGCACGCTCGAAGGCTGGGGCCTCGGCTGGGACGAACTCAGCGCGATCAACCCCGGCCTCATCATGCTGCGCGTGTCGGGCTACGGGCAGACCGGCCCGTATCGCGACCGGCCCGGTTTCGGCGTGGTCGCCGAAGCGATGGGCGGCCTGCGTCACCTGAGCGGCGAGCCTGAGCGCACACCGGTGCGCGTCGGTATCTCGATCGGCGATTCGCTCTCTGCGCTACATGGCGTCATCGGCGTCCTGCTGGCGCTGCGGCATCGCGAGCAGCAGGGCGGACGGGGCCAGGTCGTCGACGTCGCGCTCTACGAGTCGGTCTTCAACATGATGGAAAGCCTGCTGCCCGAGTATTCGGTGTTCGGCGCCGTGCGCCAGCCGGCAGGCAGCAGCCTGCCCGGCATCGCGCCGAGCAACGCCTACCGCTGCAGCGACGGCAAGTACGCGCTGATCGCAGGTAATGGCGACAGCATCTATCGCCGCCTGATGGAACTGATCGGCCGCCCGGACCTGGGCAACGATCCGGCGCTCGCGCAGAACGACGGACGCGTCGCGCAGGTCGAGCGCATCGACGCCGCCATCGGCGAATGGACCGCGCGGCACACGCTCGACCAGGTGCTCGCGGCGCTCAACGAGGCGCGTATTCCAGCGGGCCGCATCTACGATATCGCAGACATTGCGGCCGATCCGCATTACCACGCCCGCGAGATGATCGTGGACGATACCTTGCCCGACGGCACGGCGGTGCAAGTGCCGGGCGTGGTGCCCAAACTGTGCGGCACACCCGGCACGATCGAGCGTAGCGCGCCGACGCTCGGCGAGCATACCGAAACGGTGCTGGAATCGATAGGCGTAGACGCCGCTACGCGCGAAACATGGCGCGCGCGCGGTGTGATCTGAACGGAGAGCGGCAAGATGACAACCGGAAATAAGGACAACTTCAAGGGCAAGGTGCTGTATCTGAACGAAGTCGCGACGCGCGACGGTTTCCAGAACGAAGCCGCCTTCATCGACACTGACGACAAGATCGCGCTGATCGACCGCCTGAGCGCCTGCGGCTACGCGAAGATCGAAGTGACCTCGTTCACGTCGCCCAAGGCGATTCCCGCACTGCGCGACGCCGAGGCGGTGATGCACGGCATCGAGCGCGTGCCGGGCGTCGTCTATACGGTGCTCGTGCCGAACGTGCGCGGCGCGGAGCGCGCGCTGTCGTGCAACGTCAATGAAGTGAATCTCGTGATGTCGGTGAGCGAGACTCACAATCGCACCAACCTGCGCATGACGCGCGAGCAGTCGTTCGCGCAGTTGCGCGACGTGATCGACGCCGTGCGCGGCACGGGCGTCGCGATCAATGTTTCGCTCTCCACAGCAATGGGCTGCCCGATGGAAGGCGACGTGCCCGTGCAGGACGTGCTCGGCTGGATGCAGCGTTTTGCCGAACTGGGCGTGCAGGGCGTGACGCTTTGCGATACCACCGGCATGGCGCATCCCGCACAGGTACGGACGTTGTGCGAAAGCGCTGCGCAGGCGTTCGGCACACTCGAACTGACGCTGCACTTCCACAACACGCGCGGCATGGCGCTCGCTAACACGCTTGCGGCGCTCGATGCGGGCATCGTGCGCTTCGACGCTTCGCTTGGCGGTCTTGGCGGCTGTCCGTACGCGCCGGGTGCGAGCGGCAATGTGTGCACCGAAGAACTCGTGCACATGCTCGAACTCGACGGCTACGACACCGGCGTCGATCTCGCCGCCGTGCTCGACGCCGCCGCGCTGTTGCCCGGCCTGATCGGTCATGACGTGCCCAGCCAGATTCTGAAGACCGGCCGCCGCCTCGACCTGCATCCGGTGCCTGAGCAGGCGCAAGGCATGCCCCCACAACGCGCGTACTCATGACAAGGAGCGAAGCATGGCGTTGATCGACCACCTCGACCACCTGGTGCTGACCTGCGTGGACCCTGAGGCCACGAAGCACTTCTATACGGAAGTGTTGCAGATGCAACTGGAGACCTTCGGTGCGGGGCGGCTCGCGTTTCGCTTCGGCAACCAGAAGATCAATCTGCATGTGCGTGGCGCGGAATTCGAGCCCAAGGCGCATGTGCCGGTGCCGGGCGCGCTCGATCTGTGCTTCATCGCCGCGGTGCCGCTCGATGTGGTGATCGCGCATCTCGCCGGGAAGAACTGGCCGATCGTCGAAGGTCCGGTCGAGCGCACGGGTGCGACGCAGAAGATTCGCTCCGTTTATGTGCGTGACCCCGATCTGAACCTCATCGAAATTTCCGAGCCGATCCAGGCCGGTTGATCCCTCTCGCCAGTTTTTGCCGTCGAGCCGGGGGGCGCCGGTTGGGCGGCGAGCACGCCGGCCCGCATGGCCGGCACGCGGACGTGCATCGCAGCACGTCCGCCTCTCCATTCGCACATCTGCACTTCCTCCCGAGCCCGCGATGCAGGACAATCGTCTCTCGCGCCGGCTTTGCCCCATTCATCATGGTCAATCCACTTCACTTCGATCTGCAGTCGCTGCGGGTCTTTCTGCTCGTCGCGGAACATGGCAGCCTCACCAAGGCCGCCGAGCACGGGCAGCTCACGCTTTCGGCCGTCAGCAAGCGCATTGCCGAACTCGAAAGCGTGACCGACTGCGCCTTGTTCATCCGTCGCGCGCGCGGCGTGGATCTGACGCCCGCTGGCCATGCGCTGCTGGAGCACGCCACGCGCGTGGTCGATCAGGTCAATCGCATGGCCACCGAAATGAGCGACTACGCCGCCGGCGTGCGCGGGCACGTGCGCATGTGGGCGAATACGTCGGCGATCGTGCAGTTTCTGCCCGTCGATCTCGCCTGCTTCCTGAATGAGCATCCAGGCATCAAGGTCAGTCTCGAAGAGCGGCTGAGCCACGAAATCGTGGAAGCGCTCGGCGCAGGCAAGGCCGACCTCGGCGTGTTCGCCGACAACGTGCCCGCACCCGGCATCGAGCGGCGCCTCTATCGCCGCGACGAACTCGTGTTGCTCGTGCCGCGCAGTCATCACTTTGCGCAACTCGAGGTGATCCGCTTCGCCGATACGCTCGACGAAGACTACGTGGGCCTGAGCGATGGCAGCTCGCTGCTCGCGCGCATGACGGACGCGGCATTCGCCGTCGAGCGATCGCTGAAGCTGCGCATCCAGGCCTCGAACTTCGACGGCGTGTTTCGCATGATCGAAGCAGGACTGGGCATCGGCGTGCTGCCGCGCGACGCGGTGAGCGACGAGCGCGGCAAAGCCGGCGTCGTCAAGGTGAAGCTGGCGGACACGTGGGCGACGCGCACGCTCTGGATCGGCATGAAGGCGGATAGCGCGCCAAGCTCGGACATCGTGAGCCTGTTCGACTACATGTCGGCGCGCGCAGAGCAATGAAAAGCGGGGCGGCCCCGCAAGACGCGGCAGCCGCCCCGGTGACGCTGGGACGCTTGAGGTATCGGACGCTCAGACGGGATTGATCTCATCCTGGCTGCGCCGCGTGGTGAGGGGCCCGAACGCACGCAAGGTCACGGCAACGATGGCCAGCGCGGCGGAGATCACCCCGAACATCGCAATCGGGCCGTGCTGCGTGAGCACCGGCAACAGGATGAAGGGCAGGGCGCTGCTCATGATGCGCGAGAGCGAATAGGTGCTGCCGATCGCTGTCGAGCGCACGCTGGCGGGGAAAATCTCGGCCTGGTACACGTGGTAAGCGTTGCTGAACACATTCGATGCGCATGTCGTCAGTACGCCGAAGCAAACGATCAGCACGGCCTGCCCCGAGTACGCGAAACCAAGGCCAAAAATACCGATGGAGATCAGCGAGGCGATCACGAGCGTGCGGCGCTCGATCCAGTTGAGCAGCGGCACGGAGAGCAGCGAGCCGATCGGGTAGCCGAGGAACGAGAGGGCCACGAACAGCGTGCTGCCCGTCACGTCGATGCCGCGGCTCTTCACGACGACGCCCGCAAGCGTACCGAAGCCGTAGTAGCCGAAGGCCTGGAACAGGTGAAACACGACGAGCATGACATAGCGCTTGTCATAGGGCGCGCGCCGCAGCAGGGCAATGCGTTCGGCGAGGCTCAGCGGATGCTGGCGCGTTTTCGGCTCGGCAAAGCGCTTCGGCATCGGCGCGCCGGCGCTTTGCGCGAAGCGGCCCAGCATCGCATAGGCCTCGTCGGCGCGGCCTTGCGCCAGCAGCCAGCGTGGGCTTTCCGGCAGGCGATGCTGCACGGCCAGCACGAACAGGGCGCCAAGGCTGCCGATGGCGAGGATGATGCGCCATCCCGCAATGCCGGCAGGATGGATCGGATTGAGCCAAACCGCGAGGAAGCCGACCAGCGGCACCGCGACGTACGAGGTGGTATTGGCCCACGCGGCCATCCGGCCGCGTTTCTCCTTCGGCAGGATCTCCGAAAGGAAGCTATCGGCCACGGGATAGATCGCGCCGACGCCCACGCCGGTCAGAAAGCGGCAGACCACGAGCATGGTGGCGTCCACGGAGAACGCTGCGAGCAGCGAGAACGCGCTGTACCACACGAGCGTGAACAGGAAGGCGCGCCGGCGGCCGATGCGGTCGGCGAGACTGCCGAGGAAGAGCGAGCCGAAGAACATGCCGACGAAGGCCGAGGCCAGCAAGAGCTTGAACGCGAGGCTGTGCGCATCGAGTCCGTATTCGTTCTGCAGCGCGGCGCCGATCGAACTGACGAGGAAGATCTCGTACATGTCGAAGAAGAGGCCAATGCCGATCACCCACACCACGAAGCGGTGCAGCGCGCCCACGGGCATGTCGTCCATGAAGCTGCTGAGCGTGACGCCCTGGTGGCCTGGCAATGGGGCTTCCGCGGTGAGCGGGCGGCGTGGCGCTTCGCCCGGCGCGCTGCCGCCCAGGTCGAGGGGATGGCTGTTCATGCTGTCTCCGGTATTTTCGATGCCGCGTTACGAGCCGCGGTCGGGGCGCAAATCCGTACGAACGGTACGGAGAAGGCGTGATGGAAAGTGTGGGAGATTTTCGCGAGCGCGAAAATTGAGGAAGGGTGAAGCGTGCTTTCCCGCGGGGAAAGGCTGGGGCGGGGCGGAGCGTTATAGCCGCGCCGTTGCGCCCGAAATGCGTCTGGCTTTGCTTGCTTATGCGATCGCGAGGCAGATGCCGGTTCAGATCTGCAGCCGCTCGAGAACTTCAAGGAAGAGCAGCACGGCAATGAGGATGCCGATCCACCTTACCGTCAGTCTGAGGTTGAGGAGCGTCGGTCCCAGCGAGCTCACGGCTTCCGCGACGACCTTCGCCGCCCCCGCCGGGTCGCTGCTCGCCGCCGAGCCGCGCAATGAAGCCGTCGCAAAGTCGATGCGCAGATGGGTGACATAGCCAGTCGCTATGTTCGGCCATTCGACCGTGTCGTCCCCTTCATTGGGCCGCAGAAAGAGCCGGGGCTGGCGTGACGGCTCGGCCGCGGGATCTTCGGACGTATAGAGGTGTCGCATGGCCAGACCCAGCTCTACCGCGCCAAGCTGGCCGTCCGAGATCGCCTTCGCCAGCACCTGCAGGCAGGAAGGGGGAATGTGGCACGCGAGCCACCACTGATCGGGCTCTCCGGTCTCGTCATCGGCGGCATTGAAGCCCAGCCGGGCGGTGCCGAGCGCCACATCGGACATCGAGTTGCCCAGTTCGTCTTCCAGTGCGCGCAGGCCAAGCCGGTCGGCCGTGCTGACGTCGCGGGCTTCGAAGCTTACCTGAAGCACGCGCGTCGCCAGCTGCGGAAAGCCAATGATCGCAAGCTCCTGGCCGTCGAGATGCGCCACGCCGTGGAGCGACGTGGACAGAACCGGCTGCCGGTCCTGATCCAGCGGCTCGACGAGTTGCTGCGCCACCTGAAGCTGTTCCAGCTTCAACCACATCGACGTGGTGGGGTAGTACGTCCGCTTCGCGCTTGCCAGCTCGACGAGTTCAAGAGCGTGATCGTTGCGTTCGACGAGATTCACCGCCGCTCTCTTTTCCAGAAAATCCATGTTCCCCCCCACGCCGCCAGGTCCCTCGCCGGCATGAGACCAGGCAGGAGGTGAGTGCCGTCCGTCTGACCGCGTGATCGACAAGCGTCCGCGGTATTCGGGTTTGCGCGTGATGTGAATAGGGGGGATTGTACCCATCGGAAAGTTCGCCGCTATATGCCACAGGGCACATAAGAACGACATTTCAATCCTCAGATTGATTCGAAGAATCACGTCGATTCGAAATGAAAATGAAAGCCATGACGCTGCGCGAGCGTTCCCCTTGCAGACCGGAATCGAGGCATGAGGCGCCGCTTGTGTTGGCCAGGACACACTCCATCGCCCGTCAGGACCACGGCCGCGCAACGCGATGGGTTTGCCCTACTGCAAGTGTAGGGAGGTAACCCATCGCAGGCTCCGCTGCCGGTATCCAGAATCCACATACGGGTCAGTGTGACGAATGCATCAGCCCGCAACTGCAGTCGAGCGTGACGTTCAGCGCCTGACGCGCTGCTTGACCCCAAGGACGGAGGTCATATGTTCAGCATCCGCATGTGTCGCAATAGCGTGGCAGCCCTGCTATGCATGATGTTTGCGATCCCCTCATTTTCCCAATCGTTCATGGTTCAATGCCCGCCGACCACGCCGTCTCATCCGTCGGCGCTGCCCGCGGGCGCCGGCGAACCGCCGTACACGGGACCGTCCTTCACGGGCCAGACCTCGGCATCGACCGGTGTCGTCAACGGCGCCATCAAGTGCCAGCAGATCTCGGGTGGCGACGGCTATGCGACGATGGCCAACGGCGTGCAGACCTATCTGTTCGCGTTCGGGCCGTTGTCCGGTCTTGCCGACATCAAGGCCGGATTGCCCGGCACGCAGTTCGCCTCGGTGTTCAACACCGTCGGCGACCCGAGAACGGATCCGACCTACAACGGCGCGGTCGGTCTCACGCCCGATCCGGAATCGACGCCGCCTGGCCAGCTCACGGGCCATGTCGACCCGCGGCCGATCATGGACATCGGCGTGATGAACGGCAACGAGCCCGCGCCGATGATGGCGATCGACGAGGATGACGAGTTCTTCCTCACGCTCACGAACGTCGGCATGATCATGCGCCCCGACCTGTTCGAGAAGCACACGGTGCACTTTCACGGCTATCCGAATGCCTCCTCGTTCTACGACGGCGTGCCCGACGCGTCGGTCGCGATCAACATCGGCGCGAGCTTCACGTACTACTACCTCGCGCCGGATGCGGGCACCTACTTCTGGCACTGCCACATCACGCCCCCGGAGCACCTGCAGATGGGCATGGTCGGCCAGATCTTCGTGCGTCCGCGTCAGAACCGCGTGCCCGCCGGCAAGTCGCTGTATCAGTCGCTGGTGTTGCAGCAGCAGGATCTGCGCACACGGTGCGGCACCGACATTCTCTGCACGACGCCGCTGCCGCCACAGAACGGCGTGCTGCACGTGAACAATTTGAGCGGGACGCCCACGCTCTACGCATACAACGACGGCGATGGCTCGACCGCCTATGACGTCGAGTATCCGGTGCAGATCCATGGCTTCGATCCGAACTTCCACTTCGTCGGCATGACGTTCAATCCGGAGCCCTTCACCGACATGAAAGACAAGTTCTTCATGCTGAATGGCCGCAGCTATCCGGACACCGTCAATCCGAATGCGCTTTCGACGCCCGCGTCGGACGGCGTGCCGCGCTTCTCGCAACCGCTGCCGTCGCTGATCAATATCCCCGTCGGCGGCAAGGTGCTGCTGCGCATCTCGGACCTCGACGTCACCGAATATCAGACGCTCGCCTCGCTCGGTATTCCGATGCACGTGGTCGCGCTCAATGCGCGGCTGCTGCGCGACATGGCCGGCAACGACATGACCTACTACACGAACTCGATCACGCTCGGCGGCGGGGAGTCGCTCGACCTGATCCTCGACGCCACCGACACGACGAAGTATCAGTCAGGGCAGGTCTTCTACCTGTACACGCCGAATCTGGACCATCTGGCGAACGACCAGGAAAACTTCGGTGGACTGATGACCGAGGTGCACATCTGCAGGTCGGTGGATCCGAAGACGAAGGTCTGCACGCTATGAGACACATCATGCACGCGATAAAGACGGTTCATGGCTGCCCTGCCATGGACCCGGCCAGGAAGTCCTGCACTTAGGAGAAGAGCCGTGGGACACATCACTTACCGCATAGCGATCGCGACCCTCGCGCGCCTCGGACGGCTTGCACGGTTCGGCGTGGCGGCGCTCGCGGCGCTCTTCTGCATGCAGGTGCATGCGGCCGCGCCTGGCATCACGGGCACGCATTTCGACCTGCGCGCCGAGGCGAGCCGCATCACCCAGCCGGACGGCAATAGCGTCTATTCATGGGGCTACGGCTGCAATACGGCGCCGGCCGGATTTTCGCCGCCCAATATCGCCGGTGCGAATTGTCCGACCATGCAGATTCCCGGCCCGACGCTGATCGTCAACCAGGGCGACATCGTCACGGTGACGCTCACCAACAATCTGCCGGCGGCGGCGGGCAACACGTCGATTCTCTTTCCCGGGTTTGACGTATGCATGGGGACGATCGACCCGACGACGAGGCTCTGCTCCGGCACGCCGACGGGCGTGCAGGGCCTGCTCACGCGCGAGGCGTCCCACACCGTCACGGTCACCTACAGCTTCATCGCCGCTACGCCGGGCACGCACGCGTACTACAGCGGCACGCAGGGCGATCTGCAGATCGAAATGGGCATGTATGGCGCGGTCATCGTCCTGCCGACGTCGTCGCCCGGTACGCTCGCCGTGCCGACCGGCTGCAACCCGATCCAGGGGACGCGCAAGCTGCTGGATGGCCAGCCCGACTTCCGCAATGCCGCGGCGGCCTACAACCACAGCGCAGCGTGCTACGACCGCGAGTATCTGTTTCAGTTCTCCGAAATGGATCCGCGCATTCATGCACAGGCGGAGCAACAGGCCAGCAACGCTTGCACGAGTCCGACCGGCTGCATGACGGTCGAGACGGAGCCGTATCATCCAGCGTACTTCATGGTCAACGGACGCTCGATGCCCGACGACATGGACCCGAACTACGCGGCGCAATATCCGAATCAGCCATACAACGGCAACCCGCACATGCACCCCGGCGAAATGGTGCTGCTGCGGATCATCGGCACGGGGCGCTGGCAGCATCCGTTCCATGAGCACGGCAATCACGTGCGCGTGCTCGCGCGCGACGGCAACATGCTGCTCGCCAGGTCCGACGCGACCAAGGTCGCCGGCCCGCTGCTGTTCACGACCACGACGACACCGGGCCTTGCGATGGACGGGATCTTCTACTGGACGGGCAAAGGGCTCAACTGGGACGTCTATGGGCACTATCCCGGCGACGGCAGCGTCTGTATCCCGGATGCAAACGGCTACTACACGCAGGATCCGACGGCACCGAACTATTACGAGTGGTGCGCGGACCACAACAAGGCGCTCGAAACCCATCCGTTCGGCAAGGTGGGAAGCGGCGGCCCGGTGACGCTGCCCGACTCGCACGTGCTGACCAACGGCTTCTGGTACGGCGGCAGCCCCTATCTCGGCCCCGATGCGACCATGCGCGCGACTTCGCCCACGGGCACGACGCCGCCAAGCGGCACGTCGGTGAATCCACCGCAAACGGAAGCCGGCTTTGCATTCATGTGGCACTCGCACAATGAACGTGAGATCACCACGAACAACATCTTCCCTGGCGGAATGATGATGATGATGCTCGTTGATCCGCAAGCATTCCTGATCGACGAATCGAACTAGAGGCGGGGAGAACGGCGATGAGATCCACCACACTCAAGGCAAATCTGTTAGGTATGCTTAAGGCGTCGATTGCCGCTTCCGTTTTGCTGGGCGCGAGCGGGATGGCATTCGCCCAGGCATCCGTCAATCTCACTGCGAAGGCCACTACGGCCGTGATGCCCGACGGGCAGGCCGTGCCGATGTGGGGTTACAGCTGCACGGCGGCCGCTGCGCCTGCCACGTGTACGGCGGCGAACCCCGGGGCAGGGGCGAACTGGTCGCCCGTCGTCATCACGGTGCCGCCTGGGCCGCTCACGATCAATCTCAACAACAGCCTGCCCGGCTCCGTGCCGACCTCGCTCGTGATCGTCGGGCAACTGGGCGGCGGTCTGGGCACGACGGCGACGAGCATGCCGAGCCCGACGCACCCCACCCAGACCGCGACCACGTGGCCGACCGCCGCCGCCGCGCCCGGCGGGGCGACGTTCACGCCGCCGACGCAAGCGGCCCGCGTGCAGTCGTTCGCGACCGAAGTCGCGCACGGCAGCACCACTGCACTCACGTGGAGCAACCTGAACCCCGGCACCTATCTGATCGAGTCGGGCACGCACCCATCGATCCAGGGGCCGATGGGGCTCTATGGCGTGCTGGTGGTGAGAACGGCGGCCAACGGTACGACGCCTGCACAGGCGTATCCGGGCATCAGCTACGACACCGACGTGCCGCTCGTGCTGAGCGAAATCGATCCGGTGCAGAACACCGCGGTCGCCTCCGCGGTCGCGACCCCGGGCTTCAGCGAAACCCTGTCCTGGTCCGGGCAGCCGGGCGGCTGCGGCGATTCGAAGTCGACCTCGTTCGGCACCTGCTATCCGCCCACGGTGAACTACGATCCGCGCTACTACCTGATCAACGGCGTCTCGTTCGACCGCACCAATCCGGGCGCTTCGACGTTCGCCGCGACGAGCGCAGCGACCACCGGGCCGGTGATGCTTCGCTTCGTCAACGCGGGTCTGCGCATGCACGTGCCGGCCGTGGTCGGCGCGCAAACCGGCACGACCCCGGTCTCCGGCTTCGCGTTGATCGCCGAAGACGGCAACGTGCTGCCCGGCAATCCGCGGATCCAGTCGGAAGTGTTCATGGCGGCCGGCAAGACCTATGACGCGCTGGTCAACATGCCGGCCGCAGCCGCTTCCGCGCTGCCGGTGTTCGATCGCGAACTGAGCCTGTCGACGAACAACGCGCGTGACGGCGGCATGCAGGGTTACATCAGCGTGAACAACTCCACCGCGGCGTCCGCGGCCGCCGTGGCGAACGCTTCGGTCACCGGTTCCACGTATTTCTTCGTACCCGGCAAGACGCTGACCGTGTCCGACCCGGCTAGAGGCGTGGCGGCGAAGGACGCCAACGTCTACGGCGTGCAGGTGAAGACGCCACCGACTGGCGGCTCGCTCACGCTGAACCCGGACGGCACGTTCGTCTACACGCCGAGTCAAGGCACGACGGCCGACAGCTTCGTGTACCAGGCGAACGGCAATCCGAACGCGGCGGCGACGGTGACGCTCACTGCGTGCACGACGGGCAACGGGTGTCAGTCCGGACCGCCCACGGCCGGTAATGCCGCTTATACGAGCAACGTCGCCTCGCGGCTGCAGATCTCCGAGCCCGGTGTGCTCACGTACGCCAGCGATCCGAATGGCCTGCAGCTCACCGCGACGCTGGTCGGCACCCCTTCGGGCGGCTCTGTCACGCTGAATCCGGACGGCTCCTTCACGGCGAGCCCGGCAACGGCGCCAATGGGCAGCGCGGCGTCCGCGAGCGTGACGTTCCAGTACAAGGCGGTGAATGCGCAGAATACGGCGAGCAACACGGCGAGCGTGACGGTGACGTTCAAGGGCGGCAGCGGACTCGTCGTCAACGTACTCGATGCGCCCAGCACGCAGCCGGGCAAGACGCCGGTGAAGATCAGCGACTACCGCTGGATCATCGAGGAAGACCGCACGTTCCAGATCGATCCGGCGTGCCAGGTGAATTCGCCCACGCGTCCGGCGACGTGTCCGCCGCTGCCTGTGCCGAGTCTCGGTGCGAACTTCCATACGAGTTACATGCCGGTGGTGGCGGCAGGCTGTGTCGGCGTCGCCGCGTGCGAAGCGGGGCAGACGGTCTACGACCCGGTCAGCCAGACCCACCTGCCGGCGGTGTGCGACGTCGGCAACGGCGTGTGCCGGACCACGGCGGCGCAGCAGGTGCCGGTGGATCCGTCGCAGGTGGCGCTCGATCCGAAGAAGCGCTATTACATTTCGATCCTGCCGGGCAACGCGTACAACTCGTTCACGAACGGCGGCGGCGTTCCGCAGCCGGTCGACCCGACCAACCCCTCGGGCGCGCAGCGGCAGTTCGACATTTCCAAAGACTGTCCGGGCGTCGCGAACTTCGCGCCGGGCACGGGCAAATGCGGCAACGGCATGGGCGGCGCGCCCATCGCGGCCGGGCAGACTTCGGTCAATGTGTTGCTCGAGGAATCGCCATTCCCGACTGCGAAGGTTTCCGTGTTCGTGTTCGAGGACGACGCACCGCTGAACGGCGAAGTGGACGTGAGCGGCGGCACCGACACCTTCGGCTCGGCGCGCGAACCGGGCCTCGGCGGCTTTGAGATCAAGCTGTGGGACGACGCGGGCGGCAGCGGCCAGCCGACCGGACAGATGACCTACGACATGTTCAACATGCCGCTGTCCAACTCGCTGCAAGGCACGATCGATCCGGTCAGCGGGCTCAACGCGTGCCCGATTTCGACATCGACCGATGGCCTCGTCGGCATGATCCCGACCTGCCCGAAATACGAGTCGGATGGCAAGACGCTGTCGCCGCTCGTTGGTCAGGCCATCATCGCGAACCTGATGCCGGGCCGGTACGGCATCATCGCGACGCCCGCTGCTGACCGCATCGCGCGAGGCGAGGAATGGCTGCAGACGAACACGCTGGACGGCGAGAAGGCCCACGACTCGTTCATCAAGATCGGCGGCCCGGCGTACTTCCAGGAATTCGGTCCGGCGGGCTTCCACGTGTCGATCGGCTTTGCGAATCCGAAGATCATCAACGCGCGGCTGCCTTTGCTGTGCGCCACCTCGAGCTGCAACAACGGGCTCAAGGGCCGGGTGACGAACCTGCACTACAGCCGTCCGCCCGACGAGCACCTCTATGGCAGCCAGTCGCGCAAGCCGTTGAGCTTCACGCAATGCTACGTGAGCGTGGGCGATCCGGACGGTGAAGACTACGCGTTCACCAAATGCAACGCGGACGGCACGTTCAGCTTCACGGGCCTGCCTGCCGGCATAACCCGAATCACGGTGTTCGACCAGTGGAACGACCAGATCGTCGACGGGCTCGCATCGGCCGTGACGCTCGGCGGCGGTACGGTGACGGACGCGGGAGATATCGCGGTGCTTCAGTGGCAGACGAATCTCTATACGCGGACCTTCCTCGACACGAACGGCAACGGCGTGGGGGACCCGAGCAAGCCAGGTCTCGCGCTATTGTCGACCAACATTCGCTTCCGCGACGGCAGCTATTCGGATTTCAACGTCACGGACGGGAGCGGCTATGCGTCGTTCAACGAAGAGTTCCCGTTGTTCAACTGGTACGTCGTCGATACCGACCTGACGCGCTTCAAGCAGAGCGGCGTGCACGTCGTCTATGACGCGGGCGGTCCGCCGGACGGCACGCCGGGCGGCGGCAAGTCGACGATCGCCGCGAACTTCGCGAACACGCTGGAATCGGTCCATCTGCCCACGAACCTGCGGGTGCCGGGCGCGGTGTACTGCAACGACGCGGACTGCAACGACCGCTCGGGCTCGAATCCCTCGACCGGCCGGGTCGATCCGCCGTGGGTGACCACGATGGGCTGGCAGGGCTTCTCGGGCCAGAGCTCGTTCGTCGAGTTCGGCAAGACGCCCTACGCGGCGAATGAGAACGGCGGGATCCACGGCGAAGTCGTCTATGCCTCCACGCGCCCGTTCGACGATCCCACGTTGCTGATTCACACGAAGTGGACGCCCAACGTGCCGAACGTCACGGTGAACCTGTATCAGGAAGGCGTTGCGGCGGACGGCTCCACGAGCCTGAAGCTCGTCGATACGACGAAGACCGCGAGTTGGGACGACTGGGCCCAGGGGTTCCGTTCGGACGGCGTGCCGAACATGAACTGTCCGGGCCAGAGCACCAGCGATCCGTACTTCTACACGCTGCGGAACACGCCGAACTGGCTCGACCCGCAGCAGCGTGCGCTGCCGAACAACTCGCAGTTCAAGTGCTATGACGGCATGCACGTGTTCAACCAGGTGCAGCCGGCGCCGTTCGACGGCATGTACCAGTTCCCGAGCGTGACGGGCCGCGATCCGCATAGCGGCCTGCCCACCGGCACCAACTGCACGATCTGCAGCGCCAATCCCACGAAGGACGGCACGCAGATGCTGCCGCCCGGCAAGTATGTGGTCGAGATCATCGTGCCGCCGGGCTACGAACTGGTGAAGGAGGAGGACAAGAACATCCTGATCGGCGACAACTACATCGCACCGGTTACGCAGCAGTTCGGCGGCATCGGCGACATCTTCATCCTGCCCGACCAGGCGGCGATGAACTCCACTTACAACCGGAACAACCCGCAGAATCCGACCTCGAATCTCGGCTCCACCCCGCATGCCGAAGGCGACACCGGCTCCGTCGAACGCTTCTGGCCGTGTGTCGGCGAACTGCGGATCGTGCCGGACTACATCAGTCTGTTCCCGGGTTCGCAGGAAGTCTCGCCGTTCGCGGGGGCTTCGCGGAATCTGTGCGACCGCAAGGAGGTGGAGCTCACCGACCAAAGCGCGGTGCTGGCGAAGTTCTGGATCTTCAGCTCGACGCACGTCGCCGCACACTACACCGGCTTCATGCTGGACGATTTCTCGTCGGAGTTCGATCCTTATTCGCCGCAGTTCGGCGAGAAGTTCGCAGTGCCAAACGTGCCGGTGTCGTTCAAGGACTTCGCGGGCAACGAAATCTCGCGCACCTATTCCGACCAGTGGGGCATCTTCAACGGGCTGACCTACTCGACCTGGCAAGTCAACCCGCCGAACCCGACGGGCTACGCGCCGACGATGATGGTCGCCTGCATGAACGATCCGTACAAGCCCGACCCGGCGCATTCCGGCCAGACCATCAAGGACCCGCTCTATAACCCGGCATATAGCCAGTTCTGCTACGAGATTCCGTTCATGCCCGGACAGACCCAGTACATGGATACGCCGGTGGTGCCCGTCCAGGCCTTCGCGGACGGGTATAACCAGGTGGACTGCGCCTATCCGGACGGCACGCCGGGCATTGCCTCCGTGACGGGCGACGCGATTGCCGGCAATACGTCCGCGGGCAGCAACGGCGGCGCGGGCCCGTGGGTCAGTGGACCCTTGAAGACACTGACGATCACGTCGGTCGGCAGGCAGCAGGTGCCGAACCATGCGTACACAGGTCCAGCTGCCACTGCCGCGCCGTTCAACCAGAAGTTCATCACGCGCAACTACGGTTTCGGCCAGCAACGGGGCGTCGTGACGATCGCGGGCATCCCGGCGCCGGTGACGTCGTGGAGCGACGCGAAGATCACCGTGGTCGTGCCGCCTCTGCTCGGTCCCGATGCGGCCTGCACGATGCAGCAGCGCGGTGTGACGACGCCGACCCAGTGCGGCCAGCTTGTCGTCACCGCAGCGAGCGGCAAGCGCTCGATCGATGCGGTCACCGTGACGATCGGCGGCAAGGCGCCCACCTACGTGGGGGGCGAGAACACGGCGGGCAATGCAATCCAGACCGCAATCGACCATGCCGCCGCCGGCGACATGATCGTCGTCGGTCCCGGGACTTACAAGGAGATGCTGCTCATGTGGAAGCCGGTGCGGCTGCAAGGCGTGGGGGCGACGTCCGTGACGGTCGACGCCAATCCGCATCCGTCGGGCAAGCTCGACCCGTGGCGCAGGCAGATAGGGTGCCTGTTCGGCGATGCGCTGAACGGCGGCCTGATCTCCGCGAGCAATCCGTACGATCCGACCGGCGCGTACAGTTGCCTCGCCTCGATGCAGCGCAAGATCGACGGGATTCCGTTCGAGCCGACTTCCGGCTGGGATTTCAACCTCAACGGCAACCTCGCGGAGACGCTGATCGAGCCGACGCTGATGGGCGCGTACGAAGGCGCGGCCATTACCGTGCTCGGCAAGGGTGTGAAGGACGTGCTGGTGGGCGGGGTGCTGACCCAGGACCAGAACTGCGTCGCGAACGGCATCTGCACGCCGCTCACCAACAGCGCCGCGGACTGCAATACCTATCAGAGCAACTTCCTGTGCAACCCGTCGCGCATCGACGGCATGTCGTTCACGAACAGCTCGCAAGGCGGCGGCGGTATCTACCTGCATGGCTGGAACCACTACACGGAGGTATCGAACAACCGCGTCTTCTCCAACGCGGGAACGCTCACGGGCGGCATCATCGTCGGCCAGGTCGAGGTGCCCGACGGCAACATCGCGGCGAATAACGTGACCCAGTTGCCGTTCCAGTACAACGTCCACGTGAACGTGCACAACAACCAGGTCACGTCGAACGCTTCGTACGGCGACGAAATCAACTCGACCACGCCGTCTTCGGCAGGAGGAGTGACGTTCTGTTCGGGCGCCGACTACTACAAGTTCAACTACAACTGGGTATGCGGCAACATCAGCAGCGGTGACGGCGGCGGCGTCGCGCACTTCGGCTTCAGCTACAACGGCGACCTGTCGCACAACTGGATCCTGTTCAATCAGAGCAACAACCCGACGCTGCCGACGTACGGCGGCGGGCTGATCGTTCAGGGTGTGCCGCCCGACGGCACCTTCTGCGAGAACGCGGCCACCGACGTCGACTGCGCGCCGCAGCTCTCGGACGGCGCGGGCCCGGACATCACGATCGACGGCAACCTGATCGTCGGCAACACGGCGGAAAGCGGCAAGGGCGGCGGCCTGCGGCTGCAGAACGTCAACGGCACCGACGTGCAACGCAGTCCGAACGACAGCTCCAGGTGGTATCGCGTGAAGGTGACGAACAACATCATCGCGAACAACGTGGCGGGCTGGGCGGGCGGCGGCGTGTCGCTGCAGGATGCCGTGGCGGTGAGCTTCATCAACAACACGGTCGTCTCGAACGACTCGACGGCGACGGCCGGCGTGCTGTTCAACACGTCCGCTGCGTCACAGGCCAACGTCGGGCCGCCGAACTGCACGACCTCGGGTTCGGAAACGACGTGCCAGCCGACCACGACGTCGCAGTACGAGCCGGCCGGCCTCGAGACCGCGCGCCACACGCAGAACCTGGTGGCGGCATTCACGAGGCCGAACGTGAAATGCCCGGCGGGCCACCCGGACTGCACGACGTTCTCGAACCCGGTGCTCACGAACGACCTGTTCTGGCAGAACCGCACGTTCTACATCACGGTGGGAGGACTGGATCCGGGCATTGCGGGGCTGCAGAACGTGGTCACGCTCAATCCGTCGCTGAATCAGGCCGGGCACGCCACGGGCTATTGCGATCCGAAGGCGGTCTACTGGGACATCGGCGCGTTCGGCGACACCGGCGCCGCCAACCATGGGTCCGGTCTGACGATGAACCCGCAGTACTCGATCCTGACCGACGCCGGCGACTATCCGAACGCAAACAACAGCGGATCGAATCCGGACGTCGTGCATCAGTACTGCAATGGTGCGCGCGTGCCGCCGGAGGCGGGTGGCATCGGCATCACGGTGCCCCCGGGCATTGCGGACACGGTGCTGCCGAATCCGTTGTTCAGCCTGCTGCCTTCGGCGACGCCGGACGAGGGCAACAACTGGATCAACATGTCGTACGGTCCGCTGTCGCTGTTCAACGAGGCGCGCACGGGCGCGCAACGCAACACGCTGCTTGGCAACTACACGATCCCCGGGACCTCGCCGGCGGTCAACCATGCCACGGCAGCGGGTGCGCCGAATCGTGACATCTTCGGCACGCCGCGGCCGCAGCTGGGTGGCTACGACATCGGCGCAGTCGAGTTCGTGAGGCCCGGCGTATTCGCCTCGCAGCCGTATCCGCTCGCGCTTGGCGTCAACGATCCGGTGACGCTGCTCGGATTGTTGCAGGGGATCCTGCCAAACGCCGCGAACAGCGGAGGGCTGCCCGGCATCGGAGGCGCACAGGGCAATCAAGGCCAGCCTGCGCTGCCGGTAGGCACGCCGCCCGCAGTCACGACGCCGGCGGGTCTGAAGACACTGGGAGCGTTGCCATGAGCCAGCGTCTGCGCCGGACGCCGCGGGTCGTGCTGCTGGCCGGCAGTATCTGTCTCGTCGCCGCCTCGCTTCAGCCGGCGGTCGGCGAGGCCGGTGCGAGCGCGGCGGCGAAGCAGTCGCCGTACTCGCCGGCGAGCCTGCCGCAGCGCGCGCGGGGCTATTACGAACTGATGCAGGGCATCGACCACCTGAGCGTGCGCCGCACGGCGTCGGGCAACCTGATCCGCTTCAGCTATCGTGTGACGGACCCGGTGGCCGCGCGGCCGCTCGGCGAAAAGACCGCGACAGCCGTGATGTTCGGACGCACGAGCCATGCATTGCTCGAAATCCCGGTGATGGACAAGGTTGGGGCGCTGCGCCAGAGCGGTCCGCTGGAAACCGGTCAGGAGTACTGGATGGTGTTCTCGAACAAGGGCGGTCTGATCAAGGCCGGGGAGCGCGTCGACGTATTCGTGGGGTCGTTCCACATCGACGGGCTGATAGTCGAATGAATGCACAAACGCTTTTCACGCGCAGACGAAGAGGAGATGACTCATGAACCGCTTTCTTTCGCTGGCGATCCGGACCGCGTCGGTGGTGACGCTCGCGGCAAGTGCTCCCATCGCGCTCGCGGGGTCTTCCGCGGCGAGCGCCCAGACTGCGGGCGCGGCGCACATGAGTGCCGCGCAGATCGTCGAGCGCAACGTCGCCGCGCGCGGCGGCCTGCAGGCGTGGCACGCGGTCAACACGATGACGATGTCGGGGCAGCTCGAGGCGGGCGGCACGAAGAACACCAAACTTCCTTTCACGATGACGCTCAAGCGCCCGCGCAAGAGCCGTATCGAGGTCCGCTTCAACGACCAGACGGCATTCCAGGTCTACGACGGCGCGCAAGGGTGGAAGGTCAGGCCGTTCCTCGGCCGCAATGAAGTGGAGCCCTACACGCCCGCGGAGGCCAAGGCGGCCGCGTCATGGGCCGAACTGGATGGGCCGCTCATGGACTATGCGGCGAAAGGCACGCGCATCGACGTGCTCGGCATGGAAATGGTCGAGGGCCACCGCGCGTATGTGCTCAAGTTGACGATGAAAGACGGCACGTCGCGCCGCGTATGGATCGATGCGGCCAGCTTTCTCGAACTGAAGGTCGACGGCGATGCGCGCAAGCTCGACGGCAAGATGCACAACGTTGCGATCTTCTATCGCGACTATCGCAAGGAGGGCGGCCTCGTCATGCCGCATACGCTCGAAACGGTTGTCGTCGGCGCAAGAGGCACGCACAAGCTGATCATCGATAAGGTTGCGCTGAACCCGCAGGTGGACGACACCGCGTTTGCCAAGCCGCAGGTCACGGTGGCGAAAGTCACGCACCCCGCACCGGTCGTCAGCGCGAACCCGGCGCCGAGCCCGCGTCCGGCGGCGAGTGCGAACCCAGGCGCAAATGCAGGGGCGCACCCGGGCCCGCGCCAGAGCGCAAGCCATTAGCCGCTGGGTGCCCCCATGAGGTTGACGGCCATGAAACCAGTCGCAGTATGGGTGCTCGCCGGCAGTGTCGCCGCGGTCGTGTTCGCGGGAGAGCAGATCCCCGCGCACGATCTGAGTGCCGATGAGATCGTCCAGAAGAACGTCGACGCGAGAGGCGGCCTCGACGCATGGCGCAAAGTCCAGACCATGATCTGGTCCGGCCACGTGGATAGCGCCAATGCGCCCGCGCCGGACCTGCCGTTTGTCCTCGCCATGAAACGCCCGAACAAGACACGCTTCGAGGTCACTGTGTACAACCAGAAGTCCGTGCGCGTATTCGACGGTAGACAAGGCTGGAAACTGGGTCCGAACGGCATGGGCAGCGCGACGCCGCGGCCGTACTCGATGGACGAGGCGACGTCCGCGCGCGACGAGCAGGTGATCGACGGGCTCCTGATCGACCATGAAGCGAAGGGCGTCACCGTTACGCTCGAGGGCAAGGATCAGGTGGGCGGGCGCGATGCGTATCGCCTTGCCGCAAAGCTGCCTTCCGGTGTGATCCGCCATGTGTGGATCGACGCTCAAACGTTTCTCGACGTGCAGGTCGACCGCCAGGTGCGCACGCCGCGTGGGCAGACGGTCGTCGTGGACGTGAACTACAGCGACTTCAGGAGCGTCGAGGGGCTGCAGATACCGCTCGAGATCGAGAGTGGGGCACCGGCGTCCGACAAAAAGGACAAGCTCACGATCGACAAGGTGTCGCTCAATCCGGCGCTGGACGATGGCATCTTCACGAGACCCGCACCGCCGCAGATGCACCGCAAATCGGTTTCGATCGACGTCGATGCCTCGCCGGCGCTGCCCGGCGCGGGACATCCGTCGCCCTGATCATGAAGCGCACGGCAAGCGGGCCGAGAGGCCGCACACGGGCACCGTCGCGGGCCACGCGATGGTTGGCTCCATGCGCGTTGCTCGCCGCGCTGATCGTGCCTGTGCACGAGGCGCGTTGCGCGCCTGCCGCCCCACCGGTCGCGACGGCGAGCGCCGGGCAGGCGCTCTATCAGCAGGGCGTACTGGGTTCGGGCGACGCGCTCGAAGCGATGCACGACGGGGGCGTGCACCTGCAAGGCGCAGCCGCGGCCTGTGTGAACTGTCATCGACGCAGTGGCCTCGGCTCGCGGGAGGGCAACAGCAGCATTCCGCCAATCAGCTGGCGCTACCTCGTCGAGCCGCGCACGCAAACTCCGGAGGATCGCGACTTGCCGTACGTTCCCGGGATGCGCGCCGAACGTGAACCGTACACCGAGGCGACGGTCGCCCGCGCGATTCGCGAAGGCATCGACTCCGAAGGCAAGCCGCTCAGCAGCCTGATGCCGCAGTACGCGCTGAACGACGCCGATATGCAGGCGCTGATCGGCTATCTGAAGCAGCTCGATCGGCGCAGGCCGACGGGTGTCACCGATACCGTGCTGCACTTCGCGACCATCATCACCCCCGATGCCGACCCGGTGAAACGCGCGGGCATGCTCGATGTGCTCACGCATTACTTCGCCGACAAGAACGTCTTTCCGCTCGGTGCGGTGCCGCCGTTGCGTTCGTCGCGCAAGATGATGTTCATGGTCAATCGCCGCTGGGAACTGCACGTGTGGGAGCTAAAAGGTCCGCCGGACACCTGGCGCGGGCAACTCACGCAGTTTCTGGCCCGGCAGCCGGTGTTCGCGGTGTTGTCGGGTCTCGGCGGCAAAAACTGGGCGCCGATTCACGACTTCTGCGAGCAGGAGGCCGTGCCGTGTCTCTTTCCCAACGTCGAGGTGCCGATCGAAAACGATCGCGACTTCTATTCCGTGTACTTCTCGAAGGGCGTGCTGCTCGAGTCGGAGCTGATTGCGGCGCGCATCGTCGATGAAACCGGCGCGCCGCAGGCGCAGGGCACGAAAGAGGCGAAGGCGCCGACACACGTCTGGCAGGTCTATCGTACCGGCGACAACGGCGAACGCGGAGCGCAGTCGCTCGCCACGGCGCTGGCGGCTCGCGGCATTGCGGTATCGAATCACGCACTCGCCCCGGGCGAGGGCATTGCAGGTGCGCTGCACGGCATACCGCGCTCGGATGTGCTTGTGTTGTGGCTGCGTCCGCCCGATATTGCGGCGCTCGCGCGGATCCCTCCAGCGACGCATACGGTGTTCATGTCGGGCCTCATGGGTGGGCTGGATAGTATCCCCTTGCCGACGAGTTGGCGCGGCGTCACGCGCCTTGCGTACCCGTTCGATTTGCCGGAAGGGCGGCGCGTGCGCGTCGACTACGCGTTCGGCTGGTTCTCGATCAGACAGATACCGATGGTGGCTCCCCAGGTGCAGGCGGACACCTACCTCGCCTGCGGTCTGCTCGCCGAGACCCTGAGCCATATGGTCGATGCGTTCGTGAGGGACTATCTGGTGGAGCGGGTTCAGGACATGCTCGAACGCCGCATCCTGACGGGCTACTATCCGCGCCTGACGCTGGCGCCGGGGCAGACATTCGCGTCCAAGGGCGGCTATATCGTTCGCTTTGCCGGGCCGGACCACATCAAGCTCGTCGCCGATGGGGACTGGATCGTGCCGTGAGATCGATGGCGCTTTGCGGGGCGTGTCGTGCATCTGCACACTTTCGACGGAAAGCGGGAAGCTCAAATGCGACGCGTCTATCTTTTGCTGCCTACCGCACAGCGCGCGCGCGCGGTCGCCGGCGAACTGCTTTTGCATCGGGTCGAGTGGCGGCATATGCATGTCATCGCCAACGAGAATGTGTCGCTCGACGGCTTGCCGCAGGCATCGCTCGCGCAACGCAGCGATCTGCTTGCTTCGCTGGCTCGAGGCGCAGCAGTGGGCTGTGCGATCGGGCTGCTGGTGGCGCTGATTGCGCTTGTGTGCCCGCCCGAAGACGTACGGATTGCCGGCGGCACAGTGGTGATCCTCGCACTTTCGGGCGCAGGATTCGGCGCCGGGGTAGCGGCCGTGGTCGGCGTCGAGGTGCGCAATACGCGCTTGAAGCGCTTCGAAGAATCGATCCTCCGCGGCGAGCTTTTGATGATGATCGACGTCCCGAAGGAGCGCGTGGAGGAGATCGAGGACATGATCGAGCTTCACCATGTACAGGCGCACGGCGAGGGCTCGGACAAGACCATCGCCTTGTTTCGGTGACGTGTGCCCGCACGCGGTAGACAACGGAGGGAGAGCGTAGGACGCAGCACCGCTGCAAGTGTTCGCGTTCTACGTCGCAGAGGGCGTCCGGCCGGCTGAACTGGTCCCCAGTCGGCCGGTTCGCTATGCTCCGGGGCGTGCAATCAGGCTCAACTGGACGCGAGGAGCTGCTTGTAGCGCGTCAGCACGCGCGGAACGTACAGACGCGTTTCCGGCAGCGACGGCACGCGATAGCCGGCGCGAATCACCGCGTTTTCACCGGCGTTGTAGGCGGCCAGCGCGAGTTCCACATCGTCCTTGAACAGGTCGAGAAGAAAGCGAAGATAGCGGGCGCCGGCCAGCACGTTGTCTCGTGGATTGAACATGTCGCCGTGCGAGAATCGCGCAGCGGTATCGGGCATCAACTGCATCAGTCCCAGCGCGCCTTTGTCCGAAACCGCCTTCGGGTTGTATCCCGACTCGATGTCGATCACCGCGCGAAGCAGTTCGGGTTGAACGCGAAAGGAGCGGCTCGCTTCGTCGATCACGTCCGCGTACAGGGGGGAGTCGGCGCCGCCCGATGACTTGCGCGACCGGCGCCTGGCGCCGGGTTCGCCTGGCGGTTCGCCCGCAACGATCACCTTCAATCCCGGCTTGCCGCGCACGTTCGTCAGAACGATGGCGCCGTTGCTGTCGACGGTGCCGAAAATTTGTGCGCACGCCGGTCCCGGCAACACCGCACCGAGCATCGCGAATGCGGCAATGATCGCGTTTCCGAAGCTGGATGACGGGTGGCAATGCATCGTTGTTTTCTCCTGCACCTGAATTGTGGTGGAAGAAAAAACGGCTCGGCAATGGGGCACCTCCCTACACTTTGTGACGCGAAAGCGCGCTCAAAAAGCGCATTGCAGAAACTTAACATTCGAAATAAATGGTAATGGACGGTAATCAACGGCAGCCGCTCCGCAGTCATGCCTGGCGCCTTGATTCTTCTCGCCGGATGCAAATATCATCGATCAATTTTCACGCAATGATAAAAATGAACCGGCTTCCTGCCATCCATTGCGGCAGCTAATCTTCTGGGGATTTAAAAAGGATTCGAAAATGAAACATTTTTCGGCACTCGACGCGCGGCCGGAATGTCCCAACAAGTGGAGATGCGCGCCGTTGCTTGCTCTGCGCGAAGTGGCGTGAACCTTGCGAAGGGCAGGTACACACACAGTAACCCGAAAATAACACAAAGCTAACAGTTAGGAATTCGAATGTAAAGAGTGAAAGCTGTGTGGAAGGGAAGATTTTCGTCGAAGCGTTAATGCGGTGAAGACGGCCGAGGGCACGGGTACCGGGAGACAAGACGTGAACATGAAATGTCGCGTTGTAATCGCAGAGGATCACGATCTGCTGCGAAATGGTCTACGTTCGATGCTGTGTGCGCAAGCCGACTACGACGTCGTCGGCGAAGCGCGTGACGGCAAAGAGGCCTGCCAGCAGGCGATGACACTCGCCCCCCAACTGATCCTGATGGATCTGTCGATGCGGGGGATGAACGGCATCGACGCCAGCGCGACAATCAAACGGCGATCGCCGGGCATCCGGATCATCGCGCTCACGGTGCATCAAAACGAGGAGTACGTGCGGGAAGCGCTGCGTGCCGGCGTCGACGGTTACGTGCTGAAGGACGTCTCGTTCGAGGAACTGCTGGTCGCGATGCGCTCTGTCATGCAGGGCAAGAAGCATCTGAGTGCGGACGTCTACGGGTTTATGGTCGACTCGTTCGTCAGCGGCCGCGAAGCGCCCGCACCGAAGCATGCGTGGGACGTGCTGACGGCGCGCGAGCGCAGCGTGCTGAAGCTGATCGCGGAAGGACGCACCAACCGTCAGGTGGGACAATATCTGAACCTGAGTCCCAAGACGATCGAGAAGTATCGCGCGAGCATGATGCACAAGCTCCATATCGCCAACCTGACCGAACTGGTTCTCGTTGCGATGAGCATGGGTTTGCTGACGTCGCTCGCCGCCAAATGCGCTGAGCCGGATGTGGACGACGAGCATTTGCCGGAACGCGCCGATCCGGCGCCGGGGCCGGGGCCAGGCGGCGAAGAGCCCGAATGCAGGCTGGGCGAGACGGGAACCTGAATGCGGCGAGGGCGGCGCTAGCGCGTCCAGGTCGCGCAGACGAGGGTCCCGGTTGCGGCGGACGACTCGATCGAAAACGCGCCGCCGTGCATCTCTACACGGTGCTGCATGCCGACGAGTCCCAACCCTGTTGTATACGCTTCGTCCGTGGCGAATGGATGGTTCTCGTAGCCAATGCCGTTGTCCCGAATCGTCAACATCAGGCGGGCCGCATCGCTGCGCAGGCTGAGCGAGATTTCGGTCGCCGCGGCATGCTTGACGGCGTTATTCAGCGCCTCCTGAGCCACCCTGAACATGTCGGCTTTCAGATGCTCGGGCACGTCCTTATCCGCGACATCGCAGTCGAACACGACCGACATCGCCCCCGTGCCGCGTTCGATGCGCCGGCACAGCGAACCCAATGCCGCGGGCAGCCCCAGTTTGTCGAGCATGAGCGGCCTTAGTTCACCGCATATCTGCCGCACGTCGCCAATCGTTTCGCGGATCCTGAATACGGTCGAATCCAGCAGCTGCACCGCATCGTCGACCTGACCGCGGCGTATGCGCATCAGCGCGTCCTCTGTCATCAGCTTGACGAGGGTGAGCGCCTGGCCGAGGCCGTCGTGCAACTCCGAAGCGAGCCGCTGGCGCTCTTTCTGCTGACCTATCATCAGATACGTCTGGCACAACCGCTCGCTTGCGTCGAGCAACTCCGAGTCGGCAGACCCGGGCTCGATGATCAGCGGTTCTTCGAAAAGCGTCAGCAAGACGCCCGAATTCATCGTCTTCGCGGGCACCCATTGCTGATGCAGTGCAAGCCGCGTTGGGTGACCGGTTCGGCCAGTGAGCAGGGCCTTGAACGAATGAAACTCGCGAGCCGCGCTGGCGGACAATTCGTCTGTCAACGCCGCATGAGCGTCGTCGGGCGCAAGATCGACGAGACGCTTGCCGACGAGTTCGGCGCTCGAGTAGCCGAGCAGTGCGGCCGCGCTGCGGTTTGCCGACACGAAGATTCCAGCGGGCGTGAGAATCGCAAGCGCTGCGCCGCGCGCATCGGTGACGACGCCGGCTTCGGGCTGACTGGCGCAGGCTGCACGACGAAGCTTGCGCATTGCTTCGATCAGATCGAGCAATCTTACCTGCGGTCCTCCAGGCTGAATCGCATCCATTGGAGCTCCCCCCGATGCGTCGATATAAGCAGATCGTAAGAATATCGGGATTTTAGGCCGTGATCGGTGCGGGCCGCAACGGGTAATGTGCGGGCTCGTAGTATGGGGACCCCCCCATTGCACGGTGCGGGTTTTCCATCAAGCGGGCATACCCTACCGTCGTTTGGGGTCCCTCCACCCATGACGCTCGTTGGCAAATTCATGACACTGGGCTCGCAAGGGAGTGAAAGCGCCGCGACCTGCGCATCGCGAGAAGCGACCTTTCTCCTCATTTCTGGAGACCGGTATGAACAGGACTGCAAAATTAAGGCTTGGGGTGCTGGCTGGCATGGCACTCGCGGCAACCGCGGCATGGAGCGCACCGGCCGATGACGCCGCCGCCGATCCTCACATGCACCATCACATGATGGCGGGTATGACGACGCGCACGACCGGGCAATACACGCTGCCTTCGGTGGACCTCGTGCGCGACGACGGCAAGACCGTTTCGCTCGTCGACGAGTTGAACGACGGCCGTCCGGTGATCGTCACGTTCATCTATACCACCTGCACGACGATCTGCCCGATGACCAGCCAGACGCTCGAGCAATTTCAGAACGATCTGGGCGACGATCGCAACAAAGTCCATATCGTCTCGATCTCGATCGACCCGGAACAGGACACGCCCGCACGCCTGAAGGCCTATGCGGCCAGGTTCGAAGCCGGCCCCGAGTGGCAGCACTATACCGGCACGGTCGAGGCGAGCATTGCGGCGCAGCGCGCGTTCAACGTCTATCGGGGCGACAAGATGAATCACACGCCGGTTGCCTTCCTGCGCGCCGCACCGGGCAAGCCCTGGCTGCGCATCGACGGCTTTGCCACGCCTTCTGAACTGCTCGCCGCCTATCACGATGTCGTCGCTTCCAACTAGGCCTGCAGTGTCCCGCAAGGAGCGACGAAATTGGAAAAAAGACATCGTGTGCTGATTGCCGAGGACCAGCATTTATTGCGCAGCGGACTTTGCCGCATGGTTTCCGAACTGGACGACTATTGCATCGTCGGCGAGGCGAGCGGCGGGCTCGAAGCCCATCGCCTCGCGAGAGAGACGCTGCCCGATCTGGTCCTGATGGATCTGACGATGCCCGGCGGCAGTGGCTTCGAAGCGATCACCGCGATCAAGCGCGAGTTCCCGCGCGTCCGGATCATCGTCCTCACCGTTCACTGGAGCGAAGACCACGTGCGCGAGGCGTTCGCCGCGGGCGCCGACGGCTACGTGGTCAAGGACGCGTCGTTCGATCAACTGGTGCGGGAAATGCGCTTCGTGTTGCAGGGCAAGCGGGTGGCCGGCGCCAACCGGATCAGCGGGGGGGCGCACGGATCGCAGGAGGACTTCGCCCACAAGGCGCAGCTCTGGAACGCGTTGACGGGCCGCGAACGCACGGTGCTGCGGCTCGTGGTAGAAGGGCACACCAACCGCCAGGTGGGCGAGTGCCTGAGCCTCAGCCCCAAGACCATCGAAAAGCATCGCGCGAACCTGATGCGCAAGCTCGGCATCCGGAACCTGAACGGTCTCGTGCGCATTGCGATCGACATGGGCGTGCTGTCGTTGCCCGACGACGAGCATGTGTGAAATCCCTCCAGACGCGATCGTGCAACTGGAGGGTCTTTACCCATGTCTTTGGACGGCACTCCCTACTACTTGCCCGTATCGACCTGAACAAGAATGCATTGAACGGCTTCAGCGGCGCTGAAGCGGTGAGTCGATACAGGGGGGGAGCCGTGCACAGCGAATCGACCTCTATCCAACACGGTGTGCCGATGCCCGAGTCAAAGGCGCCGCGGCGTTGCGCCGGTCGTGCGGCACCGGCGCGCACGTATGCGCGCCGCGGCTTCACGCTGCTCGAACTGCTCGTCGTGATGGTCATCATCGGCTTGCTCGCCGGTCTCGTTGCGCCCCGATATTTCGAACAGGTCGGCAAGTCGAACGTCAAGATCGCACGTGCGCAGATCGTGTCGCTCGGCCAGGCGCTGGATCAATACCGGCTCGACGTCGGCGCTTATCCGACGACCGAAGAAGGCCTGGAGGCGCTCGTGGAGAAGCCGCAGAATGCCACGCGCTGGAGCGGGCCGTATCTGCAGAAGGCGGTGCCCGTGGATCCGTGGGATCGCCCGTATCAGTATCGTTCGCCTGGCGACCATGGCGACTACGACCTGTTTTCGCTCGGCAAGAACGGACGCGGTGACGGCACGGGCGAGAACGTCACGATCTCGTCGTGGTAGGGGCGCGCGGCGCGGTCGTCGCGCCGCCGGTGGGTTGTCTGCAAGGAGGTTCGACGTGAAGTACGTGCTGCGTGTCTTCGATACGAATGGCTCGGTCCAGACGCTTCGCATCGACAGCGAAACGCCCGCGGCAGCCACGGCACTCGCGCGTTCCCGCGGTCTGCGCGTCGTCTCGGTGCGCGCCGAGGGCGGCCGGCGGCAACGTGCGAACCGGCTGGGGCTTCCCGGAGGCCGGTTCAACGTCGAACTCTTTGCGCGCGAGCTAGCGGCGCTGCTCGATGCGGGCGTGGGCGTCGTCGACGCGTTGCGCACGCTCGGCGGCAACGAGCGCCGCGAGACGTCGGCGCAAGTGTATCGCGACCTCTTGCGTCAGCTCGAAGAGGGGCACTCGCTGTCCGCGGCGCTCGAGCACGCAAGCCATATCTTCCCGCTGGTTCTGGTTGCCTGCGTGAAGGCGAGCGAGCAGACCGGCGGCCTTGCCGACAGCCTTACGCGTTACTCGCGCAACAGCGCGACGCTCCACGAGCTGCGTGCGCGTGTGGTGTCCGCGGCGATCTACCCGACGGTCCTGCTGTTCGTCGGCGCGGCGGTCGTCCTCTTCCTGCTCGGTTTCGTGGTGCCGCGCTTCGCGAGCCTGCTCGAACACAGCGGGCGCGAGCTGCCGCTGCTGTCACGCATGCTGATGGCCTGGGGCGGGTTGGTGCACGCGCACGGGTCCGGGCTGTCCGTGAGCGTCGCGGTGCTGGCCGTGGCGACCGGCTTCGCCTTGCGCCGCCCGTTCGTGCGCAACTGGATCGCCGATCGCATGCTGGCGCTGCCCGGTATCGGGCAACACTTTCGCGTGTTTCGTCAGTCGCAGTTCTATCGCACGACGGCCATGCTCGTGGATGGCGGCATTCCCGCCGTGAAGGCCTTCGACCTCGCACAGGGCCTGGTTGGACGAGCGGACCAGACGGCGCTCGCGGGCGCGCTGCACCAGGTGCGCAACGGCGCGAAAGTTTCGGATGCGTTTCAGGAGGCGGGGCTCGCCAACGCGATCGCGTACCGCCTGTTGACGGTCGCCGAGAAGACCGGCGGTCTCGGGCCCGTGCTCGACCGCATCGCGGCGTTCCAGGAAGCGCAGGTATCGCGCACGATCGATCTGATTTCGCGCTTGATCGAGCCCGCGATGATGATCTTCATCGGCGTGGTGATAGGCGGGATCGTGGTGCTGATGTACATGCCGATCTTCGAAATTGCGTCGAGCATTCAGTAAACCGAATTGGGGAAGCACGTGGATACCGTCATCGCCCAGCCGGATGGCCCACAAGCCGAAGCGCGCGCCGATCTGCGCGGCGCACTGAGAGCGCTCGGCGAGCGGCATGGTTCCGGCATTCGCGCGCTCGAGGAGCTGATGGCGCAAACCGCGCTCAGCGCGGACGAACTGCGCGTGCAACTGGCCGCGCTGTTCCGCATGAAGTCGATCGGCATGCGTGAGCTGAATCAGCTCGAGCCGGATTTCGAAGTGATTTCGTTCGTCGAAGCGACGACTCGCCTCTGCGTGTGCTTCCGCGATCGCGACACCACTCACGGGCTGCTGTTCGCGATTGCCGATCCGCTCGATGCGCGCACGCGCGGCTGGGTCGAGCATCGGATGCGCTCGCAGCCGGGCGTCCCGTATAGCTGGGCGCTCGCGAGCGCGGGAGACATCAATGCGTATCTGACCGTGCGCGAAAAGGACGTGCGCGCGATGGATTCTCTCGCGTTCGACGATCCGATCCAGAAGACGGTCGATCCGGCCTCACTGGCGTTGACGCTGCAGGGCATCAGCAGCGACGACAGTCCTGTGGTCAGGCTGCTCAACTCGACGATCTACGACGCGCTCAAGATGATGGCGAGCGACATTCACCTCGAATGCCGCGCCAATGGGCTGATGATCAAGTGCCGCGTGGATGGCGTGCTCGCCGTGGTCGGCCGTGCCGAGGGACGCGACGTCGCGGACCAGGTGCTCTCGCGCGTGAAGGTGATCTCCGAGCTCGATATCGCCGAGCGCCGTGTGCCGCAGGACGGCCGTTTCAAGGCGCAGTACGCGGGGCGCGAAATCGACTTCCGCGTCTCGATCATGCCGAATCAGTTCGGCGAGGATGCGGTGCTGCGGATTCTCGACCGCTATCAGCTTTCGCAATCGGCGGGCGGTCTGACGCTCGAGGCACTCGGTTTTCAGGAGGCCGATACGCGCTTCATGCGCAAGCTCGCGTCGATGCCGTACGGCATGCTGCTCGTCACGGGTCCGACCGGCAGCGGCAAGACGACGACGCTCTACGCGATCCTCACGGAAATCAACAACGGCCTCGAGAAGATCGTGACGATCGAGGATCCGGTCGAATACCAGCTGGGCGAAATCCTGCAAATTCCGGTCAACGAGGCGAAAGGGCTCACGTTCGCCCGTGGGCTGCGCTCGATTCTTCGCCATGACCCGGACAAGATCATGGTCGGGGAAATCCGCGATCCGGAGACAGCGCAGATCGCCGTGCAGGCGGCACTGACCGGGCACCAGGTATTCACGACCGTCCACGCTAACAACGTGTTCGACGTGATCGGCCGTTTCACCAACATGGAGGTCGATCCCTACAGCTTCGTCTCCGCGCTCAATGGCGTGGTCGCGCAGCGCCTGTTGCGGCAATGCTGCCCGGACTGCGTGACCGAAGACAGGGTGGACACGGAAACGCTCATCCGCTCGGGCATCGACCCGGACGCTGCGGGCAGCTACCTCTTTCGCCGCGGCGCCGGCTGTGGCACATGCCGAGGCAGCGGCTATCGGGGACGGCGTGCGATCGCCGAGGCACTGCGCATGAACGACGAGTTGCGGCAACTACTGTCGGAGCGGGCACCGCTCGGTCAAATCAAGGCTGCGGCGATGCGCTACGGCATGCAGACACTGCGCGTCGCCGCGATCGATCTGGTGAAGCGCGGCGAAACGACTCTCGAGGAGATCAATCGTGTCACGATGGTCGAATAGTCCGGTTGCGATCGGAGTCGGCACACGCGAGATCGTCGTCGGGGTACGCGCGCCCGGACTTCTGCGGCCGCGCAAGCACCTGCCGCCTGCGGAACCGGCCAGCTTCACGATTCCCGATGACCGGTACGGCACAGAGGCGGGTTTGCTCGACGCGCTGCGCGCTGCGCTCGCCGCCACGCCCGGCGCGGATGCCGCCGATGCGGATGGTCAGGCGCCCCGCGCAACGAAGGCACCGACGCGCAATGCACACGTGGTACTGGACGACTTCTGGGGCATCCACGCGATATTGCGCGGCGACTTTCGCACGCTGCGGGCGCGCGAGCTCGAAGAGGTCGCGCTGGCCCATTTCACCGACACCTATGGGGTCGACGGCGCCACGCTGCTGGTGCGCTTCTGCGTGCAGCAGGGCGGACGTGCGCTGTTTGCGAGCGCCATGTCGCGCGCGCTTCATGACGGCATTCATGAGGCCGGCGCGTCCGGACATCTGCGAATTGCGCGCCTGAAACTGGGCCTGCCTGAAATGCTCAATTGCATCGACGTTGCAGCGGGCGGCGACGCACTGCTGATGTTCGTTGCGGACGAACTGATGCAGGCCGTGATGATCGAGCGGCGCGGCTGGGCCGCCTACGATGCGCAGCGCCTGTTTCCCGGCGATGCGGACAATGCGTCACGGCTTGCCGAACTGGCCGAGCAACTGTTCGAACGTTCGGCGACGCGAGCGGGCCTCAAACGAGAGGACTGCACGATCTATCTGTTCGGCAACGACACCGACCCGGCGCCGTTCGAAGCGCGTTTTGCGGCCGCGGTTCGGCCGGCACAGCCGGCGACGGACAACTCGCCCGCGCGCCGGCTCATGGAGTATGCGCAATGATCCAGGTCCTCGATATCGACTTCGGCAGACGGCGTGCGCGCACCGGGACGAGCGGCCTGATCCTGCTGTGTGTCGCCGTTCTGCTGCTGCTCGGATGCGGCGCGCGGCTTTGGCGTGCCTATGCCGAGAGCGATCGCGTGCAGGCGCAGCTCGACGCCGTGCGCCATCGAACGTTCGCGCAAAGGCACGCGGTGAAGCCGCCGCCTACGCTGGCTGCGAGGCTCGCGGAAAAGCAGAGCCTGTCGATACTGCGAGAACTGACCGTACCGTGGCAGGACCTCTTTTCGATCGTGGAAGATTATCCGGATCATGACGTCGCGCTGATCGGCATCGACCAGAACCCGGCGCAGAGCCAGATTCGTATCACCGCCGAAGCGAAGAATGTCGACGCGATGATTGCGTATCTGAAGTATCTGCAGACGAGCGTGTTGCTGCGCGAAGCGGTACTCAACGACCATCTGGTGGAGAACAACGTGTCGGGCAAGCCGGTTCGTTTCCAGATCACCGCCGTCTGGAGGAAGTCATGAATGCGGCTCCGTTGCGCGACCGGCTACTGACACTGCGATTCGAGCTGCGGCGTCTGTTCGGCCTGCCTGGATTGATCGGCATCCTGATGATTGGCGCGGCGGTACTCATGTGCGCCGAGATCGCCAGCGTGGAGGCCGATACGAAGGAGATGCAGGCACCGGCCCATGTCGTCGAGGCGGCCCAGACGCGTCATGCAATCGGCAAGCACGATGCGCAGGTCGATGCGGTCGCGCTCGAGGCGTTGCCCGAACTGTTTCCGCGCTTTTCGCAGAGTGCGGATGATATCGCGTCCATCTTCGAACAGGCGCGCGGCAGCAAACTGACACTCGGGTCTGCCGAGTATCAGGTGAGCACGGATGCGGGCGCGCGCTTCACACGCTATCAGGTGATGCTGCCCGTCAAGGATCAGTACAGCGCAATCCGGCATTTTCTCGCGTTGGTGCTCAACAACGTGCCGAATGCAGCGCTGCGGGAAATCCATGTCGAACGTCCCGCGGTGGACGGCAATATTCTCGATGCGCGGGTGCGCTTCGAACTGATTTACCGGAGCGCCCAGCCATGAAACCCGCTCTGCCCATGCGTGTGCTGTTGGTGTTTTGCGCAATCGCGGCCGCCGGGGCAGGGTATCGCGTGCTGGTCGCGGCGCGCCAGATGCCGGCGCAGGTCGTTGCGCTCGACAGCCAGCGTCGCATCGATATGCATGCGAGGCTGGATGCCAGGCGTCATACGCATGCCACCGAGGCGGCCGCGAAGGCAGCGGCGACTGCGACTGCGTCTGCGTCTGCGGCGTCGGCGTCGGCGTCGTCGGCGGCCCGTGCGAAGCTCGTCTCGTTGCGCGCGCCGCTTTCGCTCGAATCGGCCCACGATCCCTTCACGGCGTCATCGTGGCTTCCGCCGCCGCCCGTCGAAGTGCCGGCCGCGCCGGTGCGGCCCGCGCCGCCCACTGCGCCGCCCGTGCCTTTCGCCTACGTGGGGCAACTCGATGCCAAGGCGGCAAAGCCGCAAGTCTTTCTCAGCAACGCAGACCAGTTGCTGATCGTGTCGCCGGGCGACGTGATCGACAACCAGTACCGCGTCGAGTCCGTGTCGGAGTCGGACGTCGTGTTGACCTATCTGCCGCTGCACGAAAGACAGGTGGTCGCCATTCCACGAGAGGACAAGTAAATGAAAACCTCACGCACACGGGGTGCGGGCCGCGACTCAGGCAGCGGCCCAGCAAGACGCCTCTCGCCAGTCATCTGGCACCCTGTTCCTCGCCCGGACGCGATTCAGGTCGCGAGAAGACGCGCGCTTGCCATTGCGGTGTCCGTGCTCGCCTTTAGCGGCTGCATGCACGTGCCGAACGTGCATGACGATCCGACCGACGCCCAGGCGAAGGTCGACTATCTGAACCAGCGCAACGCCCAGGTCAACACGCTGCTCGACCAGGCCGATCAGTACCGCAAGAACTATCAGTACGACGAAGCGATCCGCAATCTCTTCCAGGCGTACGACATCGACCCGACCAATGAGCGTATCCGCAAGATCGGCCTGCAGATCGATCAGGACCGCAAGGACCTGGCCATCCTCCAGGAGGCCCAACGCATGATGAAGCGCGGCGCGTATGCGCAGGCGGCCGAGCGGGTGCACCGCGTGCTGGTGGAGAACCCGACCAACACCCTTGCGCAGCAGATGCAGACTGAACTCAACGCCAAACTCAGCCAGCAGCGCGCGGATCGCGATGACAAGCTTGCGGCTTCGTCGATCATGCAGAAGCCCGTGACGCTGCAGTTTCGCGACGCGAACGTGCGCATGGTGTTCGAAGCGTTGTCGCGCACCACGGGATTGAACGTGATCTTCGACCGTGACGTCCGCGCCGATCTGAAGACAACGATCTTCGTGACGAACGCGTCGGTGCAGGACACGGTCGACATGATTCTGATGCAGAACCAGCTCGACAAGAAGCAACTCAACGCGAACACGCTGTTCATTTATCCCGCCACGCCTGCCAAGCAGCTCGAATATCAGGAGCTCAAGGTGCGCACGTTCCAGCTGTCGAACGTCGACGCCAAGCAGATCCAGCAGTTGCTCAAGAGCATTCTGAAGGTCAAGGAAGTCGTGATCGACGAGCGTGCGAATACGGTAACGGTTCGCGGCACACCCGACACGATCAAGGTGGCCGAGGAAATGATCGCCGCGCAGGATTTGCCGGACCCCGAGGTGATGATGGAAGTCGAGGTGCTGGAAGTGTCGCACGAGCGCCTCACCGATCTGGGTATCGACTGGCCCAACTCGTTCACGATGTCGACGCCGAGCACCGCGACGACATGGGGCCTGCTGCATCATCTGACGATCAATGAACTGAATGTCAGCAGCCTCTCGGCCACGGCGAACTTCAAGCTCACCGATACCGACGCGAATCTCCTCGCGAGCCCGCGTATCAGGACGCGCAACAACGAGAAGGCGCGCATCATGATCGGCGATAAGGTGCCGGTGATTTCGAGTTCCAGCACGCCGAGCACGAGCGGCCCGTCCTATACGCAAATGATTCAGTACCTCGATGTCGGCATCAAGCTCGAGGTGCAGCCACGGGTTTATCGCGACGGCGACGTCGGCATGCAGCTGAATCTCGAAGTCAGCAACATCACGAATACGATTTCGAGCAGCAATTCGAACGGCCTGAATTCGCTCGCCTATCAGATCGGCACGCGCAGCGCCTCGACGAGTCTGCGCTTGCGCGATGGCGAAACGCAGATTCTCGGCGGCCTCATCTCGGACGAAGACCGCAGGAACGCCAACAAGGTGCCCGGTCTTGGCCAGTTGCCGGTGCTGGGGAGGCTCTTCTCCAACCACCAGGGCGACCACGTCAAGACGGAGATCGTGTTGCAGATCACACCGCACATCGTCCGGCCGCAGCTTGCCGCCGATGCGGATACGCAGGAGTTGTGGTCGGGCACCGATGTCAACGTGCACGCCGATCAGCTCCGGCTGGACCCCGTCGTGGCGAACGCGGCAACGTCCATGTCGCCTGCGGTGAAGCCGATGCCGGGCATGGTCGGCGGCGGTACGGTTGGAGGCGCGTCGTCGCGAGGCGGCGCCGAGGCGTACCCCGCGCTGCCGTCGCCTTCGAACGGCGCGTTCGGGCAAATGGCCCCGCCGCCGCGCACGACGCCGCCCCCCGAACCGTACGGCGGACGCTTCTCGCGAACACCCACGCCGCAAGCGGCTCCCGCGCCGCAGTCCGGCCAGGGCGCGGCGCCGGCATCGGCCGAACCAACGGCCGCGGAGCAGGCGGGTGGCGAAGCTGCGGCCGCCGCGGCGCCACCGCCCGCAGCGCCTGCGCCCCCCGCACCGCCGCCGATGCTGACGATGCCGCCTGGGACGATGCCGAGCGATAACCCGCTTCGCCCCGTCGAGGGTGGGTACTGAGCCGTGGCTACCGGAACGGCAACGATGCGCCTGCGCGCCGCACGCCAGTTCGAGCAGCGTGGATTTACGCTGATCGAACTGGTCGTCACGCTCGCGCTCGTCGGCATTCTCGCGCTAGCAATCATGCCGTTTTCGGAGCTGATGGTGCAGCGTCAGAAGGAGCAGCAGCTAAGCGACGCATTGCGCGAGATCCGTACCGCGCTCGACGCCTACAAGGAGGCGAGCGATACCGGTCTCATCGACAAGGACGCCGAAGCATCCGGCTATCCGCCGACGTTGAGCGTGCTCGTGACGGGTGTGAAAAACGCCAGGGATCCGAAAGGCGGGCTGCTGATGTTCCTGCGTCACGTGCCGCGCGATCCTTTCTTTAGCGGCGACCCGGACACGCTTGCCGAGGATACCTGGAGCGTGCGGTCTTATGGAGAGCCGCCGGATCAGGCAGCGGGCGGCGACCCGGGCATGAGCAGCGAACAGGCTGGCAAGGATGTGTTCGACGTGTCGTCGAAATCCGATCGCGTCGGCATTAACGGCGTCCCGTACAAACAATGGTGACGATGCATCATGAAACCCGCTCGCACTCGCAAGGCCCGTGGCTTCACGCTGATCGAGCTCGTCGTCGTGATGGCCATCATCGGCCTGCTTCTGACAATCGCGGTGCCGCGCTACATGCACAGCATCGAACGCGGCAAGGAGCAGGTCAGGCAGCAGAACGTCGCGGTGATGCGCAACGCGATCGATCAGTACTACGGAGACAACGGCCAGTATCCCGAGACACTCGACGAACTGGTGGCGAAGCATTACTTGCGCGCCGTTCCTGTCGATCCGGTCAATGGCGACGAAAAATGGGCGGTAATCGCTTCGCCGGACGAAAACAAGCCGGGCGTCTACGACGTGGCGCCGGCAAGTGCTCCTCAGGGAGCGCCACCGCGCGCAGAGGGGAGCGCAAAATGATCCGCGCGGCCTGCACGGCACGTGTCGCCTCGCGCGCGAGAGCGCGCGTGAGGCGACGCTCGCGGCCGCGTGCCGCGCGTGAGGGCGGGCTGGTGCTGCTGACGCTCCTGATTGCGCTGATGCTGATGTCGATTGCCTTGGCGGGGGCGCTCGACGTGTGGTCGCTGCAACGCCGCCGCGAGCAGGAGAAGCAGCTGCTGTTCGCCGGCAACCAGTACCGGCTCGCGATTCTGAGGTATTACCGCGTCGGCCGGGCTTATCCCGCATCGATCGACGAACTGCTCGACGACCGACGATTTCCCAAGCCCTTGCATCATCTGCGCTTTGCCTATCCGGATCCGGTCACGGGCAAGAACGACTGGGTGCCCATGCTGCAGGGCGATCGCTTCTACGGGGTCTTCAGCCGCTCAGACGAGGCCACGATCAAGCGCGCCGGATTTCCGCGGCAGTACGAGGATTTCGAGGGGGCGCAGACCTACGACGGCTGGAAGTTCCTGTTTCTGGCCCCCGGCCTGCGAACCACGCAGAGCAATGCCGGCGGCCTTGCCGCGCCCAGTAAATCGACCGGCTTTCCTGCGCTTTCTGGCTTCGATGGCGGCTTCCTGCCGGGGCAGCGGGTGCCCGGGTCAAGGTAAACCGATCTTGCTCGCCATCGTGTCGCGACGGCGCTCATCCCGATAACCGGGATCATGCCGAAGCGGTGTGCCCCTGGCGAAAACCAATGGCGACCGGCTAAAGCGAATCGATCCATGAAGCCACGGCGGCGTTCACGTCATCGGGGCGGTCCTGCATGATCCAGTGACCCGCATTGGACCATGCTTGCACTTTCGATTTTGGGTGCGAGAACCACGGCCGCATCCTGTCGGCCTGGACTGGGTCGATACACAGGTGATAGAAGGGGATCTGCAAGCCCGCGCAGAATCGCGCGCTCGCGTCTCCAATGCCTGTCTGATCGTCGCCAAAGAACAAAGGGGCGAAGGATTCGCGTATGACGTGCAGCGGCATGGCTTGCAGCCGGCTCGCGTGCCGACGCTTGTGAGCCGGATCGGTCGCGGGCCCGTAGACGTGCTCGAACAACGCGGCGACGACCGCGCGAGGATCGCCTGTGTTCAATTCACGCGCAGTTTTCTCGAAGACCTCAGCGGCCTCGCTTGAAAACCCGAGAGCCCCGTCGACGGAGACGACGGCGCTGACCAGATCGGGCCGGCGTGCCGCGAGACGGGCTGCGATCTGGCCGCCCATCGAATGTCCCACGACGATGAAGCTCTCGTTCGGGTAGCGCGTCGCAATCAGCGCCTCGATGTCGGCTACATAGTCCTTCGGCGAATACGCGCCGGATGGCGGGACCTCGGACGCGCCGTGTCCGCGCAGGTCGACGGCGACGACGTGATACCTGCTCGCGAAGACGGGTAATTGCGCACTCCAATCCTGCGAATCGCAGGTCCAGCCGTGCAAGAACATCACGTTCTTCCCAGTGCCGCGATCTGATACAGAAAGTCGTGCTATGGAGACGTCCGTTGGAGTGGCGAAATCGGCTACGTCGAGTAATGTTGAACTGCCTGGATCTGCTTCCATTCTGTATTCTCCGTGGTGATCGAGCGAAGCCATTCAGACTCAGGGCCCGAGGCAATTTGCGTGATACTCATGGTATACGTTGGAGATCTACGGTCAATTACGCACCACGAAGTGCGTAGATATACAGGAGGATATCTGCATGGCTTGCGAGGTTGACGCCGTATTCTTTGCGGACTGTGCCGCGCGTTCGTTTTTCGATCAGGTGGCCAACAAGTGGTCGGTGATGATTCTTACGCTGCTCACGGAGAAGCCGACACGGTTCAATGAAATCAAGCGGCGCCTGGAAGGCATCACACACAAGGCGCTCACGCAGGCCCTGAGGCGTCTCGAGCGCAATGGTCTGATTGCGCGCGAAGTGATCAATGCTTCGCCGGTGGCGGTCGAATATTCGATTACCGAATTGGGGCGCACGCTGCAAGTTCCGTTCGGCGCCGTATATGATTGGTCGATCAAGCATCTGGACGAAATCGAGCAGGCTCAGAATGCCTACGACAGAAGGGAAGGTCAGTGACGTCGATTCGGCAGGAGGTTCAGGAATCTGCAAAATGCGGTTCGCGGCTAACACATTCCACCAGAAACGCCATGACGGCCTTGACGGCCGGCGTGCGACGGAGGTCGGGATAGGTCACGAGCCAAAGCGGTGTTTCCGGCGGCGCTGCTTTTCCGCCGACCCTGACCAGTGCCGTGTCGCCATCGCCGATCATCGTCGGCAGGAGCGCGACGCCGACACCGCTTCGAGCCGCCGCCTGCTGGCCGATCACGTCGCCTGTTTCGAATACGATGGGCCGCCCGTCGAGATAGGCGCGCAGCCAGCGTTGATGACTCACATGGTCCAGTGATGCGTCATTGGCGATGAACTCCCATTGTGCCGCCGAGCGCGTGGCGTAATCATGGCTGGCATACAAGCCGAAGCGGATCGCCCCGATCCGCCGCGTGACCAGACTGGCCTCCCTGGGCTCGACCATCCGGATGGCAATGTCGGCGACACCGCGATCCAGTGGCGCGATGCCGGCGGCGCCTTCCATGACGATCTTCACCGTTGGGTTGGCTTCGCGGAACCCGCGCATGTGCAGTGCGATGCAATGGCTGCCGAGAGTGGGCGGCACGCTGATGCGTATCGTCCCGGACAACGAGGCGGAAGCACGCAACGCATAAGCCTCGATCGCCAGCGCGCCTTCGGCCATCGGCGCGGCCAGTGCGGCGATGGCCTTGCCGTCCTCGGTCAGGCGAACGCTGCGAGGCAACCGATATACCAGCTTCAACCCGAGTGCCGCTTCCAGCGACGCGACACGCCGGCCGATGGTCGCATGTTCGACCGACAGCGCGCCTGCGGCACCGGAAAGCGTCCCCACGCGCGCGAGCACGACAAAATAACGTAGATCCTGCCAGTCGAACATGGCGATTTTCCGACAGAGTGTGTGAGAAAAGAGGGAATTCTCTTCCGAATGGGACCAGTCTAATCTCGTCCGTCAAGGACGTCCGAAGGGGCGTTCATGGACTCAGGAGATTCGCTATGCATTACGAACTAACTACGCTGTCGTCCCACATTCTGAAGCTCCCCCAGGTGATCGCGAATGCGCAGACGTGGCTCGATCGTCCGGTTGCCATGGGGCGCAGGCTCGGGATCTGGACCTCGGAAAACGGCCGGCTCGGAAGCGTGCGCGTTCTGCGCGGCTTCGCCGATGCGGAAGAACTGGCGCGCGAACGCCACCGCGAGTTGCACCATCCCGATCCGTTCGGGGCCGCCAGCAGTGCCTGTACATTCGAGAGCGAGAGCTACGCCGGTTTTCCGTTTCTCCCGGCCGTTGAGCCGGGAGTCTTCGGCAAGTACTACGAGTTCCGCACCTATTGGCTCAAGCCAGGCGGACTGACGCCGACCATCGAGGCTTGGGAGGCGGCGATGCCCGAGCGCTCAAAACGGTCGCCGCTGACGCTCAACATGTACGCGCTCGATGGCGCGCCGCGCATCACGCATATCTGGCCCTGGAACAGCCTCGATGAGCGCATCGCGATTCGCGCAAAATCGTATGCCGACGGCATCTGGCCGCCGAAGGGCGGACCGGAGCAATTTTACGAAGCGACTTCCACGATCTGGATTCCAACTGTCGACTCGCCGCTTCGTTGACTGCGTCCGGTAGCTTGCCGATCGCGTTCTGCCGCGTGTTCGATTGGCGAATCAGTTGCGCACGCAACGAAAACCCGCATAAACATACTGATAACGCGGCTGAAACCAGTTGCGGAATGTCGGCCGCAACATGCACTGGGCCGTGCGCGGCGAGCCGCCTTTCATTGTGTAGTGCTGACCGTCGAAGAAGTTTGCCGAATACCCTTCATAGAACGGGAACGCCTTGAAGCCCGGCAGCGGACCGAAGAGCGTGGAGGTCCATTCCCAGCCATTGCCGTACAGGCCTTCCACGCCCCACGTGCTGGCGCTGTCCGGCGTGGTGTCGACGGCCACCGGGTTCCAGTCGCGGAAATCGAAGTTGTCGCTGCGACCGGGCAGCGCGCCGTGCGCCGCGCGCTGCCACTGTGCCTCGCTCGGCAGCGCCATGCCGCGCCAGCGCGCAAAGGCGCTGGCTTCGGCGTGGCTCACATACACGGGCCAGGCAAGCGGCAATGCGATGTCTTCGAACATCGTGCGCAGCGTCCAGCCTTCGGCGCCGCGCGACCAGAACACGGGGTGCGCCACGCGTGCGCTTTCCTTCCAGGCCCAGTCTTTGTCGTTCCAGAGTTCGCGCGTGTCGTAGCCGCCGTCCTCGATGAATTCGAGAAATGCGCCGTTCGTCACCATGTAGCGGTCGATCTCGAAGGCCGGCACGTCGACCTGCTGCTCGCCGAACTCGTTGTCCCAGCCGAACAGGCCGCGCTCGGCGGTCATGCCGAGTTCGGTGCGGCCCGCGGGCACCTGCACTGTTCCGGCCTTGACCGTACGGAGCGGGTCGGTGCGCGCGCCCGTAGCGGCGGGCGCCTGCTTTTGCTCGAACGGCAGTTGGTGGAGCATGTAGGCGAGCGTTTCGACGTGCATGAGTCGATGTTCGATTGCGACGTTCAGCAACTGGCCTGGCGTGTCGTGATTCGAGGCATCGGGCGGCAGGTCGAGCGTCGAGAGCTGCGCGTCGATGCGGTTGCGTGCATCGCGTCCGTAGGCCAGGACTTCGGCGAGGTCGGGCCAATCGGCGCGCACGTCGGTCGGCAGGCCGCCATCGACAGGATCGATGCCGAACGCGAACAGCTGGTCGAGGCGCGCATCGACGGAGGGCAGGTCGAATAGGCGCTTGTCGAAGAGGTTACGGTCAAATGCTTCCAGATGGCCGACATAGAAGACGATACGGTGCCGCTCCCGAATGGGCCGCTCGTATAGAAACTCGGGCTTGACGACGTTGAAGAGCGCGTCGCTGGCGCTGCGCGCCGCTTCGAGACGGGCTGCGAGCGTGGGGGATTGCGGGAGATGCATTTCGGCGATTCTCCTTGCGTGGGCGTAGTACGAAACTTTAACCCTGCGCAGGAGTTGTGCCAACGGCGTTGCCGCGCCAACGAGGGGCGGCGCGGGCGCCCCGGGCTGGCCAGTCGCCCGGGGTTTGCCGCGAATTACAGATGCCGCAGACCTTCGATATCGATGATACGGATCAGCTTGCCCTGTGCGTCGATCAGGCCGCGCTTTTGAAATCTCGACAGGGTGCGGCTCACGGTTTCGAGCGTCATGCCGAGATAGCTTCCCATGTCCTCGCGGGTCATGCGCAGGTTGAACTCCGCATGCGAATAGCCGCGCTGGCCGTTGCGTTCGGAAACGTCCAGCAGGAACGCGGCGACGCGTTCGTCGGCGGAGAGCGAGCCGAGCACCATCATTTGCGACGATTCGCGAATGAGCTGCTCGCTCATGAGGCGGTGCAGCCGGTCTTGCATGGCGCCGGTTTCGCGGCACAAATGCTTGAGGGCCGAGTAGGGGATGAGGCAGACCGAGCTGTCTTCGAGCGCCACGGCGCTGCAGGTGTGGAAGCCGGTGCTGATGCCGTCGAGGCCGAGCGGGTCGCCGGCCAGACGCAGGCCGGTGACCTGCTCGCGGCCGTCGCGGTGTGCCATGACCGTTTTGAGCGAGCCGGAGCGCGCGACATAGAGGGTGTCGAATGCGTCGCCGGCGCGATACAGGGCTTCGCCGCGCCGCACGCTGCGCGCGGAGCAGATCAAGGCTTCGAGCTTTGGCAGGTCGTCGAGCGTGAGGCCCTGGGGCATGCACAGGTGCCGCATGGCGCAAACCGAACAGCGCGTTGACGTGCGCGGCGCCGTTAGCGGCGCGCGATTGCTGCGGCGCACGGTGGTTTGAGAAGCGACGGTATGGTTCATCGTGGACAATGCTCATTTGATTTCTGTCCAGGCATTATCTACCGGGGTCGAATCTCAGATTAGTGGCAAAGCGACGCGCATTTAAGATGAATCGTTTTGAGGCTTGTCAGAAGCCGCTCGCGCGGCGTCTGACGGCGCGCAAGCGACTTTTCGATAACACGCAAAACCGCGTGCGCTCGACGCGACTACTCGCCGGCATTTCCGGCGGCCGAGGGGATGAGCAGGACAGGCAGCGTGGATTGCCGCACGCAGCGTTCGGCAACGCTGCCGAGGATGAGGCGCTGGAAGCCCCGGCGGCCGTGCGTGCCCATCACGATCAGGTCGGCGCCCGCGGTCTTCGCGGCGCTGAGCACGAGCGTCGGCACGTCGTCGAGCGAGGACGCTTCGCCCGTGACCATGGCGCCTTGCACGCCAAGCTCGCCCATCGCCTTGTCCATTTCTTCCGCGAGTTCGTTGCCCTGCGCAATCATCTGGTTGCGCAGGATCGACGGGTCGTAGCCGGGCGCGTCGAAATACATCGGCGTGTTCTCGATCACGTAGTACGGCTGCAGGGTCGCGCCCATCGCCTTCGCCAGGTCGAGCGCGGCTTCGAAGGCGCGGCGCGACGTGGCGCTGCCGTCGACGGCGACAAGGATGCGTTTGTACATAAGACCTCCTCTTTGAGTGGGATCGAGAATCGCGCGGCCTCGGGCGAAGCTGTGAGGAGGCGGGCGCGGCGTGTTGTGTCGTAACTGGCGAGAAGCTTAATGGATCGCAAGTAAAAACGCAGTCGGACTGTATGAAATGTGGAAGGTACTGGAAGGAAGATCAAGTGCCTTGCGTCGGAATACCGCAGCGCCGCCAGGTTTTCGTTTGCTATGCCGTTATGTTGCACGCGCACCGGCATCCCGCTATTGTTGCCTCTTTTTCGCTCCGCGCAGTCTCTTCCCCTCCCGTGAAACCTTCCTCCGCTAACCTGCCGTTTCGCGACGCGCTGCTGGCCATGCTCGGCATCGGCCTCGTCAACATGCTCGTCGCACTCGATCAAACCGTCGTCAGTACCGCTTTGCCCTCGATCGTCGCCGAACTGCACGGTTTCGAGTTCTACGCGTGGATCGCGAGCGCCTACCTGCTGGCCTCGGTCGTGACGGTGCCCGTGTTCGGCCGGCTCGGCGACTACTTTGGCCGCAAGCGCTTCGTGATCGCCGCGGTGATCGTATTTACGGTGGCCTCCGTGCTGTGCGGGCTCGCGACCGACATGCGTTTTCTGGCGGCGGCGCGTGCGCTGCAGGGCGTTGGAGGCGGGATGATGGTGGGCACGGCGTTCGCCTCGATTCCCGATCTCTTTCCCGACCCGCGCGCCCGGGTGCGCTGGCAGGTCGTGATGGCGGCCGCCTACGGCATCGGCACGGCAGCGGGGCCTTCACTGGGCGGCTGGCTCAGCGAGCACTTTGGCTGGCGCTCGACCTTCCTCGTCAATCTGCCGGTCGGCGCGCTTGCGCTCTATTTCATCTGGGCGCATCTGCCGCGCTATCAGCCGGCGCGTACCGGCGAGGTGCGCATCGACTGGACGGGCGCCGCGCTCGTCGCGCTGGTGCTGGGCGGTTTCCAGACCCTGATCGAGGCGGTGCCCAAAAGCGGCCTGACGCCCGGCAACGGCGCGCTCGCGCTGGCGGTCCTCGCCGGCGCGGCGGCGCTGCTGGCCTGCGAGCGCCGCGCGACGCACCCGATCATCCCGCTCGACCTGTTTCGCGACCCGCAGCTCGTCACCCTGTTTACGCTCTCGACGCTTTCGGGCTTCGTGATGTTCTCGCTGATCTTTTTCGCGCCGCTCCTGCTACAGGGCGGCTTCGGGCTGTCGCCCCAGGAGGCGGGCCTGCTCGCCACGCCGATCGCCGCCTGTATCGCGCTAGGCAGCCTGATCAACACGCGCATCGTGATCCGGCTGCGCAAGCCCACGACCATTCTCACGGCCGGCTTCAGCCTGCTGGTCGCGGCTTCCGCCGGTCTTGCCTTCGCGTCCCGCCACACGGCGCACCTCTGGCTCGAACTGGCGATGTCGGCGGTGGGCATCGGGCTCGGCTTCATCCTGAACAACCTGAATATCTTCGGCCAGGAGATCGCCGGGCGGGAGCGTTTCGGCATCACGACTGCCTTGTTGCAATCCACGCGCATGGTGGGCGGCATGCTCGGCACCAGCGTCGTCGCGACCATCGTCAACCATCGCTATGCGGCCGGGGTGGGGGACGCGCTGGCGGTGATCGGCGCGCCGCTGCAGCAGCGCTGGCAACCCAAGCTCGCCGATCCGCGCGTGCTGATCGACCCGTCGCTGCGCGAGGGTCTCGTCGCGCAGATGAAGGCGGCGGGGCTCGACGGCGCGGCGCTGATCGATGCGGTGCGCCACGTACTGGTAGATGCGATCCATCTGGGGATCGGCCTGACGGGCTGCGCGGCGCTCGCGGCGGCCCTGTGCGTGGGTCGGATTTCCCACATCCGCTTCAGCCGCAGCGCGTCGGCGGCGCAGAAAAGCGCGGAGGCGCGTGCCGACGAGGTCAAGGCCGATTAGGGCGCGCAGCGTTCGGGTGTAGGCCGTCGGCGCAGGTTTCGGTAATATTTGTCTGACAAAAACAACAGTATGCCTGGCTGAGCGAGAAAGGCCGCGGCGCCCAGCCAGCGCGTATTTGTCCCTGCGCGGCGTCGCCCTCAGGCGGCGTGGGCCATTGCCCCGAATAGCGCGTGGTGCGTTTGCTCGCTCATCGCGATCTCGAGCGCGACGGCGTTCTCCACGCCGATGCGCATCGGCGCGCCAAGCCGCGTCAGCTCGATGCCCGTGCGGCGCAGCAGGCGCTCCATCGGCGTCGTGGTCACCGTCACATAGCTGTTGATGCCCGCCCGGTCGGCGAACGAGACGACCGCGCGCATTGCGCTCATGGTCACGTCGGCGAAGCCGAACGCCTGGTCGTTGCCGGATTCGATGGCGAAGCGACTCAGTTCCCAGATGTTGCGCGACGTAGGCGCAGCTTTGCCCTGCAGCAGTTGCGGGAACGTGTCGCGCAGCATGTTGGGGCCTTCGGTGGGCATCAGGCGCCAGCAGCCGCGCACGTGGCCCGCGCCGTCCTGGATCAGCATGTAATGAGGCCCGAGCGCGTCGTAGCCGTCGATTTCCATCCCCGCGATGGTGGGAATGTCCCAGCCGAGGCGGTCGCGGAACACGCGCGCGCGCAGCCGGTACATCTCGTTGATGTCCTCGTTGTCGAAGTCCTGTCTCAGTCCGATCCGTATCGCAGCTTGCATGACAACTCTCCCGATTTGTGTGGAGGCGCGGCAGTACGGTTCGAAAGCTATGCGTTATGAATATAAAAAAACACCTATCTAGATAGGTAGGTGCGCAGATAGGGCCTCTTAAGGAGAATCACTTCCGCGGCAGTCACTCATCAGGCATATCTGACAGCGAGAGTCATCATGGAACTTATGGGCAATCAATGGCACTCGGGTGCGAATACCATGTCGTCCCCGGGGGATCTGTCCTCGGTCGTCGACCGCGTCCTGATCATTGCGTATCGGAAGAAGAAGAAAGAGAGCCAGCGCCGCTTCTGGGCGCGCTTCGGCGTGACGCAGTCGCGCGGCAGCCGGTTCGAGTCGGGCGCGGAGATTCCGCCGCCGGTGTCGATCCTGCTGGGGCTGTATTTCAACAAGACGATTTCGGACGGCGACCTTGGCCGTGCCGAGCGCGTGCTGCGCGGCGAAGCACCGATGGTGCTTAGCCCGGGTCAATAAGACCCATCTGGGTTGCAATCACGGCTGCCGCTCGCCGTGAGTTCACGCCGAACTTCCCGCGAATGTTCTTCATGTGGAAGTTCACGACGGCCTCAGAGCAATTCAGGATGTGAGAAATTTCCCAAGTGGACTTGCCTAGCGCAGTCCACTTGAGGCATTCCTTTTCCCGTGGCGTGAGCTTGGGAATCAGCGACTGGACATGGTCGTTCAGATGCCGCTGGCTCGTGTCCAGCACGAGGTCGCGCAGCAGGACGAGATTCGGCAAGGCGCGGTTCACGTCGTCCCAGAATTTGTCCGTGGGATTCGCGTCGTTGACGAAGCAGAGCATGCCGATTTCCTGGCGCGGGCCATGGATCGGCAGGGTGATGCCTGCGCGCAGCCCGTACGAGCGGGCCTCCTCGTACATCGATTGTTGCTGTTCGGTCGCGAACAGCTCCGGCGACCAGATGAGCGGCGCCGAGCGCGTGGTGCAGTGCGACACGGTCGGGTCGAAGTAGGCCATCCCGTGGTCGTTGTACGTCTGCCGCCAGGCGGCCGAGTAGTTCGTGCGGATGAACGCATCCTCGAGCCTCATGCCCGGGCGCGGCAAGATAGCCAGCATGAGCTGGCTGAATCCCCACGAGCTGGCGAGCTTCGCCACCGCGTCGAACCACGCTGCCTCTTCGGGCGCGTCGAGTACGGGCGACATCTGCTCAATAAAATGTAGAGGCACGTTCAACACTCTCCATCAGCGCTGGGCGAGATCGCGGGGCAAGCCCTCAGACACTCGCTCCTCGCTTCTTATGATGTAAGAATTTATCACTAAATTCCTATCCGATCCCACCTCGTCTGCAATCCTCCCGCTTTGCGGGGGTCATTTCTGTCAGATTTCGGTGACATCGGAGAGAATTCTGCGTCTCCTGAACAAGCGCGGGCCTGCACGAAAAACGTGCATTGCGGAGCCGAAATAAAGCCGGACGCCATTTCGAGGCAAAAGCGCGCAGCGCGCCGGGATAATGCCCGCGATTTATCGGCTTTCATTATTTTTCAGGCTTTTCATTGCGAGTTTTAACTGCACTCGACTGGATACTGTCTGTATCCGCCATTGCTGCGATTTCGCCTGGATAATCGCAAACGATTCGCCGCATGGTGAGCGGCGAACCGTTGTTCAGGGCTTGCGCTGCAACTCGATCACGCGGGTCGGCCGCAGGTGGTTCAGCGCGAAGTGCAGCCGTCCAGGGCTGCGGCGCACGCCCTCTTCGCGCGCGGCGTTGCGCTGCCACTCGGCGTCTTCGGGCTCTTCGGGTGCGCTCATGCCGAGGTCGACGACCTCGTAGCCGGACTCCAGCGCGATAGGCAGCCGGTGCACGCCCTTGCGGCTGTCGAAACCCGCCAGCCCGTCATCCGCTTCGGCCACGCTGTTGACGAGCGTCGCATTGCTGGTCGTCACTTCGTCGGGGCCGATGCAGCCTTCGCCCGCCAGGCGTGCCGCCTCGCGGTTCTTGCCGTCCGTGTCGACCGAACTGTCGTGTGTGCGGTCGTTATGGAGTTCGGCGCTGCGCGGCCGCGACGGCGACGCGCTCACATCTCCCGCATTCGGTTTCTGCATGTCGTCGGGACGATTCATGATGCTTCCTCCTTGGAAGATCTGGGTGCCTGCGTTCAGCAGGCCATTCCGCAAGCGCCGTTCCGCTGCAGCGCCGCGCCCTTGAATCGGGGTGAAAAGCAAGCCGGTTCGCCAGGAGAACGCCTCCAGCGATGTTGCATTTTTTTCGTTGGTTTGGGCTTTTTCCCAGGAGTATGATCCTCTTTCAACGAGTTGGCGCGCTTTCGATTAATGGGCCGGGCGAGGGCCCATGCTGTGGCTTTGCCGCACGATCCTGAATGCACGCGCCAAATAAAATGGACGAGGCAGTCAGGGGCGGGTGACACACATGCACTTCGACGCTGCATTTACGCATCGTGGCTATTTGCTGAATTGCGCACCGGCGCGTGCCGGTGACGGCACGTATCAGCCGTATGTGGTGATTTCGCGCTCGAGCGACGGCGAACTCGTTGCCAACCGATTTTTCCCTGCCGAATTGCGCTTTTCCGATGAAGGGGCCGCCATCGCTCATGCGCGCGACTGGGCCGTGCGCTGGATCGACGCGAGCACGGTCACGCTGTGATGGCGCGCGCCTCGCGTGCGTGGATCGGCGCCGAGGGCGCTTCGGCGAACTCCGGCAAAACGCGGTAATCTCTGGGGTCGATACACTCACTCCTGCGCAGACTCTGCGTCTGCTGCCGCATCACCATGTCCAAAGCTGCTTCCCCCGACTGGGGTCTCGAACAGATCGTCGCCGATCTGCGTGCGTCGCGTGAAGAGCGGCACCGCACGCGCCATCCGCTCGGCATCCGCGAACTGCCGTCACGCGATGCGGTCGTCAACATCGTGGCGGGCCTGCGCGCCGCGCTCTTTCCCACGCATTACGGCGCGCCCGATCTGACCGACGAGAGCATCGATTACTACGTCGGCCATACACTCGACAGCACGTTGCGGCTGCTTGCCGAGCAGATTCGCCGCGCGCTGCGCTTCCTGCCGGAGAGCTCGCAGGCGAGCGACGACGAACTGCGAGCGCGTGCATTCGACGTGGCGCGCGAGTTCGGCCGGCAACTGCCCGATATTCGCGCGCTGCTCGTGAGCGACATTCAGGCGGCGTTCACGGGCGACCCGGCCGCGCAGCACATCACCGAGATCCTGCTGTGCTATCCGGGCGTGTGGGCCATGACGCATCATCGGCTCGCGCATGCGCTGCACCGCCTCGGCGTGCCGCTGCTCGCGCGCTTCATCAACGAGATCGCGCATTCGGCAACGGGCATCGACATTCACCCGGGCGCACAGATCGGTTCGAGCTTCTTCATTGACCACGGCACGGGCGTCGTCATCGGCGAGACGGCGATCATCGGCGAGCGCGTGCGCGTGTATCAGGCCGTGACGCTCGGTGCGAAGAGTTTCGCGGCCGACCTCGACGGTACGCTCGTGAAGGGCAATGCGCGCCATCCGATCGTCGAGGACGACGTGGTGATCTACGCCGGCGCGACGATTCTCGGCCGCGTGACGATCGGGCGCGGCTCGGTAATTGGCGGGAACGTGTGGCTCACGCATAGCGTGCCGCCGGGCAGCAGCGTGCGCCAGGGCAAGATTCGCGAGATCGAGCGAGGCGACGAAGGTCCGCTCAAGTAAGGAGGGGAACGGGACACGCGGTCCCGTTCTTTAACTGTGCGTTGCGATCAGGTATTCGAGACGCTCATTGCGCTCGGATTGCCGACGATCGCGAGAAACTCGCGGCGCGTGGAAGGATCGGTGCGGAACGTGCCGAGCATGCGCGACGTCACCATCGCCACACCCGCCTTGTGCACCCCGCGCGTGGACATGCATTGATGCGCCGCTTCGAGTATCACGCCCACCCCCTTGGGCTGCAGGATTTCATTGAGCGTGTCGGCAATCTGCGCGGTCATCTTCTCCTGGATCTGCAGGCGCTTCGCGAATGCGTCGACGAGACGCGCGAGCTTCGAGATGCCCACCACGCGATGCTCGGGCAAATACGCCACGTGCGCGCGCCCGATGATCGGCACCATATGATGCTCACAATAGCTCTCGAAGCGGATGTCCTTCAACACGATCATTTCGTCGTAGCCATCCACCTCCGAGAAGGTGCGCGACAGGATTTCGCGCGGATCGACCGCATAGCCCGCGAAGAATTCCTCATAGGCGCGCACGACGCGGCCCGGCGTATCGAGCAGCCCTTCGCGAGCGGGGTCGTCCCCGGCCCAGCGCAACAGCACGCGCACGGCGTCCTCGGCTTCGGCGCGTGACGGACGCGCGACGGTCGCGCTCGCTGTGTTCTTGCGTTGCTTCGCGCTTTGCTTCGCGAGTTGCTTCGATTTCCCGGCCTTTTTTTCTTCGCTCATGCATGGGCTCCTGTCATGTGGGAGTACGCCGCTTTGGCGTGCACCACGAGCGCCCATTGTTTCATGTTTTGCCGTGCTTGGCGCGAGGGGTCATTTGGGCCATTCGTCCATGGCGTCGTTGAACAGTTCCGCCACGATGCTGCGCAGCCATTCGCCACGCGGCGCATTGTGATACTTGCGATGCCAGTGCTGCTTGAGATCGAAACGCGGCAACTGCAGCGGCGGCTCGACGAGCGTGATCGATGCATGCTCGGACACGTAGGCGAAGCCGATTGCATGCGGCACGGTGGCGATGAGATCGGAGCGCGTGAGAATGAACGGCAGGCTCATGAAGTGAGGCGTTTCGAGCACGGCGCGTCGGCGCATGCGCCTTTTCTCGAGATACTGCTCCAGCACTTCCTGGCTGCGTCCTTCGGCGCGCACGACGGCATGGCCCATCGCGAGAAACTGCTCGATCGTCATGGTCTTGCCCGCGAGCGGATGCCCGCTGCGCATCATGCAGATGAAGCGGTGCGTGAAGAGGCGCTGCTGAAAGAAGTTGTTGCCGCCGAGGTCGGGGAAATAGCCGACCGCGAGATCGATGTCGCCCGATTCGAGACCGCGCTCGACCTGGTTGGGCGGCAGCGACACCGAACGCAGGTTCGCGTTGGGCGCGCGCTCGGAGAATACCTGCAGGAGGCGCGGCAGAAACACGATCTCGCCGACGTCGGAGAGCGCAATGGAGAATGTGTGCGTGCTCGTGACGGGATCGAAGTCCTGCGCCTGCAGCATGCCTTTCTCGATGTGCACCAGCGCGTCGCGTGCGGCGGGAATGAGGGCGAGCGCGCGCGGTGTGGGCTCCATGCCGCGCGAGGTGCGCACGAAGAGCGGATCGCCGAAGAACTCGCGCAGCTTGCCGAGCGCCGTGCTCACGCGCGGCTGGCTCACGCCGAGCCGCTCGGCGGCGCGGCTCACGTTGCGCGTTTCCTCCATGGCCACGAGAAAGGGGATGAGATTCAGATCGAGGTCTTGCATGAAGGCGGGCGCGGCGGCGCTGACTATGTCGAAATCGGATAAAGACTAGACGATGAATCACAATTCCGGATACTGGGGTATGTGCCCACGGGCGCGCGTGGCCTGAAGGGCGGGCAGTGCGTGCGGTCGGGCGCGCATCGGCGTCGACATGAAGTAGATTGCCTGTGTGGGTAGACCCGCCTTGACAAGCGCTTGAATCCACTCCGATAATGCGCTGGACGTTCGCTAAACGAATCAGTGTTCGTATATAGAACTTTTTCGCGATCGAGTGACGTGGACCTTCCGCGATGCGCATCGCTTTCAGGAACAGGCATGATCAACAAGATTTTCGACTCGCTTCAAGCCGCCGTGGCCGATGTGCATGACGGCGCCACGGTGATGATCGGCGGCTTCGGCACGGCCGGTATGCCCGCCGAACTGATCGACGCGCTCATCGAGCAGGGCGCGCGCGACCTCACCATCGTCAACAACAACGCAGGCAACGGCGACATCGGCCTGGCCGCGCTGCTCAAGGCGAAGCGTGTGCGCAAGATCATCTGCTCGTTCCCGCGCCAGACCGACTCGTATGTGTTCGACGCGCTCTATCGCGCCGGTGAAATCGAACTCGAACTCGTGCCGCAAGGCAATCTGGCCGAGCGCATCCGCGCCGCCGGCGCCGGCATTGGCGGCTTCTTCACGCCCACGGGCTACGGCACGAAGCTGGCCGAAGGCAAGGAAACGCGCCTGATCGACGGTCGTCACTATGTGCTCGAAGCGCCGCTGCACGCCGACTTCGCGCTCATCAAGGCGTACAAGGGCGATCGCTGGGGCAACCTCGTCTATCGCAAGACGGCGCGCAACTTCGGCCCGATCATGGCAAGCGCGGCGAAGGTCGCTGTCGCGCAGGTTTCGGAGGTCGTCGAACTCGGTCAGCTCGATCCGGAAAACATCGTAACGCCCGGCATTTTCGTGCAACGCGTCGTGGCAGTGCCGCAAGCGGCGCATCAAGCGCACGCCGACCAAAGCGGCCAGGCAGCCTGAAGGAACGGAGAGAGGCAATGAAACGACTGAATCGCGACGAAATGGCCAAGCGCGTGGCCGCGGACATTCCCGAAGGCGCGTATGTGAATCTCGGCATCGGCGTTCCGACGCTGGTGGCCAACCACCTCGATCCGAGCAAGGAAATTTTCCTGCACAGCGAGAACGGCCTGCTTGGCATGGGCCCGGCGCCCGCGCCCGGCGAGGAAGACGACGAACTCATCAACGCGGGCAAGCAGCACGTCACGCTGCTCACCGGCGGCGCGTTCTTCCACCACGCCGACTCGTTCGCGATGATGCGCGGCGGCCACCTCGACTACTGCGTGCTCGGCGCGTTCCAGGTGTCGGTGAACGGCGACCTCGCGAACTGGCACACCGGCGCGCCCGACGCGATTCCGGCCGTGGGCGGCGCGATGGACCTCGCACTCGGCGCCAAGCAGGTGTTCGTGATGATGGAACTGCTCACCAAGCAGGGCGAAAGCAAGCTCGTGAGCGAATGCTCGTACCCGGTCACGGGCGTGGGCTGCGTGGGCCGCATCTATACCGACCTCGCCGCGTTCGATGTCACGCCCGAAGGCCTCGCGGTACGCGAGATCTATTCGGACATCGATTTCGACGCGCTGCAGAAGCTCGCCGGCGTGCCGCTGATCGACGCGACGCAAAACCGTCGCGCAGCGTAAACTGTCTGTAGACGTGCGCATCGTTCGCACGTGAGTGGCGCGGCAACCCTCGGCATTCGTCGACGGTTGCCGCGCCCGCTTCGTTCCGGCTGTATCGGAACGCCTGCTTTTTTCCGCGCGCCACACTCCATGATTGAACGCCTCACGAGCCTGATCTGCGGGACCGAACCGATGAACGCGGTCTGGTCTCCCGATGCCACGCTGCAACGCATGCTGGACGTCGAAGCGGCGCTCGCGCGCGCCTCGGCGGCGCATGGCGTAATTCCGCACTCGGCCGTGGCCGCGATCGTCGCGGCCTGCGCGGCGGATCAGCTCGACGCCCCGGCGCTCGCGCGCGACGCCGCGCTGGGCGGCAACCTGGCGATCCCGCTCGTCAAGCAGCTCACGGCGCGCGTGAAGGCCGCCGACCCCGAAGCCGCCAAGTACGTGCACTGGGGCGCCACGAGCCAGGACATCATCGACACGGCAACGGTGCTGCAGTTGCGCGATGCGCTCGCGTTGATCGAGCGCGGCATCGACGCGCTCTGCGCGACGCTGGCGGACCTCGCGCGCACGCATCGCGCGACGCCCGCGGTCGGGCGCACGTGGCTGCAGCAGGCGCTGCCCATCACGCTCGGATTGAAGTTCGCGCAATGGCTCGACGCGGTGCTGCGCCATCGCGAACGCCTCGTCGTGCTGCGCGAGCGCGCGCTCGTGCTGCAGTTCGGCGGCGCGGCCGGCACGCTCGCGAGCCTGCGCGACGCCGCCCCGGCGGTGAGCGCTGCGCTCGCGCAAGAACTCGTTCTCGCGCTGCCTGCGTTGCCGTGGCACACGCAGCGCGACCGCATTGCCGAAGCCGCATCGTTCTTCGGCATGCTCATCGGCACGCTCGGCAAGATCGCGCGCGACATCTCCTTGCAGATGCAGACCGAAGTCGGCGAACTGGGTGAACCGGCGGCGGCAGGCAAGGGCGGTTCCTCGACCATGCCGCACAAGCGCAATCCCGTGGGTTGCGCAGCTGTCCTGACGGCTGCCGCACGCGCGCCGGGCCTCGTCGCGACGGTGTTCGCCGGCATGGTTCAGGAACACGAGCGCGCGCTCGGCGGCTGGCAAGCCGAGTGGGATGCGCTACCCGATCTCGCGCGCCTCGCCGGCGGCGCGCTCGCGCAGATCGAACAGATCACGGCCGGACTCGAAGTGCGGCCCGAACGGCTCGCGGCGAATCTCGACATCACGCACGGACTCATTCTCGGCGAGGCCGTGATGCTCGCGCTTGGCGACCGGATCGGGCGCCTGGACGCGCATCATCTCGTTGAGCACGCATCGAAATCCGCGGTGCAAAGCGGCCGTACGCTGTACGAAGTCCTCGCGGCGGATCCCGCCGTCACGAGGCACCTGGACGAAGCGCGCCTCGAGGCGCTGCTCGATCCGGCCAACTACGTGGGCCAGGCCCACGCATTCGTCGACGCGGTGCTCGCGTCGTATGAAGCGAAAGCAAAGTAACGCACGCCCCATTGATTACAGAAGACACACGAGGAGTAACACGCATGCCTTACGCAGCCGTCAACGACACGCATTTGTTCTACCGCATCGACGGTGCGGAGAACCATTCGGCGCCATGGGTGGTTCTGTCGAATTCGCTCGGTAGCGACGTGTCGATGTGGACGCCGCAGATCGTCGAGTTCACGAAGCATTTCCGCGTGCTGCGCTACGACACGCGCGGCCACGGCCACTCGGCGGCGCCGCTGGGCCCGTACACCATCGAGCAACTGACCGGCGACGTGATCGGCCTGATGGACCAGCTCGGCATCGAACGCGCGCATTTCGCGGGCGTTTCGATGGGCGGCCTGACCGGCGTCGGCCTCGGCGCGCGTTACGCCAACCGCATCGATCGCCTCGTGCTGTGCAATACGGCCGCAAAGATCGGCTCGCCGGAGGTGTGGGTGCCGCGTGCGGCGAAGGCTCGCAGCGAAGGCATGCTCGCGCTCGCCGACGCGGTGCTCCCGCGCTGGTACACGCCCGAATTCATCGCCAACAATGCACTCGTGATGTCGCAGGTTCGCGACGTGTTCGTGCATACGGACAAGGACGGCTATGCTTCGAACTGCGAAGCGATCAACGCCGCCGATCTGCGCGGCGAGGCGCCGTCGATCAAGGCGCGCACGCTCGTGATCTCGGGTACGCACGATCTGGCCGCGACGCCCGCCCAAGGACGCGAGCTGGCCGAATCGGTGCCGGGCGCGCGCTATGTCGAGCTGAACGCCGCGCACATATCGAACGTCGAGCTGGCGGACGAGTACAACAAGATCGTGGTCGATTTCCTGCTGGGGGCGTGATGAACGACGAAGACCGCTACGAAGCCGGCATGAAGGTGCGCCGCGCGGTGCTGGGCGACGCGCACGTCGATCGCTCGCTCGCCAACCGCACCGAAGTGACCGAGGAATTCCAGAACTTCATTTCGCGCTACGCGTGGGGCGAGATCTGGACGCGCGATGGCTTGCCACGCCACACGCGCAGCCTGCTGACGATCGCGATGATGGTCGCGCTCAACCGCAGCGAAGAACTCGCGCTGCATCTGCGCGCCGCGCGCAACAACGGCGTCACGCGCGACGAGATCAAGGAAGTGCTGCTGCAGACAGCGATTTACTGCGGCGTGCCGGCGGCGAACTCGGCGTTCCATCTCGCCGACCGCATCTTCCGCGAGCAGGACGCCGAGCAGGGCTGATCGTGTGGTAACAACGCGCGGGGCATGCGCCCCGCGTTCAGTCGAATACCGGCGACTCCACACCGAGCACCTTGTGCAGGCGTGTGCTGGTCGTCGTGTACTGCAGATGGATTTTCTTCTCGGGAAACACGTGATGCGCCGCGCCGAACGCAGCGAGCGCGGCTTCGTGAAAGCCGGAGAGAATCAGCTTCTTCTTGCCCGGATAAGTATTGATATCGCCGACGGCAAAGATGCCCGGCACGCTCGTCTCGAAGCGCGCCGTATCCACGGGCAACTGCTTGCGTTCGATCTCGAGGCCCCATTGCGCGATCGGCCCGAGTTGCGGCGACAGGCCGTAGAAAACGAGCAAGTAGTCGAGATCCAGTGAGCGCGTGACGCCGTCGCCGCCCGTCACCTTGATGCGTTTGAGCTTGCCGCCTTCGTCGTCGAAGCCGGTCAGCTGGCCGACGATGGACTGCATGCGCCATTCCTCGCATAGCGCGTGCATCTTCGCGACGGTTGCCGGCGCGGCGCGATAGCCCTCGCGCCGGTGCAGCAGAATCACGCTCTGCGCGACGTCCACGAGCTGCAGCGCCCAGTCGAGCGCCGAATCCCCGCCGCCACACACCACGACGTCCTTGTCGCGAAAGGGTTCGACATCGCGCACGCGGTAGAACAGCTGCGTGTCGCGGTAGCGCTCGATGCCGCTCAGCTTGAGCGTGCGCGGCTGAAACGAGCCCACGCCCGCCGCGATGAACACCGTCTTCGCCAGAAACTGCGTGCCCTTGCTCGTCTGCACGAAAAAGCGGCCGTCGGCGCGCGGCTCGACGATTTGCACTTCCTGGCCGAGATGGAACGTCGCGCCAAAAGGCTCGATTTGCTGCATCAGCGCATCGACGAGCTGTTGGCCGGTGCACATCAGCACCGCCGGAATGTCGTAGATCGGCTTGTCGGGGTATAGCTCGGCACACTGGCCGCCCACCACCGGCAGCGAGTCGACCACGTGCGCGTGGATTTCCATCAGGCCCAGTTCGAATACCTGGAAAAGTCCCACCGGCCCGGCGCCGATGATGAGCGCATCGGTTTCGATAAGCTGCGGCGGGAAGCGATCGTTGCGCTCGTTCATCGGCGAGCTCTCCTTGCAAGAGGCAGGGACAATGATCAAGAGTCCTATTCTTCCGGCTGCACGTCGGCTACGTAACGACGCAGGCAGGCGAGCAGCGCGGCTTCCTCGGCGCGGCTCGCTGCGTCGCTGGCCGAACCCGCGTCGCGCTCTTCGCCGAACATGGCCGCGGGCGCGGGGATCGTGTCGACCACGCGGCCGTCACGGAACACACGGATTTGATGGGTCGCTTCCATATACTCGGCGATCCAGTGGACGCCCTCGATATGCGTGCCGATGCGGACTGGCATCTTCATGAGATTCCCTCCTGGCCAGCGCACGTCGGTCGATGCGCGCTCGCCGCAATCGCGTTTCTTATGGCGGATAGGGCAACGATACGCCGATGGCGCGCGCTGTGCTTGAACCGGGTCCTCGCGCGCCGACGGCCGGAAAAAGAAAGGGCGGCCCGAGCCCGGGCCGCCCTTGCGGCGGATTACCAAATGAAAGCAGGCGCGCGTAAGCCGTTAGCTCGCGCCTCGCGCGTTACTGCACCGTGGCGAGCACGTCGCGCACCGTGCCGAACAGGCGTGCGATTTCCTCTTCGGTCACGATGAGCGGCGGCGAGAACGCCAGGATGTCGCCCGTGAAGCGGATCAGCACGCCCGCCTCGAAGCACTTCACGAAAACCTCGTAAGCGCGCGCGCCAGGTGCGCCGTCGCGCGAGTCCAGTTCGACGCCGGCAACGAGGCCAAGATTGCGCACGTCTTTCACGTGCTTCTCGCCGCGCAGCGCATGCGCGGCGGCCTCGAACTTCGGCGCGAGCGCGTCGGCGCGCTCGAACAGGCCCTCGCGGCGATACAGATCCTGCGTCGCGATCGCGGCGGCGGCGGCGAGCGGGTGCGCCGAATAGGTGTAGCCGTGGAACAGCTCGATTGCGCCCTGCGCGCCGCTATTCACGATCGTGTCGTGAACCGCGCGGCTCGCGGCCACGCCGCCCATCGGCACGGCGGCGTTGTTGATCGCCTTGGCCATGGTGATGATGTCCGGCGTCACGCCGAAATACTCGCTGGCCGTGGCCTTGCCGAGGCGCCCGAAGCCCGTGATGACTTCGTCGAAAATCAGCAGGATGCCGTGCTTCGTGCAAATCTCGCGCAGACGCTGCAGATAGCCTTGCGGCGGAATCAGCACGCCGGTCGAGCCTGCCACCGGTTCGACGATCACGGCGGCGATGGTCGAGGCGTCGTGCAGCGCGACGATGCGCTCGAGGTCTTCCGCGAGATGGGCGCCCCAAGCCGGCTGGCCCTTCGAGAACGCGTTGTGCTCGAGATTGTGCGTGTGCGGCAGGTGATCGACGGCGGGCAGCAACTGGCCCGAAAACGCCTTGCGATTCGGCCCGATGCCGCCCACTGAAATGCCGCCGAAGCCCACGCCGTGATAGCCGCGCTCACGGCCGATCAGCTTGGTGCGCTGGCCTTCGCCGCGTGCGCGATGGTAGGCGAGCGCGATCTTCAGTGCGGTGTCGACCGACTCGGAGCCGGAGTTCGTGAAGAACACACGGTCGAGGCCGGCCGGCATGATTTCGGCGATCTTCTGGGCCGCTTCGAACGCGAGCGGGTGGCCCATCTGGAACGTGGGGGCGAAGTCGAGCGTAGCGGCCTGCTGGGCGATGGCCGCGACGATTTCCTCGCGCGCATGGCCCGCGTTCACACACCAGAGGCCCGCGCTGCCGTCCAGCACTTCGCGGCCGTCGGTCGTGCGGTAGTACATGCCCTTGGCCGATTCGAGCAGGCGCGGCGCGGCCTTGAACTGGCGATTGGCGGTGAAGGGCATCCAGAACGACGAGAGATCGTCGATGACGGGGCGCGAAGTCATGCGTGCTTCTCCTCAGGTAGGTTTGGCTCAACTGTAGCGCCGAGGCTTGAACGACGGCATAGACAGTCTCTATACTGATCTGCAAACCGTGCTGGACAATTCTCGCCAACTGTATTGGTCGGCACCGGGAATCGTACGGGTTTTCCCTCGCACTATACGCTTGCTTTCCCGATGATCGAACTCGAACTTGAGCGCGGCCGCGGCGTCACGACGACGCTTGTCGAGCAGCTCGTGCAGGGCTTCGCGCGCGCGATCGAAGCGCAAACGCTGCGCGCCGGGGCGCTCCTGCCCTCGGTGCGTCAGCTCGCGCAATCGCACGAACTATCGACCTATACAGTGACCGAGGCGTACAACCGTCTCGTTTCGATGGGCTTCGTCGTCGCGCGGCGCGGCTCGGGCTACCGCGTGGCGCCCCGCAGCGAGTCGGCGCGGGCGAGCGCGGCGGGCTGGCAGCCGCCCACGCTGACGGCGACCTGGCTGCTCTCCGACGTGTTCGCCGATCATTCGGTGCCGATCAAGGCGGGCTGCGGCTGGGTGCCGGGCGAGTGGATCAACGAAAGCGGCCTGCAGCACGCCTTGCGCGCCATGAGCCGGGTGCCGGCCGTGCGTCTTGGCGACTACGGGCACCCGTACGGTTACGCGCCGCTGCGCGAGCGCATCGCGGCGCAGCTCGATCGTCAGGGGCTGCCTGTCGAGGTGTCGAACGTCCTGCTCACGCAGGGCGCGACGCAGGGGCTCGACCTTGTCGTGCGTACGCTGCTGCGGCCCGGCGACACGGTGCTCGTGGAAGACCCCGGCTACTGCAATCTGCTGCAGATTCTCAAGCTCGCGGGGCTCACGGTGCATGGCGTGCCGCGTACGCCGGCAGGGCTCGACATCGAGGCGCTGGAGCGCCAGGTGGCGGCGCACCAGCCGAAGGCGATCTTCGTGAACACGACGCTGCAGAATCCCACCGGCGCGACATATGCGATGTCGAACGCCTTCCGCTTGCTGCAGATCGCCGAGCGCCAGCGCATGTGGGTCGTCGAGGACGATGTGAGCCGCGAGCTTGCGCCGCCAGGCGCGCCGTTGCTCGCGGCGATGGAAGGCTTGCAGCGCGTGCTGTACGTGAGCGGCTTTTCGAAGACGGTCACGCCTTCGCTGCGTTGCGGCTATGTGGTCGCGGAGCGCGATGTGCTGCGCGAACTGGCGCGCGCGAAGATGGCGGTGGGGCTCACCTCGTCGGCGACCATCGAGCGCATGGTCGACAAGGTCTTGCTCGAAGGACGCCACGCGCGCCACGTCGAACTCGTGAACGAACGCCTGAAGGCCGCGCATGCCTGCGTGGAGGAGCGGCTCGACGCGCTGGGGCTCGAGATATTCCACCGGCCGCGCGCGGGCTTGTTCGTGTGGGCGCGCCTTGCCATCGAACCCGAACGGGCCGGCGCGATCGCGACGGCCGCGCTGCGCGACGGCATCTGGCTCGCGCCTGGCTCGTATTTCAGGCCCGACGACGAACCGAGCGCGTGGTTTCGTTTCAACGCGCCATATTCGACGGACGATGCGCTGTGGCGGTTCATTGAGCGCGCGCGCTAAGGCGTGCGCGACGGCCCACGCTTAAAACAGACTCTGCTGCCCCGACATCAACGTATCGAAATCCTCGCGCAGGAAAGGCAGAATCGCGTCCGCAACCGGCTGTAGCTGGCGGCTCACATAGAACGCGTAATCGAGCGGCGAACTTAGCGTTTCGAGCGGCTCGGGGCCGGCCGTAGTCATCACGTAGCTGATCCAGCCGCCGTTCTGATACTGGAGCGGACGGCCTTTCGCGCGATTGAACTCGTCCGCGACGCGGGCCGCCCGCACGTGCGGCGGCACGTTGCGCTGGTACTCGACGAGCGGCCGCCGCAGGCGCTTGCGGTAGACGAGCTGGTCGTCGAGTTCGCCGTTGAGCGTGCGCCGCACATAGTCGCGGATGTAATCCACGTACGGCTCGCGCTGGAAAATGCGCCGGTACAGTTCGCGCTGGAATTCCTGCGCGAGCGGCGTCCAGTCGGTGCGCACGGTTTCGAGGCCCTTGAACACGACTTCTTCGCCGCCGTTCCTCGCGAGTGTGAGGCCGGCGTAGCGCTTCTTGCTGCCTTCTTCCGCGCCGCGCACCGTGGGCATGAGAAAGCGCGAATAGTGGCGCTCGAACTGCAGCTCCAGAGCGCTTTGGAGACCGAAGCGTTCCTGCAGTTCGGCCTTCCACCAGGCGTTGACGTGCTCGACGAGCTGCTTGCCGGTGCGCGTGGCGTCGGCTTCGCTGTGCGCGTGCTTGAGCCAGACGAAGGTCGAGTCGGTGTCGCCGTAGATCACGTCGTAGCCTTGCGCCTCGATCAGCTGACGGGTTCTGCGCATGATCTCGTGCCCGCGCATCGTGATCGAAGAGGCGAGGCGTGGGTCGAAAAAGCGGCAACCGGTCGATCCGAGCACGCCGTAAAACGCGTTCATGATGATCTTGAGCGCCTGCGAAAGCGGGGCGTTGTGCTGCCGCTTCGCATGTTCGCGGCCCTCCCACACCTGGCGCACGATTTCGGGCAGACAGTGCTTCTCGCGCGAGAAGCGCGCGCCGAGAAAGCCGGGCACGGACGCTTCGTCGCTGGGATCGTTCAGACCTTCGATGAGCCCGACGGGATCGATCAGGAAGGTGCGGATGATCGAGGGGTAGAGGCTCTTGTAATCGAGCACGAGCACCGAATCGTAGATGCCGGGGCGCGAGTCCATGACGAAGCCGCCGGGGCTGTTTTCGCCCACCACGTCGCCGAGATTGGGCGCGACGTAGCCGAGCCGATGCATTTTCGGCAGATACAGATGCGTGAACGCGGCGACCGAACCGCCGCTTCGATCCACCGGGAGCCCTGTGACGGACGCGCGTTCGAGCAGAAACGCCATCAGCTCGGTTTTCTCGAAGACGCGCGTGACCAACTCGCAGTCCTTGAGGTTGTAGATGGCCAGCGCGGGTTTGTCTTCGTCGAAACGGCGCTGGATCTCGTCCATGCGCTGATACGGATTGTCGATCGACTTGCCCTCGCCGAGCAGCGCCTGCGAGACGTATTCGAGGCTGAACGACGGGAAGCTCCAGGTGGCCGAGCGCAGCGCCTCGATGCCGTCGATGATGAGGCGCCCCGCGGCGCCCGCGAAGAAGTGATTCTCGCGCATGCCGTGTTCGCGCCACTCCATGACTTCGCCGCCGCGCCCAAGACGCAGCGGCACGCCGGTTTGCTGGGCGTGCGCGTGCAACACGCGCAGATCGAACTGCACGAGATTCCAGCCGATGATCGCGTCGGGATCGTGCTGCGCCATCCATGCGTTGAGGCGTTCGAGCATCTGCGCGCGGCTTTCGCAGTATTCGAAGTCGAAGTCGATCGGGCTCGCATCGCCATTTGCGGGGCCGAGCATATAGACCTGGCGCTGTCCGCAGCCTTCGAGCGCGATCGAATAAAGCTCGCCCTGGGCGCTCGTTTCGATGTCGAGCGACACCAGTTTCAACTGCGGGCGATAGCCGTTGGCGGGTTTCATCTCGCCTTCGAGCAGAACGCCGCTTTCTTGCGGGCTGCCCGCATCGCCGCGAAGCAGCACGGGCGCCGTGATGAAGCGCTCCATCATGTAGCGCTCCGGCGGCTGGATATCGGCTTCGTAGACGTCGACGCCCGCTTTGGCGAGGCGCTTTGCGTGCCCGGCCAGGGCGCGATATTGCGGGGAATAGAGCCCAAGCACCGGGCGGCGCTGGAAGTCGCACAAATTGAGCGGGCGTAGCTCGGCGCGTGCGTCGCCCTTCAGCGCGGCGCGGGCCGCCGCTTCCTGAGCGGCCGGCACGAATGCGACAGAGGGCTGGGGACGCAGGCGCAGCTGGCGCGGCCCTGCATCGGTCGCGAGCCAGAAGTCGACCTCGGTGTGCTCTCCCGTATCGCGCCAATGGCGGGTGAGAATAAAACCCGCTTCAAACTCAGACAAAGTGTGACTCCGCCGCCCATGTTTCCCGCTTGCGATTGTAGCGTTTGAACGGGTGAAGGGCGGCGGGTCGTCTTAATGTTGAAGCAAATGCGCAAACATCGGATACAGCGAGACGAGCAGCGAAAGCGCCATGAAGACATTGAAGGCGCGCAGTCGTCGCGGATTCGACAGAAAACGCCGCATGCTGGTGCCGAACGCGGCCCAGATGCAGATGCAGGGCAGACCAATCACATAGAACAGGAAGGCCATCGCCATCGTATTGGTGCCGAAGTTCGTGGAAAGGCGGATCGTGGTGGCGGCCGTGAGCACCATCATCCACGCCTTGGGATTGACCCACTGGAACGCGATGGCTTCGTGAAAGCGCATGGGACGGTGTTCGCCGCTCTTCACCTTGATGTCGCCCGAGGTGCCGATTTTCCACGCCAGATACAGCAGGTACGCAATGCTCGCGACCTCCAGCACGGTATAGAGCGACGGGACGTGCCTGAAGACCTGACCAAGCCCGAAGCCCACCGAGAGCATGAGCACGACCACGCCCGCGCTGATGCCGAGAATGTGCGGCAGCGTGCGACGAAAACCGAAGTTGACGCCGGAAGCGAGCAACATGGTGTTATTGGGGCCGGGCGTGATGGTCGTGACCACGACGAAAAGCATGCCGGCGGGCAGCGCACTGAGCATTTCGGGCAGCATGATGCGAGGGGCTCCGGAAAGAGAAGACAGATTCGACGGAACCCAGTTTATCGACAGTTCGCGGTACAGTACCGGTACAGTTGTGGAGACGCTCAACGGTACGGATTGGGGGCATGAAGGGTCGAGTGGCGTCTACGGACCCGGCGCGCAGGGCATGAGCGGCGCGCGTCACCGCTCCGGACTGAACGGCGCTCGAATCCTACTGACGAATGACCTGAATGCGTCCCGCCTTGACTGCCGCTTTCAAAACCGCCCAGTCCCGCTCATTTTGTTCTGCGTAGGCGAGCGAGAATCGCACGATGGCTTCGTCGAATACCGCTGACTTGCCCGCATATCCGCTGAGCAACGCGGGATCGCCTGCCTTTGCCATCGAATGGGCCAACGCGTGGGCGCAGGAAACCGCATACTCGCCGAGATCTTCGACGTCGAAGGTCGTGAAGTCGAAGGCGCCCTTCATGTCGCGCAATTGCCTCACGTAGAAGTCGTTGCCGGTGTGGCGCATCTTCGACCATCCGAGGAAGATGTCACTGGCGGACTGCAGCAGACGCTGCCCGTTGACCACACGTTGACCATGGTTGGGGTAGCGGCTCGGCGGCAGATAGCCCTCCAGCACGGAAGTGCGCGCCTCTTTGAGTTGAAGGAAAAGCGGGCAATCGCCGTCGGCCATGAAAAGCGCCTCATAGCAACGCGTTCCGACCGAGCCGATGCCCACCACACGAATGGCGACATCCACCAGTTCATATCGGTCGAAGAGTGCGCGCCTGTCGTCGGGAAGCGTCAGCCGGTAGTCGGCGAAGAAGCGCCGTACCATCGCGTTGTACTGCTTGCTGTCACTCGCGCTCTCCAGCGGTACGTGATACACGAGCGGCGGGACATCCTTGATCCGCAGCTTGCCGTTGATCACCTCGGTTGCATGAGTCAGCACGGTACGCGACGACTGTTGTCTTGCCTTTTCGATGACGGCCAGTTCCTTGTTCCTTTCTTCGACGGAATCGGCAATGGCCAGCATGCTCGCCGCCTTGAACTGGCAGTACCAGACGTCGAGCGTGTCCATGCGGCTGAAGTCGGCGAGCCGTTGGCGGAAGGTTGCGCACAACCGGCGCACGATGCGTTGCTGGTCACGCAAGGTAAATCCGCGCTCGCGCGCAGCGATCACGAACGATGTCGCGAGTCTGCGTACGTCCCAGTCGAATGGTCCAGGCAGCGTCTCGTCGAAGTCGTTGGGGCCGAACAGAACGCGCCGCTCGGGGCTCGCGAACAGACCGAAGTTGGCCAGGTGCGCATCGCCACCCAGTTGCACGATCACGTTGGAATGCGGCAGCGTCGACAGATCGTGCGCCATGAGCGGCGCCGCACCGCGATAGAACGCGAACGGACTCGCGACCATCCGTCCATAACGGATGGGTATCAGTTCGACTACCCGCCCCACGTTGGAAGCGTCGAGGAGTGCGATGGGATCGCGATCTGCAGTCCGGCATTCGGCGAGCTTCTCGCGCGGCACTTCCTTGCGAGCCGTCTTGCCCCGTCTGACGCGATCGGCCAGCGAGCCACGCCCCGCAAAGAGTGTGGATGGGTCTTCCTGCACCGTCGGCGTAGCCGGGTCAGCGAGAACTGCGCCGGGGGCGGCGCGCTTTGTGTTAGCGGGATCGGGCACGCAGCACTCCTATTTTCGATTCAAGGCCGGCTCGGACCTGTGTCATTTCAGGTCGCTTCATTGCGGCTTGGCGTCTTGAGAAGTTGAGGACGTAGACGGCGAAATGTCACGTAGCGCCTCGATTGCGGCATCGACGGTTGCAAAGACCTCGCGATGTACGCCACTCACACGCAGTGCCTTGTACCGCTCGATTTCGTGTCGGACGCCCGAGGGGAGGGCGACCGCGGCTATGCCCACACCGTGCTTGTCGAGTTCGCCGCCTAGCTGGATCAAGGTCTTGCCTGCCGTGTAGTCGATGTTGCTGATCTCCGATGCGTCGATCACCACCCAGCGCAGCCCCGGACTCGCTTCGTTGACAAGCTTGAGCACCTCTTCCGTGAATCGGCCGGTGTTCGCATAGAACAGGTCTGCTTCGAAACGGTAGACGACGATCCCAGGTGCGGCGAGCAGATCGGGCTCGACATGTCGCGCGATCCAGCTGTCGCCGGGGCCTCGCGTCAGCACCCGGGTCCGCAGGCGGTAGCTGTGGCGTGCATGCGCGATCAGGGAAAGCACGACGGCAGCAAGAATGCCGTGCATCACGTCGACGAACACGACGACGCCCGCAGTCAGCAACGCCACGACGAGCTCGTCCTTCTGCATGCGATACAGTTCGATCATGCCTTTCACGTCGATCAGCTTTACGCCGATCATGAAGACGATGGCCGACAACACGGCGGCAGGGAGCAGACTCAGCGGTCTCGTGAGAAATAGCAGCACCAGCAACACGATGGCGGCAGTCGTGAGATGGGCGACCTGGGTGCGTCCGCCCGCGTCGTCGAGCATCTCGGTCTTGGTCGGGCTGCCGTTCACGACGAATGTTCCCGTGAAAGCCGCCGCCGCGTTGGCGGCCGCGAGCCCGATGATATCGGCGTTGTCGTCGCCCCTTTCGTTATAGCGATTGGCGTACGCGCGTGCCGTTGCTGCGCTCTGGGCAATGATGACGATGAAGCATGAGGCGGCGGTGATCAGTACCTGGTTGATCTCGCCCATATGCAACGGTGGGAGGAACAATGACGGGAGTCCCCCCGGTACTTCGCCCGTCACCGCGATGCCATGTCCGGCAAAATTGAACACGCCGCTTGCCACGATGGAGCCGATCACGGCGATCAGCGCACCCGGTGCGCGCGGCACGAAGCGCTTGCAGCCGATGATCACCACGAGCACGGCGATCGAGAGCATCGTGGTCGGAAGATTGGCCTGGGCCACGCGTTGCAACGCGGACGCGATCTGCATCAACGGCCCATGCCCTTGCCTGGCGAGTCCGATCAGGCCGGCAAGCTCGCCTCCTGCGACCTGGATGCCGACGCCGGTCAGGAAGCCGATCAACGCGCTGCGGGAAAGAAAGTCGGCCAGAAAACCCAGACGAAAAGCACGCGCGATCACCAGCATTGCGGCGACCGTCAAGGCGACTGTACTCGTGAGAGCGACATAGTCCTTGCTGCCGAGTGCGGCGACGGCCGTCAAGGTACCCGCGAGAATGGCGGCAGTGGCCGAGTCGGCGGCGACGACCAGTTGTCGCGACGCACCAAATACTGCGAACGCCACGAGCGGCAGCAGGATCGTATAGAGGCCCGTTACGGTGGGGGTGCCGGCAATTTTCGTGTATCCCATCACTTCGGGAATGCCGAGCGCCGCCAGCGTGATCCCGGCGATGATGTCGTGCGGCAGTTGCGCGGCATTGAAGGGCAGCAGTCCCTGCAGGAAAGGCAGGTGAGGGAGGCGGTGCGGTGCAGGAGCGGCGGGCTTCATCGTGCGGCCTCCGCTGCAGTCGTAGTCCGGGTGACCAGTGCTTTGGCGATGATGTCGTCGGCGATGACGACGTTGGTCGCGCCAGCGTTCTCCAGCAGCCCTTTTCGCAAGGGGTTTTCGCCCGGTACGGCAATGGCGAGCGACGGGTTGAGCGTATGGGCCAGCAGGGTGATTGCCAGATTGTTATTGCTGTCGGGTGTCGTGACGAACATGGCTTTCGCGCTGTCGAGTCGCGCACGCTTGAGCACTTCGTCGAAGGCGTCCGGCGAGCCGAGTACGACCAGATGCCCGCAATCCGTTGCCCGGTTGGCCTGATCCTGATCGCCCACGAGTACGAGCACGGTGTTTCCCTCCCCATGCAGGTAGTCCGCAACCCGCTCTCCGAGAGAATGGAATCCAACCACCACGACATGATTGGCGAGTTGCTCGAGCTTGCGTTCCATGATTCTGTTCTCCCGATAAGCCATCACGTCATCGCCCGAAAGCATGCCTGTGAGTCTCGAAACTGCGAACCCGCCGATCAGCAGTGTCGCGACCATGGCCAGAAGCATGAAGCCCTTTTGAGGCGGACTGAATTCGCTGAAGGCGCCGAGTGTCGTAATGAGATTGACTCCGTTCCAAAGAGCCGTAAACAGTTTGTCGGGGAAAGCGTTGATGGACTGATCGAGGGCGACCAGCCCGATGGTGGCGCCGCCCAGCAGCATGACGAGAAGGCCGATGGTGTGATGCGCGCGACGGCGCCATTCTCGAATACGGATGACCCCAAGACGAGGTTCATCGACACGGAAGATCCACATGGTTACCTCGGATTGTTGGTCTGATCGAGACAACAGCGAACCTGATGCCAAGGGATACGCTCTCCCTTTTTGTGCCCGTAGTCAATAGTAAATAATCAGGAGCCCAATATATTGAACGGCTGAGCGACGACGCAATGCGGCAACGTGTTTCAGACGATAAAACAGATCGGAGGAAAGAGAAAACTTTATAGCCGCTAACGCATCTCGTGGTAGTTAGCCGATCAAGAACCAGGCGACGCGTCGCAATCGCGATCGAACCCGGCTTGTCATTGCCGTCGACGCATTGTGCTGGATCTCGACCAGCGCACCTGTCTATACCTGAGGCATCAGTCGCTCCGCTTGCGCGACGAAAATGAGGGCGCAATCGGCGTATTGCCGTTTCCAGAACTGCACCAGGCGTGGATTTGTTCAGCACCGGTAAGAGACATAAGCCGAAGCAGATGGATAAAAAATGCGCGCCACATTGAATCGCTGAACCATTTTCGAACGAATGGCACGTTGAATACATCTGTGCGGATCGTATTCCATAATGTTCGTCAGGTATTCGGAGGGATGGACGGCAAAAGACAATGCTCCGCGTACGTATTGGCTGAATGTTCGCTAATGACTGTGCGTGGAATCGTTAGCAAACAGGCCGAATAGATTAGCGAATCCGCAATGCGCCGCATTAGGGGAAATGTCATGCGTTTTCTCGCTGCAACACTTCTTGGCTCTGTAGTCGCCTCGTTCGCGCTTTCCGGTTGCGAGGCGCCAACTTCGGGCTCTGTCTTCTCGCCGGCCCAGGCGCAGCAGGTGATGGTGGTCGAACTCGGTACGGTCGAATCCGTGCGGCCCGTCACGATCCAGCCTGGTCCAACGGGCATTGGCGCAATAACCGGCGGCGCGCTTGGCGGCATCGCGGCTGGCAGCAACATCGGGCGCGGCACGGGTGCCGTAGCGGCGGGCATCGGCGGCGCCGTGCTGGGCGGCGCGGCGGGCAATGCCGTCGAGCAGCGCGTCACGCAGCGGCAAGCCCTTGAAATCGTCGTGCGTCTGGATTCGGGGCAACTGATGTCGATTGTCCAGGATGCGGATCAGCAGTTCGTTCCGGGTGACCGCGTGCGTGTGCTGCTCGGCAACAACTCGGTGCGCGTGACGCGATGAAGTGAACGCAGGTGTCGTTGACCTCTCGATAAAACGAAGTGTCGAACCGAGGAAACCGATGGCCGATACCGGGCAGAAAATGAGTCGCGTGCAGTTGACCGCGAGGGTAGTCGGCGGCGTGGTGGGCGCGGCCATCGTCGTGGCGTCGGCTGACATTTCGCTGTTTCATTTCCTCATTCTTCGCGGCGTGAAGCAGGCCGCGTTCATCAACACCATCGTGACGTTCGCCAACGTCATTCCGATCGTGGTGTTCATCGTCAGTCTGGAACGTCGCCCGGTGTCGTCGAGTTCTAGCGCTTGAATCGTCGTTGTTTTCGGATGAATACACCGGCACGCCCGGCGGGGCCGCAACAGGGCGCGAAGCCATTTCACGGTGGACACGGGCAACCTGTCCAGGGATCCAGAGGAATACGCCAGTGTTTGCGAATCATGCTGCAGGTCGAATGGTGTCGCGGCCTTTGGCCGTGACGCTGTGTGCGCTGTGCCTAACGGCGGCGGGCGGACTCCTGGCGGGCTGCCGTAAGGGCGAAGAGGCGCAGGTGACGGAAGTGCGCCCGGTACGCGTCGTCAGGATAGAAAAGCAGGAGGCCGGAGCGACCATCGCCTTGACCGGAAGATTGCAGGCGCAGGCCGAGATCAATCAATCGTTCCGTATCGACGGAAGAATGACGTCCCGCAACGTCGATGTCGGGGACCGTGTCAAGGCGGGCCAGGTACTGGCGCGGCTTGACCGGATGAACGAGGAAAGCAGCCTGCAGTCCGCTCGGGCACAGTTGGCCGCCGCGCAGGCACAAGCCCTGGAAGCGCGCACGATGTTCACCCGCATGCGCGATCTGCTTGCGGAGCATGCCGTGTCGCGTGCTTCGTTCGAGCAGTCGGAAGCGATGGCAAAGATCACCCAGTCGCAAGTCGATTCGGCGCAGTCGTTGGTCAACATCGCGCAGAACCGGCTGAGCTATACCGACCTCGTTTCCGACGTAGCCGGCGTGGTGACGGCGCGCGGAGCGGAGCCGGGCGAGGTGGTTCCGGCTGGCCGCATGATCGTGCAGATCGCTCGCGAGGGCGCGGTGGATGCCGTATTCGATGTACCCGCCGCGATCAAGGACGTCGCGCCGGCCAGTCCCGACATCGTCATCGCGCTTGCCAGCAACCCCGATGTCACCGCCGTTGGTAAGGTGCGCGAAGTATCGCCCCGCGCCGATCCGGTGACCGGAACCTTTGCGGTCCGGGTTCAAGTCCTCAATCCGCCGGCAGCCATGCGCCTTGGCAGTACGGTCATTGGCCACATGACGCTTCCGCGCGCGGCGGCCATCGAAATTCCTTCGAGCGCCCTGATCCAGCCAGGAGGGAAGCCGGCGGTCTGGGTGGTCGATACGAAGACAGGGACGGTATCGGCGCGTGAGGTCGAGCTTCAGGCATATGGCGAGGACCGCGTTGAGGTGTCGCAAGGTCTCAACACGGGCGACGTGGTCGTGACTGCCGGCGTGCAGGCATTGCGGCCGGGACAGAAAATTAACTGGACCGAGGCAGCCAGGTGATTGGCCCGAATCTATCCGAGTGGGCGCTTTCGAAGCGCCCCCTGGTCGTGTTCCTCATGATCGCTGCGCTGGTCGCGGGAACCCTGTCATTCTTGGGGTTGGGGCGCGCCGAAGATCCGGTCTTTACATTCCGCACCATGGTGGTGGCCGCTGCGTGGCCGGGGGCCACTGTCGACGACACGCTCTCGCAGGTGACCGAGCGGCTCGAACGCACGTTGCAGGAGACCCGTCACCTGGATCGCATACGCAGCTATACGACAGCGGGTCAGACGACAATCTTCGTCGATCTTCTGCAGTCCACGCCACCCTCCGAAGTCCAGGACGTCTGGTATCAGGTTCGCAAAAACGTGGACGATATGCGACAAACGCTCCCGGCGGGAACGCTCGGGCCGTTCTTCAACGACGACTTCGGCGACACCTACGGCATCATCTACGGCTTCACCGCCGACGGCTACAACATGCGCGAGTTGCGCGATCGCGTCGAGGCGATTCGCTCGCGCCTGCTGCTGGTGCCGGACGTCTCGAAGATCGAGGTCCTGGGCGCTCAGGACGAACAGATTTACATCGAATTCTCGACCACCCGTCTGGCGGGCTTGCGTCTGGACTACCCGACCATCGTCGCCGCATTGAGAGCGCAAAATCTCATCAGGCCGACCGGCGTCCTGCAAACCGGGCAGGAGCGGGTGTTCTTCAGGGTGACGGGCGCCTTCGATTCCGAACGCGACATCGAGAATGTCAACCTCGTGCTGGGAGGGCGCATCGTTCGCCTCGGCGACATCGCCACCGTGAGACGCGGTTTCGCCGACCCTCCACAGCCAATGTTCCGCGTCAACGGCAGGCCGGCCATCGGCCTCGCGATCGCCATGCGCGATTCGGGCGACATACTGGCGCTCGGTCGCAACCTGAAGGCCGAGATGGCCGACGCCACCGCGAACCTGCCCGCTGGCATCGAGCCGTTCCTGGTCGCCAATCAGTCAGATACCGTCGACGTGGCGATCAACGACTTCATGGCGTCGCTCTGGCAGGCGATCATCATCATCCTGGTGTGCAGCTTCGTGAGTCTGGGCATACGGCCGGGGACGGTAGTGGCATTGTCTATCCCGCTGACGCTGGCGATTGTCTTCGGGATCATGGACGTCGTGCACATCGACCTGCACCGGGTCTCGCTGGGCGCGCTGATCATCGCGCTGACCCTGCTGGTCGACGACGCCATGACCACCGTCGACGCCATGATCAACCGCCTCGCCGCCGGCGACAGCAAGGATCAGGCCGCGACGTTCGCGTACCGTACGCTGGCCGCGCCAATGCTGATCGGCACGCTCGTGTCGATTTCCAGTTTCGTGCCGATTGGCTTCGCAAAGAGTTCGGCCGGCGAATATACGTTTTCTATTTTTGCGGTAGTCGCCATCGCGCTGCTCGCGTCGTGGTTCGGTGCGGTGATTTTCTCGCCGCTCGTCGGTGTGGCAATCCTGAAAGCGCCCAAGGCCGAAAAGGAGCCGCGCAAGCCCGGCAAGATGCTCATGGCCTATGACCGCTTCCTGCGCGGCGCGCTGCGGCTCAGGTGGTTGACGATTGCCGTCACGCTCGCGGCGTTCGTGGTGTCGATCTTCCTCGTCCGGTTCGTGCCGCGGCAGTTCTTTCCCGCCTCGGACCGGCCGGAGTTGACGGTGGATCTGACCTTGCGCCAGAACGCGTCCATCCACGCGACCGCGGACCAGGTCGCGCGACTCGAAGCCATTCTGAAAAGCGATCCCGATGTCGATCACTTCAGCAGCTATGTGGGCCGCGGCGCAGTGCGCTTTATTCTTACCCTCAATGTTCAGCTGCCCAATCCGTTTTTCGCACAGGTCATCGTGGTCGCGAAAAGTCTCGAGGCGCGCGACCGGCTGCAATTGAAACTGGAGAAGACGCTGAGCGAGCAGTTCCCCGGTATCGTCGCCCGCGTGTCGCCGCTGGAACTGGGACCGCCGGTGGGGTGGCCGCTGCAGTATCGCGTCTCGGGGCCCGACCCGGCGCAGGTGCGCAGGGCCGCACTCGATCTGGCCGGTATCGTGGGTTCCGACGAGCGAACACGCCACATCAATTTCGACTGGATGGAGCCGGCCCGGCAGATCCGCATCCACATCAACCAGGATGAAGCGCGTCAGCTCGGCGTGAGTTCCGCCGCGCTGGCCGCCATCATGAACACCGTCATTACCGGCACGCCACTCACGCAGATACGCGACGACATCTACCTCGTCAACGTCGTGGCGCGCGCGCAGGAAGAGCAGCCGCTGACGGTGCAGTCACTGAGTACGCTGCAGGTGCCCACGCCGAGCGGGCGCATGGTTCCACTCAGTCAGTTCGCGACGTTCACGGAGGAACAGGAGTCGCCGCTGATATGGCGGCGAAACCGTGTGCCGACGCTCACGGTGCGCGCCGACGTGATGCATGGCGAGCTGCCCGACGAAGTCGTCGCAACGCTCGCGCCGAAAATCGATGCGTTCAACGCGAAGCTGCCCAAGGGTTACCACGTCGCGACTGGCGGCATCTTCGAGGAAAGCGCGACTTCGCAAGCCTCGGTATTTGCCGTGGTCCCGGTGATGATCGTGCTGATGCTGACGAGCATGATGCTGCTGCTGGTGAGCTTCAGGCGCCTGGCCATGGTGGTCTCGGTGATGCCATTGGGCCTGATCGGCGTGGTGCTCGCACTGCTGGTGTTCAACCGGCCGCTTGGTTTCGTCGCCATTCTGGGCATTCTTGCGTTGATCGGCATGATCGCCAAGAACGGCCTGATCCTGATCGTGCAGATCGAGACTTTTCGACACGAGGGCATGGGCGTACTCGAGGCCGTTGTCGCTTCGGGCACTTCGCGCATCCGGCCAATGATGTTGACCTCGATCTCGACCGTGCTTGGCCTGATCCCGATCGCGCCTACGGTGTTCTGGGGCGCCATGGCCTTCGCGATCATGGGCGGCTTGCTGGTGGCGACGCTGCTGACCCTGGTGTTCCTGCCGGCGCTGTACATGGTGGTGTTTGGCAAGGAAGACCGGCCGCCGTCGCAGTCGTCGGGGATAGCGAGCGGGGCGACGTGAGCCGCCGGGGCCTGACGCCATCCGGCAGACGCCCGCCGTTTGCGCGCTCGCTGGTTTTTCGATAGAGGAGGCGTATCTTCCATGAGCTCACCAACGCTTCGTGCTTTCCTGCTCGACTGGCGTTCGCACTGGCGCGTCGCGCTGACACGCGCGGTTTGCTTTCTCGCGCTATGGATCATCCTGATGCCGAGCGTCAAGCCGGCCGATCTCGTCTGCGGCCTGATCGCGACGCTCGTCGCGACGCAGATGAGCCTGCGGCTCCTGCCTCCCGTCGCGGGAAGGGTACGGCTCGGCGCCTTACTCGTCTTCGTTCCGCATTTCCTCTTGCAGTCCCTGCTCGCGGGCATCGACGTGGCGCGCCGCGCGTTGGACCCGCGCCTGCCTTTGCGGCCCGGTATCGTGGTCTATCGTGTCGGTTTTCCGCCGGGAACGGCGCGCAATGGATTCGCCATCATCACGAGCCTCTTGCCGGGGTCGCTGCCGGTAGATGAGACCGCGGACGGGCTCGTTTACCACTGCCTCGACACCTCGAAGCGGGTCGACGAACAACTGGCGGACGAAGAACGGCGCCTCGCGGGCGCGCTGGTCAGCGGTGAACGTCATGGCTGACGTGCTCATCGCCGTTTGCGCGCTGGTGCTGCTGATGGTGGCCGTGGGCCTGCTGTCGGTGCTGCGCGGGCCCACGCGCGCCGACCGCATGATGGCCGCGCAACTGTTCGGCACGGGAGGGATCGCGGCGTTGCTGCTGGTCGGCACGGCAAGCGGCGTCGAGGCTGTCGTGGATGTGGCGTTGACGCTCGCCGTGCTTGCGGCGTTCGCGTCGGTCGCCTTCGTCAAGGCCGATCGTCAGGCAGAAGGCGATATCGCGAAAGAGGACCGGAAATGAAAGCCGCAGCCGATATTTTCACGATCATTGCCATGCTGGCCGGCATTGTCTTTTTCGTGGCCGGCACAGTCGGGCTGTTGCGGTTCCCGGACACGTACACGCGGCTGCACGCGTTGACCAAGGCCGACAATCTAGGCCTGGGCATGGTGGTGCTGGGGCTGTTGCCGCAGACGGGTCACATCGTGATCGCCCTCAAGCTGATCGTGGTCTGGCTGCTGGTGATGCTGACGTCGTCCGATGTGTCGCAGCTCATCGCGCGCGCCGCGCGCCGGCAGGAGGAGCGTGCATGATCGCCGCGATCTCCGTCGGTATCGGCATCCTGTTGCTGGCGCTTGCGCTCTGGACGGTCGTCGTGCGCGATACGTTCGCCGCGGTCGCCGGATTCATTCCTTACGGCCTGCTGCTCACGCTGGCCTGGCTAGTGCTTCGTGCTGTCGACGTCGCGTTGACCGAAGCGGCCATCGGTGCGGGCCTGACCGGCGCGCTGCTGATCCGCGCGGCGTCGCGGCTCGAGATCACTGAAGCGGCGGCCCAGGCAGAAACGCCGGGCCTCGCGATGCGTGTCGCGGCAGGCGTGGCCGCCACGGCGGTCGCCGTCGTGATTGCCGTGAGCCTGTTGAGCTTGCCGGACCCCGCGCCGACCCTGGCGCCCGAGGTGGCGCGACACATTCAGGCCACTGGCGTCGGCAACCCGATCACGGCCGTCCTGCTGTCATTCCGCGCGATCGACACGCTGCTGGAAGCCATCGTGTTGCTGTTCGGCGTGGTCGGCGTCTGGTCGCTGGCGCCGGACCGCTGCTGGGGCGGCAGGCCGGGACTGGCGCAGGGGGTGAGTCCCAACGACATTCTGGTGTATCTCGCGCGTGTATTGCCGCCGATCGGCGTCGTGATCGGCATCTACATTTTCTGGGTCGGCGCCGATCATCCGGGTGGCAAGTTCCAGGGCGCCACGGTGATTGCCGCCATGTGGCTGCTCGTCATGATGTCCGGTTTGCGCGATGCGCCGCCGGTCAGCCGGCGCTGGCTGCGCGCCGTCCTTATCGTCGGGCCGGCGGTGTTCATCGCGCTTGGCCTGCTCGGCGCCGTCGTGGCGGGAGCGTTTCTCGCGTACCCCGATGGCTGGGCGAAGCTGTGGATCATCATCATTGAAGCCGCGCTGCTGCCTTCGCTTGCCGTGACCCTGGTCCTCCTGCTCGTCGGTCCACCGCAGCGGCCGGAGGTGAGCCCATGAACGTCTCGCAGTTGTTCGGCTTGACCGCCGCTGCCCTCGTGGGTCTCGGCCTCTATGGCCTGATCGTCAACCCGCAGCCCTTGCGCAAGGTGCTGGCCTTCAACCTCACGGGCAATGGCGTCTTTCTGGCCTGTGCCGTGATCGCGCATCGGGGAGCTGGCGCCGGCATGTCCGGCGACCCGGTGCCGCAGGCGCTATTGATCACGGCGATTGTCGTGTCGTTCGCCGCTTCCGCGCTCGCAGTCGGACTCATGCTGCGCAGGTTCGCGGAAACGGGCTCGAATTCTCTGTCGGCGGACGGTGATGCGGCGTCGGGCGGTGCCCGCGCCAATACGGAGGCGAGGTGACGACGCTGGCGCTCACGGGGCAATCGACGCCGGGCGGGCTGCTGCTGACGCTCGTCGTGTTGTTGCCTTTTGCCGGGATGCTGGCGGGGTTGGCGCTCGGCGGACGCCACGCGCAACGCGTGGCCTGGGTGACGATCGCCTTCGGTTTCGGCCTCGTGCTGGAGATTGCGGCGAGGCTGCTGGTCTCGGGCGACGCATTGCGCTATCTGCTGGGCGGCTGGGCGCCGCCGCTGGGCGTCATGCTCCGCGCCGACGGCCTCTCGGTGTGCATGATGCTGGTGGTTGCCGTGGTGGTGGGGGCGGTGGCGATTTACGCCAATGGCGACTTCGGCACACCGTCCGGCACGAACGAGGCACGCGCGCCGCTGGCGTTCTGGCTGTTGCTGCTGGCGGTATGGGGAGCGCTCAATCTGGTGTTTGTGAGCGCAGACATTTTCACGCTCTACGTCGCGCTCGAACTGCTGACTTTTGCGGGCGTTCCACTCGTGTCCCTCGATGGCCGCGCCGAAACATTGCAGGCAGCGTTGCGTTATCTGTTGTACGCGCTGATCGGCTCGATGCTTTATTTGCTGGGGGTTTTTCTGCTCTATGGCGCCTATGGCACGCTGGACATTGCGCTGCTTGCCGCGAGGATCGGGGCGCAGCCGCTAGCCTGGGCCGCGTTGGGCTTGATGACGGCCGGCATGCTCGCCAAAACCGCGCTGTTCCCGCTGCATCTGTGGTTGCCGCCTGCGCACGCGGGCGCACCGGCCGCCGCGAGCGCGCTGCTGTCGGCATTGGTCATCAAGGGATCGTGGTTCGTGGTGGTGCGGTTGTGGGTCGACGTCTTCGCCGGCATCGCAAGCGGGTCCTGCTCGCAACTCCTCGCAGGCCTCGGGGCGCTCGCGATCCTCTTCGGCAATGTGGTGGCGCTGCGCCAGGTGCGGCTGAAGCTCTTGATCGCTTACTCGACGGTCGCCCAGATCGGCTATCTGTTCCTGCTGTTTCCGCTTGCCGTGCAGCACGAAAGTGCTCGGGCCGTCACGGGTGGCCTGTTGCAGGCCGTATCGCACGCGAGCGCAAAAGCGGCCATGTTCCTCGCGGCCGGTCTGATCTATAGCACGCTGGGGCATGACCGTCTGGCCGACCTGCGCGGCGCGGGGCGCGCCCTGCCCATGACGCTGACCGCTTTCGCGCTGGCCGGCGCGACGTTGATCGGCTTGCCGCCTTCCGGCGGCTTTCTCGCCAAATGGCTGCTGATGTCGGCGGCGCTGGCGACCGGGCAATGGTGGTGGGCGCTGGTCATGCTGGTCGGCGGCCTGCTCACGAGCGTCTACGTTTTCATGGTGGTGGTGCGCGCGATGGAGCCCGCTGCGCCCGGCTGGTCGCCGCAAAAGCAGGTGCCTCGTTACCAGCAGCTCGCCGTGCTTGGCCTCGCAACGTGTTCGTTCCTGCTTGGCCTCGCCGTGCTGCTGCCGGTCGACGTGGCCCAGATTGGCCGCACGGTGATGCCGCCAGCGGGGCTGCCATGAACGTCTCCCAGGCTCTGCTCGTCGCAGCCGTCGGGTTGCCATTGCTGATGCTGCTGCTCTGTGCGTCGGCGCCGGTTCGCAGGCGCCTGCCTTCATGGTTCGCTGTCGCTGCGCTGCCCGCGCTGGCCGCGGCCGTCGGCGTCCATCAGAGCGAAACCCTGATGCTCGGCCACAGCCGGTTCGCCCTCAGTTTTGCGCTCGATACGCCAGGCGCGGTGTTGCTCGGCACGGCGGCGCTGTTGTGGCTCTTCGCCGGAATCTATGCCGCACGATATGTACGCGGTCGCGAAGATATCGATGGGTTCGTCGTCTGCTGGCTCATGGCCTTGACCGGCAGCGTGGGCGTGTTCCTGACGGCCGACCTGATTGGCTTCTATCTGATGCTGGCGGTGTTGAGTGTCGGCGCCAGCGGGCTGGTGCTCCAGGGCGACGGGCCCGAAGCCCGATACGCGGGCGCGCTTTATCTTGGCGTTGCATTACTGGCCGAGGCTTTCGTGCTGGGAGGATTGGTCCTGCTCGCACAGGCCACGCCTGGTGGCAGCCTGCTGATTCGCGATGCGGCTGCAGCCTTGCCGGGCTCGCCCTGGCGCAACGCCACGCTGCTATTGCTCCTGGTTGGCCTTGGCATGAAGGCCGGGATGGTGCCGCTGCATGTCTGGATGCCGCACGCCTATCGCGCGGCGCCTGTTCCGGCGGCGGCGGTGCTCAGCGGCGCGGTGGTCAAGGCCAGCGTGATCGCATTGGTTCGTTTTCTGCCATTCACTTTCAACGACGCATGGCCGCACTTTGGCATCCCTTTCGCGGCGCTGGGCATGGTCGGCGCGTTCTACGGCGTGGCGATCGGTATCACTCAGGCCCAGCCGAAAGTCGTGCTTGCGTACTCGAGCGTCAGCCAGATGGGCTTCCTGATGGCCGTGATCGGCATGGGGCTCGCCGCAGGCGACCCCGCTACCGTCGTGGCAGCCGCTTACTATGCCGCGCACCATCTGCTCGTCAAAGGCACTTTGTTTGTGGCCGTGGGCGTGGTCGCGTTGACGGGTGCCGGATCGTTGCGACGAGTGCTGCTGCCCACGGCGGTCATCGCGCTTGGACTGGGCGGATTGCCGTTGACGGGCGGCGCACTGGCCAAGTACGCGGCCAAGGACCTGCTGGGCGGCGATCTGGCCGGGTCGTTGGCTGCGGCGTCTTCAGCCGCGACCACGTTGCTGATGCTTCATTTCGTGCGCTGTCTGGGTGCAGTGGCCGCGACCGATTCCAACGCGCGCGCGCCGGGGCCGTTCAGGGGGGCATGGCTGGCAATGGTCGTGGTCTCGCTCGCCGTTCCGTGGGTGTTGTATCTGCGTATCCCGGCAGGCTCGCTACCCGAGGCCCTGGCGCCCGCGGCGCTGTGGTCGGCACTCTGGCCGGTACTCGTTGGCGCGGCGCTCGCGATTGGCTGGAATCGATGGGGCAAGACGGTGCCGTCCGTGCCTGTGGGAGATATCTCTGGCTTCCTGCGCGGACTGCAACGCGGCAGCACGGGGGCCGCACGAATTGCTGTGTGTACGGATGCGTTCGTACGCGGATGGGCCGTGTCCTGTCTGACGCTGTTGCTCGCGGCGCTGCTGCTCGGCGGCCTGCTCGCGGTGGCGGCATGATGTGTGTGGCGCAACCGACCGCACCGCCTGCGCATACGGGACGCGGTCGCAGCAGAACCTGGAGTACGTCATGAGAACGCTGACGCGTGCTGCGATATTTGCCGCCGCTACCAGTTACCTGGCCGGCTGCATTAGCGTGGGGCCCGATTACAGTCGCCCCGAGGTGGCGGTGCCCGCAACGTGGCGGGTCGATTTGCCCGCGGCTGAAGAAGTCGTGGACACGGCGTGGTGGGAGCAATTCGACGATCCGGTGTTGAACGACCTGATTCAAACCGCACTGCAGGGCAATCTGGACGTGCGTATCGCAGCGGCGCGTATCGACCAGTTCATCGGCTTGTTGCGCGCTGCGCGCTCGCAGGGTCTCCCGCAGATCGGCTATGGCGCCAACGTGAGCCGCAACCGGACCAGCGAGGTCGGGATGCCACCGCTGTCCCCCTTGCTCGATCCCGTATTCAATCTTTATCAGGGCATGCTATCCGCTTCCTGGCAAATCGACCTGTTCGGCCGGGTAAGACGCCTGACCGAAGCCGCGCAGGCGCAGGTCTATGCCAGCGAACAGGCCCAGCGGGGCGTCGTGCTTTCGCTGGTGACAGGCGTGGCGACCAGCTACATCACGCTGCGCGGGCTCGACCGGCAACTCGAAGTCGCACGGGCCACGGCGAGTAACTTCGGCGAAACATTACGCATATTCGAGTTGCGCTATCGCGACGGCCTGGTTTCCCAGACGGAGCTGTCCCAGGTGCGCTCGCAGTACAAGCTGGCTCAATCCGCGATACCGGCCATCAAACAGCAGATCGCCATCGTGGAAAACGGCATTTCTATTCTGCTGGGACGTAATCCCGGGCCCATTGCGCGAGGCAAGTCGGTGAGCGAGCTGGTGCTTCCTGTCATTCCGGCGGATCTGCCTTCGACATTGCTCGAGCGGCGGCCCGATATTTTGCAGGCCGAACAGAATCTGGTCGCGGCCAATGCGAATGTCGGCGCCACGCGTGCGCTTTACTATCCCACTATCTCGCTGACGGGGGCGCTGGGTTCGGTCAGTACCGCGTTCGGCGACTTCCTTTCCGGGCCCGCCTCGCTCTGGTCGGTCGCGGCAGGACTCACCGGGCCGATCTTCACGTCGGGTGCGATTGGTGGCCAGGTGCAGTCAGCCGAGGCACAAAAGCGCCAGGCCGAACTGGTCTACAGGCAGACGGTGCTGGGCGCGTTCAACGACACCAATAATGCGCTCGTCAGCTCACAAATGACCATCGAGCAGACCGCGCTTCAGCAGCAGCGCGTCGATGCTTTGCGCGAATATGCGAGGTTCTCGCGGCTCAAGTTCGAAGACGGGTTGATCGGCTATCTCGAAGTGCTGATATCCGAAAACGACCTGTTCTCCGCCGAGCTTGCGCTCGCCAACTTGCAGGCCTCGCGCTATAACCAGGTGATCAGCGTGTATCAGGCCATGGGTGGCGGCTGGGTGGATATCGCCGATTCGCATACGCCCGTGTCCCTGAGCGCCGACCGAAAGGGCAATGCCTCACAGGGCAGGTGACAGAGGCCTTAAAGACATAGGGCCAGGCTGCGCATCACGAAGCATCCGGTCGAATTGATACGCAGCAGAAGAAGGTCAAGGTCACTCTGTGTTTTGAAGTTGCTTCCAAGAGAAAACCCATGCTACGCACGTCGCTGAAGGTAATAAAAATATGCGTGTCGATCCTGGTCGTGCTCGCGTTACTCGCATTGGGTTTGCGGGCATGGTCTTCGCTGCGCGGCCCGCAACTATCGGTCTGGCACACCTACGTGCCGCGGGAGATGACCGTCGAAGCAATAGACGCCGGCGACTGGAGTGCGTACATGCGGGAGGAGTCGCGGCTTTTCGAGGATGTGCGCGTCAACGTCGTCGAAAAGATCGACCCATCCGAGCGTGTCCCGTCGAACCGATACTACGAAGGCTCACCGATCTATCCGGAGCACTTCGCTCAGGACTGGAACCGCTCGTACATACTGGAACCTCCCGGACCGCCGGTTGGAGCGGTCGTGCTGCTGCACGGCATGACGGACTCGCCCTACAGTTTGCGGCACATCGCGCGCAACTATCGTGACCGGGGCTTTGTCGCGATCGCCATCCGTTTGCCTGGACACGGTACCGTGCCTGCGGGACTGACCAATGTCACATGGCAAGAATGGGCCGCAGCAACGCGACTCGCGGTTCGCGAAGCGCGCCGGCGCGTGGGCCCGGACAAGCCGCTGGAACTGATAGGCTTCTCGAACGGCGGCGCGCTTGCCCTGCAATATGCAATGGACGCCATCGAGAACCCCGCGCTCACGCGTCCCACCCGGCTCGTGCTCATTTCGCCGATGATCGGAGTCACGCGTTACGCGCGGTTTGCGGGCCTCGTGGGACTACCCGCGATGTTGCCCGCGTTCGCGCGGGCCGCCTGGCTTGGCATCGTGCCGGAATTCAACCCCTTCAAATTCAACTCGTTCCCGGTGAACGCAGCGCGTCAGTCCTGGTTGCTTACCCGCGCGATCCAGGAGCAGATGGCGAGGCTCGAGCGTGAGAATCGGTTGAATTCGCTCCCTCCCGTGCTGACGTTCCAGTCGGTGACCGATTTCACGGTCAGCACCCCTGCTGTCATGTCGTCGTTGTATGACAAGCTTCCCGCAAACGGCAGCGAAATCGTGTTGTTCGATGTGAACCGCAGCGTGAGTTTCAGAACCTTCCTGCGCGTCGCGTCCTATTCGGCGCTCACACGGCTGCTGCGCATCGGGCCGCAGAACTATCGCACCACGGTCATTGCCAACGCCTCCCAGGATTCGGCTCATACGGTCGAACGCAGTGTCGATGCCGGCAGTGTGGCAACTCACGTTCGCCCTTTGGAAATTGACTATCCTCCGGATATTTTTTCCTTATCGCATGTCGCGATTCCATTTCCCGTGACGGACGCACTCTACGGCATCGAGCCGAGCGACGACGAGAACTTCAATGTCAACCTTGGTACGCTCGCGCCGCGCGGAGAACGCGGCACGTTGATTCTGACGCTCGACTCGATGTTCCGGATTGCATCGAATCCGTTCTTCCCGTATCTCCTGCAACGCGTCGACGAGGGCATCGGCAAGATGCCTCCGCCAATTGTCGATTCACCGAGGCGCACTCATGAGACCGCTGCCGGGAAGCCGGAGGATCCCGCAGAAGCGTTGAGGGAACTGGAGCAGGCCGGAGATGATTACGTCGAGCCGTAAGCCGACGCCTGCAACAGCAACTCGACTGGAAGAATCGACAGCATCCAGACACCGGGTCGGCCGACCTTGTTACTGAGCCCGGTTTGTCCGATGATACGGGCAGGGTGCGCAAGCTCGCATGGGGCCGCCGTGGCCACCGGCTGGTCAGACGTACTCGTGGAGCACCGGCACCTGTTGAGTGTTGCGTCATACCCGGAGACGAGCACCGTGAACATGACCCGATTGCTGCTCGGCAGCATCATGCTCTTCGTGGTGGGTACGGTGTTGCAGCTGGTATGGCCGCTGGCGCAGGCGGCGTCGTATCACCACTTCGCCGACCAACGCGCGCTGGGTTTGATACCGCATGCCGCGGACGTGCTGTCGAATCTCGTCATCCTGGCGGCAGGGATCGCCTGCCTCAGTTGGGCGAAGCGCAATGCGTCGCGGCAGCCGCCAAAATTCCCCGGCATGGTAGTCGCCGGATTCGGGCTCGTGCTGACCGCAATCGGGTCGGCCTACTATCACTGGGCACCTTCCGACGCGACGCTCGTCTGGGATCGCCTGCCGATGACGATCGTCTTCGCCGGCATACTGGCGATGGTCTGGACGTCGAACACCGGGCAGCGCGTAGGCTGGGTGCCGTTGCTAATCCTGGTTGCGGTATCGCTAGGCACGATCGAGTACTGGCTCGCACTCAACAGCCTGTGGCCGTACGCGATCCTGCAGTTCGGCGGGCTCATGTTCATCGTCGGCTTGACGCTTACGCGCAAGGTGGACAGCGTATTCGGCTGGACGATGGTGATCGTTTTCTACGGGCTGGCCAAGATCTTTGAGAGCCTTGACTGGCAGGTGTGGGAGCTCACTCGCCATGTGATCGCGGGGCATGCGCTGAAGCACGTATCGAGCGGCCTGGCCGGTGCCGCCCTGATTCTGGTGGCGAACGCGGCACCGCGCTTTGCAGTCGGCCCGGTTCCACCGCAGCCGGGAGCGATCGACCGTTCCCAGTCGCCGCGCTGACGTGTTCGGATGACAAAGTTTCCGATGGCCGCCAGGATGGAGCCGGACACGCCGCTGGAATACTCGCCTTCTTCGAGCGCGCTCAGGTGAGGCGCGCGTTATCCAGGCTGGCGTCCGTCTTCCCAGCGCGGGTCCGCGGTAATCTGCACAATGAGCCGGCTTTCCAGCGGATTCGCGCTGAGCGTTTCCCAGATGCGTTCGCGCAATTCGTCCTGCGAGGCGAGATCGCTTAGCGTGGACGTTGCGCCGACGAGCACGCTGACTTCGACAAAATTACGCCGGCCCGCCTGGATGACGTGTGTGTGATGGCGCAGAATGCCAAGTTCGCGTTCGAGCTTCGAAAGCGCCATCTCGATCTCCGAACGCGGATTGTTCTCTTCGGGGCTCATGTGCAGCAATTCAGCAAAGCTCGTGCTCACGATCTTCACTGGCGCAAAGAAAAAAATCAGTGAGAGGCCCGCGGTCATTGCACTGTCGACATAGCGCGCCCATAGATAGTGAAAGCTTTCGGGCAATATCGAATACACGAAAAAGCCGAGCAGTGTGGCTGCGCTGAACGAGAATTTCATGATCCATTTCCAGCCGTCGGTTTTGAGCAGCTTGGAATTGATCTGCGCGGCCGCGCGCTTTTTATAGACCACCATGGCAAAGCTGATCACGCAACTCGCGGCGCTGATCAGCATGACGCCTTGCGCATTCACCACGTGGCCGCCCGAACGTATCCCCTCGATCCCGTTCACGAAGCCATATACGCAAACGAGCAGCATCATGAGCCCGTTTATGCCGTTCACGAGCGGCTCGAGGAACCAATACCCGTATTCGAAGCGAGTCGTCGCGGGCCGGCTCACCACGGTGGCCACGAGCAATCCAAGCGCGGAACTCGCGAGATTGAGCAGATAGAAAATGGCGGTGAGCAGCAGCGTATCGGATTGCACGAAGAAGCCATAGCCGACGTTGGCCGCGAAACCGAGGCACACGACGTAAATGGAAACCTTCATCGTGCGCTGCTCGACCGCTGCGAGCCGCGCCTTGCGGAGCGCGTAGCTGATAGGCATGGTTCCTCGCTGTCGAACTTTGGAACGTTTGGATGGCAGCGGTGAGGCGAAACGCAGTCACGAGGCCGATGGATGCGGGCAGGCGCCGTGGCGCGCGGCTAACGCCACGCCGGGGTGCTCAGCCCGACGATCGCGGCGAGTCCGCCGCCCATCACCACGAGAAACGCGCACCACTCGGGCCGCGAAAATAGCGCCTCGCCACGCTCGCGACGCGCCCACATGTACAGCAGGCTGCCGGGTCCATAGAGCAGTGCGGACATGACGAGCAGTTCCAGCCCGCAAGCGTAAAGCAGGAACAGTGTATAAATCGTGGCGATGCCCGCTGTGGCATAGCGCAGTGTGCGCGTTCGCGCGCTCATGGCCGCTTGCGGCAGTGCGCGGATGGCCTTGAGCCCGAAGGTCGCCACGAAGAAGTAGGGGATGAGTGCCATCGCGCTCGTGAGGCGCAGCATGAGCGAGAAGGCGTCGGTGGACCAGTAGGTGCTGATGACGAAGGCCTGTACCACGCCGCTCGTGAGCCAGATCGCGGCGGTGGGAAGCTGCCGGGCGTTGCGGCGCGCGAAGATGGCTGGCATGGCGTCCGCTTTCGCGCTCGCATACAGCACTTCCGCACAGATCAGCGACCACGCGAGGTAGGCGCCGAGAACGGAGACGATCAGTGCGCCGCCGATGAACACGACGCCAGGCGAGCCGATCACGGCGCCAAGCACCGACGCCATCGAAGGTTGCCGCATGACGGCGATATCCACGCGCGGGAGATGCGCATAGGGCAGCAGCGTCACGAGCACGAGCAGCAACAGCACGAAGGCGAAGCCGAGTACCGTTGCCGCGCCCACGTCCGAGCGCTTCTTCGCGTAGCGCGAATAGACGCTTGCGCCTTCGATGCCGAGAAACACGAATACCGTCACGAGCATGGTCCCTTTGACCTGCGGGGCGAGCCCTCGAGCGCTTTCCGCGAGATTGTCCGTGAACGGCTCCGCACTCGCATAGACGCTCAAAATGCCGATAAAAACGAAAATGGGCAGGATCTTGACGACAGTAAGAATCGCATTGATGAGCGTGGCCTGCTGAATGCCGCGCAACAGCATCCAGTGAAATGCCCATATGCCGACGGACGAAACGGCAATGGCAATCGGTGTATTGCCGTTTCCAAACGCCGGCACGAATGCGCCGAGCGTGGATTTGATCAGCACCCAATAAGAGACATTGCCGAAGCAACCGGCCATCCAGTAGCCGAACGCGGAGAGAAAGCCGGCGTAGCCGCCGAAGCCGTCACGTGCATAAGCAAAGATGCCGGAGTCGAGGTCGGGCCGGATTTCGGCGAGAAGCTGGAAGACGCGGGCCAGCATATACATGCCGCCTCCCGCAATGCACCATGAGATGACGGCGGCCATTGGGCCCGCTTCGAGCGCGAAGTTGCGCGGCAGCGAATAGATGCCGGCGCCGACCATGGAGCCCACGACCATGGCCGTCAGGACCGGCAGCGACAATTTCTGGTCATCCGTCGATTTCATGTTCGAGCCTTTTTCTGATCTTTGACCGGTCGTAATGCAAGCGCGGGAAATCGCGGATAAAAAATGCGCGCCACATTGAATCGATGAACTATTCTCGAACGAATGTCACGTTGAATACATCATGTGCGAATCGTATTCCATAATGTTCGTCAGGTGTCCGGAGGATGGAAAGCAAAAGGAGAATGACCGGGAACGTATTGGTTGAATGTTCGCTAATGACCCTATGTGTAATCGTTAGCAAACAGGTCGAATGAATTAGCGAATCCGCAATGCGCCGCATTAGGGGAAATCTCATGCGATATCTCGCAGCAACACTTCTTGGCTCCGCAGTTGCTTCGCTCGCGCTTTCCGGCTGTGAGGCGCCGACTTCTGGCTCTGTCTTCACGCCAGCCCAGGCGCAGCAGGTGTTCGTGGTCGAACTCGGTGCGGTCGAATCGGTTCGGCCCGTCACGATCCAGCCGGGCCCAACGGGCATCGGCGCGATCACCGGCGGCGCGCTTGGCGGCATCGCGGCAGGCAGCAACATCGGGCGCGGCACCGGCGCTGTTGCAGCGGGCATCGGCGGCGCCGTGCTGGGCGGCGCGGCGGGCAATGCCGTGGAGCAGCGCGTCACGCAGCGGCAAGGCCTTGAAATCGTCGTGCGTCTGGATTCGGGACAACTGATGTCGGTGGTCCAGGACGCGGATCAGCAATTCGTCCCCGGTGATCGTGTGCGTGTGCTGATGGGCAACAACTCGGTGCGCGTGACGCGGTGACCCTGCAGGCGCCCGAAGCCTGAACGGCGGCGCAGCGGTGCGCCGGCCGCCCGATAAAGCGCAGTTCCAAACAAAAAGCGAGGAAACCGATGGCCGATACCGAGCAGAAGATGAGTCGCGTGCAGTTGACCGCGATGGTAGTCGGGGGCATGGTGGGCGCCGGGATTTTTTCTCTGCCGCGGACCTTCGCCAATGCAACGGGGCCGGTCGGCGCGGCGATTGCGTGGCTCGTGGCGGGCGTGGGCATGTATACGCTCGCACGCGTGTTTCAGGCGCTCGCGGAGCGCAAGCCGAAACTCGACGCCGGTGTGTTCGTCTATGCGAAAGAGGGCTTTGGCGATTACCCCGGCTTCCTCTCGGCGTTCGGTTACTGGATCGGCAGTTGCATCGGCAACGTTTCGTACTGGGTGCTGATCAAGTCCACGCTGGGCGCGTTCTTCCCGATTTTCGGCGACGGCAACACGGTCACGGCCATCGTCGTCGCGTCGATCGGCATCTGGCTGTTTCACTTCCTCATTCTGCGCGGCGTGAAGCAGGCCGCATTCATCAACACTGTCGTGACATTCGCCAAGGTCATTCCGATCGTGGTGTTCATCGTCATCCTCCTGTTCGTCTTCAAGTACGGGACCTTCCACCTGAATATCCAGTCCGCCGCGCAAGAGGGCGGCCTCATCCAGCAGATTCGCGCGACGATGTTCGTCACCGTGTTCGTGTTCATCGGCATCGAAGGGGCGAGCGTGTATTCGCGCTATGCGAAGGAGCGCACGGACGTGGGTCGTGCAACGATCTTCGGCTTCGCCGGCGTGACCACGCTCATGGTGCTCGTTTCCATGCTGCCTTTCGCCGTGCTGCCGCGCGCGGACGTGGCTGGCATGCGCCAGCCCTCCATGGCGGCCGTGCTCGAAAGCGTGGTCGGTCCGTGGGGCGGGATTTTCGTGAGCATCGGCCTGATCGTTTCCGTGCTCGGTGCGTATCTGGCGTGGTCGCTGATCTGCGCGGAGGTGATGTTCGCGGCGGCGCGCAATCAGGACATGCCGGCCGTGTTCGCGCGCGAAAACGCCAACAACGTGCCGGCCAATGCGCTCTGGATCACCAATATCGTCGTGCAGCTGCTGGTCGCGAGCACGTATTTCTCACGCGATGCGTTCTCGCTGATGCTCAACCTCACGAGTTCGATGTCGCTGATTCCGTATCTGTTCGTCGCCGCCTATGGGTTCATGGTCTCGAACCGCGGCGAGAGCTACGAGGTGCGGCCCGAGGAGCGCAGGCGCGATCTCGCGCTGGCCACGGTCGCCGTGATCTACACGTTGTTCATGATCCTGGCCGGCGGTCTCAAGTTCATCCTGCTATCGGCGATTCTTTACGCGCCTGGCACGGTGCTGTATTTCCTCGCGCGGCGCGAGCGCAAGCTGAAGGTTTTCCAGCGTACGAGCGACTGGGTCATTTTCATCGTGGCGGCCGTAGCGGCCATCGTAGGCGTCGTTGCGCTGGCCACGGGCACCATGGCGGTCTAACGAGAACGAGCGGAGATCGATATGTCCAAGGCGAAGGGCGGTGGCAAGAGTGAAAGGGGCGAAAAGGTAGAAAAGGCGGAGAAAGCCGCGAAGGGCGGCAAGGGCAAGGCGAAGGAAGGGAGCGCGCTTGGCGTGTACTCGGAGGTCGGGCAACTGCGCAAGGTGATGGTGTGTGCGCCCGGCATGGCGCACTCGCGTCTCACGCCGAGCAATTGCGACGAGCTGCTGTTCGACGACGTGCTGTGGGTCGACAACGCGAAGCGCGACCATTTCGACTTCGTCACGAAGATGCGCGACCGCGGCGTCGAGGTCGTGGAAATGCACAACCTGCTCGCCGAAACCGTTGCCGTGCCAGAAGGCAAGAAGTGGATTCTCGACAACCAGATCGTGCCGAACCAGGTCGGGCTGGGGTTCATCGACGAACTGCGCAGCTATCTGGAAGAGCTCGAGGATCGCAAGCTGGCCGAGACCTTGCTCGGCGGCCTTTCGATCCACGATTTCCCCGAATCGCATGGCGGCGCGGCGCTCAAGGTCGTGCGCGAAGCGGCCGGGTCCACCGAATATCTGCTGCCGCCGCTGCCGAACACGATCTACACGCGCGACACCACTTGCTGGATTTACGGCGGCGTGACGCTCAATCCGCTGTACTGGCCCGCGCGGCACGAGGAAACGATTCTAGCCGCGGCGATTTACCAGTTTCATCCGGATTTCGCGGGCAAGGTCAATGTGTGGTGGGGCGACCCCACGCAGGACCACGGCATGGCGACGCTCGAAGGCGGCGATGTCATGCCCATCGGCAACAAGACCGTGCTGATCGGCATGAGCGAGCGCACCTCGCGCCAGGCGATCAGCCAGCTCGCCGCCACACTCTTCAAGAAGGGCGCCGCCGAGCAGGTGATCGTGGCGGCGATGCCGAAAATTCGCGCGGCCATGCACCTCGATACGGTCTTCACCTTTGCCGATCGCGACTGCGTGCTGATCGCGCCGGATTTCCTCGCACGCACGCGCACCTTCACGTACCGGCCCAGCGATCAACCGGCGGGTGTGGAGCTGCGTCAGGAGAAAAAGTCCTTTGTCGAGGTGGTGAGCGCGGCGCTCGGCATCAAGAAAATGCGTGTGGTGGAAGCGGGCGGCAACGACTACCAGCGTGAACGCACACAATGGGACAGCGGCGCGAACCTCGTTTGCACCTCGCCCGGCGTGGTCTTCGCTTACGACCGCAACACCTATACGAACACGCTGCTGCGCAAGGCCGGCATCGAGGTCGTGACGATCGTGGGCGCGGAACTGGGGCGCGGGCGCGGCGGCGGCCATTGCATGACGTGCCCGATCATTCGCGACGCAGTGGACTTCTAGCGTCGCAGGGCGAGGAGATCGTTGCGGGCGCAAGCAGCGGCGGCATCTCCGCGCCGCAATGGTGCCGGATCGATGGGGCGTGGAAGTCGAGACTTTCAAAGCTTACGGGCATGCGGACTGCTGCGCAGTCCTGTGGGGTGCGCCATGCGCGCATCTCGCCCCCATCGCAACCATCTGATCCCCGATCATGGACGATTTCCTCAACCGCCTTTTCCATCTGCAACCCTCGCTGCTCGCCACGATGACACACGACGTGATGAATGTGATCGTCGCCGTGCTGATACTGGTGGTTGGGTGGTGGGTTTCCAATCGCGTGGCGCACGTATTCGCGAGCATGCTCGCGCACTCGCACGCCGATCCCACGCTCGCACCGATGCTCGCAGGTATGGCGGCATGGACCGTGCGCGTCATTGCGCTCGTTGCCGCGCTCAGCGAGGTGGGCATCGCCACGGCTAGCGTGCTCGCCGCGCTGGGCGCCGCCGGTCTCGCCATTGGCCTCGCATTGCAAGGCACGCTGCAAAACATCGCTGCCGGCATCATGCTGCTGATGCTGCGCCCGTTTCGCGCGGGCGACGTGATCGAAGGCAGCGGCGCCGCGGCGGGCATCGTGTGCGAAGTGGGCCTGTTCACGACGCGCATCGAGCGCGGCGACGGCAACGTCGTCTTCGTGCCGAACAGCCAGATCTGGAGCAATCCCGTCATCAACTACAGCAGCGGCGGCACGCAGCGTATCGACGTCACGGTCGATCTCGCGCGGCGCGACCAGGTGGACGCCGCCATCGGCAAGCTCAAGGAGATGGTTTCCGCCGAACCGCGCGTGCAGAACGGCACGACGCTCGCGCCGACGGTCGCCGTGGACAGCTACCCGTCCAGCGGCGGCGCGCGCTTGCTGGTGCGCGCCTGGGTGCGCAACGCCGACGCGCAATACGCCGTCGACGACATCCGCGGACATGCGCGCGAAACACTCGCCACAGCGGGACTCGCCGTGACCGGCAACGCGCGCATGGCGGCCGACCATGCGGCGCTCACGCGCTCGTGAGCCGTTGCTCATACGTAGCGTTAAAGCACGTTGAGCATGGCGAGCGCGCTTTCCTGCAGATGCGGCAGAACGCGCTGAAGGGCGGCCTCGGGACTTTCCTCGCCCATCGGCATGTTGGTGCTGAGCGCGGCGACGACTTCGCCGCTGCGATTCCTGAGCGGCACGGCAATGCCGCGCACGCCCACCTGCAACTGCTGCTCGATGAGCGCGTAGCCGTCCACGCGTGCGCGCTCGATTTTCTCGCGCAGGCGCGCGCCGCTCGTGATCGTATGCGGCGTGAAGGGCGACAGCTCGACCGTATCGAGCCACGCTGAAACTGCGCTTTGATCGGCCTCGTGCGCGAGCAGCACCACGCCCGGCGAGATGAGCGGCGCGGGCACGCGCGCGCCGAGTACGAAGCCAGTCGTCATGACGCGCGACACGCCATTGCGCGCGATCACGACGAGGTCCCAGCCGTCGAGCACGCTCACATAGGCCGACTCGTTGAGCGTCGCGCTCAGCTGCTGCAGATAGGGCTGCACGGTGCGCGGCAGACGCGCCGAATCGAAGTAAGACCAGCCTACCCGCAGCACGCGCGGCGTAAGGCCGTACAGCCGGCCGTCCGTGTACACATAGCCCAGCGATTCGAGCGTGAGCAGATAGCGGCGCGCGGCGGTGCGCGAGAGGCCGGTGCGCTCGGCCGCCTGGGTGGGCGTCATGCGCGCGTGCTCGCTGTCGAAGGCTTCGAGAATCGCGAGGCCTTTTTCGAGCCCGGCGATCCAGTCGCGCCGGTCCAGTGGCGGTTTTTTCATCGGCGCGCAAGGCCCTGTGCTGCACGGTGGCCAAAACAATGGAAAAAGCCGCAAGCGCGAAACGCCTGCGGCTTGCGTGCGAACGATCGGCTCTTGCTCACTCCGGCTTCATGCGCGCCGCCACGATCAGCGAGATCAGGCAGCCAATCGCGAGGTACGCGGCAACGAGGTGCCACGAACCGCCGCCGAAGCCCACCAGCGCCACGGCGATGAACGGTGTGAAGCCGCCGCCCACCACGCTCGCGAACTGGTAGCCCACGCCCGCGCCGCTGTAGCGGTACTCCGCGCCGAACAGCTCGGTGAAGAGCGGCTGCTGCACGCTCACGACCATGTCGTGGGCGATGTTCGCGAGCATCACGGAGAAGATCACGATCCAGATCGTGGCCCGCGCTTCGAGCGCGAGGAAGAACGGCACGGCGCTCAGGAGACCGATGAACGCGCCGATCAGATAGATGCGGCGCAGCCCGAGGCGATCGGCGAGCCACGCGAAGCAGGGGATCGTCACGCAGGAGAGCGCGCCGACGAACAGGCCGATGCCGAGAAAGAGATCGCGCGACATGCCGAGGTTGGTGGTCGAATAGCTCAGCGCGAAGGCGGTCACGATATACATCGTGAAGAGTTCGGCAAGGCGCAGCGCGATGATGTACAGGAAGGCCTTCGGGTGACGCGTGAGCGCTTCGAGCACCGGCATCTTGAGCTTGCGATGACCGTGCTCGACTTTCTCGACGAACTCGCGCGACTCGTCCATGCTCGAGCGCACCCACAGGCCGACGAGCACCAGCACCACGCTGAAGAGGAACGGCAGACGCCAGCCCCACGAACGGAACGCCGCGTCGCCGAGCAGGTGGCTCAGGAGCGCCACGAGGCCGGTGGCGAGCACGAGGCCCACGCCGTAGCCCACCTGCACGCCGCTGCTATAGAACGCCTTCTTGCCGCGCGGCGCGCTCTCCACGGCCATCAGCGCCGCGCCGCCCCATTCGCCGCCCACGGCGAAGCCTTGCAGCGCGCGCATCGTGACGAGCAGCACGGGCGCCCACCAGCCGATGGTCGCAAAGGTCGGCAAGAGACCGATGGCCACGGTGGAAAGGCCCATCATCATGACGGTCAGAACGAGCATGCGTTTGCGGCCGAGCCGGTCGCCGAAGTGGCCGAACACGACGCCGCCGAGCGGCCTGAAGAGGAAGCCCACGCCGAAGGTCGCGAACGCGGCGAGCGTGCCCATGGTCCTGCCGACCTGCGGGAAGAAAGCCACGTTGAACACCAGCGCGGCGACGATGCCGTAGAGCAGGAAGTCGTACCAGTCGACGACCGCGCCGACGAAGCTGCCGAGCGCCGCCTTGCGGGCCTGGCTGCGCGACGGGGCGAAAGGGGCGGCGTCGCCGGTGGTGTCGAGGCTTGGGGTCATCAGTTGTCTCCAGACTGTTGCGCATGTGCCATGCTGCTGCAGTATTCAGGATGCGCGCTAAACGTGAGACGCAGCATAGGGCGGCCCTCGCGGTCCGACAATGCGTGGTGGCGCTGTTTTGCGCGATTATCGCCCAAGCGCGTGCGATTATCGAACGCTTTGCGGGTTTGCACCGAGATGGCGCGTGGACCGACCGCGCACGGCGGTCTTCGTCAAAATGAACGAAATGGTTAAAATCGGCCTGCCTCATATGCCAGATTCGCGGCCTCGAAGTCGCGACGGGGCGGCGAGGTGTCCGTTTCAGCGCTTGCGTCAGGAGCCCACTGCATGTCCAGCCCCTCTAATCCTCCGCCGCAGGCGGACAATCCGCTCGGCATGGCGGGACTCGAGTTCGTCGAGTTCGCCGCGCCCGAACCCGCCGATCTCGGCCGCCGTTTCGAGCAGTTCGGCTTCAAGGCGATCGCACGCCACGTGAGCAAGGCGGTCACGCTCTACCGCCAGGGCGAGATGAATTTCCTGCTGAACGCCGAGCCCGACTCGTTCGCCGCGCGTTACGCGCAGGAGTACGGCATGGGCGTCTGCGCGATCGGCGTGCGCGTCGACAATGCCAGGCGCGCCTTCGAGCACGCCATCTCGCTCGGCGCGTGGGCGTTCGAAGGCGAGCGTCTCGGTCCCGCGGAGCTGCACATTCCCGCGATCCAGGGTATCGGCGACTCGCACCTCTATTTCATCGACCGCTGGCGCGGCCGCGGCGGCCAGCGCGGCGGCGTGGGCGACATTTCGATCTTCGACATCGACTTCCGGCCCATCGACGTCGCCACGGCGCATACCGATCTCGATCACGGCGGCACCGGCCTCACGCGCGTCGACCATCTCACGCAAACGGTGGGGGCGGGGCGCATTGCCGAATGGCTCGACTTCTATCGCGACCTGCTGCATTTCCGCGAGATCCACGAAATCAACGCGAACTGGCACGTGTCAGAGGAGTCCCGCGTGATGGTGTCGCCCGATGGCGAACTGCGCATTCCTGTTTATGAGGAAGGCACGCGGCGCACGCAGCTATTGCACGACTATCTGCCCGAGCATCCCGGCGAAGGCGTGCAGCACATCGCGCTGGCGAGCAACGACATCCTCGCGAGCGTCGATGCGCTCAAGGCCAATGGCGTGGAGTTCGTCGAACCGCCGCCCGCTTACTACGACACCGTGGATGCGCGTTTGCCAGGCCACGGCGTGGATCTGGAAGCGCTGCGCAAGCGCCATGTGCTGATCGATGGCGAGATTGGCGAAGACGGCGTGCCGCGGCTCTTTTTCCAGACCTTTGCCAAACGCCATCCCGGCGAGATCTTTTTCGAAGTCGTGCAGCGCAGCGGCCACCACGGTTTCGGCGAGGGCAATCTCGACGTGCTCGCGCGGGCGCGCGAGGCGGGTGCGAAGCTGGGCCAGGCGCCCGGCTAAGTCCCACCGTGCACGACGTCAGCGTTCCATGCGTGACTTCGCGGCTGCGCCCGTTGTCCTGCGCGTGCGCGCGGTAGCGAGCGCGGCGGCGCGCGGCGAGACCATCGTGCGGCAGCGATGGCGAATTTCCTTGCTGAACTCGGTGCACGCCTGGGTCATCAGGTCCGTGGCACCCCGTGTCATGTCGAGACTTTGCCGACCAGATGAAAACGCGACGAGGGATGCCAAAGCTCGACGGCGGTCGCCACGGCACTGCCGACCCACGTACGCCGCCACATCAGCAGGCAGGGCTCGCCAATATTCATCGCAAGATGGCGTCGTATATCCGCATCCGGTTTTTGCGCGTAGATCCGGAACTCCGCCCGTTGAACCGGCGCGAGCCGCATCATGTAGTGGTTCGGTGTTTCCCGTGTGAAGTCCTGTTCGAGATAACCCGGAAACACATGGGGGTTCACGTAGCGGTCCTCGTACAGAATCGCTTCGTCTTCCTCGTAGTGGACGATACGCGAATGGAACACGGAACCGCAGCCGAGCTCGAGCGCGGCCATCGCCTGATCGTTCGAGCTCGCGCCCAGCGTCAGCACCCGCGCGCTGTGCCGGTGACCGCGCGCGGCGATTTCGTCGGCGATGTTGCGAACCTCGAGGACGGTCGATTCGACGTCGCGCGAGGCGACGAACGTTCCCGCGCCCTGAACGCGTCTGAGCACATGCTCGGCCGACAGTTCGCGCAGCGCGCGCGATACGGTCATTCGCGCGACGCCGAATTCCTTGACGAGCTCTGTCTCCGACGGAATGGCCTCACCGGGCTTCCAGGTCCCGTCCGTGATTCGATCGACCACGTAGCGCTTGATCTGCTCATACGCTGGAGCGACCTTATGCGCTGTCGCGGACTGCGTCGAGTTGTCGATCAGCGAAGATGGCGCGTTCATACCTGACCTCGCTTCAGACGCCGACCGTGCCGGGAACCGCGCGGCTCGCCGGGGCCGCCGTACTGCGCGCGCTTGGCGGCATGTCCAGCGCCGGTTCCCGCGAGACGGTCCTGGCGTCGTCTCGTGCCGTGCCGGGAAGTGGCGGAGGGGCGCCGTCGGCAACGAGGCGAAACGCGAAAGTCATGTCGTCGGAAAGCGGGCGGTCGTCGCGATAGGTCGGCAGCGTGGCGCGCACGCTGGCGTAGATCGCGTCCGTATAGGGCGCGCGCGCCGCGTCGAGCGGCTGCAGATCGTAGGCTTGTGCCGCGGCGAGCAGTTCGATGCCGAGGATGCGGTTGCTGTTCTCGATGACCGCGAGCGCCTTTAGCGCGGCCGGCGTCGCATGGCACAAATGGTCTTCCTGCAGCCCCGATGTCACGCCGCCGTCGAGACTCGCGGGAGCGGCTTCACGGCGGTTCTGCGCGACGAGCGATGCGGCCGTGTACTGCGCAATCATGAAGCCCGAACGCGTGCCGCATGCGTGCGCGAGGAAGGCCGGCAGGCCGCTCACGAGCGGGTTGACCAGACGGTCGAGGCGGCGTTCGGCCATCGCCGCGACCTGCGCAATCGCGGTTGCGAGGCTGTCCATGGCGAGTGCGATCGAGGCGCCGACCGCATGCGCCTGCGAGTACACCCGGGGCGACTCCGGCGTGCCCGCAACGATCGGATTGTCCGTCACCGAGGCAAGCTCGCGGTTCACGACTTCGGCCGTTGCCGCGAACGTGTCTCGCGCGGCGCCGTGCACGTGCGGTATCGTGCGGACGCTGAGCGGGTCCTGGGTGCGCCGCCCGAGCGAAATTTCGAGCAGCGCGCTACCGGCGAGCGCCGCGCGCAGACGCTCGCCCACGTGGGCGAGGCCCGGCGACACACGAAATGCAAGTGAACGGGTGTCGAACGCCGCGATCTGCCCGCCCAGATTCTCGAAGCTCATTGCGGCGACGACGTCCGCCCAGTCGAGCAAGCGCTCCGCGCGGTGAAGCGCGAGCGCAGCGAGCCCGGTCACGCACGGCGTGCCGTTCACGAGGCTCAATCCCTCCTTCGCTTGGAGCGACAGGGGCTGCAAGCCGAGCCGCTGCAGGGCCTGAGCGCCGCTCACGCGCTCGCCGTTCCAGCGCACGTGTCCCGCGCCCACGCAAACGAGCGCGATGTGCGCCATATGGCTCAGATAGCCGACGGAACCGAACGCGGGCACCTCCGGCAGGCAATTCGCCTCCAGCAGCGTGGCGAGACGCTCGACGACTTCGAGGCGCACACCCGAGTGTCCATGCGCGAAGTTATTGATGGCCGCAGCCATGATCGCGCGCGTCTCGTCTGCCCCTAGCGGCTCGCCCACGCCCACTGCGTGGCTCATGAGGATGTTGTGCGACAGGTCGTGCTGTTCGTCTTGCGAGACGATCACATCGCACAGCGCGCCCACGCCCGTGTTCACGCCATACGCGCGGATGCTGCGCGCGACGATCTGTTCGACGAGCACACGGGCGCTGCGAATGTTCGCCTGCGCATCGGCGCCGAGGATCAGCGGCTCGCCTGCGGCGACGCTAGCGATCGCGCGCCAGTCGAGTGGATTCTGGGTACGGGTGATGGCCATGGGAGTGCGTGGTGCGGGTTTAGTGAGCGTTGCGATCCTGGTGGCTCGACACGAACTGGCGGAAGCGGTCCGACTTCAGTTCGCCGAATACCTCGTCCGGCGTGCCGTCCGAATCCACCTGGCCCTGGTGCAGGAACATCACGCGATTCGAAACGTGGCGTGCGAAGCCCATCTCGTGCGTGACGACGAGCATCGTGCGGCCTTCGTCGGCGAGCGTGCGCATCACGCGCAGCACTTCGCCGACCAGCTCGGGGTCGAGCGCCGAGGTGGGCTCGTCGAACAGCATCACCTTCGGATGCATCGCGAGCGCGCGTGCAATCGCCACGCGCTGCTGCTGGCCGCCCGACAGGTGTGCGGGGTAGTGGCCGCGCTTGTCGGCAAGGCCGACCTTGGCGAGCAGCGCCTCGGCTTCTTCGACCGCCTCGGCGCGGCTGCGCTTGAGCACGCGCATGGGGCCTTCGATCAGGTTCTCCAGCACGGTCATGTGCGACCACAAGTTGAAGTTCTGAAACACCATGCCGAGTTGCGAGCGCACACGGTCGACCTGACGGCGGTCGCCCGGTTGCAGCTTGCCGTCGCTGCGGCGCTTCATCTTGAGTTCCTCGCCCGCGAGCGCGACCGAGCCGTCGTCCGGCGTCTCCAGCAGATTCAGGCAGCGCAGGAACGTGCTCTTGCCCGAACCGCTCGCGCCGAGAATCGAAATGACGTCGCCCTCGTGCGCGTCGAGCGAAATGCCCTTGAGCACGTGATGGTCACCGAACGACTTGTGGATGTTGCGCACCGACAGCGCAATGGGTGCTGACGTATTCATCAATCTCTCCAGGTAGGGCGGCGGGTCACGACGCGGCACGCGTGGCTTCGAGCGGCGCGGCGGGTTTGCGCGGGGCGGGCGGCGCCGCGCGCAGGTGGCGCGACAGCCGTTGCTCGACGAAGCCGATCACGCGCACGACCACGAAGTTCAGGAACAGGTAGATCAGCGCGGCGCACGTGAATACCTCGGTGGTGCGATAGGTCTGCTGAATGATCTGCTGCGCGACCCCCGTCACTTCCCAAACGGTGACAAGGCTAGCCAGCGCCGTCGACTTGACGAGCAGCACGGCTTCGGTCGAATACGCGGGCAGGCACTGACGCAGCGCGATCGGGCCGATCACGCGGCGCAGCAGGGCGAAGCCGGAAAGGCCGATCGAGTAGCCGGCTTCGATCTGCCCGACGGGCACCGCCATGAGGCCGCCGCGGATGATCTCGGCCGTGTATCCCGCCGTGCACAACGCGAGCGAGAGGACCGCGCAGACATAGGGTTCGCGCAACACGGGCCACAGAAAGCTTTCGCGAATCACGCCGAACTGCCCAAGGCCGTAATAGACGAGGAACATCTGGATCAGCAACGGCGAGCCGCGAAACACGAGAATGTAGGCGCGCGCAAAACGGTTCGGCAGCCAGTGCGGCGAGACGCGCATCGTGACGATCACGAGCGAGAGCAAGCCGCCCAGCACGAGCGACGCGAAGAAAAGGCCGAGCGTCGTCGGCACGGCGCCGATGAGCTGGCGCATCGTGTCGAGCAGGAACGCGAAATCGATATGCATGAGTGTGCGCTCCCCGATCAGTTGCGCGCGAAGTTGCGCTTGAACGAGCGGCCGACGACCGCTTCGGCGCGACCGAAGACACGGTTCGACACACCCGTCATGGCGAGATAGAGCAGACCGCCGACGACGAAGAAGAGGAAGTATTGGTGCGTCGAGCCCGCGGCGATCTGGCTCGCCCGCAGCAACTCGGCGAGCCCGGTGACCGAAATCAGCGCGGAGTCCTTGAGGCTCAGTTGCCAGACGTTGCCGATGCCGGGCAGCGCGTAGCGCAGCACCTGCGGGATCAGAATCCGGCGAAACAGCGTGAGCGTCGGCATGCCTATCGCGCGAGCGGCTTCGAGTTCGCCGCGTGCAACGGCGAGCACGGCAGAGCGATAGACCTCGGCCTGATAAGCGCCCGAAATCATGCCGACCGCGAACGCGCCGACGGCGAAGGGCGGCACGCCGACGAATCCGTCGGCGCCGAACCACTGGCCGACGGTGGTGACCAGGGAAGAGCCGCCGAAGTAGAACAGATAGATGACGAGCAATTCGGGCACGCCGCGAAAGACGGTCGTGTAGAAGTCGCCGAAAACGCGCAGCACGCGCAAGCGCGAGAGTTTTGCCGCGGCAATGAGCGCACCGAACACGGCGCCGATTGCCAATGCGGCGAGCGTGAGCACGACGGTCATCAACGCGCCGAGGAGCAGAACGCTACCCCAGCCGTCCGGACCGAGGCCGAGTGTGTTGAATATCGATAACAGAGACATGGCAGGGATCCAGGCGGGTCGGGAAGCGAAGGCGCGCGTCAGGCGCGGCGCGCGCCGCCAGGGTGCGATGCTTACGGCGTCACGTCGGTCTTGAACCACTTCAGTGCGAGCTTCTTCACGGTGCCGTCGGCGAGTGCCGCCGTGATCGCGCTGTCGAACTTCGCCTTCAGGTCGGCGTCCTGTTTGCGGAACGCGAGACCTTCGCCCGGTCCCCAGATCGGACCGGCAATCATCGTGCCGGCGATCACCACGGGCGACTTGTCGGCGTTGGCGGTGTAGTAGGTCACGTCGTCGAACGTGGCGTCGATGCGGCCGTTCGTGAGATCGAGATCACGTTCGGGCGCGGTCTTGTACACGCGCACCGACGCGACGTCCTTGAAGTTGGCGTTGATGAAGCCGGTGTACACCGTGCCCGACTGGATGCCGATCGTCTTGCCCTTCAGCGCCTTGCGCATCGACTCGATGGCGGGCGCGTTGCTGCGCGAGTCGGCGTCGAGCTTCAGAGGCGTCGTGTTCGGGCCGCCCTTGGGCAGGATCTTCGGATCGGAGACGGCGAAGGTGGCCGGGGTGGCCGCATAGGGCTTCGAGAATGCAATGATTTTCTCGCGATCCGGCGTGATCGAGATCGCATCCATCAGGACATCGAACTTGCCCGCCTGCAGGCCCGGAATCATGCCGTCCCAGTCCTGGGCGACGAGCTTGCACTGGATTTGTGCGCGCGCGCACAGGTTTTCGACGAGTTCGGGTTCGAAGCCGCCAAGCTTGCCGCCCGGCAAGGTCAGGTTCCAGGGCGCATAGCTGCCGTCGAGCGCGATCGTCACGCTTTTCCATTCCTTCGCGCCGGCACTGCCGCTTCCAAGCAGCGTGACGCCGAGTGCTGCGCCAATCAGCGCTTTTGCCAGCCGGGTGTACTTCGCCTGCATGACCATGCTCCTTTGTCGGTTGGTACCGTGGACCCGTGGGGACGTTCATTCGTTCGTGCGACTTGCATAGACAAGCATGGAGAGAAAAGAATTTGAGCGCAAGAGAATTTCATAAATCCCGACTCATGGAAAACCCTGTGAACGGGCGTGGACTTTCGATGAATTCGCGCTTGCGGCAAGTCGAGTCGTCGTTGCGACATGGGCTGTTGCGGTCATTGGAATACCTCCTTAATTGTCTAGTCATTTCAAAAGTGAGACTTGCCCGGGAGTTCGGCGGCTGCGTGGTGCACAACCCCGGCTACGACTTCAACGACCAGGTGCTGCCGCTCGGCGCGGCGTGCTGGGTGCGGCTCGCGCAGCGGTTTCTCGTCGCGTGACGAGGCGCAAGTCGTTAGTCATTCGAATCATCGGCGTGGGCGGCCAGCAGGTCGGGCGTCAGGCCCAGCCGCTCGCGTAGATCGGCCCAGCCGCGCGGCGTGATCTGCACCGCGCGCGACGCACGCGTACGCCGCATCCAGCCGCGTTCGCACAGCAGCGTGAGAAAGGCCACGCCGAGCGGCCCGGCCAGATGATGCTGGCGCTCGGTCCAGTCGAGGCATTGGCGCGCAATGCCGTGACGCCCCGGCTTGAGCGCGGCGACGTCGAGCCCGAGTTCGCCGAACCATGTCTGCCCCGCGGGCGTCACCGCGAAGCGTTTGTCCGCTTGCGCCGTGATGAGCCCCGCATCGGTGAGGCGCTCTGTGATCGCCACGCCGACCTGGCCCGCGAGATGGTCGTAGCAGCAGCGCGCGAAGCGCAGGTCCCGCGCTTCGCGACCAAGCGGCTTGCGGCGCACCGGCGCGCGCGCGCCGACCGCCGCGAGGTTTTCGAGCAAGGTGGCGACCTGGGCGTCCGCGAGCCGGTAGTAGCGGTGGCGGCCTTCCTTTTCCACGGCCAGCAGCCCGCCGTCGAGCAGCTTCGCCAGATGGCTGCTCGCCGTTTGCGCGGTCACGCCGGCCGCGTAAGCCAGTTCGCCGGCGGGCAGCGCGCGGCCATCGGCGAGCGCCATCAGCATCGCGGCGCGCGCGGGGTCGGCGATCAGGAAGGCCGTGGCCGACACCCTCGGGTGCGTGTTCGTGCCATTCATGCGTTTCTCCAAAGCATACGCATAGCGTAACGCGCGAGCAGGATCGCATGTTTCGATACGCATCGAAGCATCGCCACTGCCGCGCGTCCGATACTGGGCTCGTGACCGGCGCCCAACGCGCGTCGGCGTAGCGGGAGAGCCTATGCAAATGCAGGAGACGCACCGGACTCAAGAGACGTACAGCCGGGAACAGCAACGCCGGGTGCTCTGGGCCACGAGCATCAGTTATGTCGTGGTGATCCTCGACACCTCGATCGTCAATGTCGCGCTCGAGCGCATCGGTGCGAGCCTTGCGGGCGGCGTGGCCGGCCTGCAATGGGTCGTGAACGCCTATACGCTCGCGTTCGCGAGCCTGCTGCTTTCGGGCGGGACGCTCGGCGACCGGCTCGGCGCGCGCCAGGTCTACATGGCCGGGCTCGCGGTCTTCACGGCGGCTTCGGCGTGGTGCGGCGCCGCGCCGAGCCTCGCGCTGCTCACGCTCGGACGCGTGCTGCAGGGCATGGGGGCGGCACTGCTCGTGCCTGCATCGATGGCGCTCATCAACGGCGCATGCACCAACGCGCGCGAGCGTGCCGCCGCCTTCGGGGTGTGGGCCGGGCTGGGCGGCGTCGCGATGGCGGCGGGTCCGTTGCTGGGCGGCGTGCTGATCGGGTTCGTCGGCTGGCGCAGCATCTTTCTGCTCAACGTGCCGGTGTGCCTCGCGGGCATCGTCATGGCCGCGCGCGTGGCGCCGCAGCCGCGTCCGGGCGCGCCGCGCCGGCTCGATCTCGCGGGCCAGGCCGCGGCCATCGCGGCACTGGCGCTGCTCAATGCCGCCATCATCGAGGCGCCTGCGCACGGCTGGCGTGCCCCGGTCGTTGCGGGCGGTCTCGTGCTGGCGTGCGGAGCGGCGATCGCCTTCGTCGTGCTCGAAAAGCACCGCGCGCAGCCGATGCTGCCGCTCGGCTTCTTCCGCGAGAGCGTGTTCAGCGCGGCCGTGCTGCTTTCGATGATTTCGGCGTTCACGTTTTACGGTCTGCTATTCGGACTCAGTTTGTATCTCCAGCAGGAGCGCGGCTATGCGCCGTTGCACGCGGGCCTCGCCTTCCTGCCGCTCACCGTGGTGGTGCCGCTCGGCAGTCTGCTGTCGCGGCGCGCCGTGGCGTGGCTCGGACCGCGCGCGCTCGTCGCGCTCGCCTGCCTGCTCGCGGCGGCGGGCTATCTCGGCGCGGCGGTTTGCGGGACGACGGCGCGCTACGACTTGCTGGCCTTGCCGCTGCCGGCCATCGGTTTCGCCGCGAGCCTGATCACGCCCGCGGCCACGGCGGCGCTCATGGCGACGGTCGATCAGGGCCGCGCGGGCATCGCCGCTGGCGTACTCAACGCGGCCCGGCAGACCGGTGCGGCGCTCGGCGTGGCCGTGGCGGGCGCCATGATCGCGGGGCGCGCGTCGATCGGCGCGGGCATGCGCGAGAATCTGCTGATCGCCGCCGTGCTTTCGGCAGGCGCGGCGTGGGTGTGGTGGCGTGCGTGGTCGCACCAGGCGGCGCACGGCGCCCGGTCGCATGGCGCGAAGAAGGCGCGTGGCGGGTAGCCTTGCGCCTGACGCCTCACCCGCGCGCCCTGGATCATCCGCTGCGGATTCTGGGATAAAGTGCCGTTGCATGCATCGCGCATTCGCGCGGACCGTGCGCCATAGGAGGAGTTTGTCATGGCCGAATACGGGCAACATCCCTCATCCGTGCTGGCGCTCAAGAGCGTCCACGACTTCGACACGACGATCGCGCGCCTGAAGACCGCGCTGGCCAAGGCGGGTGCGGATATCTTCGCCGACGTCGACCAGCGCGAAGCCGCCGAGACCGCCGGGCTCAGCCTGCGCCGCACGCGCCTCATCCTGTTCGGCAATCCGAAGGCGGGTACGCCCGTCATGGCGGCCAACCCGCACGCGGCGGTGGAGTTGCCGCTGCGCATGGTGATCTGGGAAGACAACGAGGGGCACACGCGGCTCGACTATCGCGACGTCTCGCAGACGCTCGGCCCGCTCTACGGCATCGACGCCGAAGTGCTCGTGCCGCTGCAGCGCGTGGTGGGGCTGCTGCAGACCGCCGTGCAATAAGCGGCAAACGAACTGCGCGCCTCACGCCAGTCCCTTGGGCCGGCGCCTGCGCCCCCATCTTCGGCAGGCGCTTAAAAAATTGACAGCCGCGGCGCGCTTCGCTTAACGTAGGTGCCTTGCGACTTCGCCCGGCAAGCGGGCGAACGCGTAGCCCGCCGCTGCCTCGATCCGCCGATGACCTCCCGCGCAGAAGACCCCGACGATCCGCCACGCGATCGCGCCGGGGCGTCCGACTCGACTTCCGCTTCCCCACCGACGGCATCGCCTGCCGCCACGCAGCGACTACCCCAAAACACGCACGATGCCGATGTCGAGCAACACTGGCGGCGCAATCTCGCTGTCTGCGTGGTGGGCTCGTTCACGACGCTCGTCGCCATGACGCTGATGCTGCCGTTCCTGCCGCTCTACGTGGAGGAACTGGGCGTGCACGGCCACGCGGCGATCGTGCAGTGGTCGGGCATCGCGTACAGCGCGACGTTCTTCACGGCCGCGCTCGTCGCTCCCCTGTGGGGACGCCTCGGCGACCGCTACGGCCGCAAGCCCATGCTGGTGCGCGCGAGCCTCGGCATGGCGGTCACGATGTCGCTCATCGGCATGTCGCGCAATATCTGGCAGCTCGTGGCGCTGCGTTTGCTCGCGGGTTTCGCCGGCGGCTATTCGTCGGGTTCGACCATCCTCGTCGCCACGCAAACGCCGCGTCACCGTTCGGCGTGGGCGCTCGGCGTGCTGTCGTCGGGCGTCATGGCCGGCAATCTGATCGGGCCGCTCGTGGGCGGCACGCTGCCGCCGCTCATCGGCCTGCGCGCCACGTTCTGGGTGGCCGGCGCAACGATCTTCGCGGCCTTCATCGCGACCTGCGTGTTCGTGAAGGAAGCGCCGCGCCCCGCGCGCGTAGCGCATGCGGCGCAGAAGGGCGGCTGGTCGGCGCTGCCCGACAAGCGCCCGATCGTCGCCATGCTCGTGACCGGCATGCTGCTGATGCTCGCCAACATGTCGATCGAACCCATCATCACCGTGTATGTGGCGACGCTGGTGCACGACCCTGCGCGCGTGACGTTCGTCGCGGGCCTCGCGATGTCGGCGGCGGCGCTCGGCAGCATCGTCGCGGCTTCACGACTCGGGCGCGTGGCGGACCGTGTGGGGCACGCGAAAGTGATCGTCGCGGCCTTGGCGGCCTCGGCATTGCTGCTCGTGCCGCAGGCGTTCGTCACGGCGGGCTGGCAACTCGTCGTGCTGCGCTTTCTCATGGGCGTGTCGCTCGCGGCGCTGCTGCCGTGCATCGCGACCGTCATTCGCCACAACGCGCCGGACCATGCCGCGGGCAGCGTGCTCGGCTATTCGGTGTCGGCGCAATTCGCGGGGCAGGTGCTCGGGCCGCTGATCGGCGGCTTCGTCGGCGGGCATCTGGGCATGCGTGCCGTGTTCCTCGGCACGAGCCTGCTGATGCTGGCGGGCGCGCTGTTTACGTGGCGCGCGGTGGGTTTCGCCCGGCGCGCGTAACGCGGCGGCGATGCCGCGCGCAGGCATTCGAAGTGTGAGAGGCGAGGGCGGCGGATCTTGCGCGCCGCCGCCTCGGGTTCATCGGCGCTCGTTCAGTGGGCGCGCTTCAGTGACCAAAAAACACGTCGCAGTCGGGACGCGGCCAGCACATCTTGCCCGTGCGATGGCCCGAAGCGCTATGCGTATCGGGCGTGCCGCCATACGACATGTCGGTGCTGGCCTGAGCCGAAGCATCGGCGTCGTCGGTCATCGTCTGATGCGCGCGTTCCTGCGAAACGGGTTCGTCCTTCGCGCGCGCCGTGCCGGGCGCAGCGGCCGCCACGGCCGCCACGCATGTGGCGATCAATGCCAGGCGTAATGTCATATCAACCTCCTTTCTCGAGTTCGTGAGTGCGCCTTCGCGGCAATGACGACGTCACTGCGGGATAACGGCGGAATGAATCCGCGGCGAAGGTGCGCGCGAGCGAGAGGCAAAGCCTGAAGCCGCACACTCATCTGGAAAGTCGGGATGCCTGCGCGCAGCGCACGGCTGCCGAACGTCTTAGCTCACTGCTCACGAAAGAAGCGCGCCCACGCATTCGGGGGCGGCACAGCGCGGCGCGGCGCAAGAAGAAGGGGCGCGCGGGCGCAGAGAACATCCGCACTGTGCTTTCAGTTATAGCTCGCGCCGCACGGAGTGCAATCGGCTCAATCCCGGCCCCGCGCGCGGAGCGAATCCAGGGCCGAATCCAGAACCCCGCACACACCGCCCCTCCGGCGATTCTTTCGGTTCTGAAAATAACTGAAAGTATTCGGAAATTAAACGGTCGCCGTGTAGTCATCTTGCGATGCTGTAATGCGCTCGCTCTGATGTGAGAGGCGCATTGGCGCCCGTTCGCAGGATGGATGGGCGCCGCCTGTACGGCGCGGCACCAGGGCGCACTGATGCGCGCCGCGTCTGAGGACTCTACGCTGGGCACGCAGTTGAACTCCGCGGCGTTCGGCTTTTCCTTTTCGTGGTATTTCGCAAAGCTAGATCGAATCATGTCCGAGCTTTCCACTTCGCCGACACCGTCTTCACCCAAACCGCGCAGCGCGGCGAGCCCCACGCGGGTCGTCCTGCGCGCCGCTGCCGTGATCGCGGTCGGCGCATTGGGTTTCTGCGCCTACGCCGTGGCGTTTCCGGCCAACGTGCCCGAAGCCGTGGGCGAGGTCGTCGAGAACCTGACGGGCGCGAATCCGCACCCGGTCGTGCTGCAGCGCCCGCCAGTCGCACCGCTTTCGGCGATGGCGCAGCTCGGCAAGCAGCTCTTTTTCGATCCGGCGCTCTCGGGCTCCGGTCAGCAGTCCTGTGCTTCGTGCCATAGCCCCGATCGTTCCTACGGTCCTCCCAATGGGCACGACGTGCAGATGGGCGGCCTCGCGATGAACCAGCAGGGTTATCGCCCGCCGCCTTCGCTCATGTATCTGTACCGCCAACCGAACTTCAGCATCGGTCCGGACCAGGGTGAAGCCGATGACGCGCCGACGGTCGTCCAGCAGGCAAGCGCCGCCGCCGACGTCGTGAAGTCGCAGAAGGTGGCGGGCGGCGCATCGACCTCCGTGGAGATGGTGCCGCAGGGCGGCCTGTTCTGGGACGGCCGCGCCGACACGCTGCAGCAGCAGGCGTATGGCCCGCTGCTCAATCCTGTGGAAATGGCGGACACGAGCATCGAACAGGTGGCGACGAAGCTCGAGAAGGCGCCGTATGCGAAGCACTTCACGGAACTGTTCGGCGACCGGATCTTCAGCGACCCGAAGCTGGCCGTGGCGGAGGCGATGTTCGCAATCTCGCGCTACCAGGTCGAAGATCAGTCGTTCCACCCGTATAACAGCAAATACGATCGCTGGCTCGAAGGCCACGCGCGCCTCTCGCAAGCGGAGCTGCGCGGCCTTCGTCTCTTCAACGACCCGAACAAGGCGAACTGCGCGGGCTGCCACCTCTCGAAGCCCGGCAAGGACGGCCTGCCGCCCATGTTCACGGACTACCAGTACGAGGCGCTGGGTGTGCCGCGCAACAACAAGCTCGCGCAGAACAAGGACCCGCACTTCTTCGATCTCGGCGTGTGCGGCCCGTTCCGCTCGGACTTCAAGGACCAGACGCAGTACTGCGGCATGTTCCTCACGCCGACGCTGCGCAATTCGGCCACGCGCACGGTGTTTTTCCATAACGGCGTGTACCACAACCTCGACGACGTGATGGCGTTCTACAACGATCGCAATACGGACCCGGGCAAGTTCTATCCGCACGGCCCCGACGGCAAGATCGACAAGTACGACGATATTCCGCCGCAGTTCCGGAAGAACGTGGACGTGACCGATGCGCCGTTCGACCGCAAGTTCGGCGACAAGCCCGCGATGACGCCAGGCGACATTCAGGACATCATCGCGTTCCTCAAGACGCTCAACGACGATCCGGTGCCATCGAAGCAATGAGCGGGGCGGGGCAACCCGTCCTCGCAAAGTAAAAGGAGCGTGTCCGGCATTCGCCAGGACACGCTCCTTTTTTTAACTATGCGCCACCAGCCCTTACTTGTCCCCATGGGCAAGATGAATCGTGACGATCACGGAGGCGTCGTCGAGCGCTTCCAGCGCATGCGTTTCGCCGCCGCCGAGCAAGAGCATGTCGCCGGCGTGCATGGTGCGCGGGTCGCCGTTCACGAAGAAGCGAATCACGCCTTCCACGCACTGCACCGTGATCTCGCCGGGCACGCTGTGCTCGGGCAGGCGCTTGCCTGCGGGCAGCACGATGCGCATGACTTCGAGTTGCTGCGCGCGGATCAGGGTGGTCGACTTCGCATTCTTGAGCGCGCCGCCTAGCGGTCGCACGTCGAAGACCTCACCCGGCGCGGCATGGGGGATGGCCATGACAGCCTCTCAAACGAGCTTCGCGTTGAGCGTGATCTTCGCGTTGTTGGCGAAGAGCTTCGACACCGGGCAGTTCTCCTTGGCGCCCTTCGAAAGCTCGTCGAACTTCGCTTGATCGATGCCGGGAATCTTTGCCGTCATGTCGAGCTGGCAGCTCGTGATGGCGAAGCCTTCGCCCACCTTGTCGAGCGTAACGGTCGATTTCGTCTCGATGCTCTCGGCCGTGAAGCCCGCCTGGGTGAGAAAGAGCGAGAACGCCATGGTGAAGCAGCCCGCGTGCGCCGCGCCGATCAGCTCCTCGGGATTGGTGCCGGGACCGCCTTCGAAGCGCGAGGCGAAGCCGTAAGGCGCTTCCTTGAGCACGCCGGTTTGCGTCGAGATCGTGCCCTGTCCGTCCTTGATGCCGCCGTGCCATTTTGCCGATGCCGTCTTTTGCATGATGTCGCTCCGCGAGGTTGGGTGAAGGACGTGCAGGGCGCGCAATTTGCGTACCGCCGCAAGTCCTGCAGGGTTGGGTTCAGGGTTGCTTCGGCTGCCATTCGCCCGCGTACCAGGCGGCGGCCGCGTCGATTTCCTCGGGCGTCATGTTGCGCGCGATGTTGCGCATCTGTTCGGAGATGTCGTTATGGCGCGTACCGTTCGCGAACGCGAGCAACTGCGCCTTCGTGTATGCGGCCGGGAGGCCGTCGAGCCACGGGCTGCCGATCTTGCTGTCCACGCCGCCATGGCAGGACGCGCATGCGGGAATATTGCGCAGTGGCGCGCCGTGCGCCACGATGGCGGGCGCGCCGCCATGCAGGTGCGCGATCGGCTGCAGCGAGGCGTAGTAGGCGGCGAGGTCGCGCATGTCCTGGTCGGACAGATCGCGAGCCATGGGCGACATCACCGCGTTCTGGCGGGCGCCCGTCTGGAAGTCGTGCAGCTCCTTGAAGACCACGATGGCGAACTGGCCCGCCAGATTCGGCGAATTGGCCATGCTGATGCCGCGCGGGCCATGGCACATCGTGCAGCGCAGGGCGAGCGTCGCGCCGCGGCCAACCGAGAGCGTCGTCGCGCCATCGAGCATGTGCGGCGTGAGTTCGACCTGGCTCAGCTGGTAGCCCGGCGGCACCGCCGATCCGACCGGGTGCCAGTCGCGCGGCACGCCGGCCGCGCTGCAGATCGCCGTCCAGATGCCCTGAAAATACGGGTCGCTCTTGGCAGAAGGCAGCCAGATGAAGCCGATCAGCACGGAGACGACGAACACGACGATCGCCGTGCCCACGCCCGCGCGAAACCACACATTGCGAAACGAGAACAGGCGTTCGTCGCTCATCGCTGTGCTCCAATCGGGATCGCGGGCACGGCCGATTCGGGCGTTGCCAGCAGTTGCGCGATCGGGTAGCCATAGTTGGTGATCGTGAGGGCGACCATCAGCACGACCCACAGCCCGAAGCTATTGAGCGCCACCGGCAGCGTGGCCGACTCGTGCACCGGCTTGCTGAAGCGATATTCCTCGGGCGCGGCGGCCTCGCTGCGATGGCCCTGCAGCAGCACGAGGAAGAACAGCACCGCCGAGGTCACGAGGATCAGGCCGCCAATGGCCGAGAGCACCACGAGCGCGCCCTGGCCCGCGAGCGCCGGGTCGCTGTAGTCGTAATAGGCCATGCGCCGCGGCATGCCCATGAGGCCGACCAGGTGCCACGGGAAGGTCGTCACGATCATGCCGATGAACCACAGCCACAGCTGCCAGCGCATGAGGCGCCAGTTGTTGAGCGCGCGGCCCGTGATCTGCGGCCACAGGTCGTAGGCGATGGCGAAATACATGATGACGATCGCGCCGCCATAGATCAGGTGAAAGTGGCCCGTGATCCACTGCGTGTTGTGTACGGGCTGGTCGAGCTGGTAGCTCATGTTGATGAGGCCGCCCGCGCCGCCAAAGCCGAGCATGACGAACGAGAACGCCACGGCCAGCATTTGCGGGTTCTGCCACGGCAGCTTCGCGATCCAGCCGAACGGCCCCTTGCCGCCGCGCAGCCGCCCGGCGATTTCGACCGACGCGCAGATCGTGAACACGGTGAGAAGCGTGGGCACCGAGACGAGCGCCGTGAACACCGACTGCACGAACTTGAAGCCCGAGCCCACCTGCGGATCGGTGAACAGGTGGTGAATCCCGATCGGCATGGCCACCACGAGAAACAGGATGAACGAGATGCGCGCCATCACATCGCTGTAGAGCCGGCCGCCGATCGCGCGCGGGACGATCGTGTAGTAGGCGATATAGGCGGGCACGAGCCAGAAGTAGACGATGGCGTGCAGGGTCCAGGAGAAGAACACGCGCGCGAGGCCCGCGTCGATCGTATTGCGCCAGCCGAAGGCCACCGGCAGGATCTGGAACAGCACTTCGATGGCTGCGCCCACCGCGGTCCAGCCCCACAGATACGCGCCCGCCGTGGTCGCGAACATGGCGAGCGGCAGCGGTTTGCCGGGATTCTCGCGTTTCCATTTCGCGGTGTTGATGCCCATCAGCGCGACCCAGACCCACGAACCCACCACGACGAGCACGACGCCCAGGTAATAGAACACGTTGCCGATCATCGGCGGGTAGAACGTGTAGAGCACGGAGGCGAGGCCAAGCGCCACGGGCACCGAGGCCGTGACGGCGCCGAGCGCGAGCAGGATGAAGCCAAGCCAGGCCCACTTCACGCCCACGAGCGGGCGCTTGAGCGCCAGTTCGCTGACCGCGTAGCCGAAGCCCATCGCGATGAGCGTGGGAAACACATAACCCATCACGGTGCCGTGCTCCGTGACGGAGCGGTAGTACAGCTCGGGGTCGTTGAGCCACGGATGCAGCGGGCTGCGCACGAACATCTGCCACGCGCCGAGCAGCAGCGCCACGCCGAAGACGATGAACGCGAGCCAGAAGTGGGCGAGTACGAGTCGCTTGTTATTTAACACAGCTGAGTCTCCGCGCGGAATTGCCTGCCTGATTCGCCATCTGCATGAAGGCATCGCGGTCGATGACCTTCACGTGGGCCCACATGCCCTGGTGGCCCGTGCCGCAGTATTCGTGGCACGGCATGAGGTGGTCAGAGGGTTTGTCGAAAGTCGTGCGGAACGTCGAGATGTAGCCCGGCTCGACCATCGAGTTCAGGTTGGTATCCGTGACGAGGAAGCCGTGCACGACATCGGCGCTCGTCGCGCGGAACGTAATGGGCGTGTTCGCCGGGACGAGAATGCACTGCGGCGTGAACGAATATTGCTGCGCGAGAATGCGCACCGTCACGGAGCCGTCGGTTTCCACGGCGCTGCCGAGGTTCGATTCGACGAATTCGCCGGACACGTGCAGCGTTTGCGGATTGACGAGCTCCACGCGCGAGGGCGGCATCATGGCCCAGTGCAGGCCCGTGAATACCACCATGGCCACGAGCAGGCAGACGAACGCCACCATGAGCGTCGCCCAGCGGCGCTCGACGCGCGCGGCGACTTCGGCACTGGCATGGTTATCGAGCGGATTCGACATGAGGCCGGCCTTTTCTTGTCTGTCTGATCTATTGGATGACGCCGCGCGGCAGGAACACGACGAAGTAAAAGATGAACCAGAGCGCGGCGACGATCGCCGTGGCGATGCCCGCTACCGCGAGCGCGCCGCCCGGGCCGCTGGCTACGATCTCGTCGACCTGTTCGTGTTGCGGGCGCTCGCCCGGTTGTTCGGGTACGGGAGTTTCGATCATCGCAGCCTCAGAAAAGCGGCGCGGAACGCAGCGCGTTCACTTCGTGTTCGGAAACCGGCGTGCCGTGATTGCCCCACGCCGTGCGGATATAGGTGACCACGGCCGCCACTTCTTCATCGGAGAGCGACTGCGCGAACGGCGGCATGCCGTAGGGCATCGGGTTCTTGCGCGTGCCCGGCGCGTAGCCGCCGTTGAGCACCATGCGGATGGGGTTCACGGCCGAGTTCATCTGGATCGACTGGTTGTCGGCGAGCGGCGGGAAATGCGGCGGCTTGCCCTGGCCTTCGGTGGCGTGGCAGACCGCGCACTGCGACTCGTAGATCTTCCTGCCGAGCGGCACGAGGCGCTGGGCTTCCTCCGTCACGAACGTGCTCTTGGGCGACTTGTCGACTTCGTTGTTGCGGCCCGGCAACGACTTCAAATACACGGCCACGGCGCGCACGTCGTCTTCGGTGAGGTACTGGAAGCTGTCGTAGACCACTTCGGCCATCGGGCCGTACACGGCGCCGCGCTTCGACACGCCCGCGTGCAGCAGATCGACGATGTCCTCGATGCTCCAGTCGCCAAGCCCCGCCTCCTTGTTCGAGGTGAGCGAAGGCGCGTACCAGTTCTGCACCGGAATCAGACCGCCCTCGAATGCCTTCGAGGGCGAGTTGCCGCCCAGCGCGTTGATGGCCGTATGGCACATCGTGCAGTGGCCGAGACCTTCCACGAGATAGGCGCCGCGATTCCATTCGGCAGACTGGGTCGGGTCGGGCTTGAACTCGCCCTGGCGGAAGAACAGCGTGCGCCAGCCGAGCAGCAGCGCGCGCTTGTTATACGGGAAGCGCAGGTCGTGCGGGCGGTTTTCCTTGTGCACGGGCTGCGTGGAAAGCAGGTACGCGAATATCGCGTCCGAGTCCGCGCGCGTGACCTTGGTGTACGACGCGAACGGCATGGCCGGATAGAGCAGCGTGCCGTCGCGCGACTTGCCCTCGTGCAGCATGCGGTAGAACTCGTCGGCGGTCCACGAGCCGATGCCGAAGGTCTTGTCCGACGAGATGTTCGGCGTGTAGAGCGTGCCGAACGGCGTTTCCATCGGGCGCCCGCCGCCGAACATCTGCTCGGAAGGCACCGTGTGGCACGCAATGCAGTCGCCGGCGCGCGCGAGGTATTCGCCGCGCGCGATCAGTTCGGCGTTGCTCGGGACCGGCTTCGCGTTGGCCGTCGCTGCCGCTGCGGCGGCTCTCGCCGCGTCCGCTGCGTTCGCGCTGGGCGCGGCCGTTTGCGCGAGCGCGACCGCGGCGCCCATGCAGAGCGTGGCGGCCGCGAGCGAGAGGCGCGTCGCGAGTGGCCTGGGCGATGACGGGAGAAGGGATCGAAGTCTGCGCACGTCGAGGCCCCGGCTAGTTATGGACGCTACCGCACGCGAGCGGCAGCGGCGAGGCCGCCGCCGGCGTCGTATCGGCGGGCGCGGGTTGCGACGAGAGCCAGGCCGCGATCGCGGTGATGTCGCGGTCGGCGAGACGGGTGGCGATGTCGTGCATGCAGTCGGGCGCGGCAGCCCGGCGCGTACCGTAGCGGAACGCGCCGAGCTGCGCGCTGATGTAGTTCGCATGCAGGCCCACGAGGCCCGGAATGGCCGGCTGCATGCCAGTGAGCGAGGCGCCGTGGCAGCCTGCGCAGGCGGGCACATTGCGCTTGCTGTCGCCGTTCATGACGAGCGTTTTACCGAGGGCGAGCGTGGCCGCGTCGACCGTGGGTTTGGCGGGCGGCGGATAGGGCGGGTGCTGCTGCGAGAAGAATTCCGCGATCTGCTTGAGGTAGGCGTCGGGCAGATATGCCAGCAGATAGTTCATGGGCGGGTAGCTGCGGCCGCCGTCGCGGAAGGCGACGAGCTGGTTGAACAGATACCCCGCTGGCTTGCCCGCGAGACGCGGGAAGTAGTCGTTGTCGGTGCCTTCGCCGTGTGCGCCGTGACAGGCCGCGCAACCCATCACGCGGGCTTGCATCGTGTCAGGCGCGGGCTCGGCGGGCGGCGCCGCGAGGAGCGGCGCCCACGGCAGCGCGAGCGCAAGGATGATCAGGACGATGCGGGTTCTCAATGATTCCCTCGTTGCGGATGGTAACGACACAAACGCGTTGCGATTCGATATCAGTTGAGGCGTCGTCCGTGGGGGATTTTCATTGTGCAAGACGGCCGGGCGCGCACCTTTTCGAGGAGATTATCGGAGAACGCCGACTTGTGCAGCCAGGATGTGCAAATAAATCTGCCGGATTATTGCATCGGCATATGTTTGCTAACACAACGACAGGCGCGTCTTGCTACAGATTATCGTGGCGCGAATTGCATCGGAATGCGAAATAAAATGAGGATCGTTTGAGGAGCGATCTCGTGTGGTCTTCGGGCCTGCGCGGGTGGAGTCCATTGTGTGGTCGTAGGATGTCCTCAGTCGCATATATGCGCGCTTTTCCAGCGGTTGTCCGACAACGTATAATGGAATGACATGACTGACGCACGCATATCGAGCCAAGGAGATCCACATGGCGGAGTCGCTTGCCACGCCCATCGCCGCGCGTAGCCGCAATCTCGCCGAGCAGGTCGTCGACTTCATCAGCGAGCAGATCGCCACGCGCGCACTCAAGCCCGGCGACAAATTGCCCACCGAAAGCAACCTCATGACGCAACTGGGCGTGAGCCGCACGGTGGTGCGCGAGGCGATCTCGCGTCTGCAGGCCATGTCGGTGATCGAAACGCGTCACGGCATTGGCAGCTTCGTGCTGGAGCCGCGCCGCGAGCCGCTCGATCTCGACGTCGTCCCGGCCAGCACGCTGGACGACGTGCTTTCCGTGCTCGAGTTGCGCATCAGTCTCGAAACGGAGGCCGCGGGCCTTGCCGCCCAACGAGCGAACGAGCGCGACCTGGCCGGCATGCGCGACGCGCTCGACACGCTCGACGTCGTCATCCGCACGGGCGGCGACAGCTCGGGCGCCGACCTCGAATTCCACATCTCGGTGGCGCGCGCCACGGGCAACCGCTATTTCGTCGACATCCTCACGCAGATGGGCGCGGCGCTGATCCCGCGCCGTCGCGTCGATTCGGCCGGCATCGCGCATCGCGATCCGCAGGCTTACGCCGAGCTGGTGAACCGCGAGCACGAGAGCATTTTCGACGCCATCGCCCGTCACGATCCCGAAGGCGCACGCGCGGCCATGCGCATGCATCTGTCGAGCAGCCGCGAGCGGCTGCGCCGCGCGGCGGCGGAGTCGGGTGAAAAGGCATAGCGCGTAGCGTGCATGGAAAAGCAGCGGCCGTTGGCCGCTGTTTTCATTGGCGATGCGCGTAGGTGATACCGAGCTAAGTCAGCCTCGCACCATCTCGCCATTCTTGCGCCGCCAGAGGTCGAGCGGATTGGCGTCCATCAGCGCCTGCGGCAGCAACTCGGCCGGGAAGTCCTGATAGCACACGGGCCGCAGGAAACGCTCCATCGCGCTCGTGCCCACCGAGGTCGCGCGGCTGTCGGACGTGGCCGGGAACGGGCCGCCGTGCACCATCGCATGCGTGACTTCCACGCCGGTCGGGAAGCCGTTCACGAGCAGGCGGCCGGCCTTGCGTTCGAGGATCGGCACGAGACGCATCGCGGCGGGCAGGTCGGTGCGGTCCATCTGGATCGTCGCGGTGAGCTGGCCCGCGAAGTGTTCGGCCACGGCGAGCAGTTCGGCTTCGTCCTTGCAGCGCACGAGCGTCGAGGCCGGCCCGAACACTTCGTCTTCGAGGGCGGGTTGCGCAAGGAAGGTTTGCGCGTCGGTCACGAAGAGGGCGGCGAACGCCTGGGTCGGGCCGCTCGCGCTCTGGCCTTGCGCGAGGGCGCTCACGCCCTGGGTTTCGGCGAGGCGCCGCGCGCCTTCTTCATACGCCGCATGGATGCCCGCCGTGAGCATGGTCTGCGCAGGCTTGATGCCCAGCGCCTGCGCCGCGGCCTGCGCGAACTGGTCAAGAGCCGGGCCCTCGATGCCGATTGCCAGACCCGGATTCGTGCAGAACTGGCCCGCGCCGAGCACGAGCGAATCGACGAAGCCCTGCGCGATGGCCGCGCCGCGCGCCGCGAGTGCCTCGGGCAGCAGGAACACGGGATTGATGCTGCTCATTTCCGCGTAGACGGGAATGGGCTCGGGCCGGTTCGCGGCGATGCGCATGAGCGCCGTGCCGCCCGCGCGCGAGCCGGTGAAGCCCACGGCCTTGACGGCCGGATGAGCGACGAGCGCCTCGCCCACGGTGCGCCCCGCGCCGACGATGAGCGAGAACACGCCCTCGGGCAGCCCCATCTCCTGGACGGCCTGCTGGATCACGCGGCCCACCATCTCCGAGGTGCCGAGGTGCGCGCCGTGCGCCTTGACGATGACCGGGCAGCCCGCCGCCAGCGCCGCGGCCGTGTCGCCGCCCGCCACCGAGAACGCGAGCGGGAAGTTGCTCGCGCCGAACACGGCGACCGGGCCGAGCGCGATCTTCTGCAGACGCAGGTCGGCGCGCGGCAGCGGCTTGCGCTCGGGCAGGGCGGCGTCGAGCGTGGGCGTGAGCCACAGGCCCTGGCGCACTTCCTGGGCGAACAGCTTGAGTTGGCCGACGGTGCGGCCGCGCTCGCCTTCGAGGCGCGCCTTGGGCAGGCCGGTTTCCGCGTGGGCGCGTTCGGTGAGCGCGTCGCCGAGCGCGGCGATGCCGTCGGCGATACGTTCGAGGAACGCCGCGCGCACGGCAAGGGGCAGCGTGCGGTACGCGTCGAACGTCTCTGCGGCGAGCTGGCAGGCGGCGTCGACGTCGGCGGCCGTGCCGCTGCCGAAGGCCGGCGCGGGGATCGCTTCGCCCGTGGCGGGATTGAAAGCCGCGAGCGGCTTTTCCGAGCCGCGCACGGCGCGGCCTCCAATGAGCATGTCGCCAGTGATTTGCATGGTGTCTCCGAGTCTCATTGCAGTGAGTTAAGTCATCGTACAACTATCATACGCCAGATCGTCGCCGCCGCACACCCGAGGCAGGCGCCGTCGCCGGTCGGGAGGCGCTACGGCGCGCAACCTCAAGCTTTGTCGGTTATGATCCCCGTTCCATGGCAGGGTAAACACGGCATTGGCTCCGTCGGCGGCCAAGCCTAGAATGTCGTCAGACAACGTACCACAAAGCATTCAAACCGCGATCCAATCCGCGCGCCGCCCGCGCCAAGGAGACAACCCCGATGTCCGCCCCCGCCAACCGTTATGAGGACCTGCTGGAGTCAGCCAGCGCCAAGGTCCTGAGGCACGTGCTCCCGCTCTTCCTCATCATGTTCATCGCGAACTATATCGACCGTGTGAACGTCGGTTTCGCCGGCGCGCACATGAAAGCCGATATCGGTCTTTCGGCGGCGGCGTATGGGTTCGGCGCGGGGCTATTCTTCGTGGGCTACGCGATCTTCGAGGTGCCGTCCAACATCCTCATGCAAAAGTATGGCGCACGCGCATGGCTTACGCGCATCATGGGTACGTGGGGCGTCGTGGCCGCCGCCATGGCGTTCGTGCACAACGACACCTCGTTCTACGTGCTGCGCTTTCTGCTGGGCGTTGCCGAAGCGGGTTTCTTTCCCGGCGTGATCTATTACTTTGCGCAGTGGCTGCCGCAGAAAGAACGCGGCAAGGCGGCGGCCGTGTTTCTCGCGGGGTCGGCGTTCGCCTCGGTGCTCTCGGGTCCGATCACGGGCGCGTTGCTGTCGGTGCGCGGCCTCGGTCTCGCGGGCTGGCAGTGGATGTTCCTGATCGAAGGCGGCTTTTCCATCGTGCTGTGCGGCGTGAGCTGGGTGTTCCTGAAGTCGCGCATTCGCGATGCCCACTGGCTCACGAACGACGAACAGGGCGCGCTCGAAACGTACATGGTTCGCGAGCAGGCCGAGCGCGAAGCCGCCACGGGCGCGCACGTGCCGGTCCTGCGTCTCCTGAAGGACCCGCAGATCGTGCTGTTCTGCCTCCTCTACTTCGCGATCCAGCTCACGATCTACGCGGCCACGTTCTGGCTGCCCACGATCATCCGCAAGATGGGTGATCTCAGCGATTTCCAGGTAGGTCTCTACAACGCCATTCCGTGGATGATCGCCATCGTCGCGATGTACTGCTTCGCACTGCTCTCGGCCAGGTACCGCTTCCAGCAGGCGTGGCTCGCCGTTGCACTGGTGATCGCGGCCTGCGGCCTGTTCGCTTCGACGTCGTCGGACCCGGTGTTCTCGTTCGTGGCGATCTGCTTCTCGGCCATCGGCTTCAAGGCGGCTTCGTCGCTGTTCTGGCCGATGCCGCAAGGCTATCTCGACACCCGCGTGGCCGCCGGCGTGATCGCGCTCATCAATTCGCTCGGCAACCTGGGCGGGTTCTTCGCGCCGGCTACCTTCGGCTATCTTCAACAGCATACGGGCTCGATTACGGGCGGCCTCTACGGCCTCGGCGTGACCTCGCTGATTGCCGCCGCCGCCGCGTTCCTCGCCCGCAACAAGCCGTCGCGCCGCGCCTTTGCCGACGATTCGGTTCGCAGCGGCGCGCACTGAGCCCGCTCGCACTCCTCAATCGAGAAGGAAACCCACACCATGAACCAGCCGAACCCCGAACGCTTCTTCGTCTACGTCGCGAATTCGAAAGACGGCGACATTGGCGTGTTTCATCTCGATGCGCGCAATGGCGCGCTCGCGCCGCAAGTTCGCGTGGCCGCGCAGGACAACGTGATGCCGATGGCGCTCTCGCCCGATCGCCGCCGCCTTTACGCGGCCACGCGCGGCGCGGACAAGCGCATCAACGACTACGCCATCGACGCGCAAAACGGCAGTCTCGCGCCGCGCGTGCAGACGCCGATCGAATCGAGCCTCGCGTATCTGTGTGCCGAGCCGCAGGGGCGTTTCCTGCTGGGCGCTTCGTACGGCGAGCATCGCGTGAGCCTGTATGGCGCGAACGAGCTCGAGAGCGGCAATGGCGCACCGCTGCAGGTGATCGACGATATCGAGCACGCGCACGCCGTGATCGTTTCCGCCGACGGGCGCTTCGCCTATGCGTCGTCGCTCGGCAGCGACCGCGTGTTTGCTTTCGCGCTGGAAGACGCGGGGCGCCTCGTCGAAATCGGTGCAGTCGATCTCGGTACGGGCTTCGGTCCGCGGCATCTGCGCTTTTCGCCCAACGGCGACGTGCTGTACGTGCTGAGCGAATTCCGCGCGACGGTGGCGGCTTTCGCGCGCGACGCCGCCACGGGCAAGCTCGCGGCGCTGCACGTTTCGCCGCGCGCGCCGGTGCTCGCGCATCTGAACGACGGCTTTGCGCGCCCGAGCCCTACGGACCCCGTGCAGCCCGACCCCGCCGTGCTCGCGAAGCTCGTGTGGGCCGCCGATATCCACGTTTCGCCCGATGGGCGCTTCGTCTACGTGTCCGAGCGCACGACGAGCCAGATTCTCGCGCTGCGCGTGGCTCAAGACGGCGCGCTCGAATACGTCGGCGCGACCGCAACGGAAACACAGCCGCGTGGTTTTCGCATCGACCCGACGGGCCGGTTTCTCGTGGCGTGCGGAGAAAAATCGCAACACGTGTCGGTCTACGCGATCGATGCGGCGAGCGGCGCGCTCGCAGCCGTCTCGCGCGGCGAGGGCGGCAACGGCGCGAACTGGGTGGAGATCGTCGCCGCCCACGCTTGACCGCTTCAATCCAGGGTTTCGATTGTCAGGGCGCAGCGCGCCGCACTTTTACAGGTAATCCGTTCATGTCTACACAAACCGTTCAACCGAACGCCACGCCCGTTGTGACCGAGTTGCGCGTCGTGCCCGTGGCGGGCCGCGACAGCATGCTCCTGAATCTCTCCGGCGCGCACGGTCCGTTCTTCACGCGCAACGTCGTGCTGCTGCGCGACAGCGCGGGCAACACCGGCATCGGCGAAGTGCCGGGCGGCGAGGCGATCCGCAAGACGCTCGAAGATGCGCGCGCGTTCGTGGTCGGCCAATCCATCGGCAATATGCAGTCGGTGCTCAACACCGTGCGCAAGCAGTTCGCCGATCGCGACTCGGGCGGCCGCGGCCTGCAGACGTTCGACCTGCGTACCACGATTCACGCGGTCACGGCGCTCGAAGCCGCGCTGCTCGACCTGCTCGGCCAGCATCTGAACGTGCCCGTTGCCGCGCTGCTTGGCGAGGGGCAGCAGCGCAGCGAAGTGGAGATGCTCGGCTACCTGTTCTTCATTGGCGATCGCAACAAGACCGATCTGGCCTACGCGAGCGGCGCCGATGGCCGCGACGACTGGGAGCGCCTGCGCACCGAAGAGGCGATGACGCCGGATGCCGTCGTGCGCCTGGCCGAAGCCGCGCAAGCGCGCTACGGCTTCAACGATTTCAAGCTCAAGGGCGGCGTGCTGGCGGGCGACGCGGAAATGGAAGCGGTCACGGCGCTGGCCGAACGCTTTCCGGAAGCGCGCGTGACGCTCGACCCGAACGGCGCGTGGTCGCTCGCAGAAGCCATCCGCCTGTGCCGCGACAAGCACGACGTGCTCGCCTACGCGGAAGACCCGTGCGGCGCGGAGAACGGCTACTCGGGCCGCGAAGTGATGGCGGAATTCCGCCGCGCCACCGGCCTGCCCACGGCCACCAACATGATCGCGACCGACTGGCGCCAGATGGGCCACGCTATCCAGCTGCAATCGGTGGATATCCCGCTCGCCGACCCGCACTTCTGGACCATGCAGGGCTCCGTGCGCGTAGCGCAGATGTGCAACGACTGGGGCCTCACGTGGGGCTCGCACTCGAACAACCACTTCGACATTTCGCTCGCGATGTTCACGCATGCAGCCGCCGCGGCGCCCGGCAAGATCACGGCGATCGACACGCACTGGATCTGGCAGGACGGCCAGCGCCTCACGCGCGAGCCGCTGCAGATCGTGGGCGGCAAGGTGCAGGTGCCGCAAAAGCCCGGCCTTGGCATCGAGATCGACATGGACGAGCTGGAAAAGGCCCACGCGCTCTACCAGGAGCACGGCCTCGGCGCGCGCGACGACGCGATCGCCATGCAATACCTCATTCCCAACTGGAAATTCGACAACAAGCGTCCGTGCCTCGTGCGCTGAACGCCGTCTTCGACTGAACACCTTTACTGACTTCGCAACAGGATCAAGACCATGACCACGCCGCAAGAACTCAAGCAAATCGTCTCCGAAGGCCTGCTTTCGTTCCCCGTGACCGACTTCGACGCGCAGGGCAACTTCCGCGCGAGCACCTACGCCGAGCGCCTCGAATGGCTGGCCCCGTACGGCGCGAGCGCGCTGTTCGCAGCGGGCGGCACGGGCGAATTCTTCTCGCTCACGAAGAGCGAATACTCGCAGGTCATCAAGACGGCCACCGAAACCTGCAAGGGCAAGGTGCCGATTCTCGCGGGCGCGGGCGGCGCCACGCGCGTGGCCATCGAATACGCGCAGGAAGCCGAGCGCAACGGCGCGCAGGGCATTCTGCTGATGCCGCACTACCTCACGGAAGCGTCGCAGGAAGGCATTGCCGCGCACGTGGAGCAGGTCTGCAAGGCCGTGCCGAAGATGGGCGTGATCGTCTACAACCGCGCCAATTCGAAGCTCAACGCCGACATGCTCGAGCAGCTCGCCGACCGCTGCGAAAACCTCATCGGCTTCAAGGACGGCGTGGGCGAGATCGAGGCGATGGTGACGATCCGCCGCCGTCTGGGCGACCGCTTCTCGTACCTGGGCGGCCTGCCCACGGCCGAAGTCTACGCAGCGGCGTACAAGGCGCTGGGCGTGCCCGTGTATTCGTCGGCGGTGTTCAACTTCATTCCGAAGACGGCCATGCAGTTCTACCGCGCGATTGCCGCCGACGATCACGCGACGGTGGGCAAGCTCATCGACGAATTCTTCCTGCCGTACCTCGCCATTCGCAATCGCCGCGCGGGCTACGCGGTGAGCATCGTGAAGGCGGGCGCGAAGCTCGTGGGCCGCGACGCGGGCCCGGTGCGCGCGCCGCTCACCGATCTCACGCAAGAGGAAGTGGCGCAGCTCGACGTGCTGATCAAGAAGCTCGGCGCGCAGTAACGCGTTCGGTGTTCACGCCATGCTCGCGCCAGCCGGCGCGGGGCATGGCTGCTTGCGACAGGGGCCTTGCTGCCCTGTTTGCTCGTTGAGGGCGTGGCGCCGGTCAGGCGTTGTCGCCGAACAGGTCCAGATTGGCGCGCTCGCGCTTTTTGCCTTCGTTGCCTTCGGCCTTGCGCGTGCGGCGCGCGGTCTTTTCGCGGCGCGGCTTGCCGAACACCTCGTCGGGCGTGAAGCCGAATTCGGCGATTGCCTCGCGCACATTGGCCAGCGCCTCGTGCGCCGCTTCGGCGCGCGCGGCTTCGATGCGCTCGTCGAGTTCGCGCTTCTGGGCGAGCAATTCGAGGTAGGTAGCCATCGATGATTCTTGTCGAGTGAAAACGAGCCGCTGATTTTACGCGTTGTGCGGGCTTCGCGTGCGCTTTACACCGCAATTTCCGGCATCAAAGATACTCGGCGAGCAGCGCCACCACGACGCCCGACAGCCCCATCAGCAACGCCGCGAGCCACAGCGACCCGCGCGCTGGCGCGCGCACCGAGGCGGGCAGGCGCTTTTTCCCGCTCACCATCGGGCCGACCAGATTGTGGCCTTTCACGAGGGCATAGACGGCAATCGCGCACACGTGCAGCACGATCGCGGCCGCGAGCAGGTCCCAGCCCCACGCGTGCAGGCCGGCTATCGCATTGGCGATTTTCGCGGGCACGATTTCGCTGAGCGGGCCTTCGTCGGCGATGTCGTTGTTGTCGTAGAGACCGGTGAGCGTTTCGACCAGCAGCAGCGCGAGCAGCAGCAGAACCATCCAGCCGCCGGCCGCGTTGTGACCGACCTGGACGTCGGGCTCGCGCCGCAACAGCTGGCGCAGATGCTCGATCGCCTTGCGCGGCGAGGCGACGAAGCGCGAGAAGCGCGCGGTCTCGCTGCCGAAGCACCCCCACAGGATGCGAAACAGCACGAGCGCGAGCAGCGTCTCGCCGAGGCGCACGTGCATCTGCATCCAGTTCATGCGCTGCGTGATGTAAGCGGCCGCCACGAGCACTACGGTCAGCCAGTGGAAGAGGCGCGTGGGCAGGTCCCAAACGGGCACGCGGCGCTCGGGCCGCTCAGGGTGCTCGGGACGGTGGCGGGTTACGGAGGTCGTGGAGTTCATGATTCGAGGCGAGCGGCCGGGCGTGGCGCTCGAGGCCATCATAGGCCAGGAACGCGCGCGCCATGTACGGCGCAATATACGCACCTGCGATCCCTCAGCGCCTACGTGGCGTCGTGCGGCGACTTCGGCGATACTTGCCGCTCGCCTTACATCTCTTGCAATTTGATTCCGCAGATGGAAAAGAACCGACTCGAAGCCTTCAGCGATGGCGTGCTCGCCATCATCATCACGATCATGGTGCTGGAACTCAAGGTGCCGCATGGCAATGATCTCGCTGCGCTCGCGCCGCTGTGGCCGGTTTATCTGAGCTACGTGTTGAGCTTCATCTACGTGGGGATCTACTGGAACAACCATCACCACATGCTGCAGGTGGCGCGCCGCGTGAACGGCTCGGTGCTCTGGGCCAACCTGCATCTGCTGTTCTGGCTTTCGCTGCTGCCGTTCACCACGGGCTGGATGGGCGAGAACGAGTTCGGGCGCTGGCCGACCGCGCTCTACGGCGTCAACCTGCTGCTCTGCGCGCTGGCTTACGTCGTGCTGCAATTCACGCTGGTGCGCTACCACGGCATGCAGAGCCCGCTTGCCGTTGCGCTGGGCAATGACGTGAAGGGCAAGATTTCGCCGGTGCTGTATCTGGCGGGGTTTGCGCTCGCGGCGTTCGACTATCCGCGCATTGGCGCGATCTTCTACTTCATCGTGGCGCTGCTCTGGCTCGTGCCCGACCGGCGTATGGAACGGCTCGCCCTCGCTGCCGGCGAAAAGAAGGAAGAGTAAACAGCAGTGGGGCCGGCGCGCGCGCGGCCGGCCCCTTGGAACATCACATCGTCATCAGCCTGCCAGGTGCTTGCGCTTGGCGAGTTCCTGAGCCTTGGCATAGTCGGCCTGGATCACGGGCAGACCTTCCGTGGCAGCCTTCTTCAGGCCCGCGTCGCGGCCCGAGGCGATCTCCGCCTGGAATGCCGAGAGCGTCTTCTGCTGGCCGGCCAGCGCGACCTGCTCGATATACGTCTTGTCGAAGTCCGCGCCGCGCAGGTTATTGATGCTGCTGATCACGGCCGCATCCGGGTCGTTGCGCGGCACGTCCACGCCGCGCGGGCTCGCCGCACGCATCGAGTCGGACAGCTTCGTATAGTCGGCCACCAGTTTTTCCGCGAAAGCCTTCACTTCGCGATCGGTCGAGCGCGAATCGGCAATGCGTGCGGCATCGCGCTGCGTGGCGACGGTTTGCGTGCCGTCCGCGATGAAGGCTTTGTCGGCTTCGTGCAGCTTGCCGGGTGCGGCCGAAGTCGAGGCAGAAGCCGCGGTGGGCGCGGGGGTCTGCGCATGGGCGCTCAGCGTCACGGCGCAAAGGCTGGCGGCCGAAGCCGCGATGAGCGAGGCAAGCGAGAGGCGAGTCATGTGAACTCCTTTCTGCGTAGTTGGTATCGATTGCACGCGCAGGGCCGTGTCATGCGGCTTTTCGTGCGGCTCTGCGCGGGACCGTTGTGGCGAGGCGCCTTGCTGCTCAACGGTCTGGGGAATTCTATGAAGTCGTTCGCCGTTCAGGTGAAACGATTGCTTCGCTTGTGTAACGGTTGGTAAGAGAGCATGCGACAGAGATAACGATCAGCGTATTCACACCGACGTCATGCGTTTATGCCAATACGGCGTTTTCCATTCGCGCCAACCGGCGCACAATGTCCCTCGCACGCAAAAAAACGTAGGCCAACGAGGAGGAGACAGGATGGACGACGAGCTGGTTGCAACCGCATCCACCACACAATCGACTGCCGCAGCCACCACCGCCGCGAATTTTCGCTGGCGCGTGCTGATCTGGCTGCTGTTCGGCGGCATCATCAACTACCTCGATCGCGCGAATCTCGCGATCGCCGCGCCCGGCATGATTCACGACCTGGGCCTCACGCGCACGCAAGTCGGCTTGCTGGGCACGGTGTTCGCGTGGACCTACGCCGTGATGCAGTTGCCGGCGGGCTGGATCATCGACCGCTTCGGTGCGAAGCGTGCCTATGCAGTGGGCATGATCTGGTGGAGCGTGGCGACGTGGCTCACCGGCGTCGTTGGGTCGATCTCGGGCCTCATCGTCATGCGCGTGCTGCTCGCCGTGGGCGAGGCGCCGTGCTGGCCGACCTCCGCCAAGATCACGGCCGCGTGGTTTCCCGCCAAGGAGCGCGGCTTCGCCACCGGCATCTGGGATTCATCGTCGAAGTGGGGCCCCGCGCTCGCGCCCGCCGTGCTGGTAGCGTTGATGATCGCCTTCGGATGGCGCTCGCTCTTTCACGTGACGGGCGCCATCGGCATCGTCTTCGCCGTGCTGTTCCTGTTTCTCTATCGCAACCCCGCGCAAAGCAAGCGGCTCACGCGCGAGGAATTCGCCTATATCGAAGCGGGCGGCGGCGGCCACGAGCGCTCGCTCACCACGGCGCCCATTCGCTGGCGCGCGCTGTTCGCCTCGCGCAGCGTGTGGGGCATGATCTTCGGCTACTTCTGCGCGATCTGGCTGTGGAATATATTCCTCGTGTTCCTGCCGCTCTATCTGCTCGATCGCTTTCATATTTCGTTCGCACAACTGGGTATCTACGCGAGCATTCCGTGGTTCGGCGGCGCGGCGGGCGAGATCGTCGCGGGCTGGATCGCGAAGAAACTCGTGGATCGCCGCATAGCTTCGCCCATGGTCGCCAAGCGCATGCTGATCGTGGTGGGTGCAATCGGTGCGGGCGTGTGCGCGGCGGCGCTGCCATTGGCGAGCACGATAGGCGCGAGCGTCGCGCTGATGACGTTGGGGCTGGCGTTCATCGCCGCCACCATTGGCAACGCGTGGGCGCTCGCGGCCGACATCGCCCCGTCGTCGATGGTCGCTTCCGTGAGTTCGATCCAGAATTTCGGCGGCTATTTCGGCGGGGCGTTCTCGCCGGTCGTGGCGGGCTTTATCGTCGACCGCACCGGATCGTATTCGCTGGCGTTCATCATGGGCGGCGCGATTGCGGGCTGCGCGGCGCTGTTCTACTGGTTCATGGCGCGCAGCACGGTGGGCCAGCCGGCGGACGCGGCTTGAGGAGACGAACATGAACGCCTGTGAACGCTTTCCCTGGCGCGCGCATCGAGCCGAATCCCCGCCATGGCTCGGGGCGCTTCAGCGCCTTATTGCACCTGGCTGCGCAGCGCCTTGGCGGCAGCGACCATGTTGGTCAGCGCCGGAATGACCTCGGCCCACTGTCGTGTCTTCAGACCGCAATCCGGGTTGACCCACAGGCGTTCTGCCGGAATGCGCCCGGCGGCCTTCTGCATCAGTTGCACGATGTGCGCTTCGGTCGGGATGTTCGGAGAGTGAATGTCGTACACGCCCGGCCCGATTTCGTTCGGATACCTGAAGTCGTCGAACGCGTCGAGCAGCTCCATGTCCGAGCGCGAGGTCTCGATCGTGATGACGTCCGCGTCCATATCGGCGATCGATGCAATGATGTCGTTGAACTCCGAATAGCACATGTGCGTATGGATCTGCGTTTCGTCTTCCACGCCGTTCGCCGTGATGCGGAACGATTCCACGGCCCAGCGCAGATACTCGCCCCACTGCGCGCGGCGTAGCGGCAGACCTTCGCGCAGCGCGGCCTCGTCGATCTGGATCACGCCCACGCCAGCCTTTTCCAGGTCGAGCACTTCTTCGCGAATGGCGAGCGCGAGCTGGTAGCACGAGACCGAACGCGGCTGGTCGTCACGCACGAAGGACCAGTTGAGGATCGTCACCGGGCCCGTGAGCATGCCCTTCATGGGCTTGTTCGTGAGCGACTGCGCGTAGGTGATCCACTCCACCGTCATCGCCTTCGGGCGGCTGATGTCGCCGAACAGAACAGGCGGTTTCACGCAGCGCGAGCCGTACGACTGCACCCAGCCGAACTGGCTGAACGCGTAGCCGTCGAGCTGCTCGCCGAAATATTCGACCATGTCGTTGCGCTCGGCTTCGCCGTGCACGAGCACATCGAGACCCAGTTGCTCCTGCTCTCGCACGCTGCGCTCGATTTCGGCGCGCATGGCGGCCTGGTAGCCCGCGTCGTCGAGCGCGCCGCTCTTGAACTGGCTGCGCGCCTGGCGGATTTCCGCCGTTTGCGGGAACGAGCCGATCGTGGTGGTCGGGAAGGCGGGCAGCTTCAGGCGTGCGGCCTGCTTCGCGGCGCGCTCGGCATAGGCGTGCTGACGATTGCCGAGCTGCGCATCGATGCGGGCGATCGCGGCCTTCACGGCGGGGTTGTTCACGCGCGGCGACTCGCGGCGCGCCTGAACGGCGGCGGCGTTTGCCGCGAGTTCGGCTGCGACCTTGTCGCGGCCGGCATTGAGCGCCGTGGCGAGCACCTTCACTTCGTCGAGCTTTTGCAGCGCAAACGCGAGCCACGAACGGATTTCGACGTCGAGCTTTTCTTCGCTCGCGAGATCCACCGGCACGTGCAGCAGCGAGCACGACGGCGCGATCCAGAGGCGCTCGCCCAGTTGCTTCGCGAGCGGCTCGAGCCATTCGAGCGTGGCGTTCAGATCCGTCTTCCAGATGTTGCGGCCGTTGATCGCGCCCACCGAGAGCACGCTCTGTGCAGGCAGCTTTTGCGCGGCCAGCGCGACTTCTTCGCGGGCGTTGATCGCGTCGATATGCAGACCGTCGACGGGCAGCGAGCACGCGAGGTCGAGATTGTCCTGCAGCTGGCCGAAGTAGGTGGCCAGCAGCAGCTTGACGCTGCGCAGCTCGAAGCCTTCATACGCCGTCGCAAACGCGGCGCGCCAGGCCGGATCGAGTTCGGTCGCGAGAATCGGCTCGTCGATCTGCACCCATTCGACGTCCATCACGCGGAAGTAGTCGAGCAGTGCGCGATAGACCGGCATAAGGCGCGGCAGCAGCGCCAGCTTGTCCGAGTCGTCCTTGGCCTTGCCGAGCCACAGGTAAGTGAGCGGCCCGATGATCACGGGCTTGGCCTTCACGCCCAGTTCGCGGGCTTCGCGCAGTTGCTCGGAAAGACGCGAAGTGTCGAGGTTGAACTGCGTATCGGCCGTGAATTCGGGGACGATGTAGTGATAGTTCGTGTCGAACCACTTCGTCATTTCGCCGGCCGCGACGCCGCCGCAGCACGCGGCATGGTCCTCGGCGCCCGCCGCCGAGCGGCCACGCGCCACGCGGAAGTAGTTGTCGAGCTTGTCGCCGTGGAAGCCCTGCACGCGCTCGGGCAGGTTGCCGAGCGTGAAGCTCATGTCGAGCACCTGGTCGTAGAACGCGAAGTCACCGGCCGGCACGAAGTCGAGACCCTTCTGGTTTTCCCAGTGGCGCTTGCGCAGTTGCGCGCCGAGCGCCTTCAGTTCGTCGCGCGAGGATTCGCCTTTCCAGTAGCGTTCCAGACCGGATTTGAGTTCGCGTTTCGCGCCGATGCGCGGAAAGCCGAGATTGTGCGTGGTGACCATGTGCGGTGCCGTCCGAAATGAAAGTGCTGAAAACGATCCAGAGTGGCAGCGATGATAGACGTATCCGATGATGAAGAAAAATGGCATTATTTCATCCATCCATTAGTTTTTTTCATCTGGTCGCCTGATGCTCGAACGCGTTCACCTTGTCATCGTCCGCGAAGTCGCCCGCCAGGGCTCACTGACCGCAGCGGCGGAATCGCTTTTCCTCACGCAGTCGGCACTGAGCCATACGGTCAAGAAGATCGAGCAGCAGCTCGGCACGCAAATCTGGGACCGCGAGGGGCGCAGCCTGCGGCTGACGCAGGCCGGGCAATATCTGCTCTCGCTAGCCGAGCGGCTCCTGCCCCAGTTCGAACTCGCGGAAGAGCGCATGAAGCAGTACGCCGCGGGCGAGCGCGGCACGTTGCGTATCGGCATGGAATGCGCCCCGTGCTATCAGTGGCTGCTCAAGGTGGTCTCGCCGTATCTGGCGCGCTGGCCCGACGTCGACGTGGACGTGAAGCAGCGTTTTCAGTTTGGCGGCATCGGTGCGTTGATCGGCTACGACATCGACGTGCTGGTCACGCCCGATCCGCTCAACCGGCCCGGACTGCGTTTCGATCCGGTGTTCGACTACGAGCAGGTGCTGGTGGTCGCGGAAGACCATCGGCTCGCGAACGTGCGCTACGTGAAGCCCGAGCAGCTAGTCGACGAAACGCTCATCACGTACCCCGTGGATACCGACCGGCTCGATATCTACAACCAGTTTTTGCGGCCCGCGAACATCACGCCACGCCGTCACAAGACGATCGAAACGACCGACATCATGCTGCAGATGGTCGCGAGCCATCGCGGCGTGGCCGCGTTGCCGCGCTGGCTCGCGGAGGAATACGCAGACCGTATGCCGCTCGCGATCGTGAAGCTCGGCAAGCAGGGCATCGCGAAGCAGATCTTTCTCGGCACGCGCGAAGGCGACGCCGTGGTCGACTACCTGAAATCGTTCGTCGAATTCGCACGCGACCCGGTCTGGCAACAGCCCCGTGTGCGAGGCTGATGGGTCACGTTTTGAAATTGAAAGGAACGTCGTACAAGTTCGTATATTGATCGTTCAATTAACTTAAAGTCGCTGTTCATCGGTACTCGCTGGAATCGCTTGTCGCTTCTGCGCAATTGCTCGTCGCAATTGCTACGTTAGTCGGCTTTTTGCCGGACAACCATGTGTCATGAGCCTTCATGACCCTGCGACGCAGTTCGATTCCTGAGGAGATGACGATGTGCCGATTCCCCCTGCTTAAGACAGGCGCGCTCGCGTGCGCCGCCATTCTCTGCACCAGCGCCTACGCGGCCGATCCCGCCGCGTGCAAGGACGTTCGCTTCGCCGACGTGGGCTGGACCGATATCGCGGCGACCACGGGCGTGGCGTCGACGATCCTCGGCGCGCTCGGCTATGCGCCGACCAAGACGATCGCCTCGGTGCCGATCACGTTCGCAGGGCTCAAGAGCAAGCAGATCGACGTGTTCCTCGGCTACTGGTCGCCGACCATGGACCCGATCATCGAGCCCTTCACGAAGTCGGGTTCGATCAAGGTGCTCTCGACGCCCAATCTCACGGGCGCGAAATACACGCTCGCCGTTCCCGATTACGTCTACCAAGGCGGCCTCAAATCGTTTCAGGACATCGCGAAGTACGCGGACAAACTGCAAGGACGCATCTACGGCATCGAACCCGGCAACGACGGCAACGCGCTGATCCAGAAGATGATCGGCGCGAACCAGTACGGCCTCGGCAAATTCAAGCTCGTCGAATCGAGCGAGGCGGGGATGCTCGTGCAGGTGAACCGCGCCGTGCGCGAGAAGCAATGGATCGTGTTCCTCGGCTGGGAGCCGCATCCCATGAACGTGCAGATGAAGATCGACTATCTCTCGGGCGGCGACGCGGTGTTCGGGCCTGACTACGGCGCGGCGCGCGTGCTGACCGCGGAACCGCCCGACTATGCCGCGCGCTGCCCGAACGTGGCGAAGTTCGTCTCCAACCTGCAGTTCACGACTGCCATCGAGAACCATTTGATGGTGCCGATCGCCAACAAGGAGGACCCCAACAAGGCCGCCGCCGACTGGCTGCGCAGCAATCCGCAGGTGCTCGACAACTGGCTCGCCGGCGTGACCACGCTCGACGGCAAGCCGGGCCTGCCTGCCGTGCGCGCCTCGCTGGGCGTGCACTGACGTGCCGTTGTCCGCGGCGAAAGCCGCGGACAACCCTGCGGTACATCCCTATTTGCGCGGCAATTTTGGTTGATTAGCGTTCAAAAGAGGAGGAGGCAGATGGAGCAAGCAGGAATCGGTACGCATGGCGCAGAGGAGAGCGCCGCACGAGGCGGTCATGGCCATGCGCTGCAGCGCGGCCTCACATGGAAAGATGCGTTCTGGGTGACGAGCGGCGTGCCCGCGGGCGTGCTGTTCACGATTGGCGGCGTTTGCGCGACCATCGGCCAGCCGGCCTGGGCCATCTGGATCGCATCGATCACGATGGGCCTCGTGCAAAGCGCCACTTACGCCGAGATTTCAGGGCTCTTTCCGCACAAGTCGGGCGGTGCTTCGGTGTACGGAGCAATTGGCTGGGTCCGCTACAGCAAGATGATCGCGCCGGTTTCCGTGTGGTGCAACTGGCTGGCGTGGTCGCCCATGCTGGCGCTGGGCTGCGGACTTGCCGCCAACTACGCGCTCGCCACGCTGTTCGCGCCCGAAGCGGCCATCCTGCAGTGGCACTGGACGATCGCCAACCTGGACTTCATCAAGCCGGGTCTCACGCTGCGCATCAACGCGACGTTCCTGATCGCCGCGGCGTTCCTGCTCATCACGTTCCGGCTTCAGCACAGCGGCGCTTCGAAGGCGGCGAAAACGCAGAAGATTCTCGGCATCGCATCGCTCACGCCGCTTTTGATCGTCGGGCTCGTGCCCTTCGTCACGGGCGATGTTCCCGCCAAGCATCTGTTTCCGCTGCTGCCGCTCGGCCACGACGCGCACGGCAATCTCACCGCGGCGGTGTTCGGCACGTGGAACGGGCAGGGCGTGGTCATGGCGCTGGGCGCGATGTTCATGGCGGGATGGGCATCGTACGGCTTCGAAACGGCGGTGTGCTACACGCGCGAGTTTCGCGACCCGCGGCGCGATACGGCGCGGGCGATCTTCTGGTCGGGCGCGCTTTGCCTCGTGGTGATGACGCTCGTTCCGCTCGCGTTTCAGGGCTCGCTTGGTACGGCGATGATGCTCGATCCGCGCATCGGCGACGGCACCGGTGTGGGCACCGCGATGGCCGCGATGGTGGGCGGCGGCGCCTGGGTGGGCAACGCCGTGGTGGTGATGCTGATGCTTTCCATCTTGCTGATCGTGATGACGTCGATGATGGGTTCGTCGCGCACGCTCTATCAGGCTTCGGTGGACGGCTGGCTGCCGCGCTACCTCTCGCGCGTGAACGAGCACGGCGCGCCGACGGCGGCGATGTGGACCGATCTCGGTTTCAATCTCATCCTGCTCGCGATGTCGGACTATATGACGGTGCTTTCGATCTCGAACGTCTGCTACATGTTGTTCGTGTTCCTGAACCTTCAGTCCGGCTGGATTCATCGGATGGACCGTAGCGCCTGGCCGCGGCCGTTTCGTTGCCCGACGTGGCTCCTCGCGCTCGGTGCGCTGTGCGGCTATGCGAATCTCGTGTTCGTGGGCGCGGGCGCCAATCTGCAAGGCGAGGGGACGCTGCGCGATGGCCTCATTGCCATGCTGCTGATCGTGCCGGTGTTTGCTTTCCGGCATTACTGGCAAGATCGCGGGCGGTTTCCGGCGGGCAGTGCGCTCGATATGGAAGTGAGCGTGCCGGTGCGCAGCCGGTGGTTGAGTCTTGCGCCTTATGGCGCGCTCGTTGCGGCGGCGCTGACGATTGCCGTTTCGCATTGGCTGGCCGCGTCGGTCTGAGTTGACTTCAGTGTTGGCGGCATCGTGCGGGCGGGGTGCTCGCGTGGTGCCGCGTTTTTTTTGGCTCTTCCTGTTGTTGTGCCTTTTACTGGACTGATCGCGGCTGGATATTCGATGAACCCGAAGAAAAAGCCAGAGTCGCTGCGCAACTCCTTGCGCGACGACTCTGGCCCATTAGCGTTGCTTAAAGCGTCACGCTATGTGCGCGTACTTTCTTCTTGCGCGACGCGCCATCCGCCGCGGAGAAATCCGGGCCCCGTGCCGGCGTCCCATTCGCCACAAAATACGGCGCATGCGAACGCGCAAGCGCTTCGCGCCCGCGTATGCGATCCGCGATCTTCTCCGCGATCATGATGGTCGGCGCATTGAGGTTGCCGGTGGTGATGCGCGGCATGATCGACGCGTCCACGACACGCAGGCCGTCGAGTCCATGGACGCGGCCTTCGCCGTCCACCACCGCCATGTCGTCGTAGCCCATCGCACACGAACACGAGGGGTGATACGCGGTTTCCGCGCGGTCGCGCACGAAAGCATCGATCTCGGCGTCGGTCTTGAGCGCCGCGCCGGGATTCAACTCGCGTCCGCGAAACCGGTCGAGCGCGGGCTGCGCAATGATTTCGCGCGTGATGCGAATTGCGTCGCGGAACTCGCGCCAGTCGAGCGCTTCGGCCATGTAGTTGAAGAAGATCGACGGATGCTGGCGCGGATCGCGCGAGCGCAGCTTCACTCGCCCGCGGCTCGGCGAGCGCATCGAGCCCACGTGCGCCTGGAAGCCGTGCATCTTGATCGCATTGCTGCCGTTGTAGTTGATCGCGACGGGCAGGAAGTGATACTGAAGGTTCGGCCACGGATCGTCGTCGCGCGTGCGAATGAAGCCACCCGCCTCGAAATGATTGCTCGCGCCAATGCCGGTGCCGCGCAGCATCCATTCAAGGCCAATCGCCGGTTGATTGCGCATGAGGAGCGCAGGGTAGAGCGAGACGGGCTCCTTGCACTCGTACTGCATGTACATTTCCAGGTGGTCCTGAAGATTCTGCCCGACGCCCGGCAGATCGAGCACAATGGGAATGTCGAGTTCCCGCAGCCATGCACCGGGACCGACGCCCGAGCGCTGCAGGATCTGCGGCGAGGCGATCGCACCCGCACACAGCAGCACTTCGCGGCGCGCGTAGCGGGTCACACGCGCGGGCCCGTCGAGAAAGACGACGCCACATGCCCGCTTGCCGCTGAACAGAATGCGGTCCGTCACCGCGTGCGTGACGATGTCGATGTTGGGCCGATGCTTTGCCTGATCCAGATAGCCGCGCGCGGTGCTCGCGCGCCGGCCTTTGGCGGTCACGGTGCGGTCCATCGGCCCGAAGCCTTCCTGGCGGTAGCCGTTGAGGTCGTCGGTGCGCGCATAGCCCGCCTGCACGCCCGCCTCGATCATCGCCTCGAAGAGCGGGTTCACGCCCGGCTTGCTCGTCGTCACGTGCACGGGACCTTCGCCGCCGTGATAGTCGTTCGCGCCGACGTCGCGCGTTTCGGCTTTGCGGAAATAGGGCAGGCAGTCCAGATAGCTCCAGTTCTCGAGCCCCTTGCGCTCGGCCCAGCCGTCGTAGTCGAGCGCATTGCCGCGGATATAGCACATGCCGTTGATGAGCGACGACCCGCCCAGCCCCTTGCCGCGTCCGCATTCCATGCGCCGGTTGTTCATGTGCGGCTCGGGATCGGTCTCGTAGGCCCAGTTGTAGCGGCGGCCTTGCAACGGGTAGGCGAGCGCCGCGGGCATCTGCGTGCGGAAATCGAAGCGGTAGTCGGGGCCGCCCGCTTCGAGCAGCAGCACCGTCGCGTCGCGGTCCTCGGTGAGGCGCGCGGCAAGGACGTTGCCCGCCGATCCCGCGCCGATGATGATGTAGTCGTACTCTTGCGCTGCCATGCAGAACTCCCTCAGAAAACGGGCTGATACGGTCCCAGTTCCACCTGGACGGATTTGAGGCGCGTGTAGTGCTCGAGCGTGGTGATGCCGTTCTCGCGGCCCACGCCCGACTGCTTGTAGCCGCCCACGGGCATTTCGGCGGGGGACTCGCCCCAGGTATTGATCCAGCAGATGCCGGCTTCGAGCCGATGAATCACGCGGTGCGCGCGAGAGAGGCTTTCGGTCACGACACCGGCGGCCAGGCCGTAAAGCGATTCGTTGGCGCGTGCGATCACTTCGACTTCGTTGGCGAAGGCAAGAATGCTCATCACCGGCCCGAAGATTTCCTCCTGCACGATGCGCATGTCGTCGCGGCAACCGGAGAACACGGTGGGCTGCACGTACTGGCCGCGCGCGAAGTCGCCCTGCGTGAGGCGCGCGCCGCCCGCGAGCAGCCGCGCGCCTTCGCGCTTGCCGCTCTCGATATAGCCGAGCACCTTGTCGAGCTGCGCGGCGCTCGCGAGCGGCCCGAAGTTGGTGGCCGGATCGGCGGGATTGCCCACGCGGATGCGCTGCACGCGTTCGAGCACGAGAGCCTCGAAGGCGGCAATGACCGATTGATGGACGAACACGCGCGTGGCGTTGGTGCATACCTGGCCCGCGCTGAAGAAGTTGGCGGTCACGGCGATATCGGCGGCGCGCTCGAGGTCGGCGTCTTCGAAGACGATGAGCGGCGACTTGCCGCCCAGTTCCATCGTGACTTCCTTGAGCGTGGAGCCGCCCGCGGCCGCCATGACCTTCTTGCCCGTTTCGACGCCGCCCGTAAACGAAATCTTCTCGATGCCGGGATGCACGCTCAGCATGGCGCCCACACGGCCGTCGCCGTGGACCACGTTGAACACGCCGGGCGGCACGCCCGCCTCGATATAGATCTCGGCGAGCTTCGAGGCCGAAAGCGGCGTGATCTCGCTCGGCTTGAAGATCATGGCGTTGCCGGCTGCGAGCGCGGGCGCCGATTTCCAGCACGCGATCTGCAGCGGATAGTTCCATGCACCAATGCCCGCCGTGACCCCCAGCGGCTCGCGCCGCGTGTAGACGAACGCGCTTTCGCGCAGCGGGATTTGCTGGCCTTCGAGCGCGGGCGCGAGGCCCGCGTAGTACTCGATCACGTCGGCACCGGTGACGATGTCCACGCTGCGCGTTTCGGCGATCGGCTTGCCCGTGTCGCTGGTTTCGAGCGCCGCGAGTTCGTCGTTGCGCTCACGCAGCAAGTCGACCGCGCGCCGCATCACGCGCGAGCGCTGCATGGCCGTCATGGCGGCCCAGATGCGTTGGCCGTTACGGGCCGACTGCACGGCGCGGTCGATATCGGCGGCGCTTGCGTGCTGGACCGTGGCGAGCCTGGCGCAGGTGGCGGGATCGTAGGTGTCGAACGTTTCGCCGCTGGTGGCGTCGGTATAGGTGCCGTCGATGAAGAGGCGTTGCAGGGGAAAGAGGGACATCGATTGGCTCCGGGCCGGGTTATCTGGTCGACTTGCCCGAGCGCGGCTTGGCGCGCGCTTCGAGCAGCAGGTCGATGTAGTCGTTGGCCACGCGCAGCGCGGCCTTCGTGTCGAACGGTTCGCCCGTGAGCGCGCCGCGCAGCCAGAGGCCGTCGATCAACGCAGCGAGTCCGCTTGCGGCGCGCCGGGCCGCGGCCCCTGGCAACACCTTTTCGAACTCCGCGCAGAGGTTCGAATGGAGCCGTCGCGTGTTGACGCGCTGCAGCCGGCGCAGCGCGGGCTGATGCATGCTCTCGGCCCAGAACGCGAGCCACGTCTTCATGACGGGTGCGTTCACCTGCGATACGTCGAAATTAGCCGCGACGATGGCGCGCAAACGCGCACGCGGTTCGTCTTTCGCGGCGAGGCGACGCCGCACCGTGGCCTCCCAGAGGTCATGTAGCACGTGGCGCATGGTGGCTTCGAGCAGGCCGTCCTTGCCGCCGAAATAGTGACTGACGATGCCAGTCGAAATCTTCGCGTGCTGCGCGACGGTGGCGAGCGTGGTGCCGGAGAGACCCGACTGGTCGATCGATTGCAAGGTGGCGTCGATGAGTTGCGCGCGGCGCACGTCGCGCATTCCGATCTTGGGCATGGTGATTCCGGGCGATTCGGGGAGGTTTCCACTCTAGGTATTTTTTATTGAATGTTCAATCAATAAAAACGTAGAAATGGCGGGATCGGCGGATTTTACAAAGTCCGCGTCGGATTACCGATGATCGCGTCGCCGGAACCCTTCGCGAGGCCCGCCAGATAACGGATCGCGCCTGTTTTACAGGGGTTTTTATGCCGCTGGCGTGTCGCGTTAGCGCCAGCGCGTGTCGTGTCTGCGCAAGTCGGGCGAGATTTGGACTTGTACGTTTTGATCCACCGCGCAAGGCGCCATGCGTTGCCGGCGCGGCCCGACAACCTGTATCGCCAGACCAGAGAGACCCGACACCATGAGAAAACTGAATGCGGTGGCACTGAGCGGCATCGCGGTGGCATTGAGCGCCGTCTCGACAGAAAGCCATGCCCAAAGCAGCGTCACCCTGTACGGGATCATCGACGCTGGCGTGACCTACGTGAGCAATGCGGGCGGCTCGCATCAAGTGAAATTCGACGATGGCATTGCGCAGGCGAACCGCTGGGGTCTCAAGGGCACCGAGGATCTCGGCGGCGGGTTGAAGGCCGTGTTCCAGCTGGAGAGCGGCTTTCACCTCGGCAACGGACAGATCGCCAACGGCGGCTCGCTTTTCGGTCGCCTCGCTTATGTCGGACTCCAGAACGATTGGGGCACGCTCACGTTCGGCAATCAGGCCGATATGACGCAGGAGTTCGTCTACCTCTACAACGTCACGGCATGGGCGAGCGGCTACGCAATCAACCAGGGCGACTTCGACCGCATGAACGGCGACCATCTGCCGAACGCCGTGAAGTTCATGTCGAACACGTTCGGCGGATTCCAGTTCGGCGGCATGTACTCGTTCAGTAACACGCCAGGCGACTTTCACACCGGCAGCGCCTGGAGCGTGGGCGCGCAGTACCAGAACGGCCCGTTCGCGATGGGCACCGCGTACACGCAGTTGAACAATCCATCGGGCATCTACGCGTTCGACCCGTACAACATGATTGGCGTGCGCACGTTCTTCGGCAGGCCGACCGTCAGCGTCGATCCGGCCACGGGCGCGGTGAGTTCGCTCTATTCGGAGACGCCGTTCCCCGTGGACAAGCAGGCCACCTTCGGCGCGGGCGCGAGCTACGCCATCGGCGACGTCACGCTCATGGGCGCTTTCACGTACACGCAGATCAAGGCGTTCGGCGAGAGCGAGCACATGCAGGTGGGCGAGGGCGGCGCGAACTGGCAGGTGACGCCCGCGTTCAGCGTGGCGGGCGGCTACCAGTACTCCCACTTCGACGGCCACCACTGGAACCAGCTTTCGGCGGGGATGCATTACCTGCTTTCGAAGCGCACGGACGTGTACATCTCAGGCGACTGGCCCAAGGCCTCGCAGGGTGTGGACGCGGTGATCGGCTATAGCTTCACGCCGTCTTCCACCACCACCCAGGCCGATGTGCGCATTGGCTTGCGTCATCAGTTCTGAGCGGACATGCGGGTGCTTTTCCACCGCAAAACATCGGGAAAACCCGCGGTAAAACCCTCGCGAATCGTCCGCCGGAGTCGCCCGCAGCCCCGGCTGGCGAGGCCGTCCAACGGCGATGGCGTTTTTGTTCTATCGGCTGCCACGGCCTCTTTGGTCTACTTGCACTCAAGCTCATCCATGCGCTCAGCGCGAAGGGAAGTCAGATGAACGTCAGCGTTTTCGACCTGTTCAAGATCGGGATCGGTCCGTCCAGCTCGCATACGGTCGGCCCGATGGTTGCCGCGTGCCGCTTCGCGTCCCACATCGAGGACGCCAATCTGCTCGCCTTTGTGCGTCGCGTCAAGGTCGAGCTGTACGGCTCGCTCGGCGCGACGGGCAAGGGCCACGGCACTGACAAGGCGGTGCTGCTCGGCCTCGAAGGCAACTTGCCCGACTCGATCGACCCTGACCAGATCGAGCCGCGCCTCGCCGCCATGCGCCGCGAGAAGATGCTCGTGCTGCTCGGCAAGCAGACCATCCGCTTCGACGAGAAGGAGTGCGTTGGCTTCTTTCGCAAGACGATGGGCGGCGCGAACACACTGCATCCGAACGGCATGCGTTTTCAGGCCTTCGACGAAAACGGGCAGCTGCTCGTCGAAAAAGAGTACTACTCGGTGGGCGGCGGCTTTGTCGTGAACCGCGACGGCGACCGCGTGAACGGCGTGCGCAGCGGACGCGAGGTGCCGTATCCGTTCCGCACCGGCGACGACCTGCTGCGCGTGTGCAACGAGAGCGGCCGGTCGATCGCCGACGTCACCTTTGCGAACGAATGCGCGGCACGTTCGCCGGAGGACGTGCGCGAAGGGCTGCTCGTGATCTGGCGCGCAATGGCCGCCTGCGTGGAGCGCGGCTGCAAGATGCATGGCGAGCTGCCCGGCCCGATGCAGGTGAAGCGCCGCGCCGCCGATCTCTCGGTGCATCTGCGTTCGCGCTCCGAGGAGTCGCTGCGCGATCCGCTGTCGATGCTCGACTGGGTCAATCTCTACGCCATGGCCGTGAACGAAGAGAACGCGGCGGGCGGCCGCGTCGTCACGGCGCCCACCAACGGTGCGGCGGGGGTGATTCCCGCTGTGCTGCACTACTACGTGAAGTTCGTGGCGGGCGCAAACGAAGACGGCATCGCCAACTTCCTGCTCACGGCCGCGGCCATCGGCATCATCTACAAGGAAACGGCGTCGATCTCGGGCGCCGAAGTGGGCTGCCAGGGCGAAGTGGGCGTGGCGTGCTCGATGGCCGCCGCGGCGCTCGCTGCCGTCATGGGCGGCACGCCGCGCCAGGTGGAGAACGCCGCCGAAATCGGCATGGAGCACAACCTCGGCATGACCTGCGACCCCGTGGGCGGCCTCGTGCAGATTCCCTGCATCGAGCGCAACGCCATGGGCGCGATCAAGGCGATCAATGCCGCGCGCATGGCGCTCAAGGGCAACGGCGAGCATTACGTCACGCTCGACAACGTCATCAAGACGATGCGCGAAACGGGTGCCGACATGAAGACGAAATACAAGGAGACGTCGCGCGGTGGTCTCGCCGTGAACGTCATCGAGTGCTAACTGAAGCTAATGGTAACGCGCAACAAGGGGTCTGCGAGATGAGCCGCTATTCGATATTCAGTCTGTTCCGCAACGGGTTGTCGTATCACGAGAACTGGGAGCGGCAGTGGAGAAGCCCGGAGCCGAAGAAGGAGTACGACGTGGTGATCGTCGGCGGCGGCGGGCATGGTCTCGCAACGGCCTATTACCTCGCGAAAGAGCACGGCGTGAAGAACGTCGCGATTCTGGAGAAGGGCTGGATCGGCGGCGGCAACACGGCGCGCAACACGACCATTGTGCGCTCGAACTATCTGTGGGACGAGTCGGCCGCGCTCTATGAGAAAGCGATGAAGCTCTGGGAAGGGCTCTCGCAGGACCTCAACTACAACGTGATGTTCAGCCAGCGCGGCGTGATGAATCTCGCGCATACGCTGCAGGACGTGCGCGATACCGAGCGCCGCGTGAATGCGAACCGCCTGAACGGCGTGGACGCGGAATTCCTCACGCCGGAGCAGATCAAGGAAATCGAGCCGACCATCAACCTGAACAGCCGCTACCCCGTGCTGGGCGCCTCGATCCAGCGCCGCGCGGGCGTGGCGCGCCACGACGCCGTGGCGTGGGGCTTCGCGCGCGGCGCTGACCAGCACGGCGTGGACATCATCCAGAACTGCCAGGTGACGGGCATTCGCCGCGACGGCGCGCGCGTGACCGGCGTGGATACGTCGAAGGGCTTCATCAAGGCGAAGAAGGTCGCCGTGGTGGCGGCGGGCAATACCACGACGCTCGCGGACATGGCCGGCGTGCGCCTGCCGCTGGAAAGCCACCCGCTGCAGGCGCTGGTGTCGGAGCCGATCAAGCCGGTCGTGAACACCGTGATCATGTCGAACGCGGTGCACGCCTATATCAGCCAGTCCGACAAGGGCGATCTCGTGATCGGCGCGGGCGTGGACCAGTACACCGGTTTCGGCCAGCGCGGCAGCTTCCACATCATCGAAGGCACGCTGCAGGCCATCGTCGAAATGTTCCCGGTGTTCTCGCGCGTGCGCATGAACCGGCAGTGGGGGGGCATTGTCGACGTTTCGCCGGACGCCTGCCCGATCATCAGCAAGACCGACGTGAAGGGTCTCTATTTCAACTGCGGCTGGGGCACCGGCGGCTTCAAGGCGACGCCGGGCTCGGGCTGGGTATTCGCGCACACCATTGCGAAGGACGAGCCGCATCCGCTCAACGCGCCGTTCTCGCTGGACCGCTTCTATACCGGCCATCTGATCGACGAACACGGCGCAGCCGCCGTCGCGCACTAGGCAACTTCGTTGCATGGGACCAGAGTAAGGCGCTGAAGCGCCAACTCTGGTCGACAGGAGATCCAAACATGTTGATCATTGAATGCCCGTGGTGCGGTCCCCGCGCCGAAGTCGAGTTCACGTGCGGCGGCGAAGCCGACATCGCGCGTCCGCTCGACACCGACAAGCTCACCGACAAGGAGTGGGGCGACTACCTCTTCATGCGTCACAACCCACGCGGCGTGCATAAAGAGCAGTGGCTGCACGCGCAGGGCTGCCGCCGCTGGTTCATGGCGACGCGCGACACCGTCACCTACGAGATTCAGTCTTACGAAACCTTCGGCGCAGCAAATGGGGCGCAAGGCGACAAGCAAGGGAGCACGCAGCGATGAGCCAGAAGAACCGCCTCGGCGCCGGTGGGCGCGTGAACCGCGCAATTCCGCTGAACTTCACGTTCAATGGCCGCACGTATCAGGGCTTTCAGGGCGACACGCTGGCCTCGGCGCTGCTCGCCAACGACGTGCATTTCGTCGCGCGCAGCTTCAAGTACCATCGCCCGCGCGGCATCATGACGGCGGACGTGGCCGAGCCGAACGCTATCGTGCAGCTCGAGCGCGGCGCGTATACGGTGCCCAATGCGCGCGCGACCGAAGTCGAGTTGTACCAGGGGCTCGTCGCGACGAGCGTGAACGCCGAGCCTAGCCTCGAAAACGATCGCATGGCGATCAACCAGAAGTTCTCGCGCTTTCTGCCGGCGGGCTTTTACTACAAGACCTTCATGTGGCCGCGTAAATGGTGGCCGAAATACGAGGAAAAGATTCGCGACGCCGCGGGTCTCGGCAAAGCGCCCGAAGTGCGCGACGCCGACCGCTACGACAAATGCTTCGCGCATTGCGATGTCCTCGTGGTGGGCGGCGGCCCCGCCGGCCTCGCGGCCGCGCATACGGCGGGCGCAACCGGCGCACGCGTGATTCTGGTGGACGACCAGCGCGAACTGGGCGGCAGCCTGCTGTCGTGCAAGGCCGATATCGACGGCCGTCCTGCGCTCAATTGGGTCGAGAAGATCGAAGCCGAACTCAAGCAGATGCCCGACGTGAAGATCCTGTCGCGCAGCACGGCGTTCGGCTATCAGGATCACAATCTCGTGACCGTGACGCAGCGTTTGACGGAGCATCTGCCGGTTTCCACGCGCCAGGGCACGCGCGAGCTGTTGTGGAAAATCCGCGCCAGGCGCGTGATTCTCGCCACCGGTGCGCACGAGCGTCCCATCGTGTTCGGCAACAACGATCTGCCGGGCATCATGCTGGCCTCGGCGGTCTCGACGTATATCCATCGCTATGGCGTGTTGCCGGGCCGCAATGCGGTCGTCTTCACGAACAACGACGCGGGCTACCGTTGTGCGCTCGATCTGAAGGCATGCGGCGCGACCGTCACGGTCGTCGATGGGCGCGCCCAGGGCAACGGCGCATTGCAGGCCACCGCGCGCCGCCAGGGCGTGAAGGTGATGTACAACGCGGCCATCAACTGTGCGCATGGCAAGCAGCGTGTGAGTTCAGTCGACGTGGTGGGCTACACGAACGGGCAGGCCGGCGCGCAGCAGGCCACGCTTGCATGCGATCTCGTTGCGGTGTCGGGCGGCGTCAGCCCGGTGCTGCACCTCTTCGCGCAGTCGGGCGGCAAGGCGCACTGGAGCGACGCGAAGGCGTGCTTCCTGCCCGGCAAGCGCGTGCAGGAGGAAGTGAGCGTTGGGGCGGCAGTGGGCGAATTCGGGCTTGGCCGCGCGCTCACGCAGGGCGTGGACGGCGGCATCGACGCGGCGAAGTCGCTCGGCTTCCCGCTCAAGCGGCCCGCTGTGCCCAGGGCAGCCGAGGTCGAAGAGACGCCGCTGCAGGCGCTGTGGCTCGTGGGCAGTCGCAAGGATGCGGCGCGCGGGCCGAAGCAATTCGTCGACTTCCAGAACGACGTCTCGGCAGCGGACATTCTGCTCGCCGCGCGCGAAGGCTTCGAGTCGGTCGAGCACGTGAAGCGTTACACGGCCATGGGCTTCGGCACCGACCAGGGCAAGCTCGGCAATATCAACGGCATGGCGATTCTCGCCAGCGCGCTCGGCAAGACGATTCCCGAGACAGGCACGACGACGTTCCGCCCGAACTACACGCCTGTCACGTTCGGCACGTTCGCAGGGCGCGAACTCGGCGACATGCTCGACCCGATCCGCAAGACCTGCATTCACGAGTGGCACGTGCAGCACGGCGCGGAATTCGAGGACGTGGGCAACTGGAAGCGCCCGTGGTACTACCCGAAAAGCGGGGAGAATCTGCACGCGGCCGTGAAGCGCGAGTGTCTTGCGGTGCGCAACAGCGTCGGTATTCTCGATGCTTCCACGCTGGGCAAGATCGACATTCAAGGCCCCGACGCCGCGAAGCTGCTCAACTGGGTCTATACGAACCCGTGGCTCAAGCTCGAAGTGGGCAAGTGCCGTTACGGCCTGATGCTCGATGAAAACGGCATGGTGTTCGACGACGGCGTGACGGTGCGCCTCGGCGAGCAGCACTACATGATGACGACCACCACCGGCGGCGCGGCGCGTGTGCTCACGTGGCTCGAACGCTGGCTGCAGACCGAGTGGCCCGACATGAAGGTGCGTCTCGCTTCCGTCACCGACCACTGGGCGACGTTCGCCGTGGTCGGCCCGAAGAGCCGCAAGGTGCTGCAGAGGGTATGCAAGGACATCGACTTCGACAACGCCGCGTTCCCGTTCATGTCGTATCGCAACGGCACGGTCGCGGGCGTGAAGTCGCGCGTCATGCGCATCAGCTTCTCGGGCGAGCTGGCCTATGAAGTGAACGTGCCGGCCAATGCAGGCCGCGCCGTCTGGGAAGCGTTGATGGAAGCCGGCGCCGAGTTCGACATCACGCCGTACGGTACGGAAACGATGCACGTGCTGCGTGCCGAGAAGGGCTACATCATCGTGGGTCAGGACACGGACGGCTCGGTCACGCCTTTCGATCTCGGCATGGGCGGTCTCGTCTCGCAGACGAAGGACTTCCTCGGCCGCCGCTCGCTCAAGCGCTCGGATACGGCGAAGGAAAACCGCAAGCAGTTCGTCGGGCTGCTGACCGACGATGCGCAATACGTGCTGCCCGAAGGCGGCCAGATCATCGCACCGGATGCGCAAGCGCGCGCCGACGGCACGACGCCGATGATCGGTCACGTGACGTCGAGCTACTACAGCCCGATCCTGCAGCGTTCCATCGCGCTGGCGGTCGTGAAGGGCGGCTTGAACAAGATGGGCGAGCGCGTGGTGATTCCCATGGCCGATGGCCGGCGCGTGAGCGCGCAGATCGCGAGCCCGATTTTCTACGACACGGAAGGAGTGCGTCAGCATGTTGAATGAAACGAAAGACCCCCTGCCGGTCGCGGAGCGCGTCGTCGGTGTGCGCCTGGAGTCGCCGCTCGCAGGTGCCGCGGATCTGGTCAAGGCGCAGGAGGGACGCGCCTCGAAAGCGTTCGCCATGCGTGAGCTGCCGTTTCGTGACCTCGTGAACGTGCGCGGCGAATTGAGCGACCCGGCGTTCGTCGCGGCGTTCGCCGGCGTGGTTGGCTGCGAGCCGCCGGCCGCGCCGAACACCGTCGCGCGCAGCGACCACTACGACGTGCTTTGGCTCGGACCCGACGAATGGCTCGTACGCTCGCTCGCGCCTGTGCAAACGGGCATGCTCGAAGCGAAGCTGACCCCCGTGCTCGGCGATGCCTATGCGGCGGCCGTGGACGTCGGCAGCGGCAACACGGTGATCGAGATCGAAGGCACGCGGGCGCGCGACGTGCTCTCGCGCGGCTGCCCGCTCGACCTGCATCAGCGGCTCTTCAAGCCGGGTCAATGCGCGCAGAGCGTGTATTTCAAGGCTTCGATCGTGCTGATTCCCACGGGTGACGACCGCTTCGAAATCGTCGTGCGCCGCAGCTTCGCCGATTATTTCTGCCGCATCATGGTCGACGCCGCGGCGTCGGTCGCGCCATGAAGATCGTCGATGCAGCGTTCGAGCCGGCGCTTGGCGCGCTGGGCGCAATCGGTGCGCTCGGCGCACACGACGCGCCGCTCGGGCGCGGCTGGAGCGTATTCGTCGAAGCGTTGAGCGTGCCGGCGCGCATCGGTATCTATCCGCACGAGCACGGTTCCCCGCAGCCGCTCGTGATCGACGCGCAGCTCGGCTACCGCTGCATGCCGCACGAAAAGAACGCGACGGGTGAAGCGGGCGACTGGATCGACTACGACGGCTATTGCACGCGCCTTGCCGACTTTCTCGGGCGCAAGCCGCATACGCGGCTGCTCGAAACGCTGGTGGCGGACATGGCGGCGTTTTCGTTTCGCGAATGGCCCGCGCTGGAAACGCTCAGGCTCGCGGTGCACAAGCCGAAGATCCGGCCGGGTACGCGTCGCGTGGGCGTGGGGCTCGACTGGACGCGCGCCGACTATCGGCAATGGATACGGGCCGACGGGAGTGGGCAGTAGCAGGCAAGACGCGTAGCCCGATGTCGGCGCAAAGCAAGGGCGCGTCGCTTTTTGCACATCGTCGTCTGCGGCGCTCAGGCTACGCTCGAAGCACCGTTGTCTTGCGTACAGTTTGCGCGAGGCAACGCCATCTAGTGAGCAGCGTTGCGAGCTGCATCGAACAGGAGACAGCGAGATGAGCGGTAATCGAGGCGTCGTGTATCAAGGGCCGGGCAAGGTCGAGGTGCAGAACATCGCGTATCCGAAGATGGTCGATCCGAGCGGGCGCTCGATCGGCCATGGCGTCATTCTGAAGGTGGTCAGCACGAATATCTGCGGCTCGGACCAGCATATGGTGCGCGGGCGCACGACGGCGCCCGTCGGCCTCGTGCTGGGTCATGAGATTACCGGCGAAGTGGTGGAGGTGGGCAACGACGTCGAAACGCTGAAGATCGGCGACCTCGTTTCCGTGCCGTTCAACGTGGCGTGCGGGCGCTGTGCGATGTGCCGCGAGCAGCACACCGGTGTTTGCCTGAACGTGAATCCGTCGCGCGCGGGCGGTGCTTACGGCTATGTCGACATGGGCGGCTGGATTGGCGGCCAGGCCGAATACGTGCTCGTGCCGTATGCCGATTTCAACCTGCTGAAGTTTCCGGACCGCGACCAGGCGATGTCGAAGATTCGCGATCTCACCTGCCTATCCGACATTCTGCCCACGGGCTATCACGGCGCGGTCACGGCGGGCGTGAAGCCGGGCTCGACCGTTTATATCGCGGGCGCGGGTCCGGTGGGGATGGCGGCTGCGGCGTCGGCGCGTTTGCTTGGCGCGGCCTGCACGATCGTCGGCGACATCAATGCGGAGCGGCTCGCGCATGCGAAGGCGATGGGCTTCGAAGTGGTCGATCTGTCGAAAGACGCGACGCTCGGCGAGCAGATCGAACAGATTCTCGGCAAGCCGGAAATCGATTGCGCGGTGGATTGCGTGGGCTTCGAAGCGCACGGGCATGGCGCTTCCGGTCACTCGGAAGAGGCGCCGGCTACGGTGCTGAATTCGCTGATGGAAATCACGCGGCCCGCAGGCATGATCGGTATTCCTGGGTTGTATGTGACGGACGATCCGGGTGCACGCGATGTGGCCGCGCAGCATGGCAGCCTGAGCATCCGGTTTGGGCTTGGTTGGGCCAAGTCGCATACTTTCCATACAGGGCAAACGCCTGTGCTCAAGTACAACCGGAATCTCATGCAGGCGATTTTGTTTGATCGGTTGCCGATCGCCAAGATCGTGAATGTTTCGGTTATTTCGCTTGATGAGGCGCCTGAGGGGTATAAAAAGTTTGATGGCGGTGCGCCGCGGAAGTTTGTGATTGATCCGCATGGGTTGTTGGCCGCTTAATTTTTGGTTTTGGCTTTTGGCCTTTTTTTGTGGTTTTCCTGTTTTCGCGTCGGTCTGCATGCGTTGCCCCGCACAGGGGCAACGCATGCAGACCAGCGCGAAAACAAGTTTCAAATATGAACAACAGGCGAAGGCCCAACAACAGCCGCCGCCACAGGCGAATCAGCACCAGAAAGCGGTGCAATCCGCTTCCTCCGCTCCCCAGTAGGCGCACTCCCAAAAGCATCCCGATAGCTCTTGCTAAAGTGACAAGCCGACTGAAACCCACAGGCCATCGTAATCTGCATGATCGACATATCGGTCTGCAGCAGCAGCTCACGCGCGCGCCGCAAGCGCAGCGTTAAATAGTAATGCGTAGGCGTCATGCCAAGATGCTCGTGAAAGAGCCGCTGCAACTGCCGCTGTGACATATTCGCAAGCCGCGCCAGCTCTTCACGTGAAAGCGGCTCTTCGATATTGTTCTCCATAAGAGAGATGACCTCGAAGAGCGACTTGTTCGCGGACCCGAGCCGCGCGACGAGCGGCATGCGCTGCTGGGCAGACGTATCGCGCACATGCTCGACAACGAACTGCTCGGCGATCTGCGTCACGCGAGCAGTGCCCACACGTGCCGTGATGAGATGCAGCATCATGTCGAGCGGCGCGACGCCGCCGGTGCACGTCACGCGGTCGCGGTCGATGACGAAGAGCTCCTTGAGAAAACGCGTCGAAGGAAACTCCTCCTTCAGCGCCGACATGTTCTCCCAATGGATCGCGCAAGCATACCCAGCCAGCAACCCAGACTTCGCCAGCGCATAGGTACCCGTGCAAAGGCTGCCCAGCGCAACACCCATGCGCGCAAAGCGGCGCAGCGCAGCGAGATGGCCGGGCGTGGTGGCCCGCTGCACGTCGATGCCGCCGCAGACGAACACGATATCGGGTTGCCCCACGCATTCTGCCGGGCCGGTGTCGATGGAAAGCCCGTTGCTCGACGCGACCGGGCCGCCCTCCGGGCTGATGATCGACCACCTGTAAAGCGGCTGTCCGCTCAGGTAGTTAGCCATACGAAGAACTTCGATGGCGTTCGTGAACGCGATCATCGTGAAGTCGGGCAGCGGCATGAACGCGAAGTGCGCTAACGACGCTGTGCGATCCGGCAGCATGGGGGACGATTCCTTGTGATCGGTAGCCTGATGCCCAATGGAGGCCCGGTGAGGCCCGGGGGGCCGGCTACGCTACCGCAATTTTCGAATTTGGCGGGTCCAGTGTGCCATGCGGCAAAACCCTGAGTCATCTGGTCAATAAAGCCGGACGCGGGAAATAGGACGAGAGTGCGGGATTGGTGCACTGCGATGCACGATAAATAATCTGGATTGGGAAACATGGGGCACGGGCGCACCGTTAGCGGGCGCTCTAACGTAGCCACTTGTGAAAAATGGACGCGAATGGCGGAAAAGGAAAAGAACGCGTCTGAATTTCGACGTTGAGCGCCAATTCGAACGACAAGAATAGAACCGTCGGTCCCCAGCCGGTCAAGCGGGTTCAAAGCCGCTCTCAAGCCAGTCGCGACGGGGCCTCCAGCCTTGCAGGAAGTCCTTCATTCATCGTCACGGAAGCCCTATGTCGAACACTCAACCTTTCTTCTCGCAAACGCTGGCGCAGCGCGATTCGGCAATCCGCAGCAGCATCCTGAAAGAACTCGAGCGGCAGCAGTCGCAGGTCGAAATGATCGCGTCGGAAAACATCGTGTCGCGCGCCGTGCTCGAGGCCCAAGGCTCGGTGCTGACCAACAAGTACGCGGAAGGTTATCCGGGCAAGCGTTATTACGGCGGCTGCGAATTCGCCGACGAGGTGGAAGCGCTTGCCATCAGCCGCATCAAGCAACTGTTCAACGCCGGCTTCGCCAACGTGCAGCCGCATTCGGGCGCGCAGGCCAACGGCTCGGTCATGCTCGCGCTCGCCAAGCCGGGCGATACGGTGCTCGGCATGTCGCTCGACGCGGGCGGCCACCTGACGCACGGCGCCAGGCCGGCGCTTTCCGGCAAGTGGTTCAACGCCGTGCAGTACGGCGTGAACCGCGAAACCATGCTGATTGACTACGACCAGGTCGAAGAACTCGCGCAGCAGCACAAACCCAGCCTCATCATCGCGGGCTTTTCCGCATACCCGCGCGCACTCGACTTCGCGCGCTTTCGCGCCATTGCCGATTCGGTCGGCGCGAAGCTGATGGTGGATATGGCGCATATCGCGGGCATCATCGCGGCAGGACGCCATCAGAACCCCGTCGAGCACGCGCACGTCGTCACCTCCACCACGCACAAGACACTGCGCGGCCCGCGTGGCGGCTTCGTGCTGACCAACGACGAGGAGATCGCGAAGAAGATCAACTCGGCCGTGTTTCCCGGCCTGCAGGGCGGGCCGCTCATGCACGTGATCGCGGGCAAGGCGGTGGCGTTCGGCGAAGCGCTCGAAGCCAGCTTCAAGACCTATATCGACAGCGTGCTCGCCAATGCAAAGGCACTGGGCGAGGTGCTGAAGGCTGGCGGTGTCGACCTCGTCACGGGCGGCACCGACAACCATCTGCTGCTAGTCGATCTGCGGCCCAAGGGCCTCAAGGGCAATCAGGTCGAGCAGGCGATGGAGCGCGCCGGCATCACCTGCAACAAGAACGGCATTCCGTTCGACGCCGAAAAGCCCACGGTGACTTCGGGCATTCGCCTCGGTACGCCCGCGGGTACGACGCGCGGTTTCGGCGTGGACGAATTCCGCGAGATCGGGCGACTGATTCTCGAAGTGTTCGACGCACTGCGCACGCATCCCGAAGGCGACGCCGCCACGGAGCAGCGCGTGCGCCGCGAGATCTTCGCGCTGTGCGAACGCTTCCCGATCTATACGCAAGCCTGATTCTTCACACCACCGTCTTTCAATTCCATTCGCGAGTTTCGGAGCGGCTAATGAGCACTCTGCACGACAACAGCATCATCATCGACGGCCTGAACATTTCGAAGTTCGAACGCTCGGTGTTCGAAGACATGCGCAAGGGCGGCGTCACCGCCGTCAACTGCACGGTTTCCGTCTGGGAGGACTTCCAGAAGACCGTGGACAACATTGCGCAGATGAAGCAGCAGATTCGCGAGTACAGCGAGATCATCACGCTCGTGCGCACGACCGACGACATTCTGCGCGCGAAGAAAGAGAACAAGACCGGCATCATCTTCGGCTTCCAGAACTCGTATGCGTTCGAGGACAACCTCGGCTATATCGAGGTGTTCAAGGAACTCGGCGTGAACGTCGTGCAACTTTGCTACAACACGCAGAACCTGGTCGGCACCGGCTGCTATGAGCCGGACGGCGGCCTCTCCGGCTACGGGCGCGAAGTGATCCAGGAAATGAACCGCGTGGGGATTCTCGTGGATCTTTCGCACGTGGGCGGCAAGACGTCGTCGGATGCGATCGCGTGCTCGAAGAAGCCGGTGACGTATTCGCACTGCTGTCCGTCGGGTCTCAAGGAGCACCCGCGCAACAAGACCGACGAGCAGTTGAAGGAGATTGCCGACGCGAACGGCTTCGTGGGCGTGACGATGTTCGCACCGTTCCTCAAGAAAGGCCCGGATTCGACCGTCGAGGATTATCTCGAAGCGATCGAATACGTGGTCGATCTGATCGGCGAGGACCGCGTGGGCATCGGCACGGATTTCACGCAAGGCTACAGCACCGAATTCTTCGACTGGATCACGCACGACAAGGGCCGTTATCGCCGCCTCACGAATTTCGGCAAGGTCGTGAACCCGGAAGGCATCCGCACGATCGGCGAATTTCCGAATCTCACGGCGGCCATGCAAAAAGCCGGCTGGAGCGAGACGCGCATCAAGAAGGTCATGGGCGAGAACTGGATGCGCGTGTTCGGCGAAGTCTGGGGCGGTTGATCCCCGGGCCTGACCGTGCAGCATGGAAAGGCCATCATTACCAATAAGAAACCCTAACTAAAAAACGCTCGTTGAGTCATTGGAGCCCCACGAAATGCAACCGCAACTGCCGATCGATGTCGATCCTGCCACCGGTATCTGGACCACGGACGCGCTGCCGATGCTGTACGTGCCGCGTCACTTCTTCACCAACAATCACACAGCTGTGGAAGAGGCGCTGGGCCGCGATGCGTACGCCGAGATTCTCTACAAAGCCGGCTACAAGTCCGCGTACCACTGGTGCGCGAAGGAAGCCGAGAAGCACGGCATTGCCGGCATGGCCGCGTTCGAACATTACCTGAAGCGTCTTTCGCAGCGCGGCTGGGGCCTCTTCACGATACGCGAAGCCGACCCGGCCACCGCGCGCGCGAAGATCGAATTGCGTCATTCGTCGTTCGTGCTGGCGCAACCGGGCAAGGAAGGCAAGCTTTGCTACATGTTCGCGGGCTGGTTCGCGGGCGCGATGGACTGGGTGAACGACACGACGGAAGGCGGAAAGAACGCGCCGCGTTCGCAATCGAAAGAAGTGCAATGCGCCGCCGAAGGCCACGCGCACTGCGTATTCGAAGTCTCGCCGATCGCCGCCTGAACGGCCGCGCGCCCCCCGCAATCCAGGTCACACCGAAAGACACGAACGCCAGAGGTCGTCTGCGATGCGCTACCCGAATCTGTTCAAACCCTTGACGCTCAATCAGCTCACGCTGCGCAACCGCATCGTCAGCACGGCCCACGCCGAGGTCTATGCGGAGCCGGGCGGCCTGCCGGGCGACCGCTATATCCGCTATTACGAAGAAAAGGCCAAGGGCGGCGTGGGCCTGGCCGTATGCGGCGGCTCGAGCCCGGTGTCGATCGACAGCCCGCAGGGCTGGTGGAAGTCGGTGAATCTCGCCACCGACAAGATCATCGATCCGCTCGCGCGTCTGGCCGAGGCCATGCACCGCCATGGCGCGAAGATCATGATCCAGGCCACCCACATGGGCCGCCGCTCCGCCTTTCACGGCGAGCATTGGCCGCATTTGATGTCGCCTTCGGGTGTACGCGAGCCCGTGCACCGCGGCAACGCGAAGATCATCGAGGTGGAGGAGATCCGCCGCATCATCGGCGACTTCGCGGCGGCTGCCAAGCGCGTGAAGGACGCCGGCATGGACGGCATCGAAATCTCCGCCGCGCACCAGCATCTGATCGACCAGTTCTGGAGCCCCCGCACGAACTTCCGCACCGACGAATGGGGCGGCTCGCTCGAAAACCGTCTGCGTTTCGGCGTGGAAGTACTCAAGGCCGTGCGTGAAGCGGTGGGCAAGGACTTTTGCGTCGGCCTGCGCATGTGCGGCGACGAATTCCACGAAGACGGCCTCGATCACGAGCAGCTCAAGGAAATCGCACAGGCGATGTCGGAAACGGGTCTCATCGATTATCTCGGCGTGATCGGCTCAGGCGCGGATACGCACAACACGCTCGCGAACTGCATGCCGCCCATGGCGCTGCCGCCGGAGCCGTTCGTGCATCTCGCGGCGGGCATCAAGTCGGTGGTCAAGCTGCCGGTCATGCATGCGCAGAGCATTCGCGACGCGGGCCAGGCCGAGCGTCTGCTCGCGAGCGGCATGGTCGATCTCGTGGGCATGACGCGCGCGCAGATCGCCGACCCGCACATGGTCATCAAGATTCGCGACGGCCGCGAAGACGAGATCAAGCAGTGCGTGGGCGCGAACTATTGCATCGACCGCCAGTACAACGGGCTCGACGTGCTGTGCGTGCAGAACGCGGCAACGTCGCGCGAAGCGACCATGCCGCACGTGATCGAAAAATCGCGTGGCCCGAAGCGCAAGGTCGTGGTGGTCGGCGCGGGCCCGGCGGGCCTCGAGGCCGCACGCGTGGCGCGGCTGCGCGGCCATGATGTCGTGCTGTTCGAGAAGAACGAGGCCGTGGGCGGCCAGATTCTGCTCGCTGCGAAAGCGCCGCAGCGCGAGCAGATGGCGGGCATCGTGCGCTGGTTCGACATGGAGACGAAACGCCTGGGCGTGGATCGTCGCCTTGGCGTGACGGCCGACGAGAAAACCATTCTCGCGGAAAAGCCCGACATCATCGTGCTCGCCACGGGCGGGTCGAGCTTCACGCAGCAGGTTCCGGCCTGGGGCGTGGAAGAGGGGTTCGCCGTGAGCGCGTGGGACATCCTCAGCGGCAAGGTCGAGCCGAAGCAAAACGTGCTCGTCTACGACGGCGTGAGCACGCATGCGGGCGCAGGCGTCGCCGATTTCATTTCGAGCCGCGGCTCGAAGGTCGAGATCGTGACGCCCGACGTGAAGGTTGCCGACGACGTGGGCGGCACCACGTTCCCGATCTTCTATCGCCGCCTCTATGCGCAAGGGGTGATTCATACGCCGAATTACTGGCTCGACCGTGTGTACGAAGAAGACGGCAAGAAGATCGCCGTGCTGCGCAACGAGTACACGGAGGAACAGGAAGAGCGCGCCGTCGATCAGGTGGTGATCGAAAACGGCAGCACGCCGAACGACGCCTTGTACTGGGCGCTCAAGCCCGAATCGGTCAATCGCGGGCAGGTGGACGTGCACAAGCTCTTCGCAGCCGAGGCGCAGCCGTGCCTTGCCGAAGAGCTCGGCAATGGCCGCTTCCTGCTCTTCCGCGTGGGCGACTGCATCTCCTTGCACAACATTCATGGCGCGATTTACGACGCGCTGCGGCTCGCCAAGGACTTCTGAACCATGAATCCGACCTGGCTCATTACCGCGCTGCTGTGGGTGTCGATGGCGGGGCTCGCGTTTGCGGTCGCGAAGCGTGCCGCCTTCTGGCGGGTGGGGCGCGCCGCTGCGCCCGGCTCCGTCGGCGTCGGCAAGCTGTTCAGTATCCCGAAGCGTTATTTCATCGATCTGCACCATGTGGTGGCGCGCGACCCGTACATCGCCAAAACGCACGTCGCCACCGCGGGCGGCGCCATCGCGGCGCTCGCGCTCGTGTTCGTCAACTACGGTTTCGTGCTCTATTCGCCGTGGCTCGACAAGCTGATCTTTCTCGCGGCCCTCGCCATGCTGATCGGCGTGGTGTTCGTGTGGCGCCGCCGTCACGCGAAGGCGGTGCCGGCACGCCTTTCGCGCGGGCCCTGGAATACGCTGCCGTGGCTGCTCGGTTCGTTCGCGCTGGGCGTGGCGCTCTTCATGGTCGTGCCGGCGGGCGCCATGTCGGGCGGCTTCGCGGTGCTCTGCGCGGTGCTGATCGCCGTGGGCGCGTTCGCGATGACGTTCGGTGCGGCGCGCGGCGGCCCGATGAAGCATGCCGTGGCGGGGCTGTTGCACCTCGCGTTCCATCCACGCCAGGAGCGTTTTTCGGCCACGCGCGAGGGCTGGACCGGCAACGGCACGGCCACGCCGCCCACGGCGCTGAAGCTCCCCGACATCGAAGAGAAGCAGGAATACGGCGTGGCGAAGCCCGTCGAGTTTCGCTGGAACCAGTTGCTGAGCTTCGACGCCTGCGTGCAGTGCGGCAAATGCGAGGCCGCGTGCCCCGCGTTCGCCTCGGGCCAGCCGCTCAACCCCAAGAAGCTGATTCAGGATCTCGTGGTGGGCATGGCGGGCGGCACCGATGCGGCCTATGCAGGCAGCCCCACGCCCGGCATCAAGGTCGGCCAGCATGCCGGCGCGCCGAATGCCCCGATCGTTTCAGGCCTGATCGAAGCGCAAACGCTGTGGTCCTGCACAACCTGCCGCGCCTGCGTACAGGAGTGTCCGATGCTGATCGAGCACGTGGACGCCATCGTCGATATGCGCCGCAACCAGACGCTGGTGCACGGCGAGGTACCGGGCAAAGGACCTGAGGTGCTTGCCAATCTGCGCGAAACGGGCACGGCAGGCGGCTACGACAAGGCCGCGCGCTACGACTGGTCGGTCGATCTCAACGCGCCCGTGGCGCAACCGGGCAAGCGCGTGGACGTCCTCGTGGTGGCGGGCGAGGGTGCATTCGACATGCGCTATCAGCGCACGCTGCGCGCACTAGTGAAGGTCCTCAACAAGGCGGGCGTGAACTACGCGGTGCTGGGCGCGCGGGAAACCGACACAGGCGACGTGGCACGTCGCCTCGGCGACGAAGCCACATTCCAGCAGATGGCGAAGCAAATGATGACGACGCTCGCCTCGCTGGACTTTGCGCGCATCGTCACGGCTGACCCGCACGTCATGCATAGCCTGCGCAACGAGTACCGCGCGCTTGGCGGGCGTTACGAAGTGCTGCATCACACGACCTACCTCGCGGAACTCGCCGCGACCGGGCGCATCGCGCCCAAGGCCCTGCAGGCGCTCGCGGAAAAGCGCACGACGTACCACGATCCCTGCTATCTGGGCCGCTACAACGGCGAGACCGAAGCACCGCGCAAGCTGCTCAAGACCATCGGCATCAAGGTCGTGGAGATGGAGCGCCACGGCATGCGAGCACGCTGCTGTGGCGGTGGCGGCGGCGCGCCGCTCACCGATATCCCCGGCAAGCAGCGCATTCCCGATATCCGCATCGCCGACGCGCGCGCCGTCAACGCCGAAGTCGTCGCCGTGGGCTGCCCGCAGTGCACGGCGATGCTCGAAGGCGTCGTGGGTCCGCGCCCCGACGTGCTCGACGTGGCCGAACTCGTCGCCGCCTCGCTGGAGTGAATCGATGAATACCCTCAAACGAATCGATCCGCGCCGCCCCTTCGTCATTACGGCTGCGGGCCTCAAGCGCATCACGCTGGGCGAAGCCGGCAGCGCGGACGCGAGCGATGCGCAGTGGCTCGCGCAGCACGCGCACGCGAGCGCAGCGAAGCCACGCCGCGTGGTGAGTCATCCCGATCATGTTCTGCTCGTCGTTGCGCACGCCGAACGCGGCGCGCTCGACGATCACGCGTGCCAGGCCATTGCCGCCGCCGCGCTGCTGGCCGATGCGCAAACCGAAGTCGCGCTGCTCGTGTTCGGCGAGCTGAAGGACGATCCCGGGGCGCTCGGCGTGGACAAGCTGATCGAACTGCCGGGTTTCGAGCGCCGCACGTTCGCGCCGGAAAGCCGGTTGCGTGCGCTGCAGGCCTGCGCGGCGGCGCTCGCGCCGAAGCACGTATTCCTGCCGGACAACGCCAGCGGCGACGGCGACCTCGGCCGCCGTTATGCGGCCGCCGCGGGTGCGAGCGTGGCAACTCACGTGGTCGAGATCGATGCGAAGCATGTGGGCGTGTATGAACAGGCGAAGCGCGCGTGGGCCGCACGCTCGCTGCCGGAAGTGATCCTGCTCGCGCCGAACGCCGTCGAGGCGAAGCTGCCTTTCGTCGGTGCCGGCGAACGCCTCGCGGGCGATTTCATCCGGCCGTCTACGGACCTCGCGTCCCCATACATGGATCTCGGCCTCGAATCCATCGACGCTGCCCAGGTCGCGCTCGAAGAAGCCGATTTCATCGTTTCGGCGGGCAACGGCGTGACTGACATCGCCGCGTTCGGGAGGCTCGCGGGCGCGTTCGGCGCGGCGATCGGCGCGAGCCGCGTGGCGGTGGACAACGGTCACTTCACGCGCGACAAACAGGTCGGCGCAACGGGCAAGACGGTCGAGGCGAGCGTGTATATCGCGTTCGGCATTTCGGGCGCCGTGCAGCACTTGCAGGGCATCAAGGACTGCCGCCATGTGATTGCCGTGAATCTCGACGGCAGCGCGCCGATTGCGAAGCGTGCCAACTTGACCGTGGTCGGCGACGCGCAGGGCACGATCGCCGCGCTGATCGAGCAGGTGCAAGCCGCACGCGCAAAGCGTGGCGAGGCGAGCGCCAACCGTGACGAAACGCATTCTGCAGGAGTCGCCGCATGAACGCACGCCATGATCCTCAAGGTGGAATCGAGCGCATTGCGGTGCTCGTTTCGGTGGGGCGGCACCCCGTGAGCGGCGCGCCGCGTTACAGCCGCAACGACGCGCTCGCGCTCGACCTCGCGCGCACGCTGGCCGAGCGGCATCGCGCGCGTCTCGACGTGCTGCACGCAGGCGACGCCGCCGATCCCGCGCTCGCCGAATACCTCGCGCTGGGCGCGCACGAAGTGGAGGTGCTGGCCTGCACGCCTTCCGGCGACGCGGCACGGGTGCTCGCCGAGCGCGTGCGCGGCTACGACCTCGTGCTGACCGGCACGCGCGCCGAGGGCACGCACGACAGCGGGATGCTGCCGTACCGTCTGGCGGCTGCGCTGGGCCTGCCGATCGTGGGCGGCGCGGTCGATATCGACGTCGACGTCACGACGCGCGCCGCCGTGGTGCGCCAGTTTCTGCCCAAAGGTCTGCGGCGCCGCGTGCAGACGGCGCTGCCCGCGCTGATCGCCGTGCATCCGCTCGCGAATGCCCAGCCCCGGTACGCCTATGCGCGGCTGCGCGCGGGCGCGGTACGGCCCGCGAGCGCAATGCGCGTCAGCGCCGCTGAATCGACTGACGCTTCCGCATGGACGGTTGGCCCGATCGAGCGTAAACCCGTGCGACTGGCCGCGGCGGAAAAACGCTCGGGCCACGCGCGCATGCTTTCGGCGACCACGACCGAAAGCCGGGGCGGCAACGTCGTAATTGAAGGGAGTTCGGTCGAAAAAGCACAAGTGATCCTCGCGTATTTGCGGGAGCATCAACTCATCGATTACTGATTTTGCTGGCCTGTCGGCAACGAACTGGGATGAAAAATCCGGAGCACACATGAAAGTAACGGCAGAGATTCGCGCGCTGATCGAGCGCCGCCAAGCGGGTTACAGCCTGGAGGCGCCTTTCTACCTGAGCGAGGAGATTTTTGCGCTCGATATGGAGACGATTTTCCGGCAACACTGGATCGAGGTCGCCACGGAAGCGGAAATTCCCGAACCGGGCGACTACGTGACCGTCGATCTGGCGGGCGACTCGATCCTGATCGTGCGCGACGACGACATGCAGGTGCGCGCGTTCCACAACGTCTGCCGCCACCGCGGCGCGCGCCTGTGCAACGAAGAGAAGGGATCGGTGGGCAATATCGTGTGCCCGTATCACAGCTGGACCTACAACTTGACCGGCGCGCTGATGTTCGCCGAGCACATGGGCGAGCAGTTCGACCGCTGCAAGCACAGCCTAAAGAACGTGCATGTGGAAAATCTCGCGGGCCTGATCTTCGTGTGTCTCGCTGAAGAGCCGCCCGCCGACTTCGCGGCGATGCGCGCCGAGATGGAGCCGTATTTGCTGCCGCACGACCTGGCTAGCTGCAAGGTCGCCGCGCAGGTGGACATCATCGAGAAGGGCAACTGGAAGCTCGTGATGGAAAACAATCGCGAGTGCTATCACTGCGTCGCGAATCATCCCGAGCTGACGATTTCGCTCTACGAATACGGCTTCGGCTACGCACGCACGGAAGCCAACGCCGAAGGCATGGACGCATTCGAGCGCACCTGCAACGAGCGCGCGAAGCAGTGGGAAGCGATGGACCTGCCGTCGGTCGAAATCGAAAAGCTGCTGGATGTCACGGGTTTTCGCACTCAGCGCCTGCCGCTCGACCGCTGCGGCGAGTCCCAAACGCTGGACGCGAAGGTCGCTTCGAAGAAGCTGCTCGGCGAATTCCGCACGGCCGATCTCGGCGGCCTCTCGTTCTGGACGCAGCCGAATTCGTGGCATCACTTCATGAGCGATCACATCGTGTCGTTTTCCGTGATTCCGCTTTCCGCCGGCGAAACGCTCGTGCGCACGCGCTGGCTCGTTCACAAGGACGCGCGCGAAGGCATCGATTACGACGTGGAGAACCTCACCGCCGTGTGGAACGCGACCAACAACCAGGACCGCACGCTCGTGGAGTACTCGCAGCGCGGCGCGACGAGCAGTGCGTATGAACCGGGTCCATATTCGCCGTACACAGAAGGGCTCGTTGAAAAGTTCTCGGCCTGGTATATCGGCCGCCTCGCCAGGCAGATTGGCGCATAACGCACACGCGTAAAGCAAAGAGAGCGGAGTTTGACATGATGCGAGACGCGGCCCAATTCAATCCACTCGACGCCAGCGACAGCCGGGTGACGCGCCCGGCGTTCTGGGGCGCGCTGCCCGAGCGATGGACGAGCGAGGTCGAGGAGACCCTCGTGTGCTGCCACGTATGGCAGGAAACGCACGATGTGAAGAGCTTTTTCCTGCGCTCGCCGCAGGGCCGCACGTTCTCGTTCGAGCCGGGGCAGTTCCTCACGCTCGAACTCGAGATCGACGGCGAGGCCATCAACCGGTGCTATACGATTTCGTCTTCGCCCGCACGGCCTCATACCATTTCCATTACGGTCAAGCGCGTGCCGGGCGGCAAGGTGTCGAACTGGCTGCACGACAACCTGCGGCCTGGCGTGTCGCTGCGCGTGCTCGGACCGGCCGGCGAATTCACCTGTGCGCGTCACCCCGCGCCGAAGTATCTATTCCTTTCCGCAGGGTCCGGCGTCACGCCGCTGATGTCGATGAGCCGCGCGCACCACGATCTCGCGGAGGACCGCGATATCGTTTTCGTGCATAGCGCCCGCACGCCCGACGACATCATCTTCGCGCGCGAACTGGAGCTGATCGCTTCGAGCCGCGCGAATTTCCGCACGTCGTTCGTCTGTGAACGGGTGGGCGCACGCACCGATTGGTCAGGCGTGACGGGTTTCCTCTCGCTGCCGCTCCTGAAGTTGATTGCACCGGACTTCATGGAGCGCGAAATCTTTACCTGCGGGCCCGCGCCCTACATGAAAGCCGTGCGCGATCTGCTCGACGAAGCGGGCTTTGCGCGCGAGCGCTATCACGAAGAGAGTTTTTCATTCGAAACGCTTACGGCGCAAGCCGAGGCGCCGGTGGAGCAGCCCCCCGCGGAATCGTCGGTCGAAACGGCCAGCTTCACGGTGACCTTCGCGAAGAGCCGCCGCGAGATTCAATGCGGTGCACGACAGACCGTGCTCGATGCTGCGCGTCAGGCCGGCGTGCGCCTTGCTTCGTCGTGCAGCCAGGGCATGTGCGGAACCTGCAAGGTCAAGCTCGTTTCCGGGCAAGTGGAGATGAAGCACAGCGGCGGCATACGCCAGCGCGAAATCGATCAGGGCATGGCGCTGCTGTGCTGCTCGAAGCCGCTGTCCGACCTCGTCGTCGACAAATAGCGCGCACGTCGCGCAACGACAAGAACACGTCGTAAATCGACGTTAGCGGCAGATTGTGGCGGGCGAATCTGCATAGGCACGGGGCGCTTGCCCATATCACAGGAGATCGACCATGAAGCTGGCTGGAAAACTCTTTTGGACCGGTGTGTTATCGGCGATGGTGGGCTTGAACGCCCCGGCGTTTGCCGACGGCAAGCCGACCTTGAAGATCGGTTATGTCGAAGGCTGGGACGACAGCGTCGCGACGTCCAACGTGGCCGCACGCATCATCGAGAAACGCTACGGCTATCCGGTGCAACTCGTGCCGGTGGCCGCGGGCATCATGTGGCAAGGCGTGGCGCGCGGCGACCTCGACGCGACGCTTTCCGCCTGGCTGCCCGTCACACAGGGCGCGTACTGGGCGCAATTCAAGGACAAGGTGGTCGACCTCGGCACGAATTTCACGGGCGCGAAGATCGGCCTCGTGGTGCCCGACTATGTGAGCGCGAAGAGCATCGCCGATCTGAACGCGGACAAGTCGGCGTTCGGCGGTCGCATCGTCGGCATCGACGCCGGCGCGGGCGTGATGCGCAAGACCGACGAGGCCGTCAAGCAATACGACCTCAGCTACAGCGTGATGCCGAGCTCGGGCAGCGCGATGACTGCCGAACTGGCGCGTTCGGTGGGGACGAAGAAGCCTGTGATCGTCACGGGGTGGACGCCGCACTGGATGTTCGCCAAGTACAAGCTGCGCTTCCTCGACGATCCGAAGAACGTCTACGGCGCGGCCGAGCACGTGGACAACGTGGCCAACCCCGAACTCGAGAAGAAGGCTCCGCAGGTGGTGACGTTCCTGAAGAACTTCCAGTGGAAGCCGGGTGAGATCGACAGCGTGATGCTTGCGATCCAGAACGGCGAAAAGCCCGACGCAGCCGCCGACACGTGGATCGCCGCGCATGGCGACCGTGTGAATGCCTGGGCGGGCACGCAGTAATCGCAGCAATAAAACGGCAGGGGGCTCGCCGCGGCCCCGCCAGATCAGCGCCCATCACGGGCCGCGCGCAGTGCGATTGTGCGCATGCAGCATGTGACCTTTCTGATGCGGCGCCGTGTCGCTTTTGCGCAAGCGTCTGTCGCAATTCGCCATCCCGGCAGGGATTTTTCTGGCAACTATGTAGACATACCGTGCGGGCCGGCGCCTGCCGTTCGAGGAGACGGAGTCGATGAAATCCCCCAAGATCGTGGTCGATGGATTATGCAAGGTGTTCGGGCCCAACCCGAAGCTTGCCCGTGAACTGCTCGCGAAGGGCGCGACGAAAGACGAGTTGTTCGCGAAGACCGGCTATGTGCTCGGCGTGAACAATGCGTCGTTCGAGGTGCACGAGGGCGAGATCTTCGTGCTGATGGGCCTCTCAGGCTCGGGCAAGTCCACGCTGATCCGGCTCATCAACCGGCTCGTGGAACCCACCGCCGGCAAGGTCGTCATCGACGGGCGCGATATCGCGGCCGTGCGCCGCTCTGAGCTGGTCTCGCTGCGCCGCACCGACATGAGCATGGTGTTCCAGTCGTTCGCGCTCATGCCGCAGCGCAGTGTGCTTGCGAATGCCGCGTTCGGCCTCGAAGTGGCGGGCGTGGGCCGCAAGGAGCGCGAGCGGCGCGCGCTGGCCGTGCTGGAACAGGTCGGCCTCGCGGCGTTTGCGCAGAAGCTGCCCGCCGAGCTTTCTGGCGGCATGCAGCAGCGCGTGGGCCTCGCTCGCGCGCTCGCGGTGAATCCTTCGCTCATGATCATGGACGAAGCATTCTCCGCGCTCGATCCGCTCAAGCGCAAGGAAATGCAGAACGTGCTGCTGCAACTGCAGAAAGAGCAGCGCCGCACGATCATGTTCGTTTCGCACGACCTCGAAGAGGCGCTGCGCATCGGCAGCCGTATCGCGATCATGGAAGGCGGACGCATCGTGCAGATCGGCACGCCGCAGGAAATCATCAGCAACCCCGCCGATGATTATGTGCGCGCGTTCTTCGACGGCGTGGACACGAGCCGCTACCTCACCGCCGGCGACCTCATGCAGCGCGAAGCCGTGCCGGTCATCCGCACGCTCGACGCGAAGAGCGTGGCCTCGTCGCTCAACGGCAGCGCCGACTATGCGTTCGTGCTGGACGCCCAGCGCCGCATCAGCGGTTGCGTCACGCGCGATGCGATCGGCGCCGCGCAGCCGTCGCTGAAGAAAGTCGAATGCATCACGCTTGGCACGCCGCTGGAGCAGGTGGTCTCGCGGGTGTGTGCGAACACGACGGCGCTGCCCGTGGTCGACGACGAGGGCCGCTATTGCGGCTCCATCGATCAGGCCGCCGTGCTGAAGGTCATTACGCGTAATCGAGGTGCCGCCCATGTCTGAGATCATTCCCGTCGGCCAGTGGGTCGATCAGTCGGTTCACTATCTGCTCGACCACGACGCCAACAGCTTCGACGCCGTCGGCAAGGCAATCGAGGGCTTCGCGGCGTTCGTCGAGCACGGCTTGCAGGCCATTCCCATGTGGGCGCTCATGGCGTTCTTCATCGCAATCGGCCTGTGGCGCGTGGGCTGGCGCTTCGCGATCTTCGCCACCTGCTCGCTATTGCTGATCTACGCAACCGGCTTTTGGGATCAGACCGTCGTGACGCTCGGCCTCACGCTCTCGTCAACGGTGATCAGCCTCGTGATCGGTATTCCGCTTGGCATCTGGACGGCGAAGAGCAAGCTCGTGCAAACCATCGTGCGGCCCATTCTCGACCTGATGCAGACCATGCCGGCCTTCGTCTATCTGATTCCCGCCGCGATGCTGTTCGGTCTCGGCCGCGTGCCGGGCATTCTGTCCACGGTGATCTTCGCCATGCCGCCTGCCGTTCGTCTCACGAGTCTCGGCATCAAGCACGTGAACCGCGAGATCGTCGAAGCAGGGCAGGCGTTCGGCTGCACGCCGTGGCAGCTGCTGTACAAGGTGCAGTTTCCGAACGCGCTGCCGTCCATTATGCAGGGCGTGAACCAGACCATCATGATGGCGCTTTCCATGGTCATCATCGCTTCGATGGTGGGCGCGGGCGGTCTCGGCAACGACGTGCTCGCAAGCATTCAGCGGCTGGATATTGGCCTCGGCTTCGAAAGCGGACTTTCCGTCGTGCTGCTCGCCATCATCCTTGACCGGATAACGGAGAGCTTTGGCCGGGCGCCGGGCGCGGTGAAAGCGCCGCTGTTCTCCGGACTGAAGCAACTGATGCGAGTGCGTCCCGCAGTCGTAGAGGCGTAAGCGTTGAAGTAACACGATCAACCGTCGTTCCCGAGGAGCGCAATGTGACGATCGACATCGCCGTGCCCGAGCCCGAAACGCGCACGGCATCGTCTCTCAGGCATTTCGGTTTCCTGACGTTGCAGAACTTCTCGATGATCGCGTTTTCGAGTGCGGTCGAGGTTCTGCGCATGGCGAACTACGTGGGGCGCGCGGACCATTACCGCTGGTCGATCTACTCGCTCGATGGCGCACCGGCCCGAGCAAGCAACGGCATCACCGTGCGCCCCGCGCAGGCGCTCGACCCGGCGTGCCTGCCCGACGTGCTGATTGTGTGCGGCGGCATACGCATACGCGAGATCATGAGCGACGGCGTGTGCGCCACGCTCGCCATGGTGGCGCAGCGGGGCGTGCCGCTCGGTGGTATCTGCACCGGTGCTTATGCGCTGATGGCGAGCGGGTTGCTGGACGGTTATCGCTGCGCAGTGCATTGGGAGGATCTCACGGTCCTGCATGAAGAGTTTCCGCGTGTGCGTTTCGCCGATGAGCTGTTTGTGGTCGATCGCGACCGCCTTACTTGCACGGGCGGCACCGCGCCGCTTGATCTGATGCTCGAACTCGTTGGTGCGAGTCTTGGGCAGAGTCTTGCCGCTAAGGTGTCCGAACAGTTCATTCTCGAGCGGATTCGCAGTTCGACGGATTTGCAGCCTATCCCCGTGGATGCGCGTGTGGGTTTTTCGCGTGCCGAGTTGGTGGAGGTCGTGCGGTTGATGGAGGCTAATATCAAGGAGCCTCTGTCGCTGGAGGAACTCGCGCGGCTCGTTCGGCTTTCGCAGCGGCATTTGCAGCGGATGTTCAAGGCGTATCTCAACGTTTCGCCGACGCATTATTACTTGACGTTGCGGCTGAAGCGCGCGCGGGAGCTGTTGCGGACTACCGATACTTCGATTTCTCGTGTGACCGCTATTTGTGGTTTTAATTCACCCTGCCATTTTAGTAAGGCGTATCGGGTGCAGTTTGGGCATGCGCCGAGTCATGAGCGGCGCGGCGCTGATTGATCGGATTTTTTTGTTTTTTTGGCCTTTCCTTGTTTTCGCGGCGGTCTGCCTGGGTTGCCCCTGTGCGGGGCGGCACCTACTTTCTTTGCGGCGGCAAAGAAAGTAGGCAAAGAAAGCCGCTCAAACCGCCAGCGCCTGCCACGGTTCACATCTCGCCGTACATGGTGAATGGCTCCGGAGCGTCTGTCACCACTCGCCCCAAAACGGAGTGACAAGGCGCTCATCCTTCCGGCGGCGCTGCGCGCGCCGAAGGGCATAACCTAAAACCAGTGGTGCGCGTGCATTCTCGCGAAGCTTGAAATGCCTCGTGGTTTCCCATGCAGACCCCACCGCAGCGCGCGAAGCGAGCAGCGGGATGAATGAGCGCCTTGTCACTGACATTGAAGGTGCGAGGCGACAGACGCTCCGGAGCCATTCACCATGTACGGCGAGATGTGAACTGTGGCAGGCATTAGCGGTTTGAGCGGCTTTCTTTGCCTACTTTCTTTGCCGCCGCAAAGAAAGTAGGTGCCGCCCCGCACAGGGGCAACGCATGCATACCGACGCGAAAACAAGGAAAGGCCCAAAAAAGCGCCCAACCGGCAAAAAAAGTCAATGCAACGAACCACTAACACCCACCTCAGCAAGCGCAGCACCCCCCTGCAATAGCGCATCGAGATCCGCCAACTGCACCGCATCCTGCCCACTACGTTGCGCACGAAACATAACCGGCGGCACCCCGAACTGCTTGCGAAACTCACGCCCAAGATGCGAAGCATCCGAAAACCCGCAACTAGAAGCAATATCAGCAACGGTGCGATCCGAACTCGTGAGTAACCAGGCGGCCGTCCTCAGACGCAACGCATTGGCAAACGCGCGCGGACTCTTCCCCGTCTCCGCCTTGAAAAGGCGTTCGAGTTGCCGCGGCGAGAGGTTCAGCTTGCAGGCCAGTTCTTCCAGCGGCACGTTGCGGCCAACCTGCTGCTCCATCAACAGTACGGCGCGCTTCACCTTCGGGTGCGTGGCAGGCTCGAGACCGGGCGGATGAGGCTGAGGCGCATTGCCCTTTTGCATTTCGCCGACCAGCAAAATGCGCAGCGCCTTCTGCACAGTCGCATGATCGAAGTGGCGCAGCAAAATGGCAGCGGCGACGTCGATCGACGCGCGGCCGCCCGAGCAGGTAATGCGGCGCCGGTCGATCGCGAACAGACGGTCGGCGACGATGGCATCGGCATTGACGTTGGGGAAGCGCTCGATGAAGTCCCAATAGTGGAACCAGCTCACGCAAATACGGTGACCATCGAGCACGCCGGCGCGCATGAGCGCGAAAACGCCTGTGCAGATCCCGACGACTGTCGTCTCGCCGCCGGCCGCGCGACGGATGTACTGAAGCGTCGCTTCGCTGGCGTGCGGGCCGGAGTGCAGCAGTCCGCCCACGACCACGAGATAGTCGACCGGTTCGGCTTCGGCGAAGGTTTCCCAAGGCGCGATCTGGATGCCGCAACTCGCACGCACGGGTGCGAGCGTTTCGCCAATCACGCGCCACGAGCAGCGCACTGGCTTGCTGTAGTCGCCTTCGTCGGCAGACAGACGCAGCATGTCGACGAAACCCGAGAACGCGGTCAGCGTGAAGTTCGGCAGCAGCACGATGCCGAAACGGATGCGCTCCTTGGGAGCGGCGTCGATGGAAACGGCGGTGGCGAGTGTGTCGGACATGGAGGCACAGGAAAGCGACGATGCGGTTTTAGCCAAGCTTCCCCGATAAGGCCCCGAGGCGCTTGTCGATTTCCGCCATCGATCTTCGCAAAAGCGAAGTTTTGAAGGAATACACGCAGCATGGCGGGGCGGTTCCGCCGCTCTGGCGCGTTCATTCTAGCGGCGGCGCCGCCGCTTTGGTCAACTCCCTAGCGGGCACACGCCCCACGCTGCCCCTGTCCACGAGGCCTGCTGTCATGCCGCGCACCGCAACCGTCGAACTCAACAAACGCGCCTGTCACGGCGACGCCGAAGCCGCGCTCGCCCTGCTGGAGCAGAGCATGGCGCGCGGACACGGGCGTATCGGGCTGCTGCGCTATCTGCAGGCGCGTTGCGTGGGCGCGCCGCTCGCGCAGCGGCATCACGACTATGCAGAGCGGGTGGCGAGCAGGATGAGCGAGGGCGCGTTCGCGGCGCTCGCGGCACAGGCGCAGCGCCGCCACAGCATGGCGGCGTGAACGCTCATACGCTTGCTTACAGTACGACGGTGCGGCCGTCGTTGATGAAGACCCGGCGCTCGAGAAATACGCGCACGGCGCGCGCGAGCGTCACGCATTCCACGTCTCGGCCGACGGCCAGCAGGCGCTCGGGGTTCAGCGAGTGGTCCACCCGCTGCACTTCCTGCTCGATGATCGGGCCTTCGTCGAGATCGTCGGTGACGAAGTGCGCCGTCGCGCCGATCAGCTTGACCCCGCGCACGTGCGCCTGGTGATACGGGCGCGCGCCCTTGAAGCCGGGCAGGAAGGAATGGTGGATGTTGATGGCGCGGCCGGCCAGCCTCCGACTCGTTTCGTCTGAAAGAATCTGCATGTAGCGCGCGAGAATCAGCAGTTCCGAACCGGTCGAATCGAACAAGTCGAGGATGGCGGCTTCCTGTTCACGCCGCGTTTCAGGCGTGACGGGGAGATAGTGAAACGGCAGGTCATGCTGTTTTGCGAGCGGCTCGAAATCGCGGTGATTCGAGGCAATGCCCGCAATGTCCATCTGCAGCTCGCCCATGCGCCAGCGAAACAGCAGGTCGGCGAGGCAGTGTTCGAGCTTGGACACCATGATGAGCACTTTGGGACGCACCCGCAGGTCGTGAATGGCCCAGGTCATTTCGTGCTTGCGCGCGACGCTCGCGAACTCGTCCCGCAGGCCCGCGAGATCGAAGCGCTCGCCCGCGCCGGGCTGCACGACCTCGTGAAAGACGCAGCGCAGGAAGAAGCGCGTGCTGATGTCGTCGTCGAACACCGTGAGCTCGTCGATATAGCCGCGGTGCGCGTCGAGAAAGCCGGCGACCGCGGCAACCTGCCCCGCGGCGGCGGGGCAGGATAGCGTGAGCACGTAGCGGTGCTGCGGGTCTTCGGTGGGCATGCGCGTTCTCCTCGTGTCGTGGTGCGCCCGCTGCATCTTGCGCGTCGTGCGGGGGCGCTGGCTTGATGGCGCAAGTAAGCCACCAATCGGCATGCCGCACATAGAACCCACGCGCTGTATCGAGAGAATGAATACGCCAACCCAACGCCAAACCTGCACCAGCAACAAGAAGGTCGTTTTTGCCCCTATGGCTGTCGCGTTCCTCCTATCCGCCGCTTTTTTCTCCGGCAAGCATGGGCTGCGGCGATACGGGAGCGGAGATGGAGAGTTATCTGGGTCTGCAGGCTAGGGCGTTGAACGGGCAGTGTGCCGCGCTTTTTCGCGTGCGCACATCGGTCACCGATGTGTATATGTCGGTGAGCCGCTCAAACTACGGCAACGACGAACGGGCCGTGGTCGAAGTCGACTGCGCGCGCTTCCTGAGGCTCTGGCGTGCCGACCCGCGCAGCGAGCACGCCGGGCTCGCAGACGGCAATCCGCAAATATGGCGTGCCGACCCGCGCTTCGAACTGGCGGCCGAAGGTTTCAGTTTCGGCGAAGAAGATCCGGTGCCGCTTGCGGAAGTCAGTTGCCCGGCGAGCGCCGCCGTGCCGTATGTTGCGTTCACCGATGGCGTGATGCGGACCCTCTGGCTAGCCGCTTACTCAGCGAAGTCCTTTCCGGTGGAATGCGGCGTGAAAGACGCCGAGGCGCTGCAGCGCCTGGCTGGCACGCCTGGCAGCCGCTGGTTCAGCGTTGCCGAACTCGTTCCGCCGCAAGCCGCTCGAGCCCGTGAATGACGCGATAGCGTCAGTGTGCGAGCGCCCACATGAGCGACACGGAGAAGGCGCCCACCACGACGGACGCGCAGCGCTGGAAGAACGCGGGACGAATGAACGGTGCACGACCGTTGCGCGGCGCGGCGCCAATGGCGATCCACGTCAGGCCGATGGGAATCAGCAAGACCGCGAAGATCGCCATGGCCTGGGACCACGTCATGACGCTCGCGAACGCCGCGGGCGGGAAAATCGAGCCCGCGAACAAAATGGCCTTGGGATTGAGCACCGTGGCGCTGAACAGCGTGCGCGTGCTCACTACGCCCCTGGCCGAGGTTTCGATCGAGTTGGCCGTGAACCAGAGGCGCAAGGCGAGCCACGCCAGATAGAGGCTGCTGGCCACACGCAGCACCTTCGGCAGCCAGCCCAGCGAATGCGATGCATGGGTGAAGCAAAGCCCCCAGACGGTAATCGACACCAGGTAGCCGGCCAGTTCGGCTGCGGTCAGATGCGCGGAGCGGCGCAGGCCCTGCCGCAACCCGGCGGCAGCGAGCAGCGTGTTGGTCGGCCCCGGCATGAGCAGCACGATCGCACAGCCCGAGACCATCAGCCCGATGGTGGAAATGGAAAGCATGGGAGCGACTGGGGAATAGGGTGTTCGGATGATTGAAAGCCGACTGTAGGGCGTTATGGCAGCCAGTGACGAAAACTGTCCCGCGGCGCCCGCATTCTACGGCTTGCGCCGATATATGCCTATTTCAGCCGGGTTCGATGCGCTAAACCATCGGCCGATATTCGTGATGTTGAGAGCGGCATCTGCTTTGTCCAAATGCGTGCTTATGCCACGCGCCTAAATTATTGATTTCAATGCATCTCTTGATGCGTAACAAATCATTTCAAAATATTTCTTGTTTCACCCTAAATAATTCGCGACGCCCGCCGTTAAAGCACGCACGAGAACTTTGCCCAGAAAATTTTGCGGGTCGAGGAAAAATAAACATACGCCGTTCGGGGTCGAGAGCCCGCACGCTGCGGCCGCTATCGTCAACCCCTATGCCTGATTTGTCGTGGACCATGCCCGTGGCGCGCTGGTCCTTCTGGTCTTCCGCATCGGAAAGTGTGCCTGAGGTTGCGTTCGTCGATCCGATGATGCGCCGCCGCCTGAGCGCGCTTTCGCGGATGGCGCTGAAGGTGGCGGGCGACTGCGTCGATGCGCAAACCAGGCCGCGCCTGGTCTTCGCATCACGGCACGGCGAGTTGCGCCGCACGACGGACATTCTGCGCGACATCGAAGCACACAAGCCCGTTTCACCGAACGCCTTCAGCCTTTCCGTGCTCAATGCGATGACGGGGCTGTTCGGCATCGTGCGCGGCGACCGTTCGCCGGCTACGGCCCTCTCGGCAGGGGCACAGACGCTGGGCTACGCGCTGCTCGAAGGCCATGCGCTGCATACGGAAGACCCCGAAAGCCCGGTCCTGGTCGTCTACGCCGACGAACCCGCCGACGCGCGCTACGGCACGGTCGAGCAGGAAGTGCAGCGCGGCGCGTTCGCGTTGCTGCTCGATGCGAGCGAGGCGCCGCAAGGCCGGCTCGCGTGCTCCATCGCGGAAAACAAGCCGGGCTCGGCAGCACAGGCACGCCAATTCGCTACGCAAAGTGAAGCGCTGCATCACTGCCTGAGCGGCGGCGAAAGCGCCGCGTGGCAGGGCAGCGGCGGCACATGGCAATGGAGCTGGCATGTCGGCTCGGCTTGATCACGGCTGGCGGCTCTTCGCCACCGGCTTCAGTCTCGCGTTTTTCGGCGCGTGCGGGCTGCTCTTCTCGGTGATCGTATTTCCGCTCGCAGCGGTCTGGCCGCATCGCGCTTCGCGGCAGCGCGCGGTTACCACCGTCATTCACTGGTTTTTCCGCTCGCTCGTGGCCGCCTTGCAGCGCGCGGGCGTCATGAAGCTCGACGTGGCCGGCGCAAACGCGCTGCGCTCGGGCGCACCCGCCATCGTTGTCGCGAACCATCCCACCTATCTCGACGTGGTGGTGCTGCTCGCGCTCACGCCTTCGGCCTGTTGCGTCGTGAAGAACGCGCACTGGCGCAACCCGTGCTTCTGGGGCATCGTGCGCGCGGCCGAGTACGTGAGCAACGCCGATCCCACAGGCTTCGTGCAGGACTGCGCGCGCCAGCTCGCGAACGGCTACAGCATGATCATTTTTCCCGAAGGCTCACGCAGCCCCGCGCCGAATCGCCTGCATGCGTTCTCGCGCGGCTTCGCGCATACGGCGCTCGAGGCCGGCGCGCCGGTTCTGCCTGTGCTCATGCACTGCGATCCGCCCGCCTTCACCAAGCAGATGCGCTGGTATCACGTTCCGCAGCGGCCCTTCCGCATGAGCGTGAACGTGCTGGCGCCCATCGGCATCCAGCCGCTCGCGCCGCGCGACATGCCTTCCGCACTCGCCGCGCGCAACGTTACGCGCACCATCGAGGCGCAAATCACACAGCACCTGTTTGACTATGGATACTTTAAAACTGGAAATTAAGCGGCTCCTGATCGAGGCGCTCGATCTCGAGCATCTCACGCCCGCCGATATCGACGACGACGCGCCGCTGTTCGACACCGACGGCGTGGGGCTCGACTCGATCGACGCACTGGAGATCGGCATCGTGCTGCGCCAGCGCTATCAACTGACCATCAACGCCGACGACGAAAACGTGCGCGGCTACTTCCGGTCGATCAACACGCTCGCGGCGCTCGTCGCGGGGCACACAAACGAAAACGAGGCGCTGGAAGCCACTGCAGGGAAAGGGGATTGAATCATGAACGAAGCTGAAATTCTCGACCGTATCCGCGAGATCTTTCACGAGAACTTCGATATCGATCCGGCGCGCGTCACGCCGGAGGCGCACCTGTTCGAGGAACTGGATCTGGACAGCATCGATGCCGTCGATCTGGCCATCAAGCTCCAGGAAATGACGGGCCGCCGCATCAAGCCGGAAGAGTTCAAGCAGGTGCGCACGGTGGGCGACGTGATCGTCGCGGTCGAGACGCTGCTCGTGACCCAGGCTTGAGGCGATTCGTGACGGTTCTTCGCGGGCACGGCGCGGCTGAGCCTGCCGGTGCAGGTGAAAGCGACGCAGCAGCTGGCCGGGCACGCAGCAAGTGGCGGTTGCTGGCCAGTCTCGCCTACCCGGTCGTGATCCTCTGCGCGTGGCGCTGGGATTCGCCGCGCTTCGTGGGCTTGCTGCTGCTCGTTCTGCTCTGGATGCAGCGCGTGGCCGGCACGGGCGCGCTCGCGGCAACGCTGCGCAAGCTCACGCCGGTGGACTGGGCCGTTGCCGTCATGCTCAATGTCGCCTCGGTGGCGATCGTCATCACCAATAGCGAACGGCTCATGCGCCTGTATCCTTCGCTCGTGAATATCGGGCTGCTCGTCGCCTTCGGCGCGACCCTCGTGAAGGGCCCGTCGATGGTCGAAAAATTCGCACGCCTGACCTATCCCGATCCGCCCGCGCACATCGTGTGCTATACGCGCCGCGTCACGCAGCTCTGGTGTATTTTCTTCGCTTTGAACAGTGCGTTTTCTGCCTGGACGGCGCTTGCCTGGCCCACGCGCGCCTGGTCGCTCTACAACGGCATGCTCTCCTATCTGATCATCGGTGCGCTGCTCGCCGGCGAGTTCGTCTGGCGCAAATGGATCATGCTGCCGCGTGCTGCGCGACGGGAGGCGGTGTGATCGCATTGCACGAGCTTCTCGTGGCGCGTCGCCGCGAGCCGCGCAGCGCCGTTGGCGTCGATGGCGCGAACGTAACGGACTTCGATACATTCCGTGCGCATGCGCTTGGCATCGCTGAGCGCCTGCGCACGCGGCCGGGCCTGCGCTTCGCGCTCTGGAGCGACGACCCGTATCTGTTCGCCTGCGCTTTGTTCGGACTGCTTGCGGCCGGCAAAGTGCCCGTGATACCGGCGAACGCGACGCCGGGCTATCTCGCCGAACTGAGCGACGCGTACGACGCGGTGCTCGACGAAAACGAGCTTGCCGCCTGGTGTGCCGATACCCCTGCGGATCAACCCGTCGAGCCCGGCATGGCGATCGACGCGAACGCATTGCTCACGCTCTTCACGTCGGGCAGCAGCGGCACGCCGAAGCCCGTACACAAGACGCTCGCGCAGTTCGACGCGGAAGTGCATACGCTCGAAGCCGCGTGGGGCACGCTGCTGGGCGACGCGGCCGTGCTCGCGAGCGTGCCGCATCACCACATTTACGGGTTACTGTTCCGCGTCTTCTGGCCGCTGGCCGCGGGCAGGCCGTTCGCCCGCGCGACCTGTGCCGACCCCGCTCAATTGCAGGCGCGTATCGCCGAATGTTCGGCGCAATGTGCCGCGACTGTCGTCGTCTCGACGCCTGCACAGCTCTCGCGCTGGCCCGATCTGCCGGGGTTCGCGACACTCGCTGCGCAGCCGCGCGCGTTTTTCTCGTCGGGCGGCCCGCTGCCGCTCGACACGGCGAAGCAATATGCCGCCACGTTCGGCGCCGCGCCGCTGGAGATCTACGGCAGTACGGAAACGGGCGGCATCGCCTGGCGCAGACAAACCGAAGCGCAAGCGTGGACGCCCATGCCGGGCATCGCCGTGCGCGCGGCCGCAGCGGAAGAGGGCGGCGCGCTCGAAGTGCGCTCGCCGCACCTCGGCCACGACGGCTGGCATCGCACCGACGACAAGGCCGCGTTCGATGAATACGGCCGCTTCGTGCTGCAAGGGCGTCTCGACCGCGTGGTCAAGCTCGACGGCAAGCGTGTGTCGCTCAGCGAGATGGAGAGCAAACTGCTGCTGCATCCCGGCGTTGGCGAAGTGAGGACGGTACTGCTCGAAGGCGGCTCGCGCGAGCGCATCGGCGCGCTCGTGGTGCTCACCGCAGAGGGCCGCGAAACACTGCGTCGCGATGGCCGCGTTCTGCTCCTGAAAGCATTGCGCCGCCATCTCGCCGCCTGGTTCGACACTGTCGTTCTGCCGCGCCACTGGCGCATTCATCGCGCGCTGCCAGCCGACTCGCGCGGCAAGGTTCAGGCACAAGCGGTTGCCCGCGCGTTCGCGGCCAGCGAAGAAGGGTTCGAGCTGCTCGCTCAATGGGACGACGCAGAAGGGCGGGCATTCGAATTACGCGTGCCGCACACGCTCGTTCATTTCGCGGGCCACTTTCCGGGGCTGCCGATTCTGCCGGGCGTCGTGCAGGTGGACTGGGCGATGCGTTTCGCACGCGACTGGGTGCCCGGCGTGCGCGCGCTCGCCTCGATCGATCAACTGAAATTCACCATGCCGGTGCCGCCGGGCGTGCTGCTCAAGCTCGTGCTCAAGCACGACGCCGCGCGCCGGCGCATAGCGTTCGCGTGGCGCGTCGGCGAGCGTGACTGCGCGTCCGGCGCTTTCGTATACAGGGAGCCCGCATGAGCCTCGCGGCCTGTATCGTCATTCCGATCTACAACCACAAGGACGCGATCGGCGGCACCGTGGCGAACCTGACCGTCCACGGCCTGCCGCTCATCGTCGTCGACGACGGCAGCGACGAAGCCACCCAGCAGGTGCTGGCGGACCTCGCGCGCCGCTACGCCGGCAAGCTCACGCTGCGGCGCCTGCCCGTGAACGGCGGCAAGGGCGCGGCGGTGATGGCGGGGCTGCGCGTCGCGCGCGACGCCGGCTATACGCACGCGCTGCAGATCGACGCCGACGGCCAGCACGACGCCGCGGACGTCCCGCGCTTTCTCGCCGCCGCGCAGGCCAATCCGCGCGCGGTCGTGATCGGCCAGCCCGTGTACGACGAGAGTGTGCCGAAAGCGCGCCTCTATGGGCGCTATCTGACCCACGTCTGGGTGTGGATCGAGACGCTCTCGTTCACGATTCGCGATTCGATGTGCGGCTTTCGCCTCTATCCGCTCGACCTCGCGTGCGCGCTGATCGACAGCGTGAAGCTGCCCGAGCGCATGGACTTCGACATCGAGATTCTCGTGCGCCTGCACTGGCGGCGCGTGGCGTTCGTCTCGATTCCGACCGCCGTCACCTACGCGGCCGATGGCGTCTCGCATTTCGACGTGCTGTGGGACAACGTGCGTATCAGCCGCAGCCATACGCGGCTCGTCGCAGGCATGCTCGCGCGTCTGCCGCTGCTCCTCGTGCATAAGGTCCTGCCGCAGGTTCTGGCACGGACGGCGGCTGCGGGCGACGGCAACGATCCGTGGTGGCGCACTGCCGAACGCGGCAGCCGGCTCGGCATGGCGCTGCTCGCCTGGAGTTGCGGCCTGTTCGGGCGGCGCTTCACCGCGCTTTGGCTGCATCCGATCGTCGCGTACTTCCTTGTGACGGGCCGCCCCGCACGGGACGCCTCGCGGCGCTATTTCGACCGGCTGCAGCAGTGTTCTCCGGAGCGCGAGACGCCGCGCCCCGGCTGGTTCACGGCCTACCGCCATATGCTCTCGTTCGCGCAATCGGGCTTCGACAAGCTGGCCGCCTGGACGGGGCGCGTCGGCCCGGCCGACGTGGAGATCGACGACCCACGCGCGTTCGACGCGTTGATCGCGAGCGGCCGCGGCGCGCTCGTGATCGGCTCGCACCACGGCAACCTCGAGATGGCGCGGGCGCTGGCCGTGCGCGGCGCGCAGACGAAGGTGACGGCCATCGTCTACACGGAGCACGCGAAACGCTTCAACAGCGTGCTGGCTACCGCCCATCACGATTTCGCGCAGCATCTCGTGCCGGTGAGCGACTTCGGCCCGCAAACGGCGCTGATGATGCAGGAGCGCATCGAGCGCGGCGAGCTGCTCGTCATCGTCGGCGACCGCACGCCTGCGCGCGAAACGGGCCGTACCACCGAGGCGCAATTCCTCGGCGAGACCGCCGCGTTTGCTCAGGGACCCTATGTATTGGCGCATGCGCTCGCGTGCCCCGTTTATCTGTTGTTCTGCCTGAAAGAGCGCACGGGCTACCGGCTTTACTTCGAGCCGTTCGCCGAGCGTATCGAGCTGCCGCGGCGTGGCCGCGCCGAGCATATTGCGGCATGGGCGCAGCGCTTCGCGTCGCGCCTCGAACACTATTGCCGCAAGGCGCCTTACCAATGGTTCAACTTCTACGATTTCTGGGCGCGCCCCAGTGGGGGAGCGAATGGCAGAGACTGACCTGAAGGATGCCGGAGTCAAGGCGGATGCCGTGGTATTCGGCGGCCGCCATTTGACGATCGAGGACGTCGTGGCGGTGGCGCGTGGCGGCGCCGCCGTGCGGCTCAACGATGACCCGGCCTGGCGCGAACGCATTGCGCGCGGCGCGGAGTTTTTGCGCCGCCATCTCGAAGCCGGTGCGACCGTGTACGGTGTCAATACGGGCTACGGCGACGCCTGCGTCGTCGACGTGCCGATGGCGCTCGTCGAGGCCCTGCCGCTGCAGCTCACGCGCTATCACGGCTGCGGCATGGGCGAGTATCTCGACGACGCCTCGGCGCTCGCCGTGATCGCCGCGCGTCTGAATTCGCTGGCGTTCGGGCTTTCGGGCGTGCGACCGGTGCTGCTCGAACGTCTCGCCGATCTCATCAATCATCGCGTGTTGCCGCGGATTCCCGCCGAAGGCTCGGTGGGCGCAAGCGGCGACCTCACGCCGCTTTCGTATGTCGCAGCGGCGCTGGTTGGCGAGCGCGGCGTGCAGTTTCGCGGCGCGCCCTGCGAGGCACGCGACGCGTGGTTCGCGCTTGGCCGCGAACCGCTCACGCTCGCGCCCAAGGAAGGCCTCGCGCTGATGAACGGCACGGCGGTCATGACGGGCCTCGCGTGCCTCGCGTTCACGCGCGCGGCGCAGCTCTCGCGCCTCGCCGCGCGACTCACCGCGCTCGCAACTGTAGCGCTCGACGGGCGTGCCGCGCATTTCGACGCGTTCATCTTCGAAGCCAAGCCGCACGCCGGGCAGGGCGAGGCGGCGGCCTGGATCCGTGCGGACCTCGCTGGCCGTCCGGACACGCCGGGTCACCGCTTGCAGGACCGCTATTCGATCCGCTGCGCGCCGCACGTGATCGGCGTGGCGAACGACGCGCTCACGTGGATGCGCCGCGACATCGAGAACGAACTGAACAGCGCCAACGACAATCCGCTGATCGATCCCGACGGCGATCGCGTGCTGCACGCCGGCAACTTCTACGGCGGCCATATTGCGTTCGCCATGGACGGCCTCAAGACGGCCGTGGCGAATCTTGCCGACCTGATGGACCGGCAGCTCGCCTTGCTCGTCGACGACAAGTTCAACAACGGCCTGCCGCGCAACCTCACGGGCGCGACGACTGCGCGCGCGCCGATCAATCACGGCTTCAAGGCCGTGCAGATTTCGTCGTCGGCGTGGACGGCGGAGGCGCTCAAGCACACGATGCCCGCGAGCGTGTTCTCCCGTTCGACGGAAGCACACAATCAGGACAAGGTGAGCATGGGGACGATCGCGGCGCGCGACTGCTTGCGCGTGCTGCAACTCACGGAGCAGGTCGCGGCCGCCCATGCGCTCGCCACCGTGCAGGCCGCGCGACTGCGACTGCGCGGCAATGCCGAGACCGTCATTCCCGAGCCGCTTGCCGCATTCATGGAAGACGTGGCCGCGACGTCGCCATTCGTCGACGAGGACCGCGCGCTCGAACACGAACTTCGCGCCATGACGGAGCGAATCGCAACCGGCGATTTCCTCGTGCCGAACGCGGAGGGCAGGCCATGAGCGAATCACGCAAGGTTGCGCCGGTGTTGAGCGCGAGCGCGAACGTGGAAGTGCCGTTCCATGACGTGGACGCGATGAATGTCTGCTGGCACGGCCACTATCTTAAGTATTTCGAGTTCGGCCGCGCGGCGCTGCTGCGCAAGTTCGACTACGACTATCGCGAGATGCAGGCGTCGGGGTACGTGTGGCCCGTGGTCGAAGCGCATTTGAAGTATGTGCGGCCCGCCGTTTATGGGCAGCAGCTCGAAGTCTGCGCACATCTGCTCGAGTACGAAAATCGCCTGAAAATCGGCTACGAAGTCTACGATCGCGAATCGCGCACGCGGCTCACGAAGGGCTACACGATCCAGGTCGCCGTGAGCGCCGCCACGCAGGAGCTGCAGTTCGTCTCGCCACCTGTCGTGTTCGAAAAGCTGGAGCGTGCATGGGCGCGTTGAAACGATGCGCGGCGGGGGCCGCACTGCTTGCGCTTCAGTCGATGTGGATGCCGGCGCAGGCCGCGACGGTACCTGCGAACGTGAGCACGGACGCCGGCGACGCGGCACTCGTCTCGCAGATCGCGTCGCGTCTTGCGCGCGCGAGCGGCGTGCGTGCGCATTTCACGCAAACGCAGACGCTTGCCGCGATGAAAGCCCCGCTCGTCAGCACGGGCTCGCTGCTGTTCTTTCGCGAGCGCGGCGTGATCTGGCAGGTCGAAACGCCGTACAGGAAAACGTGGGTCATGCGCGACAGCGGTGTCACCGTTATCGATGCCAACGGTCAACCCGATCAGCGCACCCGGAACGGCGGCGCGCAGGGCGCGCGCGGTGCGGCAGAGATTGCGAAGATGATGCGGGCGATGCTCGGCGGCGACCTGAGCGGGTTGTACTCGCAATTCGACGTAGCGGCGCGCGGCACGCCTTCGCAATGGCAGATGCGCCTCGTGCCGCGCCAGCCGCAGATCGCGCAGGCGCTGCGCGGCATCGAGATGGAAGGCGGCGACTTCCTGCGCAGCTTGCGCATCACGTTCGCCAACGGCGACGTCACGCAGTATGACTTTAGCGGCAGCGCGCAGGTGTCCGAACTCTTGCCCGCCGACCAGAAACTTTTCGGAACGCCATAGTGAGTTCCTCGGAGCTTCGCACCGCAACCCAGCCGTGGCGGCAGTGGACGCTGCGCGCCATGTGGCTGCTGCTCGCGCTCGCGGCGGCGCTGTATTGCGCCTGGCGCTTTGCGGGGCCGACGCCCCTGCAGACGAACCTGCTCGCACTGCTGCCGGCAACCGAGGCCGACCCCGTGGCCGAAGAGGCCGTTGACCAGCTCGCGAGCGCGCTCGGCAACCGCGCCGTGCTGCTCGTGTCGAGCAGCGACGCGGCGCACGCGAAAGCGGCAGCGGGCCAACTGGGCGCGGTGCTGAGCGCGAGCCACGCGTTCGCCTCGGTGACGGCACAAGTTCCGCCATTCGATCTCGGCCGCATTACGCGTTTCTACCTGCCATACCGCTTTGGCCTGCTGACCGCGCAAGACCGCACGACTGCCTCGGGGAGCACAGAAACGCTGCGCGGCGCGCTCGCCGAGCGCCTCTATGGCCTGCCGAACGCGGGTCTCGCAACGTCGCTCGCCGACGATCCGTTCGGCTGGCTTCAGCACTGGCTCGCAGGGCTGCCGCTCGCGGCATCGAATCTCACCATCGAGGACGGTTTCCTCGTTGCGCATCGCGGCAACACCACGAGCGTGCTCGTGATCGGCACGCTGCCTGGGTCTGCCTACGAATCCGACGTTCAACGGGGCGTGCTGCTTGCCGTCGCAAACGGCGAAGCGGCGCTCAAAGCTTCTTGGCCCGATGTGACCGTCGCGCGCACGGGCGCCGTGTTCTATGCCGAGTCTGCGCGGCGCGCCTCGGAGCGCGACGTCCATGTGATCGGCATCGTTTCGGCCGTGGGCATCGCGCTGCTCATGCTCTGGATCTTCCGCTCGCCTCGGCTGATCCTGCTCGGTTTCGTTTCCACCGCGCTCGGCATCGTGTGCGCGCTCGCGGCCACGATGCTCGTCTTCGGCAAGCTGCATCTGCTGACGCTGGTGTTCGGCGCGAGCCTGATCGGCGAGGCGGTCGATTACTCCATTCAGTACTTCGTCGTCTACCTCGGCACGCGGCACGGCTGGGATTCGCGGCGCGGCGCGCGGGAGGTGCTGCCCGCGCTCACGGTGGCGCTCAGCACGAGCCTGCTTGGCTACGCCATTCTGACGTTCGCGCCGTTTCCGGCGCTCAGGCAGATCGCGTGCTTCGCCATCGTCGGCATCTTCACGGCTTTCGCTTCTGTTGTCTGGCTGCTGCCGAGCCTCTTGACGCAGCCCGCGCGCCGCAGTCCGCATACGCTCTTCGCGGTGGCCGCGGCCTCGCTCGCGAAATGGCAGGCGCTGATCGGCGGCCGTCGCGCGTGGGGCGTCGCGCTGGCGCTCGTTGTCATCGCCGCGCCGGGCTGGCTGCAACTGCGCAGCGACGACGACATTCATCTACTGATCCAACGGGACCCGGCGCTCGTCGCGCAGGAGCGCGTGGTGTCGAGCGCGGTGGGGGCCGACAACAGCGCGCAGTTCTTCGTCGTGCGCGGCGCGTCGCCCGAGGCCGTGCTCGAGCGCACCGACGCGTTGTGCGCGCGGCTCGGCACGCTCACGGGCGCGTCCGCGCTGAGCGGCTGGCAATCGGTGACGTCGTTCGTGCCATCCGAAGCGCAGCAGCGGGCCGATCGCGCGCTGCTCGGCGCGCATGTGTTCGCCGATCCCGCCGCCTTGCGCACGCTGCTGGGCGCAGCGGGCTTTCGTGACGAGGTGGCGCAAACGTGGCTCGATGCCTGGGCGCACTCGCGCGCTTCCATGCTGCACGTGGACGACTGGCTTGCCGAACCCTGGTCGCAGCCGTTCCGCCACTTGTGGCTCGGCCGTTCCGCGAGCACGCCCGGTGCATTCGCGGCGATCGTGATTCCGCAGGGTGTGTCCGCTGCGAACGCACCTGCGCTGCTCGACGTCGCGCACGCGTTGCCCGGCGTGAGCTTCGTCGACAAGGCGGCGAGCGTGTCGCGGCTCTTCGGCGTGTATCGACAGGACGGCGCGATCTGGCTCGCGGGCGCGCTCACGCTCGTGCTCGCGTTGCTGATGTTCCGCTATGGCTGGCGCGGGGCCATCGCGGTCGCGCTGCCGGTGTGGCTCGCCATCGGCGTCACGCTCGCAGCGTTCGGCTATGCGCACCTGCGCATCAATCTCTTCAACATGCTGGCGCTGATGCTCGTGCTCGGCGTGGGTGCGAACTATGCCGTCTTTCTGCGCGAAGGCGCGATGCGCGCTGCCACCGATCGCGGCGCCGTATGGACGGGCGTGCTGCTGTCCGCCGCGACCACGCTGCTCTCGTTCGGCATGCTCGGCATGAGTTCCATGCCCGCGCTCAAGAGCTTCGGCGCCACCCTGTCGCTCGGCATCATGGTGTCCGTCATGCTCGCGCCTATCGGCATAAGCGGAACAAGCGGCATGCCCACGAATCAACGGAGAAAGGCCTGATGGCGCTCCCTGTCTATTTGCATGCGCTCGGCATGGCCAACGCGCTAGGCGACGATGTACCTGCGATCGTCGCAGCGCTCGCGCGCGGCGAGGCGCCCGGCATGGGGCCGATCGCGACACGCACCGGTACGGCGTTCGCGGGCAGCGTGAAGGCGCCGCTCAACGTCGCGCCGCCCGCATCGCTCGCCTGCTACGACTGCCGCAACAACCGGCTTCTGCTCGCTGCACTGGCACAGGTCCGCAGCGCCATCGAAGCCGCGCGCGAACGCTTTGGCGCGGGCCGTATCGGCGTCGTGCTGGGTACGAGCACGTCGGGCATCAGCGCCGCGGAAATGATGTTCACGCAGCCTGTGCAGCAAGAAGCCGCTTCGGCGTTCGATTACCGCCAGATGGAGATCGGCACGGCCGCGCCGTTCGCCGCCGCGGCGCTCGATCTGCGCGGCCCGGCGTACACGATCTCCACGGCGTGCACGTCGAGCGCGAAGGCATTCGTCGCAGCGCGCCGTCTGCTGCGGGCGAACCTGTGCGATGCCGTCGTCGTGGGCGGCGTCGACTCGCTTTGCGAACTCACGCTGCAAGGCTTCGCCTCGCTCGAATCGACGAGCCCCGTGCGAACCAATCCGATGAGCGCGCAGCGTCGCGGCATCAACATCGGCGAAGGCGCGGCGGTGTTCCTGATGACCCGCGAGGAAGGGCCGGTGATGCTCGCGGGCGCGGGCGAGTCGAGCGACGCCCACCATATTTCCGCGCCCGACCCGCAAGGCGCGGGCGGCGAACTCGCCTTGCGTGCGGCGCTCGCCGACGCGGGCATCGGCGCGGCCGCGATCGGCTACGTCAACCTGCACGCAACGGCCACGATCAAGAACGACCAGATGGAAGCTCATCTGATGGCGCGCGTGTTCCCCGACGGCGTGGCCGCGAGCGGCACGAAGCCGCTCACGGGCCATACGCTCGGCGCGGCGGGCGCGAGCGAACTGGGCCTGGCATGGCTCGCGCTCGCCCGCGACGACGTCGCGCTGCCGCGCCATCTGTGGGACGGACAAGCCGACCCGGCGCTGCCCGCGCTCGACCTGATCGAAGGCGTGCGGCATTTGCCGCGCAACGGCGTGCGCCAATACGTGATGAGCAACTCTTTCGCGTTTGGCGGCAGCAACGTTTCACTCATACTCGGACGGTGATCGAGGCCATGAATTCCGCTCTTTCCTCCCCGACGGATGCGTTCCCGCCGATCGAGACGATCATCCCGCACCGCGGCACGATGCTGCTGCTCGATTCGGTCGCCGCATGCAGCGACGAATCGCTCACGGCGCTTGCCAGCGTGCGCGCCGATGCATGGTACGCCGACGAGCAGGGCGCGATGCCCGCATGGATCGGCATCGAACTGATGGCGCAGGCGATCGCCGCCCACGTCGGCCTGCTGTCGATGCGCGAAGGCAAGCCCGCGCGCCCAGGCGTGCTGCTCGGCACGCGCCGCTATGAGGCGGCTCAAGCTGCGTTCGCAGGCGGCGCGCCACTCAGCGTGACGGTTGGCGAACTGCTGCGCAGCGATGAAGGCCACGGCGCATACGGCTGCACCATCAATCAGGAAGACAAACTATTGGCCGAGGCCACCGTGAAGGTGTATCAGCCGCGCGATTTCCAGACTTTCATCGAGGAGAATTCCAGATCATGAGCCGGCGTGTTCTCGTTACCGGCGCGAGCCGCGGCATTGGTCGCGCGATCGCCTACCATCTTGCCGCGGACGGCTTTGCCGTCACCGTGCATTGCCGCACGGGACGCAACGAAGCGGATGCCGTCACGGCAGGCATCGTCGCACAGGGCGGCACGGCCAGCGTGCTGCAGTTCGACGTGCGCGAGCGCGCCGCATGCCGCGCGGCGCTGGAAGACGACGTGGCGGCGCACGGCGCCTACTACGGCATCGTCTGCTGCGCGGGCGTAACGCGCGACGCCGCGTTCCCCGCACTGACCGACGAAGACTGGGACATCGTGCTCGAAACGGGCCTCGACGCGTTCTACAACGTCGTCCATCCGCTCGTCATGCCGATGGTGCGTGCGCGCAAGGGCGGCCGGATCGTGACGGTGGCGTCCGTGTCGGGCGTGACGGGCAATCGCGGGCAGGTCAACTACAGCGCCGCCAAGGCCGGGCTGATCGGCGCGACGAAGGCGCTCGCGGTGGAACTGGCCACCCGCAACATCACGGTCAACAGCGTCGCGCCCGGGCTCGTCGATACGGGCATGCTCGACGACGTGCCGCTCGAACACGCGCTCAAGGCCGTGCCGATGAATCGCGTGGGGCAGCCCGCCGAAGTCGCGGCCGTGGTCGGCTTCCTGATGTCCGACGCGGCGTCTTATGTCACGCGCCAGGTCATCGGCGTCAACGGCGGGATGGTCTGATGAAGCGCGTCGTCATTACCGGCATGGGCGGCGTGACCGCGCTCGGCGATCAGTGGGCGCAGGTCGAAGCCGCGCTCAAGGGCGGCGTCAACGCCGTCAAGCGCGTGCACGACTGGGACTATATCGAGGCGCTGCATACGCGCCTTGCGTGCCCGCTGCCGGCGTTCACTGCGCCTGACTATTACCCGCGCAAGAAAACGCGTTCGATGGGCCCGGTCTCGCTCTACGCCGTGCGTGCGAGCGAGCACGCGCTGGCCGACGCGGGCCTGCTCGACGATGCGTCGATCAAGGACGGCCGCATGGGGGTGGCGTACGGGTCCTCGGCGGGTTCGGTCGAGCCGGTGCGCGCGTTCGGCAAGATGCTCGAAACGGGCTCGATGAGCGATGTGACGTCGAACAGCTACGTGCAGATGATGCCGCACACCACGGCCGTGAACGTGAGCCTCTTCTGGGACCTCAAGGGGCGCATCGTGCCGACGTCGTGCGCGTGCGCTTCGGGCAGCCAGGCAATCGGCTACGCCTACGAGATGATCGCGAACGGCAAACAGACGCTGATGCTCGCGGGCGGCGCCGAGGAACTCTCGGAGCCCGGCGTGGCGGTGTTCGACATGCTCTATGCCACGAGCACGCGCAACGACGAGCCGCAACTCACGCCACGTCCGTTCGATGCCGCGCGCGACGGGCTCGTGGTGGGCGAGGGCGCGGCGACGCTCGTGCTCGAGGAATACGAGCATGCCGTGGCGCGTGGCGCGCGCATTCATGCGGAAGTGGTGGGCTTCGGCTGCAATTCGGATGGCGCGCATATCACGCAGCCCACGGCGGCGACGATGGCGGTCGCGATGCGTCAGGCACTCGACGACGCGCAGTTGGCCCCCGAAGCGATCGCGTATGTGAATGCGCACGGCACCTCCACGGATCGCGGCGATGTGGCCGAGAGCCAGGCCACGGCGGAGACCTTCGGTGCGCGCATGCCGATCAGCTCGCTCAAGAGCTATATCGGCCATACGCTCGGTGCCTGCGGCGCGATCGAGGCGTGGTGGACGATCGAGATGATGAAGCGCAACTGGTACGCGCCCACGCTCAACCTGACCCAGGTCGATCCGGCCTGCGCGTCGCTCGACTATATCCAGGGCGAGCCGCGCACGATAGACGCCGAATACGTCATGAGCAACAATTTCGCGTTTGGCGGCGTGAACACGTCGCTGATCTTCCGGCGCGCGCGTTGAGCATGCGGACATCGCTATCAGCGCGCAGCTTGCAGCGCGTCGTCGTGACGGGCATGGGCATCGTCTCGTGCCTCGGCAATACGCTCGACGGCGTTTCCTCGCGCTTGCGCGACGGACGCGGCGGCATCACGCGCGTTCAGGCGTGGCGCGACCGTGGTTTCGCGAGCCAGGTGGCGGCCGTGGCTTCGGTTGCGGGCGAAACGCCGTTCGAGCGCAAGGCCGAACGCTTCATGGGCGACACGGCGCGCTTCGCCTGCCACGCCGCACACAGCGCCATCGCCGATGCCGCTCTCGACGCACACGCGCTGCTCAGCCCTCGGGCCGGCGCGGTGGTGGGCTCGGGCGTCGGAACGATGTCCGCGTACGACGCGGCCATGGAAAGCGCGAACACCCGAGGGGTCGACCGCGTGCCGCCCTATACGGTGCCGCAGGCGATGAGCAGCACGACATCGGCGAATCTTGCGCACGTGTTCGGAATGCAAGGCGTCACGTATTCGCCTTCGTCGGCGTGCACGACTTCCGCGCTCGCGATCGGCCAGGCCATGCAGCTGATCCAGACGGGCCGCCAGGACATCGTGCTCGCGGGCGGCGCCGAAGGCCTGCACGACAACATGACGCTGATGTTCGACGCGATGGGCGCACTCTCGCGCGGCTTCAACGACACGCCGGAGCGGGCGTCGAGGCCCTATGACGCGCAGCGTGACGGCTTCGTGATCGGCTCGGGCGCTGGCATCCTCGTGCTCGAATCGCTCGCGCATGCGCAGGCGCGCAACGCGCGCATCTACGCGGAGCTGACCGGCTACGGCCAGTGCACCGACGGTGCGCAGATGGTCGCGCCGCAGGCGGCCGGCATTGCGCGCGCAATGCGCGAGGCGCTCGTCGAGGCCGGCTGCCGCCCGGACTACATCAACACTCATGCGCCTTCGACGCCCTCGGGCGATATCGAGGAGCTGCTCGCGTTGCGCGCCGTGTTTGGCGGCGAGGTGCCTGCGTTCTCGTCGACGAAGGCGCTCAGCGGCCATCCGCTCGGCGCGTGCGGTGCGCACGAAGCCATTTACACGCTGCTGATGATGCGCGATCGCCGGATTGCGGGTGCCGCGGGCATCGAAGCGCTCGATGCGGCTGCCGCCGGCATGCCGCTCGTGCGTGAAACGCGCGACGCACGCATCGATACGGCGATGTCGGTTTCATTCGGGTTCGGCGGCAGTTGCGCCAGCCTGGTGTTTCGCGCCTGGAACGCAGTCTGAAGTTTCGGGCAACCCTGAAAATAATGAGGATTCCAATGAAAAAGACTTACCTCACGCTGAGCATGGCCGCGATCGTCAGCCTGACGTTGGCCGCTTGCGGATCGCAGCGCCTCACGCTGCCGATCCAGCCCGCAGCTTCGCTCTCGACGGCGAAAGCCGCGTCCAGCGCGGACCCCGCCGCAAAGATCGCCGTGTATTTCGGTGCGCAGCCGCATCCGGAAGTGGTGCGCCACGTCGGTGATGCCTCGCACTCCTTGCGTGTCGCCCGCGCGACCGACGGCGCCGAGGCCAGCTGCAACAAGGTGCTCGCCATGGCACTCGACAAGCTGCGCGCGGACGCCCACAACAAGGGCGCCAACGCCGTCATCAACCTGACCACGCGCTTTCACGGCAGCGAAACCGGGTCGGCCACCGAATACACCTGCGGCGTGAGCCAGAGTGCAGCGGCCATCGCCGTCACAGGCGACCTCGTGGTGCTGCAAGCGAACTGAACCAACGGAGAAAAGCAATGAAGAAACTGTGGATGTTCGCCGCGCTGTGCGCGGCCTTCGCGACGTCGCACGCCTACGCACGCAATACCGTCGACACCTATTCGGTGGATGTGGCGCTGCAGAGCGAGCCCGGCAAGGTGAGCGACGACATTGCGTTGTACTTTGCGGGCCAACCGCATCCGGCGGTGAAGAAGACGCTGGGTCAGTTCTCCACGAACAAGAAGACGAACGCATTTGGCAAGAGCGACGAAGCGGCCTGCCAGCACGTGTTCCTTTCGGCCGTGCAGGAGCTGCAGGAACGCGCGCGCAAGGAAGGCGGCAACGCGGTCATCAACATCAAGAGCAACTACAAGAACGAACTGCGCGAGAGTGCCACGGAGTTCACCTGCGGCGCGGGCGCGATGATCGCCGGCGTGGCGCTCGTCGGCGACGTGGTGACGCTCAAGGGCGGCAAGTAACCCGCAGCAGGCGGCGGCGGGCGACCCGGCTCACGCCGCCTTCACGGCGGCTACGTTGACCAGGGTTTCGCGCCGCTTCCCAGGCTTGGGATGATGCAGGCAGAGGCGCTCGAAGAGACCGAAATCGGCGGCACGGCTCCACCACAGATAGGGCAGCGAAACATTGCGCTCCGAAAAGCGGAAACCCGCTGCGCGAATCATTTCGAGGTAGCCGTTGGCGCTCTTCTGCACGTGCATGGGATGGCGGAACAGCAGGCGGATGACCCACGAGCGGATATAAGCCTCAGTGGATTCGGCGAAGAGCAGCACGCCGCCCGGCTTGAGCACGCGGTGGAATTCCGCGAGCGCGCGTTCCTGCTCGACGAGGTGATGGAAAGTCTGGTGGCAGAAGACGATGTCCGCGCTGGCCGTGGGTAACGGCAGGCTCGCGCAATCGCCGTGCAGCAGTTCGAACGCGGTTTGCGTCTGCAATTCGTCCTGACAGGTGCGCGCGGCACGCGCCGCCAGTTCGAGCGACGCCTCGTGATAGTCGACCCCGACGATGCGGCGCGGGCGGAAAGCCTCGGCCAGCAGGCGGAACGACTTGCCCTGGCCGCAGCCGACATCGACGATTTCGGGCGCGTCGGGCAACGGCACGTCGACGAGCCGCTTGAGGTCGTTGATCGCCACGCGCAGCACGTGGTGCTCCCACGTATGGGTGCGGAGAAACCAGATACCGAAGGCCGTTTCCGGGACGAACGGCACGTAATTTGATTCGGAAACCGACATATTTTTTTACCCGTTGCCAATGCGGTCATGGACGCGAATGGGCATTGTAAATGCAAGGGCGCAGCGAGGGGTGTCAGAATCACGGTTTCGCGCAGCAAAGTGCACTTGCATTGGGCATACAGTCGTAACAGGACGTGACAGGACGTAACAGAGCGCGTCAGGACGCAGAGAAGGGAAAGGACTATGGAAAAGAGCATTGGAGAAGCCGTTACGCCGTCCACGCGACGCGAAACCGTCGACGTGGCGATCATCGGCGCGGGCCCCTCGGGCGCAGTCGCTGCGACCCTATTGCGCAAGGCCGGACGCTCGGTGCTCGTACTGGAGCGCCAGCATTTCCCGCGCTTTTCGATCGGCGAGAGCCTCTTGCCGCAAAGCATGGCGTACCTGGAAGAGGCCGGCATGCTGCAGGCGGTGGTGGAAGCCGGCTTTCAGTACAAGAATGGCGCGCATTTCGTGTGGCGCGACGAGGTATCGTCGTACGACTTCCGCGACAAACACTCAGAGGGCTGGGGCACGACCTACCAGGTCGAGCGCGCGAAGTTCGACGATCTGTTGATCGGCTGCGCCGCGAAGCAGGGCGCCGAGGTGCGCTTCGGCCACACGGTGACGGGCATGCGCACGGGCGACGCGCCGGTGCTGGAGGCGATCGACGAAAACCAGGCGCGCTATGAAGTGCACGCGCGTTTCGTGCTCGACGCGAGCGGATTTGGTCGCGTGCTACCGCGCCTCCTGGATCTGGAGGCGCCCACCGGCATGCCGACGCGTGCCGCGATCTTCAGCCACGTGCGCGACGGGCTGCCGCTTGACGCCTTCGACCGCAACAAGATTTGCATCGCGACACACCCCGAGCACCGCGACGTCTGGTTCTGGATGATCCCGCTCGCGGGCGGGCGCTCGTCGGTGGGCTGTGTTGCCGATGCCGCTTTCCTCGACATGCCGCAAGCGGAACGCGAGGCGCGGCTGCGCGCGCTCATTCGCGAGGAGCCGACACTGAACCGCCTGATCGGCGACGCGCCGTTTCTCATGCCGGTGAACCAGATTGGCGGTTATTCGGCCAACGTCGAACGATTGCATGGCCCGGGCTTCGCGCTGCTCGGCAACGCGGGCGAGTTTCTTGACCCGGTGTTTTCTTCGGGCGTCACCATCGCGCTGCGTTCGGCGCACCTGGCCGTGAAGGTACTCGAGCGCGCGCTCGGCGGCGCGGCCGTGGACTGGCAGGCCGAATACGACGTGCCGCTGCGCAAGGGGATCGACACGTTCCGCGCCTTCGTCGAGCGCTGGTACACGGGCGAGCTGCAGGACATCATTTACTACCCGCGCCAAACACCCTTGATCCGTCGGATGATCAGCTCGGTGCTGGCGGGCTACGCGTGGGACGAGAGCAACCCTTATGTAGCGGAGCCCGTGCGCAGACTCACTTCGCTGCATGAGGCGTGCAAGCTGTCGTTGTAACGAGCGAAGAGGGGCGCACTGGGTTGGTCCTGCAGCGGGACGCGGGACCAACCAGGTTATCGCGGTTTCACTGGCCCGGTGGAGGAACCGCGCCTAGCTGGATCATCAGCCCGAGCGTGTCCATGATGAGGCGGGTTTCCTTGATCCTGCCGTCCTGAAAGCGATCGATGACCATGCCCCAGACCTTGACGGCGCGCCCCGTAGCGTCCACGCCGAGGAACGCGCCCCTGTGCGTGCCCGTCCACTCGAAGCGGGTCAGCACGCGGTCGCCTTCCGTGAGTTGTTCCTCGACGCGCCAATGCATGTCCGGGAACGCGGCTCGCATCCCTCGTACGACATCCTTGAGGCCCTCGATACCGGGACCCTGGCCGGGGAACGGCACCTGCTCGACCATGTCCTCCCAGAAAAACCGCTCTGCGGCGTCGATCTGCCCTTGATTCAGGACTTCCTCGATGAATGCGCGAACCCTATCGCTTGTTTCATGCATGGAATGAACGTCTCCTGGTTGGCGAAATTGGGAAGTGAAAGCCGGTTGCTGCAGAGTAGACGGCCAAGCGCGACGACGTGCGTCGGAGTCACGCGAGAACGTGCGGTGGCGCACATTTCCAGGTTTGACTGTCAATGACTTTCATCAGGCTGCGTGGCCGATGGCTGCGTTGCCTGTGAGCTTCGCGCGCCGGCGGATGGCATTCACCTCTTTGGGCGTCAGCCCGAGCGAAGCCAGAAACGCTGCATGCGAGTCGGGGTTTTCTGCCTCGAACTCTGCATGCCACCTGTCCATCTCCGCATCGTCGAAGCCGGCGCGACGCAGCATCGCCACCCACGCGTCTTTGCCACGCTTCTTTCCTCTCCGACGAAACGATGGTTGCGCGAGCAACGTCGCAATTGCATTCTGACGCTGTTTGAGACGCGCGATTTCCTCCGTTAGCACCATCAAATGCCTTTCAAGGATCTGGGCGGCTGCGTCTGCCTCGTTCGCGAGGACGTCGCGTATTGCGGCTAGTGGTAATCCGGCGGCCCGGTACGCGCAGATTGCGCGTAGACGTTCGCGTTGCGTCTCATCGTAGAGCCGGTAGCCCGCGGTGCTGCGTGCGACCGGCACGAGCAAGCCCAGCGTTTCATAGTGCAGCAGCGAGGAACGCGAGAGTCCCGCCTCGCGTGCCAGTCGTCCGAGAGTGAAACGAGCGAGACGTGTCATGACGGCAAGGGAAGTCTATCGGGTGAGAGAAAGAACAAGCGCGCTTCGGGCCGGTTCAGTTTGGCGGGCGAATAGTACGCGGCGACAAGCGCGCGGCAATCGCCGGAAAAGGCTGGTGCGTGTGCGAGAAACTCATCGAACGTGTGCAATGAATCCGATGCGCCCGCATGCGCCATCAGCCGGACCAAAGCTTCCGTAATTGTACGGTGGTATCGGCCCGGCGCGCCGAGATGCGTGGCGTATTGCGCGATACCGGCACAGGTGCGCTCGATCGCCTGGTCCAGCGGGAAGCGCTGCAGGTGTATCCACGCCACGCGCAGATGATTGCGATGATTGAACGCGGCCGGTGGCAACCTGCAGCTTAGAAAGGCTTCGAGGAAGGCGTCGTCGGTGAGATCGCGGGCGGTTTCCATTTCGATCGATACCCTGTCCGTTGAACAGGGTATCGATCGTGAAGGTGACTACGGTAGTCGAGTCAAGCGCCTTCGTGCCGCTTCGGCTCACTGGTGCCGTCGAACGCTCAGGCTCATTGTGTTGCATGAGGCGTGAAAGCCCTTCTAGCCCATCGAAAGTGGCGCATGGCGGCTTGTTGGCTGCAAGCGCCCCATGTCCGGTCTGAGGGAGCGATGAAGCATTATGTCAAGCGGCTCTCGACTAAAAATTGGTATAGGTCTCGCCAAGAATGTCGGCCGCAATGGCACCACTATCTTTAACGCCGGAGACTGAAACGGTTTCGTGCTTTTTCGAGTCATGCCAATTCGTACCCGCAAAGCAATGGACCTTGGCGTTTTGACTATGCTCCCCCTTATGAGGCTTGAACGCCGGATTGCCCTTGATCGCGTTCTCGATCGCGGCCGCCAATCATAAATTGCCGAAGAACCCGCGCGCCGCGACCATGCAGAACGGCGCGACGATGTCGGCGTGGTAGACCTGAAGCACTGCGGAAAGCCCACCATCCGTTGCACCACCCTGAACCGCCTGCGCGGCGACTGCCGCCTTGGCCTGAGCGAAGCCAGCTTTGACCGCGGCAAACGGATCGTTCGCGGCTGGCGCCGAGTCGACGTCGAGCACGCTGGTCAGGCCCGGCGCGACGTTGGCGTTCTTCCAGTAGGCCTCCTCGATCGCCGCATTGAAAAAGAACACCATCGGGTCGAGGTGGCCGCCGCATAGCAGCACGGGCGAGCGCGGCACCCAGTTGCGCAGATCGTTGCGCCTGAACGCCTGGCGCAGCGGCTGGGCCGGGCTCGCAGCGGGGGCCATCGCGGCGGTCGGCGTGGGAAAGGCGCCATCGGGATTGGCGATGGCGTCTTCGAGCATGCTCAGGCGATAGGCATTGCGCACGAGATTCGCGGTGCCGAATCCCATCGCGAAGAGCGGCGTCAATTCAGCGGGCGCCAGGGGCGGCGCGAGAGGCGGCGTCAACGAAGCGAACTGTGGCGCAGGCGGCGTGCTGCTGAAGAGCTGCGTTGCGGGCAGTTTGCCTTTGGCGAATAGCGTGTCCATTGACGTGACGCTCGGCAGCAGGTTCTCTATCCCAGGGGCATAGGGCGCCTCGAAAAAGTCGCCCGGCTTGCGATAGATATTGCCGTAGGCGTGCTGGTAGCTCGTGGTCACCAGCACCGTAAAGATCGTCGAGCCGAGGTCGACCTCGCCCTGGACGAGGGCATCCGCCATGGCGCCCAGCGCATACGGACCCGAGCCCGGCGCGGAAGCCGTGACGTTGATGCCGGCCGCCTGCAGCGCGCGGTGGGTCGCGAGCGCCACGTAGCCGCCTTGCGAATATCCAGTGACGAACAGCTTGCCGTTCTCACGCGTCTTGTTTGCCGGGTCGGGAAGGGCCATGGCGAATCGGGCCGCGCGCAATGAGTCGATCATGTCGGCGGATTGCTGGTCGCCGTTCAGATAGGGGTGATACGGCAAGGGGGAGCCCGAGTAGCCGGCATAGTTGCTAGCCACGACGAGATAACCTTGCGCCGCGTAGATCGCCGCCACCGCAATGCCTTCGCCCGCGCCGTCACCGTTGGCCGGGTCCGCTTGAGTAATGTCGGCGATGTTGTAGTTCCGGTAGGTCGTAGTGCCGTGTGCGTACAGCATGAGCGGACGCGGCCCCGTACACGAGGCGCCGCCGCCGGGGATCATCAGCGCGGCGCTCGACATGGTGGGTTCGCCTGCGCCGCCTATCGTGAGGTAGCGGAAGTACTTGATTTCGATGTCGCAGCGCGGCGTGCCGGCGACTTGCAGCAATTGCTGACCCGTTGCGTTCGTGTTTAGCAGTTTCGTGAAGTCGCTTGCGCTCAGGCGCAAGCTTGTTCTCTGCTCGACTAGCTGGCCGCGGAAAAAACAACTCAAGCCGCTGCATGTCGAGGCGGCCTGCGCGACAACACTGGCACTCGACAAAAGGAAAGTCAGCAGTAGCCAACCCGTCTTAAGCATCGCTCCTCGCATTTCACGCTCCGTTTTTGCTGGTGTTCGGAAAATGGGGCTGCCTTGCAGAGTGAAACGAGTATAGGTAAACGAATTCGGCATTTGCTACTGGTTGTGGGAACAATTTTCCAGTGAAGTGCTTGATGAAGAGTGCGCGCAGGTGTTTTCCGGATGATTGGGATCCTATGTAATAAAACGTCTATTGTTCATAAAATAAAAGGCGAATTGCGATCCGACGGGCTACTATCTACTCAGAAGGATCACACATTCAACTACCAGGAGATTGGCAATGCCTCTCGTTTTCTCGAACATCAAGACAGACTGGGACAATGCGGTCGCATTAGGCGGAATCCTCCCCGCGGCAGCTACCTACGATGACGCGACAGACGAAGGCGGCACCCTTATTTACTTGCCATTCGAGATTCAGAACGAGGAGTATCACATCACCGTACCGCTCGCGAATGGTGGCGTGGCGAATTCCTGCCACGTAACCGCAGAGCGGCCGGCACCTATTCATCTCGATACCAAAAAAGGGAAGAAAGCCGGGACGACATACACCGTGAAGAACAAGCCGAGCGCGTATTACGATTTTGTTATTAGTGGGGGGGCGGTGCCGAATGTCGTGTTTTCGCACACAAGCAAAGTCGAGATCCTCGGAAAGGGGCCTCAGAAAGTCTTCAGTGCTAGTTTTACAGGCGTCCTGACCAACGCGGTGCAGGATATCATGCGCGCCTTTGCGCTACATATGCTCGGCCTCGGATCGGCGCACGCAACGCCGGGCTGACATTCAGATCGAAGCGAGCGATTTCGGACGTATCGCTTTCCCTTTGGCGTAGCGCCGGGCGTCCTTGCGTCGCCGACCGCGCCCTACGGCACAAGCGTAGTTACCTGCCCCGGCTGCACCACTTTGATCACGCCGCCCCAAATGCAAACGAGCGTACCTTGAGCATCCAGCGCCGGCATGGCGCCCAGCGTCACGGTTGGCGCACCGCCGGGAATCCACGGCGACGGTGTAGCCGGAACGCAGGGCATCGGCGTAAACACACCCAGCGCCGCGGCGGTCGCGGCGATCACTGTGGGATTCGCCGGGCTTTGGCACAGCGCGAACGGCGTGATATTGGCGACGGGAATCGAGTCGGCAATCGTCGCGGCGGGCACGCCGCTCACTAGCACGCGATTGACGGGGAGAACGTTCAGCGTGCCCGGCGCGCCGCCGAACGAGCATTGCAATGTGGCACCGGCGCAGACTTGCGGACTGGTCATGATGTACCTCCTTGTGCGTTGCCTGCGCGAGGATCAGGCCGAAGACGGATTGGCGAGCGACTGCCACCATTGTTTCCAACGCGGCAGCGGCTTGCCGTCCGCCGCTAGCGGGCGGTTGTCGTCGGTATAACGTTTCGCCGCTTCGAGCGGTTTTCCGGCACTGAACGGCTGCCGCAGAGCGAGGCAACCATTCGGATGGAATCGTTGCAAGACCCCATGCAGCTTGCCGTTGCGGTAATGCGCTTCTTCGAGCAGCGTGCCGTCGGCCAGCCAGGTGCGCGATACGCCGTACAGGACGCCGTTCGCGTAGTGCTCCTCGCGCTGGATCTTTCCATCGGGGTGGTAGAAAAGCGCCTTGCCGTCGAGCTTTCCGTTCGCATACTGCACTTGCGCTGAGGAATTGCCCTCAGGATAGAAATAGGTAGCCGGGCCGCTGAGCACGCCATTCGCGTAACGCATCATCGCGACGGGGCGTCCTTCCGTCTCGATGCGCACGGGGCCGTGCAGCGCGCCGCCCAGCGTCGCGCCTTCAATGCGCGTGTCGTCGCGTTCTATCGTGACCGGTCGAATCGTCTCCATGCTCGCCTCAGTTGATCTTCACGATGCCGCCCTTGACCACCAGCATGCCGCCGCCGTCCACCGTCTGCTGCACGGCGCCCTTGTTCGTCACGCTCTGCGCCTCGTTCGAAAGCGTGCCGTCCGACTTGTTGGTCAGCGACGTCCCGGCCTGATTCGTGAGCGACACGGCGGCCTGATTCGTCAGCGACGCGTCGCTCTTCGCCGTGAGGTTGCCCGTGCTCTGCAGCGTTAGCGTGCCGCTCACCTTGATGGTGAGGTTGCCGTCCACAGTGAGCGTCATGTTGCCCGTCACTGTCTGATCGAGATTGCCGCCCACGGTCCGCGTCTCGTTGCCGCCGGCTTTCACGGTGCGTGCGCCTTTGATGTCGACGGTTTCGTCGCCCGTCTTGACGGTCGTGATGCGGTTGCCCTGTTCGACCGTGAGCGTATCGTTGCCTTCCTTGATCGTATGCGCGCGGTCGTTCTTGATCGTGCTCGTTTCGTTGTGGTCTATGGTCCACGTCGCGTCGTTGATCACCTTGGCGTTCAGGTCCTTTTGCGCCTGCAGGAAGATTTCCTCGCTGTCCTGTTTGTCTTCGAAACGCAATTCGTTGAAACCGTTGCCGCCTTTCGAGGTATTCGTCTTGATGCCGGATTGCGTCTGGTTGTCGGGCAGCGTATAAGGCGGCAGGTTCGCGCCGTTATACACGCTGCCCGTAATGAGCGGCCGGTCTGGATCGCCGTCGATGAAAGTCACCACGACTTCGTCGCCCACGCGCGGCATGAACTGCATGCCAAAGCGCTTGCTCGCCCATGGCTGTGCCACGCGAATCCAGCACGAACTCTGTTCGTCGTTCTGGCCGTCGCGGTCCCAGTGAAACTGAACCTTCACGCGGCCGTACTGATCCGTCCACAACTCCTCGCCGCTTTTGCCCACCACCGTCGCGGTCTGCGTGGGCATGAAGGGGCGCGGCGTGATACGCGCGGGCCGCCATGTCGTCGCGAACGGAAACGCTTCGAAGCGGTTGCGATAACGGTTGTGGTCGGCTTCGTGAATCACGCTGCGTACGACCCATTCGATGTTGGCGTCGCTCGATTCGTGATCGGCCAGCGTAAAGCGGCAACCCGGCGCCAGCGCGCGGCAGTCGCTTTCGCCAATGAGGATTCGTGTGGGCGCACGCAGCGCGTCCACGCGGTGCCTGGAGAGTGTGGAGCCGTCGCCACTGGTGGCATAGCGCCCTGGGTACTCGTACACGCTATGCCCGTTCGACGCCGCCTGTGCCTGCGAATAGAGCTGCGCGGTCGGCGTCTCCCACGCGTAGTCGGTATGCGAGAAGAGCCCGGTGGCCGTCTCTTCGACGACCTCGCAATGGACGATCTGCGTCGATTCGCGTGTGCCGCTCGTGCCGCCTGTGTAGTGCAGTGTTGCGTCGCCGGGCAAGGGCGTGAAGGCGTCGTTGCTGTCGGCAATGACGAGCGTATGGCTGCCCGTATCGTGGCGGAAGAAATAGAACCAGCCTTCCTCTTCGCAAAGGCGGCTCACGAACGCAAAATCCGATTCCGCGTACTGCGCGCACCATTCGCGCGTAGCCGGCGTGCCCGTGATGGAGATGGAGTAGTCCGTCAAGCTGTGCCCCCCGAATACGGCCTGGATGATCTCCTGCGCGTTTTTGCCCTGAAATATGCGGTTGTTTCGCGAGAGGGTGAGCAGCCACAACCACGAACGCAGTTCCAGGGTGAAGTGGCTGGCATCTATCGTCGAGGGCAGCTGCGCGGCGCGCGTGCAAACGGCGTCGATGAGCCGAGGCGACTCGCCCCACGCGAGCGAGAGCGTTGCATGGTTGGCCGTCATGCCCGAGGGCGCGGGCGGCGGCAATCCGCCGTGAGCGTGCAGGGTCAACGTGGTGGGAGCGTCCAGTGCCTCGCGCGCTTCGAAGCTGGCGGGAAAGAGGGTGCTGAACGCGTTGCCGGTGAGGCTGATGCGCGCATCGGTGTCGGCGGAGATGGGGCGGTTCATCGCGAGGGTAGTGTTTCGTGGCTGGTGGTGTGCATCGTCATTCGAGCGCCCACTGCGCGAGCGTGCCGACCAACTCGTTCATGAGCACGTTGTCGATCTCGCGCGCACCACCCGCGGCGCGGCAGCGCGCGAGCACGGCGTCGATGATCCTGCTGTCGAAGGCGAACTGTTTGCCCGTCGCATCGCGGTAGCGCATGCGCAGTTGTTCGAGCTTCTTTTCGATGATGGCGCGTAGCACCGTGTCGTCGAGCGCCGCATAAGGCACGGCGGTCATGCGCGCGAGAAACGCCGGGCGAAACGCGTGCAGCAGTTCTTCGTGCAGCCGCCGCGCAAAGGCGTCGGTGGCAAGCGTTGCGGCAGGCGTATTGAGCAGCAATTCGGCGCTGACGTTGCTGGTGGCGAGGATCACCGTGTTGCGAAAATCCACCACGAGCCCGGTGCCGTCTTCCATGACGCCCTTGTCGAAGACGTTGTAGAAGGCTTCGAGCACGTCGACATGCGCTTTTTCGATTTCGTCGAGCAGGACGACGCTATAAGGGCGCCTGCGCACCGCCTCGGTGAGCTGGCCGCCGCTCGCATAGCCCACATAGCCCGGCGGCGCGCCGCGCAGCTGCGAGACGGCATGCGCTTCCTGATACGCGGCGAGGTCGATCACGATGAGATTGCGCTCGCCGCCATAGAGTGCATCCGCAAGGGCGTAGGCCGTCTCTGTCTTGCCGACCCCCGTTGGTCCCACGAGCAGGAAAACGCCTACCGGGCGCAACGGGTCGGCGAGCCCCGCGCGCCAGGCCTGGATGCGCATGGCGATGCGGTCGAGCGCCCCGTCTTGCCCCACGATACGCTGCGCAAGACGGCCCTTGAGCGTGCGCACGGCGTGCGCTTCGTCGGCGAGCATCTTGCCCACGGGAATGCCGGTCCAGCTTGCGATCACGGCGGCGATGGTTTTCGAGTCCACGCAAACCGGCACCATGGGGTCGTCGTCGCGAATCGCTTCGAGGCCGCTTTCGAGGCGCGCCAGTTCGGCGGCGAGGTCTTCGCGCGGGTCCGCGGCCTCGTTGTTCTCGTTCGCGTCCGCGTTTTCTGGCGGTTCGTGCGTGCCTTCGTTGAAAGCATCGCGAGGCGCCGCGTCGAGGGCGGCCAGACTCGCGCGTACCGCGAGAATCTCACGCACGGTAGCGGCTTCGTCACGCCAGCGTCCCTCAAGCGTCTCGACGAGCGTGGCGTTGTGCGCATGTTCGGCTTCGAGCGCGGCGAGACGCTGCGTGTGATTCGCGCCGAGTACCGTTTCCATGCGCAGGCGCAGCAGCTCGTCGTCGAGCGCGCGCTGCCGGTGCCTGGCCGCCTCGAGTTGCGGCGGCGTGTCGTGCTGCGCCAGCGCCACGCGCGCGCAAGCGGTATCGAGCACGGCGATCGCTTTGTCGGGCAACTGGCGCGCGGAGATGTACCGGTGCGAGAGTTTCACCGCATCGACGATGGCGGCGTCGAGGATCGTCACGTTGTGATGCGCTTCGAACTTTTGCGCCAGCGCACGCAGCATCGCGATGGCCGTCGGCTCGTCGGGCGCCTCGATCTGCACGAGCTGGAAGCGCCGCGCGAGCGCGGGGTCGCGCTCGAAGTACTTCTTGTATTCGAGCCACGTCGTGGCCGCGATCGTGCGCAGCTCGCCGCGCGCAAGGGCGGGCTTGAGCAGATTGGCGGCGTCGCTGCCGCCTTCCGCGCCGCCTGCGCCGATCATCGTATGGGCCTCGTCGATGAAGAGCACCACCGGTCGTGGCGAGTGCCGCGCTTCATCGATCACGGCGCGCAGACGCCGCTCGAACTCGCCTTTCAGGCCCGCACCCGCCTGCAGCAGCGCGAGGTCGAGCATGCGCAGCGAGACTTCCGCAAGCGGCGGCGGCACGTCGCCCGCCGCGATGCGCAGCGCGAGACCTTCGACAACGGCCGTCTTGCCCACGCCCGGCGCGCCCACGAGCAACGGGTTGTTCTGTCGCCGCCGCAACAGGATGTCGAGCGTTTGGCGAATCTCCGCATTGCGTCCGATGATCGGGTCGATGCGTCCGGCCCGCGCTTCGGCGGTGAGGTCGAGCGTGTATTGGTCGAGCAGGGCGGGCGCTGGCGCCTCGGGCTTGAGGGCACCGGTCAGCACGGGAAGGCTCGCGCTGTCGTCCATGGCCGCTTCGAGCGGTGCGATCGGCAATGTCGACGCAAGCGGCGACATCGCTTCGATAGGCGCGAGCCAGACACTCATATTGGCGCGCAGCGCGGCGCTCGCCACGCGCAGCAGCGTGGGCGCCCCATGCACGGCGCGTGCGCGCAGCGTGTCGTTTTCGAGCAGGGCGATAAGCAGCGTCGCCGCGCGCACGCGCGGTTGCTGGAGCACGACGGTGGATTGCACGAGCGCGTCCTGGAGCCATACGAGCAGGTCGGGCGAGAACGACGGCATGCCCGTGTTGCCGCGCTTGAAGCGCGCGATCGTCATGCGGATCTCGGCGCCGAGCGCGGCGCAGTCCACGCCGAAGTGCGGCAGCACGCACGCGAGATCGCCGCCCTCGGGTTCGGCGAGCGCGAGCAGCCAGTGTTCGATTTCGACCACGAAATGTGTTTCGCGCAGGCATTGCTGCGCGGCGCGTTCGAGGGCTTCGCGCGGCTCGCGCTCGAGGCGCGCAACGAGCGTCTTGAGGTCGAGCGTCACGGCCCGGTACGCCCCGGAACGTCTTCGGGCGCGAGGCGCGTGAGCCGCGCGGGCGCCGATTCCGCGGCGCCGGCCCAGGCGGTCCAGCCGAGCTTCGGCGGCGCGAGCCGCGAGAGGCGCGCGCGCGGCAATTCGCCCGCGGCGAGCTGCAGTTCGAGATGCACCTTGAGTTCGGCGCCGAACCATTCGGAGGCCAGCGAATTCAGTGCTTCGTGAGCGGGCGCGCCGGGCAGGAAGGCTTCGTACTGCGCACGCCTGAGCGGACCCAGCCGCACGCGTATGCCCTGGTGTTCGTCCCAGATCCTCGTGCCCGCGACGGCATCCTGACCGAGCCGCCGGTTGCGTCCACCGGAGCCGATCGCCGTGCGGCTCGCCGGAGGCAGCGTGCGCCAGCCGCCTTCGAACGGCGTCGAGCGCACGTGCACGCGGAAATGATGCAGCACCATGACGTCGAAACCCGCGATCGAGCGTCGACGGTTCGCGAAGAGGCCCGCGCGCGCCAGCACGGCGCGCAGGTCGAGCGGCTCGGGCGGTATTGCGGCTTCCTGCCCCGCGCGGTTGTACGAGGCGCGCGAGTTCAGCGAGGCGTTGCCCGTCAGCGCGCGCAGCACGACATCGGCCGAGCGCTGCGTCGTGGCGGGCAGCGGCTCGGCGCTGCGGTACTTGCGCTGTGCACGATAGAGCAGCGCCAGCAGCCGGTGCTGGAAGATGTCGAGAAACGCCGCCGCCGAGCGGTCCTTGCGGCGCAGACGGTCCTGCAGCCATTCCTGCCATGCACCGGGTAAGGGGCCGTTCGGGCCGCCGAGCGCGAACGCGTTGACCTGGAGCTGGGGCGGTCCCGCATGTCCGGATTGCGCGGATGCTTCTTCCCCCGCCTGAGGCGCAAAAGCGAGCGAGCGCGGTAAGCCGCGCCGCAATGGCCCGAGCGCGCTCGCCGGAAACGCGGGAGACAGATTGCCGCTCAACACGAGCGCTTCCTGGCCGGGGTCGAGCCCGGTCCCGAGCGGCTGCGCGTGCGGCTGCAACAACTCGAGCAGGCGCACGGCCTGCGTGAATTCGAACGCGTGCGGTTCGTCGAACAGCCGCTGCGTCAGAGAACGAGCGGGCTGCCCATCGTCGGCCGCCATGTGCGGATCTCCCGACCGTCGCGCACGAGCGAGGTCTGTACGAAACGGTTGACGCTCGCATAGAGCGAGAAGAATTGCGCGAGCACGCCGGAAAAGAGCACGGTGCTCGCGCCCACGAAGCTCGCTTCGTCGAGTTCGATTCGCACGCCGAGTCCGTTGCGCCAGCCGCGCCAACGGTCCGTACCGACATGCGCGACGATGGGTTCGCTCGACACGGCCACGAGCCCCGCGATCTGGCGCTGCGACGGGGCATGCGCGCCGAGATTGTGGAGCATCAGCATTTCGCGCAGCGACTGCAGCGCCTGCGGGCCTTCCACGATCGACGTGTGATTGAGGACGAGCTGCGACACGAGGCGCCAGCGCGACGTGCCGTCGAGCGCGGCCACGATCTGCGGCGTGGGTCGATGCGCAATGCGCACGCTCGCCACGGGGCCCGGCACTTCGAACGACAGCGCGGCGCCCGGGGCGAGCCGGTGGGCCAGATGACGATTGGTACACAGCAGATCCGCAGTGAGCGTGCGCGCTGCGGGCGCGGCGGGATTGAAGCGCGTATCGACGAATGTGAGCATGACATCGCTGCCGGGACGTGACGGATGCAGCCCGCTCACGCGCCGCGCGTACCAGTACACAGCCGAATCCGCGCCGTGCATCGAGCCGTACCAGGGCGGCACGTCCGTGACCGTGCGGCCCGCCACGGCGCGCACGTTGCGCACGGCGTAGATCTCGGTGCTCGATTCGCGGTGCCCGTCGGGGCTCACGCGCATTTCACGCGCCGTCCCGTCGGGCCGCAAGGGTTCGGAGGTGCGCGCGAACAGATTGAGCGCGCTCGCGCAGCCGAGCTGGATATCCTGCGTATGCAGCGTGAAGCGCCCGCGCGGGGCGGCCGTGAAGCCGATCACGAGATCGAGGCTGTCGAGTGCATCCGCAGGCGGCTTGAACGGCAGATCGAAGAACGCGAACTTCTCGGGAAAGGCGAAGTACTCGACGAGCAGTCGGCAGGCCGGATGCGCACCGTCTTCGAGCGGCAGCAGCGCGTCTTCCTCGTCGAAGCCAACCGGGGAGGGCAGGCCGCGTTGCGCCTGCAACGTACCCTCGGGGGTCTGCAGCCAGGTGGCGGCGCTGTGTGCGCCGAGCAGGTCGTAGAGCGCGGCGGAGGTGACGGGCGACCCCGTGAGGCGCACGCGCAAGCGCTCGATCGGCAGCGTGCCCAGCTTGTGCGGCCCGATGCCCCGCAGCGTGAGCCGCAGTGCCGATTGCAGCGACGCGTTGCCGGTGAGCGCCTGGGCTTCCTCGGCGTCGAGCAACTGGGCGGCGGCGAGGGTGATCGGCCAGAGCGTCACGTCGCTGCACGTGCGCCAGTGGATCGTCGCGCCGCTCGCGTCCACGTGCATGAGGGTCGTGTCGCGCGGCACGCGATAGCCCGCGGCGATGCTGCCTTGCGTGGGATCGGGCTCGAACTGCACGATCGTCATGGAAGGCACCGGCCGCGACGCGTAGGGATAAAACTGTTCGAGGAGGCCGTCCGTGAGCGTGGTGTATTCGTCGTCGAGCGTGCGCTGGAGGCGAGCGGTTAGCACAGCGAAGCTTTCGATCAGGCGTTCGACGTTCGGATCGGCGCTCTCGCCGGGGCCGAGTTCGAGCCGCCGGGCGATCTTCGGATAACGCTGCGCAAAGCCTTCGCTCGCGCGGCGCAGATAAGTCAGCTCGCGCTGGTAGTAGTCGAGCAGTTGCGCATCAAGCGAGTCGTTCATCGACGATCCCGATGGACTGCGTTTCGCCATCCTGCCCGGCGACATAGGTGACGACGTGCTCCACGCCGTCGCTGCCGCGCAGCGTTCCCCGAATGCGCAGGCACAGCCGCCATGGCGCGGCGGCGTCCGCTTCGATTTTCACGCGCGGCTCGCGAAGGCGCGGCTCGAACGCGCGAATCGCCTCGGCCACTTCGCGCTCGATCACCGCCCGGTCCTCCGCGCGTGCCGCGCTTTGGCCGCTCCAGTCGGGCAGGCCGTAAAGCAGGACGTCCGGCGCGCGCGGCAGGCGTGGCGTGCCGCGGCGCGTGTTGAGAAGGCGCAGCAACTCCGCGCGCACCGACGCGCGCAAGCCGGCCGCGTCCAGTGTGCGCGCGGCGAGCTCGTCGACGGACTCGTGCGCGTCGAAGGGCGCGTCGTCGGCCAGCCGCTCGAAGAGCGGCATGGGCGCGATGGCGATGAAGGCGCGGACGTTCGCCATAGGTGGTGCGCGCTAGGCTGCTGCCTTCACGACCTTGTTCGCGGCCAGGTCCCACGTCGTGGCCGCGGTGCCTTCCTTGGTGGCGTCGTCCTTCTGCGCGGTGAGTTCCCACTTGATCTTCGTGAAGTTCAGCGAGAGCGTTTCCACGGGCTTGCCACCCGCGCCGCCCGACACGCTCACGTTGCTCAGCACGACGTTGTTCAGCGTATAGGTGATGAACGGCATGATCTTGCCGTCGCTTTCGGCGGCGTTGCGGCCCACCACGATGGTCGCGCTCGCGATGGCCTTGCCGGAGCAACAATATTCGTTGAGCGTGGGCGTGGCGACGTCGACGAACTTCGTCACGGTGAATTCGCCGAGATGGGGCTTGCCCGAGGTGCGCTCCGAGTTGCTGACGTCGTTGGTGACCTGCATCGCCACGTTGTGGCTATACGACATCAACTCGATCTTGTCGGTATAGCCTTCCAGCGTGCACTCGCCTTTGATGTCGCTGCCGAGGTCGAGAATGATCGAATCCATGGTTTGCTGCTCCCGAAGCAGTAAAGAACCGCGCGGGCCGCGTGCGCGGCGCCAGGCGCGTTCAGGGACCAGGGGCGCTCATGCGCCGCCTGGCCGTCGTCTGTTCATCGAATCGCTTTTTTGCGGGTGGATCAGGCGGCCGCCGGCGGCGGCAGCGTCGCCACGAGCCGGATCGAGGCAGTGAGTTCCTCGAGCTGGAAGTGCGGCCTCAGGAATACCGTCGCGCGGTACGCGCCGGGTTTGCCCGGCACATCTGTCACGTCCACGCGCGCCTCGCGCAGCGGATACTGGGCCTTGATTTCCTGTGGCGCGTTGTCGTTCACGAGCACGTAGTCGGCAATCCACGTGTTGAGATAGGCGCGCACGTTATCGCGCGTCATGAAACTGCCGACCTTGTCGCGCATGATCGCCTTGATGTAGTGCGCAAAGCGCGACGCCGCGAGGATATACGGCAGCATGGCCGAAATGCGCGCGTTCGCCGTGGCCTCGGGCGTGTTGTAGAGCGCCGGCTTGCAGGCAGTCTGGCCGCCGAAGAACACCGCGAGCCCTTCGTTCTTCTTGTGCACGAGTGCAATGAAGCCGAGCGAATCGAGCTCCTTTTCGCGGCGGTCGGTGATCGCCACTTCCGTGGGGCACTTCATGGCTTTGTCGCCCGAAGCCGTCTGAAAGATATGGTCCGGCAGGCGCTCGACCGCGCCGCCGCCTTCCACGCCGCGAATCGCGGCGCACCAGCTGTACTGCGCGAACGCGTTGGTGATCCGTTGCGCGAGGGCATAGGCGGAGTTGCCCCACAGGTACTTCGAGTGGTCGGTGCCGTCGACATCTTCGAAGAAGTTCATGCCCTCCACCGGATTGCTGTCCGGATGATAAGGACGCCGCATCAGGATGTGCGGGAGCGTGAGCGCAACATAGCGCGAGTCTTCGCTCTTGCGGAATTCGCGCCAGCGGGCCATGTCGATCGTCTCGAAGACCTTCGAGAGATCGCGCGGCACGCCCAGCTCCGTGAAGCTCGACATGTCGAACAGCTGCGGGTGTGCCGCCGAAATGAACGGCGCGTGCGCGGCAGCGGCCACGGAAGCGAGCTTTTCGAGCAGGCTCACGTCAGGCGTCTGGCGCGTGAAGTAGTAGTCGCCCACCAGCACGCTGAAGGGAAAACCGCCGAACGTGCCGTATTCCTCTTCGTAGATCTTCTTGAAGAGCGCGCTCGTGTCGACGTCGATGGCCTTCTCGAGATCGTTCTGCAGGTCTTTCTTCGAAGCGTTCAACAGGCGCAGTTTCAGGCGCGTGCCCGTTTCGGAGCCCTTCACCAGAAAATGCAGTCCGCGCCACGACGACTCCAGCGCCTGCATGTCGGGGTGATGCAGCACCTCGTTGAGTTGCTCGCTGATCAGCTCGTCGATCTTGCGGATGTGATCGTTGATCATCGCCACCGTGTCGCGGCTGATGGTCATGTTCTTGTCGAGCACCTGCAGCGCGAACTCGGCGAGCAGCTCGCGCGCGTGCTGCTGCTGCTCCTCGTATTGCGCCATGCGTCCTTCGTGCACGATGCGGTCGAGCAGCGTGACCGTACCCGCCTGCGCGGTCGCGGCGGCCTGTATATCGGACATGATTGTCTCCTCGCGTTGGGCTTAGCTGGCCGGCGTGTCACTGGAAGGGCTGGCGGGTGCAGCGGCGTCGCCCGCGGGCGGCGGCAGCTGCGCAGTCGGCGTGTCCAGCGGGTGGGCCGAGCGGATTTCGCTCAATCCCTTCGGGTCATGGACCACTTCCTGGAGCAGCTTGTCCAGTTCGTCGTTGCCGTCGAGCTTCGTGAGGAGGTCGCGCAGGCGCAGCCGCGCGTCGTAGAGCTGTTTGAGCGGGCCGATCTGCTGGACGATGCTCACAGGATCGAAGTCGTCGATATGCTCGAACTTCAGGTCGACGTTGATCTTGCTGCTGTCGGCAGCGAGCGTGTTGTCGACCTGCAGCGTCACGCGCGGCCCGATCGACTTCATCACGTCGTTGAAATTGTCGCGGTCGATGTCGACGAAGCGGCGCTCCGTCATTTTCGGCAACGGCTCGACAGGCTTGCCGGACAAGTCGGCAAGGATGCCCACGACGAGCGGCAGTTCACGCTTTTCGATGGCATTGCCCGTTTCGACGTCGTACGTGATCTGGACACGCGGCGGTCGGTTCCGTTCGAACCAGTGCTGGGTACTGTCGGCCATGGTCACCTCGGTGGCGGTCGTTCTTCTATTGCATTGTGTAACGGGAGAGATGCACGTTTGTCGTCAATCTAGCCTTTTCATGATGCGTTTTCTTTAAGACGACAATGCCCCGCAAAACGTAATTAAACGATTGCCAGGTGTATTCCCGGTCCTTCAGAAAAAGCACAGCTAAAGCATGCCCCGGATTCGTCAGACGAGAGCATTCACGGCGTCAAGCGTTCGCGCTGCGTGCGGCTTAACCTTGTCCTTCGTCGCGCACGTCGTGAAGATAGACGGTCACGACTTTAGGACAGTAAACGCGGAATTTCAAAGTATATTTACGGCGCATAGACTCATTTCCTTTCAAGTTTATTTGCGCATTGTTTTTGAATTGATCGATTAGAAAATCGTTATTGCAATTTTGCGTGGGGCGCTTGTAGACTACGCGCGAAACAGCTTGCGCTGCAGAACATGCGCCTTGATTAGAAATACGAACTAGCATGAGCTATCCTGCGCGCGGGCAGGAGGCATCGCGGACAAGAGGCGACGCACACAATGGGGATTGCGCAGTGATCACCACGTTATTCGCCGGCGCGTCGCGCGCCGCGAAGCCGTGCGGCTGGCGTGCCGCCGCGCTGGCGTTCGCGCTCGCGCAGGTGCTCGCGGCGTGTTCGTCGCTGCCCAAGGTACAGGTAGATACCCTGGCCATTGCCGTCTCCACTCAGGCGAATCAGGACACGCCCATTGCCGTGGACGCCGTGCTCGTGCGCAATCAGCAACTGCTCGACGCGTTGCTCGGCCTGCCTTCGGCAAAGTGGTTCGCTCAGCGCGATCAATGGCGCCGCGATCATCCCGAAGACATCACGGTCGTGTCGTTCGAAGTCGTGCCGGGTCAACAGATCGCAGCGGCGCCGTTTCCGTTTGGCGGCAAGCGGGGCGCAGGCGTGGTGGTGTTCGCCGACTATCAGACACCGGGCGCGCACCGCGTGAGGCTCGATACGGGGCCCGCTCACGCGCTGCTGCTGCTCGGCGACCAGGATCTGAGCGTGCAGGCCGCACATTGAGCAGCCAAACGGTGTGACGCAACGGTGTCATGTAGTGGCGCGGCAACACTGAACGACGAAACGTTTAGCAATAGAAAGCAAACACATCATGCGTACTTCGTTTCCCGATCCGGTCTGCTGGTTCGACGGCATGCCCTTGCTGCCGCAACATTTCCAGACCCAGGCGCTGCACGCGGCGGGGCACGCCGCCTTGCTCGCCGGCGCCGCGCGCGCGCATTACTGGGGCGTGCTCTCTCTGGAGCACGACGCCGCGGGGCTCGCCCAGGGGCTCGTGCGCATCAGCGCGCTCGAGGCGATTCTGGCCGACGGCCTCACCATTCGCCACACGCCGCACGATCCCGTGCTGGAGATCGACGTAAGCCACGCGTTCAGCGCGCCGGACGAGGAAGTCACGATCTATCTCGCGGTACCACCGCTGTATCGCGGCGGGCAGCTCGACCCGCAGGCCGGGCGCTACACCCAGCGCGAGAGTCCGGATGTTCCCGATCTTGTCTCGGGTGGCGAGCCGGCTTCGATCACGACGTGGACGCCGCGGCTGCATCTCATGACGGATCTCGGCCGTCACGAATTCGACCGCCTGCCGCTCATGCGCGTGAGGCAGCAGGGCGGCGGCGTGGCGATTGCGGACTACGCGCCGCCTTGTCCGTTCGTGCGCGCCGACTCGGTGCTCGGGCAACGCGTCATGCAGCTGCTGCTGCGCGTGCGCGAAAAGTGCGTGTTCCTGGCCGGACGTCTGCAGGCCGCGCAACGCGCGGAAGAGCGCGACGATTCGGCCCAGATCGAGCGCCAGCTTTGCGCGCTCTGGAGCCGTCTGCCCGAAGTGGAGGCGACGCTCGTCACCGGCATCGCGCATCCCGCCGAACTGTATCGCGCTGTTGCGGGCATGACAGGCGCGCTCGCGGCGCTGCGTCCCGCGCGCGGCGTGCCCGCCTTCGCGACGTTCGATTACATGGCGCTGCTCGCGTCGTTCGATCCGCTGCTCGCATGGGCGGACGAAGCGCTCGCGACAATCCGCCAGGGGTATCGCGTACGCGCGTTCACCGAGGAAGGCGGCAGTTTCTGGATTGCGCCGCCGTTCGAAAGTGGCGGCAACGTGGCGCGCGAACTCGTGATCGGTTTGCGCATGCCGCCCGACGCGGGCGAGCACGACGCGAGCGTGTGGCTCGATCATGCCGTCGTCGCGTCGCGGCCCTACGTGCCCACGCTCGCGCGCCAACGCATGCGCGGCCTCGCGCGCCGGCGGCTCGCGCGCGAGGAGCGCGCGGCCTACGCGACGGGCGACGACACGACGCTCTTCGCGGTGGCCGTGGAGGATGCGTGGTTCGACCGCGCGCAGCCGTTGTGCATCGAAGTCCGTACGACCGTACCGGGTCGCGCGCCCTGGGCGGTGCAACTCTTCACGCCCACGGGCGACGCCGCCGACGACGCACGCCAGGGGGGAGCCGATCATGCTTGATGCCAGCGACCCGACCGACGAGCGCCTGCCGCTCATGCGCGCGTTCGTCGTGGCGTTCGCGTTTGCGGAGAACGCGCGCTTGCGCGCGGTTGCGCAGGCGGCGAATGCAGCCAGCGCCGCGAATGCCGCGAGCGCAGAGACGCCCGCCGATCCCCAGCGCGATGCCGACGCGCTCGCCACGCAACTGCAGTCCGCCACACGCAAGCTCGCGCGCGATGCGATGGCCTGGACCGGCGCGGCGGCCGAAGCGGACATCGCCGCCGCGCAGTACGCCTATGTCGCGCTGCTCGACGAATTGCTGCTGTTTTCGGCGTGGAATGGCGCGAGCGCATGGGAAACGCATCCGCTCGAAGCGCGCATTTTCGGCACGCGTGCGGCGGGCGAGCGCATTCCGGCCGCCATCGAAACCTTGCTCGCGCAGCGCGATCCGGCGCAGCGCGATCTCGCCAACGTCTATCTCGCCTGCCTCACGCTAGGCTTTCGTGGCCGCCTGCGCGGCGAGGCGGGCGCCTTGCGTCACGACCAGTTGCGCCACGCGCTGTTCGCGTTCGCCATGCAACGCGACCCCGAGCCCGACCGGCTTGGCGCGCCGCTCGAACGCGCCGCGCTGGCGCCGCGCGAAACCCGTCCGCTCACGCAGATGTTTCCAGACCGCGCACGGCTCGCGCTATTCGTGGGCGGCGAATTCGCGGTGCTGCTCGGTATCTCACAGTTGCTGTGGCTCTACGCGACGGCGCCCGTGCGGCCATCGCTCGAACAGTTCGAAACGGTCTCGTTGGCGCAAGGGCGTCCGGCGCAGGCGAGCCATACGAGTACCACGGGCATGGTGCTGCCGCGCGCACGGACGGTGCGCAGGCTGCGTCCGTCGGTTCCGCCAGGCGACGTTCAGGCTGCCATGCCGCAAAGTCAGGACATGCCCGCGGCGGCTACGGTCTCCATGACGCCGCCCGCCACGCTCGCACTCGCGACACGGCGCATCGTCACGGTGAGCGCGCAGAACGCCGACGAAGGCAGCGAAGACAGCGAAGACAGCCCGGACGCCACGCCGCGCGGAGCACGGCCATGACGACCACACTCGTAGTCGTCCTGATCGTCCTCATCGCGCTGTTGATCGTGGGGCTCGCGGCCGTGCTCGTCGTGCGCTGGCTGCGCGGGCGCGACGAACGCAGGCCGCTGCGCAACTTCTCCGCGATGATGCGCACGGCGCACAACGCGATGGGCGTGCACGATCCATACTCGGTGCCGCGCGTGCTGGCCACGGGCGCACCGGCGGCGCTCGACGCGCTGGCGCTCAGCTGGCGCCTCACGCCCGTTGGCGAGCCGGCGTGGTTCGGCAGGCTTTGGCACGACGCCGAAGGCATTCTGATCGCAGAGCCAGGCGAGTCGCTCGGTGCGCGTGCGGCCGCCGAACGCCGGCGCGGCTCGACCGGCGGGCGCTTGCTGCGCGGTCTGCTGCGCAACCGGCCGGGCCGGCCGCTCGACGCGCTCGTGTGGGTGATCGCGCTCGATACGCTCATCGACGAAAACGGGACCGCGCGCGCGGACACCGACGCGGCGCTCGAAGCCTCGCGCACAGTGCTCGCGCTGCAGCGTCAACTGGGCCAGATGCTGCCGCTCTACGTGGTGGTGACGGGCTGCGACGCGCTGCCGGGCTTCGATGCGCTCGCGGCCAGGCTGCGCCGCGAACGCATCGAAACGCCGCTGGGCTGGGCCTCGCCGTATGCGCCGCGGCGCGCCTTCGAAGCCGCGTGGGTGGACGAAGCCTTCGCCGACATGAGCCGCGCGCTCGCGGCGACGGTCACCGAAATGGGCACGCTCGACGGCGCGCTGGACGGCGACGTCTTCCTGTTGCCGCAGCGCATCGACACCCTGCGCGAGCCGTTGCGCGAGCACATCGAGCCCACCTTGCGCGGCGCAGCCGACGGCACCGCGCCGCTCCTGCGCGGCATCTGGTGCGTGGGTGCGATGCCGCAGGCGCAGGAGCGCGAGGAGCCCGCCATCACGAACGCGGCGCGCAGGGAGGCGCGCGCCGCAGCGGCGCCGGCATTCGCGTCGCGCCTGTGGCACGACTTGCTGATGCCGGGGCAGGGGCTCGCGCTCGCCATTCCGCGCGTGCTGGCGCTGCGCATGCGTCGCTACCGTGTCGCCACGTTCGCAGCGATCGCGTTGGGCGTGTGCTGGTGCGTGGGCCTGGGCGTCGCCACCTGGCACGTGCGCAGCGACGCACGCTTGCTCGCGAGCAGTTACGACGCGCTCGCGCTCGCCAGCGTCGCCTGGCACGAAACGGGCACGAGCAGCAGCGAAACGGCGGCGGCGAACGCGCTGGGCAGCGCGGCGAACGCCTTCGTCAAGGTGCCGCGCTGGCAGCTCGCCACGCCGTTCATGCCGCTGTCGTATTTCGGCCTGCACCGCCGGCTCGACGACGCGCAATACCACGTGCTGAGCGGGCTCGTGTTCTCGCCGCTGCGCGCGCGGCTCGTCAGCCGTCTCGCAGAACTGAATTGCGACGGCGCCAACGAGTCGGGCGACAACGCGAGCCTCGCGGCCGCCGCGCGGCGTCCCCAGGACCTGCCCGAGTACACGCAGGGCACACGGCTCGTCACGAACGCGGCGCAGACCGAGCGGCTGATCACGAACTACAACGAACTAGTGGAACGCGATTCGGGCAACACCGTGATGCTCGCTCAACTCATGCGCGGTGCGGTGGGCGTGAGCTTTTCCCCCGATCATGTGGCCGACCGTGCGGGGCTGGACGACGCCATACGTGCGACTGCAGTGGAAGGCGGCGAACTGTCGTTCGACGGCACCGAGGCGCGCGCCGCGCACGCACGGGCGAGCGTGTGCTTCGAGGAGACCTTCGATCGCTGGTTCGACGACATCTATCAGGACTCCTCGCTCACGACGAACGCCGCGCAAATCCAGGCCATGCTCGCCGATCTCAAGGCGCCCGGCGCCGTGCCGACCACCGCCTCGCTCTCCGAACTGGCCACGCGCATCGACACGCTCGCAACCCAGGTCGACACCGCGGACCACGGCTGGGCGGGCACACATGGCCAGGAACTCGTGCCGGGGCTCACGGCGACCTTCGACACCGCAAAGGGGCTGCGCCTGATCGGCGCGACGCCGGTGGCGAGCGTGCTGGAGCACGAACAGAGCGAACAAAGCGCGTTCGCGGCGCGCTGGCTCGCGAGCGGCAACCTGCCTGGCGTGCTGGCCTCCAATCCCACCACAGGGCTGCAACTGGCGCCGGACCTGCTGCCGCTGCGCGACGCGTTGCGCACGCTGCTCGGACAGTCGTTCGTCGCGGGCGAAGGCAGCGCGACGGCCGAAATTCGCGGCGTCGATGCCGGCTCGGCGCAGCGCGCGCTGGCGATCCTGCCCGCCTACAAGCAATACTCCGCAGGGCTTCTTGCGCAGGCGCCCGAAGCGTGGCGCGGCGCGCTGCTCGCCGCGGCGGGCAATGCGACCGTGCACAGCATGGTGGCCGCACTGTCGGCACCCGTTGCAACAGCGGCAACATCGGGCGGCGGCGCGCGCAACGTCGCCTACGCGCCGCAGACGCAGGGCGCGTCCTTCGACATGCTGCGCAAGAATGCGACCGATCTCGTGGAAGCGTTCGACTCGCTCGGCCGCGCCGATCTCGCGCAAGCCGTCGCCCTGCGCGTGAGCGATGCCGCGCTCGATGTGCTGCGCTCGACCGATGTCCAGTTGCAATCGCTCGAACCGTTCCGCCCGCTGCGCGGCGACTTCTCGGCGTGGAACGGCAACGCCGGCGGGTCGATGCGCGCATTCGGCGCCGCTACGCCCGAAGCGCTGCAAACCTACCTTGCCGCGCAGTCGAGTGCGGTGGCGGACACGGCCACGTTAGCGTCGAGCGCGCTCGACTGGCTGACCACGCAGAATCCGCCGCTCTCCGCTGCGGACGCTCGGCTCGTGGCGCGCTGGAAGGCGCTCTTCGCGGACCTCGCGCAATACCGCGCGCGCAGCCCGGCGAGCGCACTGGTGGCGGTGCCGTCGATCATCTCCAACCAGCTCGACAAGATGGACCTCGACACCTGCAGCGCTTCGCTCGCGCAGGTGGACGTGCCGGGCTCGGGCGATATCGTTGCGAGCGCGGGCATGCGGCTCGTCTCGTCGGCGCGCGAACGCTGCTACCGGCTGCAGATCGGCACCGGCGGGGAGGCCTACGAACAGTTGCGCAACTATTTTGCGCGCTACCTGGCCGGCCGCTTCCCGTTCTCAGCGGATGCAAACGCCCAGGCCGCCGACCTGCGCCAGACGGCGGCCTTCGTGGCGCTGCTCGACGCGAAGCTCGCGGACGCGCAACGCGGCATGAGCGCCGCGGCGGCGAGCGGCGGCCCGCAAGCGGGCGCGCAGCAGTTTCTGGCGAAGCTCGCGCGCGCGAAGCCCTGGCTCGACGCGCTGGTGGCGCGCGGCGCTGACGGGGCGCTCGTGGGGGTGGACGTGGCGGTGGATTGGCGTATCGATCGCGCCGACGAAGCCGGTGCGGACCAGGTCATCCAGTGGTCGCTCGCGAGCGGCAGCCAGACGCTCGCCTGGCCCGCCGCGGCGGGAACGCCGCTGCGCTGGGCGCCGGGCCAGCCCGCCGCGCTGAGCCTGCGCTGGGCGAAAGACGGCCCGTGGCGGCCCATGCAGGACGCGTCGCAGCCGACGCTCTCGGTCGACGGCGAAGCGGCCACATGGGCGGCAAACGACACGTGGTCGCTATTGCGCCTCGTGCGCCTGCATGCGGTGCCGGACGACGGCGTCGATACCGGCACGGGCGCGGGCAACGCGCCTATGGTGCTGAGCGTGCCGGTGCGCGACCGCAACGGCGGCACGCAAACGGCGCGCATGTTCATGCGTGTGGGCATGACGGGCGCGTCGAAAACGGCGCTCGCGTGGCCTGACCTGCCGTATGCGGCGCCGGGCTACAGCGCATACGGCAGCCCAGCGTTCACCTATGGACCGTATCCGTCGAGCACACAAGCGGGGCGCGGATGAACCCGGCATTCGACATCGAAGCACTCGTTCAACCGATACCGGGGGGCGCGCCGGCCGGCGTTTCGCTCCTGCACGACGCCGCCTTCGACGCGATCAAGGCGGCGCGACGCGAGGACGATCCGGCATTGCCTGCGGGCATCTGGCAAACCGCGCTCAAGGTCGCGGACTGGGCCGCCGTGGAAGCGGGCTGCGAGGACCTCCTCGCTCGCCGTAGCAAGGATTTGACGCTCGCTGCATGGCTGGGCGAGAGCTGGCTGCATCGATACGGATGTGTTGCCTTGCCGGATTGCTTCGTCTTGCTGAGTGAATTGTGTGTGCGCTATTGGGACGACATTCATCCGTTGCCGCGCGATGGCGATTTGGGCTTTCGGGCCGCGCCGCTCGCCTGGGTGGCCCAGCAGTTTCCGACCTTGCTCGGTGGGCGGATCGCGTTGTGCGCGGGGCCGGATGGATCTGCGCTGACGCTTGCGCGCTGGCAGGGTGCGCAGCGCGATGCGGTGGCGGTGAAGGACCGCAAAGACGTGCCGGCCGCGAAGCGCGAGGAGGCTGCACGCGTGGCGCAGGCGTTGGCTCAGGCTGCGCATGCGGCGGAGCCTGCCGCGTTGCGCGGTCAGTTGCAGGCGCTGCGCGCGGCGCGTGGGCCTATTGCGAGACTCGATGCGTGGTGCACGCAGCGGCTCGGCGCGGAGGCGCCGTCGTTCGGGGTGCTGCTGGAAACGCTGGAACGCATGGAGAGCGTCTTGCGCGACTGGCTCACGACGCATCCCGAGTGGGAGGACGTACCAATGGTTGACGTTGCAACGATTCAGGAGAATGCGGTGGTCGAGCCTGCAATGATTCAGGTTGCTGCGGCTGTAGGGGTGCCGGAGCCGGCTGTGCCGAGGAGACTGGATGCGCCGCAGTCGCGTGATGAGGCGTATCGGTTGCTCGCTATCGTGGCGGACTATCTCATGCGCTATGAGCCGCATAGTCCTGTGCCTTATATGCTCAAGCGGGCGCTTGATTGGGGCGGGAAACCGTTGCCCGAGTTGCTCGCCGAGTTGATGGCCGGTGAGCGTGGCAGGGCGCTGGGGGCGGCGCTTGGGTTGTTGCCTGAGAGTGGACAAACGCAGTAGGCGAGGCGTGTCCCCGATTCATGATTGGAGATGACCGAAATGTCCAAATATGCTGCCCAGATCATCATCAATGTCCTGTCTGGTAACAACGACGGCACCATTCTGAACGGAACCCAATCGATCGTGGCCAAGGGCGTTAGCCAAGGGGTGCCGACTTACGTCTTTACGGCAAACACGGATAGCCCGCAATCGGTGTCCCAGGCGGCGGCTAACCTGATGCAGCCGTGGCGCCTCTATATACGCGGTCACGGATCCGTTTCGAGGCAAACGCTGGGCGGGGTGGACGCTGCGCTGTTAGCCCAGTACCTTTCGCAATGCGGACTGGCCGGCAACTTGCCGGCCATCGTTTCGGTCACGGCTTGCAGGCTGGCATTGGGAAAGGATCAGGCGAAGGACCAGATTCCGTACGTTGCCTCCGGAAACAGCTACGTTGGCGACCTGCACCGGATTCTCGGTCAAACACACGGAATCTACGTGAGCGCGAGCGGACGCACGATGAACAATGCGGTGATCAATCAGGGGGCGCAGATCGGAAGGAAACTCACGAAGAATCCGGTCACAAACCAGCGGCACCACAATCAGCTCTTTTCCAAGGTCGTCTTCTATTGGGACGAGCAACGCGCGCAGCGCCTCGGATTTGCACGCACGGAAATGGATATCGACGAAGACGCGGACTATATGGATATCGATGAGGACATGATGGACATAGGCTAGGGCCGCCAGGCCTCGCCCTCAGGGAAGGTGTGCTTCTCGAGTGAGTCCAGCTTCATTTCGATGCTATACCCAGGCTTCTGAGGCGGCATGTAACGCCCATTCCGAATCACAACAGGATCAACAAAATGCTCATGCAAATGATCGACATACTCGAGCACGCGCTTCTCCAGCGAACCCGAAACACACAAATAATCGAACAGTGAAATATGCTGCACATACTCACACAGCCCAACGCCGCCCGCATGCGGACAAACGGGCACACCGAACTTCGCCGCCATCAGCAAAACGACGATGACTTCGTTAAGTCCACCTAACCGACAAGCATCCACCTGACAAAAATCGATCGCCTGCGCCTGCAACAGCTGCTTGAACATCACGCGATTGTGACAGTGTTCACCCGTGGCAACCCCAATCGACCCCAAACGCCGGCGAATCTCCGCATGGCCGAGAATATCGTCGGGGCTCGTCGGCTCCTCGATCCACCACGGATCGAATTCCGCGAGCCGCCGCATGTTCGCCACCGCTTCGTCCACGTCCCACACCTGGTTGGCGTCCATCATCAGCTTCAGGTTTTCGCCGATCTCCTCGCGCAGAATGCGCGCGCGCCGCACGTCTTCGTCGAGATTGCCGCCCACTTTCTGCTTGAAATGCGTCCAGCCAAGCGCGACGCCTTCCCGTGCGAGGCGCCGGATCTTGTCGTCGTCGTAGCCCAGCCAGCCGGCCGAAGTCGTATAGGCGGGGTAGCCCTGCGCGAGCATTTCCACTTCGCGCGCGCCCTTGGTCTTCGCGTGGCGATGCAGAATGGCCAACGCTTCGTAAGGCGTAATCGCATCGGTCACGTAGCGAAAATCCAGGCAGCGCACGAGTTCCTCCGGACTCATGTCCGCGAGCAGTTTCCATACGGGCTTGCCAACCGATTTGGCCCACAGGTCCCATACCGCATTGACGACTGCCGCCGTTGCCAGATGAATCGCGCCCTTGTCAGGGCCGATCCAACGTAGTTGGCTATCCGAAGTAAATGCGCGCCAGAATGCGCCCATGTTCGCCGTAATGTCTTCGAGCCGCTTGCCGACGATGAGCGGCGCTAGCGCGTTGACCGCCGTCACGCAGATTTCATTACCGCGTCCGATCGTGAACGTGAGCCCGTGCCCTGTGAATCTGTCTGGAGAATCGGTTTCGAGCGTGACGTAAGTGGCGGAGTAGTCCGGCGCGGCATTCATGGCGTCGGAACCGTCGAGCGAACGCGAAGTGGGAAAGCGGATGTCGCGAACGGATAGCTTGCTGATCGTAGTCATTCGAACTCCCGGTGAAGGGACGGCTTTCGGTAGGGGAAAACCAGACGTTTGCACGCGTTGACAACGCTGAATCTGCTACCTAGCATGCTAGCATGTCTTCTTAAAATCAAGCGTGCCGTGAACTCTTCATCCGAAATGGCGAGTGTTGGCGATCCTTATGTCGCACTGCAAAAGATTAGAGGCGGCGAGCGCGGCAGCCTGACCGATGCAGTCGAGCACGCACTGAGAGAAGCGATTGTGACGCTCGCGCTGGAACCCGGGATGATGATCGACAAGATGGCGGTCTGCGAACGCATGGGCGTGTCGCGCTTTCCGGTTTCCGCCGCGCTCGCGAAGCTCGCGCATGCGGGTCTCGTCGAAGTTTTGCCGCAGCGCGGCACGCGCGTCAAACCGATCGCGCTCGACGATATTCGCCAGCATCTGTTCATTCGCAGCGCGCTCGAAGTCGAAACGGTGCGCGGAGTCGCGCGCATGAAGGACCGTGCCACGATCGACGCACTGGCAGCCAATCTCGATGAGCAGCGCAAGATTGCCGGTAATGGCCAGCGTCTCGAGTTTCATGAGCTCGATCTGGCGTTTCATGAAATCCTGTTAGACGCGGTGAACCTGCCGCGCGTGAAAGAGATCGTCGCGGTGTCGCGCAACGCGCTGGACCGCGCGAGGCAACTGCTGGCGAGTCCCGAGCGTCTCGTGCACACGCTCGAGGAGCACGAACGGATTTTCGAAGCCATTCGCGCCGGCCGTGCCGACGCAGCGGCCAAAGCAATGCACGACCATCTCGATCAGGTCATCGAGGAATTGCGCCGGTCCGCGAAAGAACGGCCAGATCTCTTTGCACCTTGAGCACTTTGGTCGTACGTCGAGCAATGCCCATCCTTCAACCCCCTTTGTGCAGCGCTGCAAGCCACGCCGCGCACGCAATCAAGAGGCCCCGGTAATGTGTCTGGCTTTTCTTCGCGGATCAGCGCCATGACGCCGCTCATCTCCGTCAACAAGCTGAGCAAGAGTTTTCCCGGCGTGAGAGCGCTTCACGAAGTGCAATTCGATCTCATGGCGGGCGAAGTGCACGCGCTGATGGGCGAGAACGGCGCGGGCAAGTCGACCCTGATGAAGATTCTCGCGGGCGTGTATACGCGCGACTCGGGCGACATTCTCTACGATGGCCAGCCCATAGCGTTCGCGAGTCCGGGCGAGGCCCAGGCCGTGGGCGTCGGCATCATTCATCAGGAACTCCAGCTGATGAATCATTTGACCGTCGCGCAGAACATGTTCATCGGCCGCGAACCGCGCGGGCGCCTCGGGCTCTTTCTCGACGAAGACAAGCTCAATGCGCAGGCGCGCGAGATTCTCGCCCGCATGCACGTGCACCTCGATCCGCGCACCGTGGTCGGCTCGCTCACGGTGGCAAGCCAGCAGATGGTCGAAATCGCCAAGGCGCTGTCGTTCGATTCGCGCGTGCTCATCATGGACGAGCCGACTTCCGCGCTCAACGACGCGGAAATCGCCGAGCTCTTCCGCATCATTCGCCAGTTGAAAGAGCGGGGCGTGGGCATTGTCTACATCTCGCACAAGATGGACGAGCTCAAGCAGATCGCCGATCGCGTCACCGTGCTGCGCGATGGCGAGTACGTCGCCACCGTCGCCGCCGCCGATACGAGCGTGCAGGCCATCATCGGCATGATGGTCGGCAGAACGCTCGCCGATGTTGCACCGTACCAGGGGCCGGCGCACCAGGGCGAAGTCGCGCTCGACGTGAAGCACCTGAACGCGGGCCCGCTCGTGCGGGATGTGAGCTTCACGTTGCGCAAAGGCGAAATACTGGGCTTTGCGGGACTCATGGGCGCGGGCCGCACTGAGGTCGCGCGCGCCGTGTTCGGCGCGGACCCGGTCGAATCCGGCGACATCTTCGTGAAAGGCGCGAAGGTATCGATCAAAACGCCGAGCGATGCGGTCGCGCACAGCATCGGGTATCTCTCCGAGGACCGCAAGCGCTTTGGTCTCGCGACCGGCATGGACGTCGAATCGAACATCGTGATGTCCAATCTCGGCAAGTTCCTCTCGCTGAACGTGTTTCTGCGCCGCATGCAAATCCGTAAGACGGCGGCGCATTTCATCAGCCTGCTCGCCATCCGCACGCCTTCCGCTACGCAGCCGGTGCGTCTGCTGTCGGGCGGCAACCAGCAGAAGATCGTCATTGCGAAGTGGCTGGAGCGCGACTGCGACGTGCTTTTCTTCGACGAGCCCACGCGCGGCATCGATGTCGGCGCGAAAAGCGAGATCTACAAGCTGTTGCGGGCGCTCGCCGAACAAGGCAAGGCGATCGTGATGATCTCGTCGGAACTTCCGGAAATCCTGCGCATGAGCGACCGGATCGTAGTGATGTGCGAAGGCCGTATCACTGGCGAACTCTCCGCCAGCGAGGCGACCCAGGAGCGCATCATGCATCTCGCGACCCAGCGCGAAACCCTGCAAGCGGCATGAGCCTCAAGAGGTCGAATCCATGACTATGCAATCGGATACTGCGGCGCTGACCGACCAGAAACGGTCGTCCGGCATCAAGGCGCGCATTTTCTCGCCCACTGCGCTGCAGAAAATGCTCGCGTTCGCGAGCCTGATCCTGCTGCTGATCTTTTTCAGCTTCGCTTCGCCTGCCTTCATGCAGATGGACAACATCCTCGGCATTCTGCAGGCCACCGCCGTGAACGGCGTGCTCGCCATTGCCAGCACGTTCGTCATCATCACGGGCGGCATCGATTTGTCGGTTGGCACGCTGATGACCTTTACCGCGGTGATTTGCGGCGTTTTCCTGACCTACTGGCATTTGCCGATGTGGATCGGCGTACTGGCGGCAATCGGCACGGGGGCGGTGTGCGGCACCATTTCCGGCACGCTCACGGCGAAGATGAAGATCCCGCCGTTCATCGCCACGCTGGGCATGATGCTGCTGCTCAAGGGGCTCTCGCTCGTCGTCTCGTCCGACAAGCCGATCTATTTCACCGACACCGAAAACTTCTACATGATTTCGCAGGACTCGCTGATCGGCTATTTTCTGCCCAGCGTGCCCGTACCGAACGCCGTGTTGATTCTGTTTGTGCTAGCCATTGTGAGCTCGATCACGCTGAACCGAACGGCGCTCGGACGCTATACGTTCGCGCTCGGCAGCAACGAAGAGGCCGTGCGCCTTTCAGGCGTGAATGTCGATCGCTGGAAGATCGCCATTTATGGCCTTGGCGGCGCGATTTGCGGCATTGCGGGACTCTTGATCGCTTCGCGCCTGAACTCGGCGCAACCGGCACTTGGCCAGGGCTACGAGCTGGAAGCCATTGCGGCCGTGGTGATCGGCGGCACGTCGCTGAGCGGCGGCTCGGGCACGATACTCGGCACCATCATCGGCGCGTTCATCATGAGTGTGCTGACCAATGGCTTGCGCATCATGTCGGTCGCACAGGAATGGCAGATCGTGGTGACGGGTCTCATCATCATCCTCGCGGTTTACGCGGATATCCTGCGCCGCAAGAAGACTTAGAAGAGGAGACGGAAGAAGCACGGAGAGAACGGGGAGTAAAACAAGGCTCCCTCAACGGCTGGAGGTCTATGGCCCACCTTAGGAGGAGAAATGTCATGTTGAAAAGAAAACTGATCAGTGCCGTAATCGGAGTGGGCGCGCTCGTGGGCACGTCCAGCTTGGCCTATGCTGAGGAACCCTACATTCCGATCATTTCGAAGGGCTTTCAGCATCAGTTCTGGCAGGCCGTGAAATCCGGCGCGGAACAATCGGCGACGGCGAACAACGTCAGGATCACGTTCGAAGGCCCTGAAACCGAGGCCATGGTCGACAAGCAGATCGACATGCTTTCGGCCGCGCTCGCCAAGAAACCGCAGGCGCTCGGCATCGCCGCGCTCGACAGCAAGGCCGCCGTTCCGCTGCTCAAACGCGCACAGTCCAGCAAGATCCCTGTGATCGCGTTCGACTCGGGCGTCGACAGCGATATTCCGCTCACGACCTGCGCCACGGACAACCTCGCCGCCGCCGCGCTCGCCGCCGACAAGATGGCGGAGATGATCGGCAATTCCGGCGAAGTCGGCGTGATCGTGCATGACCAGACGAGCCGCACGGGTATCGACCGCCGCGACGGCTTCGTCAACGAGATAAAGACGAAGCACACGGGCATCAAGATCGTTTCCGTGCAGTACGGCGCGGGCGACCACCTGAAGTCGGCGGAAATCGCCAAGGCCATGATTCAGGCGAACCCGAACCTCAAGGGCATTTTCGGCGCCAATGAAGGCTCGGCGGAAGGCGCGGCGATCGGCGTGAAGGAGTCGGGCAAGAAGCTGGTGCTGATTGGCTTCGACTCGGGCAAGGAGCAGAAGGAGGCCATCATGTCCGGCCTGATGGCGGGCGCGATTACGCAGAACCCGGTCGGTATCGGCAAGTGCGTCGTCGATTCCGCGGCGAAGGCGTTGAAGGGCGAAACACTGCCCAAGAAAATCGACACGGGCTTTTACTGGTACGACAAGACCAATATGAACGACCCGAAGATCGCGGCGGTGCTTTACAACTGATTGATATCGGTGTGAGTCATGTGCAGGGAGAAAGGAAGAGCCGAGGCTCTTCCTTTTCGTTTTACGCGTCTGCGGCGCACTTCACTCGGAAACCGCCGCCCCAGCCGGCGAGCGCCGGGGAGTACGCGAACCGTCTTTCGAAGCGAACACGTAGTAGGTCAGCGCTGTCGCGACGAGGCCAACCATCCACGAGACATCGGCGCCGCCGACGATCGACGCCAGCGGGCCGTGGAAAAAGCTCTCCGCCATGAACGGCACCTGCACCGCAATGCCGAAGAGATAAATGGCGATGGCCTTGAAGTTGAAGGAGCCATACACGCCGCCGTGGCTGCTCACGATTTCCGCGACGCGATAGCGCCGGTGGTTGATCAGATAAAAGTCGACCAGATTGATCGCGACCCACGGCGCGAGGACGATGCGCATGGCAAAGATCGCCGTCAGGAAGATCGCGATGAAATTGCTCGAGGCCCACAACGCCGTGACGGTAGAGGCGACCAGCAGCGCGCTCGAAAAGACGATGCGCACCGCGCGGCCAGGCACCCAGTCGGGGCGGAAGGTCTGTGCGGCGGTACTGAACGACAGCACCCCGCCATACAGATTCATGCCGTTGTGGCCAATGATGTTGACCAGGAAGAGGAAGATCAGCACATAGCCGAACATGCCCGTTTGCGTGCGGATGGCTTGCATGGCGTCGATGGAATGACCGGTGCTGACCGCGAGCACGCCAAAGAGAAACGCGAAGATGGTGCCGAGCGAGGTGCCGAAATACGTGAACGCAAAGGTCTTCGCAAAGCCCGCCGAGGTCGGCAGGTAGCGCGAATAGTCGGACGTGTAGGGCGCGAAGCTGATTTGCCAGACGGCGCACAGCCCGAACATCGCGAACCAGTTCGACACGTCGAAATGACCCTGCTGCAGGATTTGCGCGTCAAGACCGGGGGCCATCATGATCATGCCGATCAGGAGCGCGCCGCCCATGAACCACGCGCCAATCTTGTTGAAGCGGTGAATGAAGTGACAGCCGATCACGCCGACGAGCGTCGCGAGAATCGCGCCGAGCACGGTGCCTACCGGCACGGGCACCGCGGGCGCGGCGGTGTGAAGCGTCTTGCCCGCGAGGATGATGTTCGAGACAAAGAAGCCGAGATAGATCAGCGTGGTGAAGCTGACCACGAGCAGCGAGCCATAGCGGCCGAATTGCGCGCGGCTTTGAATCATCTGCGGCACGCCGACGAGCGGGCCTTGCGCAGAGGTGAGGGCGTGAAAAATGGCGCCAAAGAATTGCCCGGCGACGATGGCGAGAATCGCGCTCATCACGTCGAGGTGAAAGACCAGGACCGAAGTCGCGCCGGATATCACCGCAAGTGGCGCGACATTCGTGCAGAACCACAACGTGAACAAATCGACTGGCTTGCCATGCCGATGCTCGGGAGCGACATACTCGATCGAGTTGCTTTCAATGGTCAGAACGCTGTTGTCGTTCGCCGGGTTTTTCATAGTGTCTCCATCTTTATTGCACAGGCCGAGCCACGCCACGAAGGTGGCGCGGCATGGCCTTGAACGGCTTTGGAACGGCTTTGGAACGGCCTTGAAGCGGTGCAGCGGGGAACGGATCAGCGCATCACGAACGGATCGCTGATCGGTTCGTCCGAGGTGCGCAGCCACACGGACTTCGTCGTCGTGTATTCGAGCGCGGCAGCCATGCCGCCCTCGCGGCCGTGCCCGGAAAGCCCGAAGCCGCCGAACGGCACGAGCGGCGACACCGCCCGATAGGTGTTGATCCAGACGATCCCCGAGCGCACGCGCCGCGAAACGCGATGTGCCCGCGTGAGGTTGGTGGTGAAGATGCCCGCCGCGAGTCCGTAGGCGGTGCTGTTCGCCTTCTCGATGGCTTCCTGTTCGGAAGCGAACGTATCCACCGAAAGCACGGGGCCGAACAACTCCGTCGTGATGCTGTCCGCGTTGCTCACGCCCGAGCAGTCCAGAATTGTCGGCGCGTAGTAGTAGCCGTCGCGCCCCAGCGCCTTGCCGCCCGCGAGCACCTTTGCCCCCTGGCTCACGGAACTCGCGACGATCTTCTCGATGTTGCGCAGTTGCCTTTCGGTGCAGAGCGGCCCGTATTCCGTCGTCATCTCATTGGGCGAACCCACGCGAATGCGCGAGACGCGTTCGACAAGCAACGCGAGGAATTCGTCCTTGACGGATGCCTCGATCAACAGACGCGAGCCCGCCACGCAGCTTTGGCCGCTTGCCGCAAAAATCGCCGCGACTTGCGCATTCACCGCGCTCTGGATATCGGTATCGGCGAACACGATGAATGGCGACTTGCCGCCCAGTTCGAGCGAGACCTTCGCAAGATTGTTCGAGGTGTTCCTGACGATATGCCGCGCGGTTTCGGGGCCGCCCGTGAAGGCCACCTTGTCCACCCTGGGATGGCTGCTGAGCACCGCGCCGCATTCCGGCCCGAAGCCGGTGATCACGTTGACGACGCCCGGCGGAAATCCTGCCTCGTGCACGAGCCGCGCGAATTCGAGCAACGGGCCGGGCGCTTCCTCGGAAGCCTTCAGAACGACCGTGCAACCGGCGGCGAGCGCCGGCCCGACCTTCACGGCGGAAAGAAACAACTGGCTGTTCCATGGAACGATGGCGGCGACCACGCCGACGGGCTGCCGTTCGAGCCAGACCTGCATGTCCGGCTTGTCGACGGGAATGTGGCTGCCTTCGATCTTGTCGGCGATTCCCGCGTAGTAGCGGTAGTATTCGGCCACATAAGCGATCTGGCTCGACGTTTCGCGAATGATCTTGCCGGTGTCGTTCGTTTCAATTTCAGCGAGTCGCGGCGCAGCCTTTTCGACGAGGCCGGCCAGCTTGTGCAGCAGCTTGCCGCGCGCCGAGGCCGTGAGGCCGGCCCACGCGGAATCGGTCAGCGCGCGGTTGGCCGCTTCGACGGCGCGGTTGACCTGCTCCGTGCGCGCTTCGGGCATTTGCGCCCACACGTTGCCCGTGGCCGGGTTCACGCTGTCGAACGTCGCGGCGCCCGGTTCGAACTCGCCGTCGATATACAGCTGAAAATGAAAGTCCATGGAATCCGCCCCTTACCTGAATGCAGGCATGACGTCGTTGATCATGCGCTCGAGTGACGCCTTCTTGCGCTCGAAGCTCATGCCCGTATCGATCCAGAACGAGTACTCGTCGAAGCCGAGTTTCTCGTAGGCCCGCAGACGCCCGATCACTTCCTCGGGCGTGCCGATGACGTTGTTCTTGCGCATCGCCTCGGGCGTATAGAACGGGTGAGCGGCCATCTCTTCCTTCGTGAGGGGCTTGATCATGCCGCGGCTCACAGGGCGCTCATTCTTGAACCACGCGCCGAAGTAGTTGTAGAACGTGTTCACTTCGTCGGCGGCGATCTGCGCGTCGTCCTCGCTGCTCGCCACGTACGTGTGGCGCAGCAACATGATTTGCGGGCGCGGCACGTCGCTGAACTTTTCGCACGCGGCGTTGAAGTGGCCGACGAGCTTCTCGACTTCTTCGTCGCCGAAATGCAGCGGTGTGACCTGCACGTTGCAACCGTTGGACACGGCAAATTCGTGGCTGTTCGGATCGCGCGCGGCTACCCAGATCGGCGGATGTGGGCGCTGCAGCGGCAACGGCGACGACGTCGTCGAGGGGAATTTCCAGAACTCGCCTTCGTGCGCGTAATCGCCCTCCCACAGCTTTTTCACGGCGGGAATGAGTTCGCGCATGCGTTGGCCCGCGCCCCACGCGTCGAGCCCCGGCATCAGGCGTTCGTACTCGAACGAGTATGCGCCTCGTGCAATGCCCAGATCCAGACGGCCGTTCGAGATGATGTCGGTCATCGCGGCTTCGCCGGCGAGCTTGATCGGGTGCCAGAAGGGCGCAATGACCGTGCCCGTGCCGAGCCTCACGTTCTTCGTCTTGTTGGCGAGGTCCGCGATGTTGAGGAACGGATTGGGCGCGATCGTGAAGTCCATGGCGTGGTGCTCGCCGGTCCAGATCGCATGCATGCCGCCGCGATCGGCGATCTGGCACAGCTCGATCATTTCGTCATACAACTGCTTCTGACTGGTCTGATCGGAGACGCGCTCCATGTGAACGAAAAGTGAGAATCGCATGATGGAACCTTTCAGGAATGAAGCGGGCGGACTGTGCCGTTGCTATGGTCGCCGAAGTACATCCCGTAGCTCTTCAGTTCGCTTTCCTTGCGGTAGCGCTGGAGCATGCTGGCGAGTGCGCTGTCCTGGAACGCTTGCGTTTGCACGTCTTCCAGACTAACGAATTGTGCCGAGGCGTCGCCCGCTGCGGCGAGTTCATCCGGCGCGCTGCACAGGAACGAGATGTACTGGTAATGGGTTTCGGTATTGTTGTAGACCGAATAGATGAAGCTTGCCGATGCGTCGGGCTGGTACTTCGTGAAGATCTCGGCGAGCGCCTTGTCGGCGCCTTCCTTGCCGATCTCTTTCGAAGGCAGGCCCCATTTGCCGTCTGCGTTTTTCACGAGCAGCACCTTGTCCTCGCGCGCGATGATCGCGCTCACGACGACTTTCGGACCCGCGATGACTTCCGCCGATACCCTGGCCGGCGTGAAATAACCGCCGCGATAGTAGCCGAGGCCAGCGAACCCCGCGGAATGAAACGCCTCGACCCGGCCGACGATCAGCGCGTGGTCGCCCGCGTCGATCGCGGCGTGCGTCGTGCAGTCGAACCAGGCACTGACGTCGCCAATGAGCGGGTTGCGGTTGGCGCTCAATTGCCAGTTCACGTTGGCGAAGCGGTCGTCGCTCGGCCGCGCGAACGTGTTGGACAAATCCTTTTGTCCTTCCGCGAGGATGTTGATGGCGAAGTGGCCCGCAGTGGAAAACGTCTGGTAATTGCTCGACGTCTTCGCAATGCTCACCAGCAGCAGCGCGGGGTCGAGCGAAACGGACGAAAACGAATTGGCGGTGAAGCCGAGCGGCTTGCCGTCGTCCGTCGCGGTCGTCACGATCGTCACGCCCGTCATGAACGCGCCGAACGCGTCGCGCAGTTCGCGCGTGTTGATCTTCGCGGCTTGCGGGTTAACTACCTGGCTCGTGTCTTGGCTCATTTCACACTTCCACTTCGTGGTTTTCCGCCTGCGGCTCCGTCTGCAACCAGGCACGCAGCGCGCGATTGACTTCGTCGGGCGCGGTGAGGTTCACCATGTGGCGTTCGTTTTCGATCACCACGGCCGTGCCGTTGTGCGCGGCTTGCGCCATCTGTCTCGCCATCTGCGGCGTCGAGTTCGGATCGTCGGCGCCGGTCAGGACGAGAGCAGGGCAGCGAATCGTCTGCCAGCCGTCGGCGTACACGTCGTCGCCGCCCGCGAACGCCGTGTAGGCCGTCGCGTAACCCGCAAGGTTCACCGACTTCAGCCACGACTCGACCTTTTGCGCCGCCACTTGCTGGGCTTCGTCCGCGTTGAACCAGCGTCGCAGCGGCGTATCCACGTCGATGGTGCCCGAGCGCAACTCGGCGGCGCGCTGCAGCACGGCTTCGCGCGCCGCTTCGGTACGCCGGTACACACCGTTCAGGACTGCCACACGCTTGACCAGATCGGGACGCGTGACCGCGACGCCAGCCGCGATCAACGAACCCATCGAGTGCCCCGCCAGATTGACGGGACCCACGTGCAGCGCCTCGACGAAACTGGTTGCCCACTCAACGAACTGCGGCAAGCCGGCGCCCGCTTCGAGCGCATCGCTTCGACCGTGGCCCGGCATGTCGACCGAGATCACGCGGAATTCGGCCGAGAGGTCTTCGATCTGCGGATACCATGCGCTCGCCTGCATGCCCACGCCGTGAATCAGCACGAGCGGTTCGCCCGCGCCTTGCTCCAGATAGTGCGCGACGCGCTTATTTGACAGCTGCAGGGTTCTTGACGTCATTTCCGAGCTCTGCGAGGTCTTTGTAGCGATCGCCAATGCGGTGATGCGGACGGCCACCCGTTGCAGCGCCGATGGCGACCACGAGTTCGTCGGCGGCCGGCGCATCGGCAATCGACAACTGCAGCGTGAGATAGTGCGAGCGGCGGCCTTCGTCGTTCTTGTCCATCATCGGGATGAGCAGCGGCGCATTGGCCGGGCCACGCGTGTTGTTGAACGCGAGATACGACTTCGCGCCCACCGCCGAGCGATAGATATTGCCGAAGTGCAGGGTGTGGATGAGCGCGGACGCATGCTCCAGTTCGCCCGCAAGACCCACGATGGCGCTCTTGCCGAACGCTTCGACCGCTTCGCCCGAACCGGCTTCGTCGATGATGAGCTTCGTGAGGTGCTCGCTCAGTTGCGGCGCGATTGCGCGAATCTCGGGCGAGAGGTCTTCCACGTACCCGCGGCCCGCCCACGGGTTCTTGATCACCGCGACCGCGCCGATCATTTTCAGCGGCTTCGCAGCGGCCTTGTCGCCGTCTACGAAGACGTTCTCGACATGGAGGATGGATTTGCGAATCAGGCTCATGGCAACTTCCTTCGTACGTTGATTGTGTGAAGCATTTTGGTATACCATGTTACGGCATGCCATGAGTGTTAACCCGAAAGCTCACGGTGAACCCCGTCTGCCAAGGGATTGCCGCTTTTTCTAGATGAATCCGACGATGAAAAACGAGGAGGAGAGATGACTGCATACTGGATTGCACATGTCACCGTGCTGGACGCCGCGAAGTACAAGGACTACACGGACATCGCGCCGCTGGCGTTCAAGAAGTTCGGCGCCGTATTCCTCGCGCGCGGTGGTGCGGCGCAGGTGCTGGAAGGCGAGTCGTTCGCGCGGCACATCGTGATCCGGTTCCCCGACATGCAAACGGCGCTCCACTGCTACCACTCGCCGGAGTATCAAGCGGCCAAGGCGAAGCGCGATGGCCATTGCGTGGCGCAGATCTCGATCGTCGAGGGGCTGGAGGACTGACCGGGCCGTTGCGGCGGGGCGCAAAAGGGGCGAAAGCGCAGGCAGAAGGAAAGCTGGACGTCAGTTGCGTCATAATATGGCATTCCATGTCCGCGTCCTTGTGCGCGGGCTTTCGTCCTTCTCCTGTTGCCGCCTATGCAAGACCTCAAAATCGATCGCAATGCCAAGACCCTGCGTGAGCTCACGCTCGACAAACTGCGCGGCGCGATAGTCCAGGGGTATTTCCGGCCGGGCACGCGGCTCGTCGAACGCACGCTGTGCGACGAGCTTGGCGTGAGCCGCACGGTGGTGCGCGAGGTGCTTAGGCATCTCGAGACCGAGGGGCTCGTCGAGACCGTCGCGCGGCAGGGGCCGATCGTGGCGCGGCTCGATCCCACGCAAGTGGGCGAGATCTACGAGTTACGCGGATTGCTCGAAGCCAATGCTGCCCGGGCCTGCGCCGAGAATGCCACGCCCGAAGTCGTGCAGCGGCTGCGCGCGATCCGCGCGATCATCGAGGATGCGTTCGAAAAGCGCGACCTGCCGCGCGTGGTGGAGCACACCGAGCGCTTCTATGAAACGCTGTTCGAAGCCGCCAACAAGCAGGTGTCGCTCACGGTCGTCAAAACGCTCAACGCGCGTATCAACCGCTTGCGCGCGTTGACGATCGCGATGCCGGGGCGCGGCGGCGACTCAAATCGAGAGATGAACCTGCTGCTCGACGCCATCGAGCGGCGCGACGGCGAAGCGGCCTCCGCGGCGTCGTTCGCGCATATCAAGCGCGTCTCCGAACTGGCGCTCTCGGCGCTTGCCCAACAAAACGAAGGTCTCAGCGACGCCTGACGCTCTAGCTGACCCGCCAGCCTAAAAAGGCCGCCGGCACACGCGGGCGGCCTTTTCTTTTGTCTGCTCAATTCAGGTCGATCGGGCGCAGCCCAAAGCATGCCAGCGCGCCCGCGAGCGATCTCATGGTATTCCATAATACGCAATAGTTTGTTGTGGGCCATAAGATGGCATACCATAATCTCATCGAACGCGAACTCCGGCGATTTTCCGTATCGCCCGAGTTGCCGGATGGAGCCTGAATTCCATGAAGCCTGCTTTCGCCTCCGAACATGGCGTCTCGCGCGCGCAGCGCGGTCGAACCGCGGGCACGTGCTACAGCGTGTACGCGCCGCAATCGAGCGCCGCGTGCGAAACCGTGGTGCTGATCCATGGCGTCGGCATGAATCAGAGCGTGTGGGCGCCGCAGATCGATGCGTTGTCCGAATCGTTTCGCGTCGTCGCCTACGACATGCTGGGTCACGGCGAGAGCGCGCTGCCGAGCGCACAGCCCACGCTCGACGAATACGCCGCGCAGCTCGAGTCGCTGCTCGATGCCATCCAGGTCGAGCGCGCGCACGTGGTGGGGCATTCGATGGGCGCGCTCGTCGCGCTCGAATTCGCGCTGCTCAATGCGCCGCGCACGTTGAGCGTCGTTGCGCTGAACGCGGTGTACGACCGCACGCCGGCGCAGCGCGAAGCGGTGATGACGCGCGCGGCGAGTCTCGGCGAAGCGCCGGCCGCAAGCGGCGTGGACGCGACGCTCTCGCGCTGGTTCGGCCACCCGATCCCGGGGCATCTGACCCAGGCGGCGCAAGCGGTGCGTGCGCTGCTGCTCGCCGTCGATCCCGTGGGCTACGCGCGCACGTACCGTCTTTTCGCATCTTCCGACGCCGCGCACGTGGGCCGTCTCGCGAATCTGGAGGTACCCGCGCTCTTTCTCACCGGCGAGTGCGATCCGAATTCGAGCGCGCAGATGTCGCACGCAATGGCGTCCGTCGCGCCGCGCGCCCGCGCGGAAGTCATTGCGAACGCGCGCCACATGATGAACGTGACCGACCCGGAACGCGTCAACGCAAGCCTGCTCGCGTTCCTGGCCGTTGCGTCGGCGACGCAGGCAGCCAATACCGCAGCAAACACAGGAGAACGCCATGGCTGAGCCGATGACTGCCCAATCCGCGCAACCGGCTTTCGATATCGCCGAATTTCGCCGCGCGCTGGGCGCGTTCGTGACGGGCGTGACCGTCGTCACGACGATCCAGCCCGACGGATCGCCGCGCGGCTTCACGGCCAACTCGTTCACCTCGGTGTCGCTCGACCCGCCGCTCATTCTGGTGTGCATCGCCAAGACGGCGTCGAGCTATGCGGTGTTCTCGCAAACGGGCCGCTTCGCGGTGAGCGTGCTCGCCGAAGACCAGCAGCAGGTTTCGGGCGTGTTCGCCTCGAAGGCCGCCGACAAGTTCGCGCAAGTGCCCTGGAGCGCGCGCAAAACGGGTGCGCCCGTGATGGACGGCGCGGCGGCGAGCTTCGACTGCACGACGCATGAAGTCGTCGACGCAGGCGACCACATCATCCTGATCGGCCGCGTGGTGGACGTCGTGCAAACGAGTTCGACGCCGCTTGGCTACTGCCGCGGCGCGTACGTGAACTTCAGTCTCTCGCAGGATGCGCTGGCTGCAGCCGGCGTGCGCGCGAAAGTGGGCGCGATTCTCGAGCATCGCGACGGCCTCGTGCTCATCGACACGCCCGAAGGCGTGGCGTTGCCGACGGGCGTCAAGCTCGAACCGGCCAGCGACGCGGCGAGCCTGCGCGGCGTCCTCGCGAAGCTCGGCCTGCGCGCCCATCTCGACTTTCTGTTCGCCGTGTTCGAAGACGGCAGCGGCAAAGGGCCGAGCGAGCATATCTACTACCGCGGCCGCGTGATTCACAACGGCTCGCCCTGGCTCGACAGCAGCATCCGCATCGTGCCGCTCTCGCAGATTCCTTGGGACGAATTGAGCGACGACGCCGTGCGCTCGATGCTCGAACGGTATGTGCGCGAACGCAAGCAGGACGCATTCGGCATCTACGTGGGCGACAGCGAAGCCGGCACCGTGCAGCCGCTCGCCCTCGCGCATTGACGGCACGGCACCGAACACAACCATGAAGAAGCCGACGGGTCTTCCCGCAGCCGGCCTGACGAAGCGACAACCAACCGTATCCCCGGAGATAGCCATGAGCAGCAGAAGCACCTCGTTTATCGCGCCGATGTTCATTGCGTGCGCAGCGACACTCGCCGCAGCACCGGCACTGGCCGCGGACCCCATCGTCTTCACGAGCTGGGGCGGCACCACGCAATCGTCGCAACAGAAGGATTGGGCGCAGCCGTTCACGCAGGCGAGCGGCATCACCGTGCTGATGGACGGCCCGACCGACTACGGCAAGCTCAAGGCGATGGTCGACAGCGGCAACGTGAGCTGGGACGTCGTGGACGTGGAGGGCGACTTCGCCTATGCCGCGCAGAAGGCCGGACTGATCGAGCCGATCGACTATTCGGTGGTGAAAAAAGACGAGCTGGACCCGCGCTTCGCGTCGCAGGCCGCGGTGGGCAGCTTCTATTACTCGTTCGTGCTCGGCTACAACAAGGCGAAATACACGGGCGCGCAGCCGCAAGCCTGGGCCGACCTGTTCGACACCAAGCGCTTCCCGGGCAAGCGCACGTTCTATAAGTGGTCGGCGCCGGGCGTGCTCGAAATCGCGCTGCTCGCCGACGGCGTGCCGCCCAACAAGCTCTATCCGCTCGACCTCGACCGCGCGTTCAAGAAGCTCGACACGATCAAGAGCGACATCGTGTGGTGGAGCGGCGGCGCGCAGTCGCAGCAGCTGCTCGCATCGGGCGAGGCGCCGATCGGCATGTTCTGGAACGGCCGCCTGCACGCGCTCGCGCAAACCGGCGTGCCCGTCGGCATTTCGTGGGACCAGAACCTCACCGCCGCCGACATGCTCGTGATCCCGAAGGGCGCGAAGCACCGCGACGCGGCGATGAAGTATCTCGCCGCAGCGACGAGCCCGCAGGCCCAGGCCAAATTCGCGGCCGATACCGGCTACGCGCCGATCAACGTGAAGTCGGCCGCGCTGATGTCGCCGGCCATGGCGAAGACGCTGCCCGATCAGTACAAGGCATCGCAGATCAATCTCGACATGAAGTACTGGGCCGAGAACCGCGATGCGATTGCGAAGCGCTGGTACGCGTGGCAATCGAAGTAAGCGAGTCCCGTCGTCGCGAACCGGTTCAAAAGGAAACACCATGCCTAACGTATTGAGTACCGTCGCGCACCCGGCCGCGGCGGCCACGCGCAAACGGCGCGACTGGCGCAGCATGCGGCTGCTGGCGCCCGCCATGCTGCTGCTCGTGATCTTCTTCCTGCTGCCGGTGCTCTCGCTGCTGCTGCGCAGCGTGCTGGAGCCGACGCCGGGTCTGCACAACTACCAGCAGTTGCTCGGCTCGACCACGTATTTGCGCGTGTTCGGCAATACGTTCCTCGTGGCAACGGTCGTGACGCTCGTCACGCTGCTCGTCGGCTTTCCGATGGCGTGGCTGCTCGCCATCGCGCCGCGCAAGGTCAGCGCCGTGTTCTTCGCGATCCTGCTGCTGTCGATGTGGACCAACCTGCTCGCACGGACCTTCGCGTGGATGGTGCTGTTGCAGGAAACGGGGCCGATCAACCGCATGCTGATGGCGATCGGCGTGATCCATGAGCCGCTCTCGCTCGTCAACAACTTGACGGGAGTCACGATCGGCATGACCTACATCATGCTGCCGTTTCTCGTGATGCCGCTGCACGCCACGCTGCGCAGCATCGACCCTTCGACGCTGCGCGCCGCCGCCGTGTGCGGTGCGAGCCGCTGGCAGGCCTTCTGGCGCATTCTCGTGCCGCTCGCCATGCCGGGCGTCGCCTCGGGCGCGCTCATGGTGTTCGTGATGGCGCTGGGCTACTTCGTCACGCCCGCGCTGCTGGGCGGACCCTCGTACATGATGCTCGCGGAACTCATTGCGCAGCTCGTGCAGGAACTCTTGAACTGGGGCCTCGCCGGCGCCGCCGCATTCGTGCTGCTCGCCGTGACGCTCTCGCTCTATGCGCTGCAACTGCGCTTTACGCGCAACGCGCGCGCAAGTCTCGGAGGGCGCTGACATGTTGCTCGATTTCGATCGCCTGGGCGCGTTGCGCTGGATGTTGCTGGCCGTGGGCGGAGCCGTCGCGCTCTTTCTCCTGCTGCCCATTGTCTTTATCGTCGCGCTGTCGTTCGGCGACTCGCAGTGGCTCATCTTTCCAGCGCCGGGCTGGACGCTCGAATGGTACCGGCAGCTCTTCACCGATGCGGGCTGGATCGACTCGCTGCTCACGAGCGCGAAGCTCGCCGTGATCGTCACGGTGCTTTCCGTCGCCATCGGTTTTCTCGCTTCGCTTGCGCTCGTACGCGGCAAGTTTCGCGGGCGCGGCGCGGTGCAGGCCTTCTTCATCACGCCGATGGTGCTGCCGGTCGTGGTCCTCGCCGTCGCGCTCTATGCGTTCTTCCTGCGCATCGGCATGAACGGCACGATGACGGGTTTCGTGATCGGCCACCTCATCATCGCCTTGCCGTTCTCGATCATCTCGATCAGCAATTCGCTCGCGAGCTTCGACACGTCGCTGGAGGACGCTGCGCTCATTTGCGGCGCCTCACCGCTGATGGTGAAGCTGAAGGTCACGCTGCCGGCCATCCGGCTCGGGCTCTACGCCGCGGCGATCTTTTCGTTCCTCGCATCGTGGGACGAGGTGGTCGTGTCGATCTTCATGTCGAGCCCGACGCTGCAGACGCTGCCCGTGCGGATCTGGTCCACGCTGCGCCAGGACCTGACGCCCGTCGTTGCAGCGGCGTCTTCGCTGCTCGTCGCGTTGACAACGTTATTGATGCTGGCGGGCGCTCTCGTGCGCCGCGGCCGCTAATCGAGGTGAACAAGCCATGACTGCTTTCCTGCAAATCCAGCGCCTGCGCAAGACCTACGACGACGTCGTCGCCATCGACCAGGTGTCGCTCGATGTGCGCAAGGGCGAATTCATGACCTTCCTCGGACCGTCGGGGTCGGGCAAGAGCACGACGCTCTATATCGTCGCGGGCTTTCAGGAGCCCACGGAAGGGCGCGTGCTGCTCGACGGCAAACCGCTGCTGGCGGTGGCGCCCAACAAGCGCAACATCGGCATGGTGTTTCAGCGCTATACGCTCTTTCCGCATCTCACGGTGGGCGAGAACGTGGCGTTTCCGCTGCGCGTGCGCCGCCGCCCCGAAGCCGAGGTCAAGGCGAAAGTGGAAAAGATGCTCAAGCTCGTGCATCTTTCCGAGTGCCGCGACCGCATGCCCGCACAGCTCTCGGGCGGGCAACAGCAACGCGTGGCGATTGCGCGCGCACTGGCCTACGATCCGCCCGTGCTGCTGATGGACGAACCGCTCTCGGCGCTCGACAAGAAGCTGCGCGAGGAAATCCAGCTCGAATTGCGCCGCATTCACCAGGAGACGGGCGTGACGATTCTCTACGTCACGCACGACCAGGAAGAAGCGCTGCGCCTCTCCGACCGCATCGCGGTGTTCAACAAAGGCCGCATCGAGCAGGTCGGCACGGGCGAGGAGCTTTACGCGAACCCGGCTTCGCGCTTTGTTGCGAGCTTCATCGGCAATTCGAATTTCCTGCCCGTGAAGGTGACGAAGACCAGCGAAGGCCGCATGAACGGCGTGTTCCCGAATGGCCATGAAATCGCATCGGACGCGTTCAATCCGTCACTCGCCGCCGGCGACGACGGCACGCTGATGATCCGCCCGGAGCAGATGCGCCTCAGCTCGCTGCAAGTCGCAAACGGCACGACAGGCTTGCCCGTAACGGTGCGCGACGTCACCTATCTCGGCGACGCCATGCACTACGCGGTAGCCACGCCCTGGCAGCAGGAGATCTCGATTCGCATGCCGGCGGCGCATCGCCACGACGGCGGGATCATGATCGGCACGCAGGCGCTCGTCGACTGGGACGCGCGCGACGTGCGCCTGTTCGCGCAAGCGTGATGGCGGCTGTCATGAGTGACGCACTGCCATCGCTGCGGGTCGAACGCCCCACGGCCACCTTGCGGGAACTCGCGCTCGAAAAAATGCGCACGGCCATTCTGGAGGCGCACTTTCATCCAGGCGAGCGGCTGGTCGAGCGCTCGCTGTGCGAAATTCTCGGCGTGAGCCGCACCGTTGTGCGGGAAGTTTTGCGGCATCTGGAAACGGAGGGTCTCGTCGACTCGATTCCGAACCAGGGGCCGATCGTCGCCGTGCTCGACTTCGAGACGGCGGCGGAGATCTACGAAATACGCGCCCTCCTTGAAGGCGAAGCCGCCATGGCGTGCGCGCAGCATGCTGACGAGGGCATCGTCGCGGATCTCGCCGGCTTCATCGACCGGATTCAGGCGGCCTTCGAAGCGCAGGACCATCAGGCCGTGCGAGCACTCACCACGGCCTTCTACGAGCGCATGTTCATTGCCGGGCAAAAGCGCGTGGCCTGGGAGATCGTGCAGTCGTTGACGGCGCGCATCAACCGCTTGCGAGCCCTGACAATCGCTTCCGATGACCGCGGCCGCCAGGCCGTCGATGAAATGCACCGCATCCTGAGCGCCATTCAAGCCGGCAACGCGGCCGGCGCACGCGAGGCCGCGATCGCGCACGTGGACAGAGTGGCCGAGATTGCGCGCCAGCTGCTGGCGGAGGGGCACGAGCACGCGTCGTGGCGCCAGGCAGGATAACGCAGCCTGGCTGTACTGACTATTGGCGTGCTCTGCCTGAGTGGGCCATCAACTTTTTATGCATCGAAGGAAAGTCACGTGGAATTGAAGACCCTGTTGAAAGACGCGGCGCTGTTGCGCCATCAAGCCTATATCGATGGGCAATGGTGCAAGGCCGACTCGGGCGCGAGCTTCGACGTGTTCGACCCGGCGACGGGCGCGTCGCTCGGCAGCGTGCCTTTGATGGGAGAAGCCGAAACGACGCGAGCCATCGAGGCGGCCAATGCCGCGTGGCCGGCGTGGCGCGTGCGCACGGCCAAGGAGCGTGCGGCAGTCATGCGCCGCTGGTACGACCTGATGATCGAGCACGCCGACGATCTCGCGCTGATCCTGACCGCGGAACAGGGCAAGCCGCTCGCGGAAGCGAAAGGCGAGATCGCCTACGGCGCGTCGTTCATCGAGTGGTTCGCCGAGGAAGGCAAACGCGTGGCGGGCGACACGCTAGCGACGCCCGCTTCGGACAAGCGGCTCGTTGTCATCAAGGAGCCGATCGGCGTTTGCGCCGCCATCACGCCGTGGAATTTCCCCACGGCCATGATTACCCGCAAGGTGGGCCCGGCGCTCGCGGCAGGCTGCCCGATCGTCGTGAAACCTGCAGAAGCCACGCCGTTCTCCGCGCTCGCATTGGCGGTGCTGGCGGAGCGGGCCGGCGTGCCCAGAGGCGTGCTCAACGTCGTCACTGGCGATCCCAAGGCGATTGGCGGCGCGATGACCAGCAGTCCCGTGGTTCGCAAGCTGTCGTTTACCGGTTCGACGGGCGTCGGGAGATTGCTGATGGCGCAAAGCGCGCCCACAGTGAAGAAGGTGACGCTCGAACTCGGCGGCAACGCGCCGTTCATCGTGTTCGACGACGCGGATCTCGATGCCGCGGTGGAAGGCGCCATCGCCTCGAAGTACCGCAACAACGGGCAAACGTGCGTCTGTACGAATCGCTTCTACGTGCATGAGCGCGTGTACGACGCGTTCGCCGCGAAGCTCGCGACAGCCGTTAAGGGGCTGAAGGTCGGGCACGGTACGGAGGGCGGCGTCACGCTCGGACCGCTCATCAACGAGGCAGCGGTCAGAAAGGTCGAAGCGCATATCGCCGATGCAGTGGACAAAGGCGCGACGCTCGCCACGGGCGGCAAGCGCCACACGCTCGGCTACGGCTTCTTCGAGCCCACGGTGCTGACCGGCGTCACCGCGCAAATGGATGTAGCGAGAGAAGAGACGTTCGGCCCGCTCGCGCCGCTGTTCCGTTTCTCGAGCGACGAAGAAGTGGTGAAGCTCGCCAACGACACGGAGTTCGGCCTCGCCGCCTACTTCTACAGCCGCGATATCGGCCGTATCTGGCGCGTGGCCGAGCAACTCGAATACGGCATGGTGGGCATCAATACCGGATTGATCTCGAACGAGGTCGCGCCGTTCGGCGGCGTCAAGCAATCGGGTCTGGGCCGGGAGGGGTCGCACTACGGCATCGATGACTATCTCGTCATCAAGTACCTGTGCATGGCGGTTTGATCGCCGGATTCACACAAAAAAGAATGGGGACACGCCGCCATGAATACGTCGTCATCAAGCAGCGCCGAGGTCGCGCTGGAACGCGCGCAAAGCGAAGCGGACTACCGCTTCGATCCCGCTTCCGTTGCGATACCCACTCGCGTGACGGTGCGAGTCGTCGCGATCTGCCTTGCGATGATCCTTGCCGAAGGCTATGACGTCGCGATTTACGGGGCGGTGCTGCCCATGCTCACGCATGGCACCGACTGGTCCTTGTCGGCGCTGCAACTCGGCGCGATCGCAAGCTGCTCGCTGGCGGGCATGATGATCGGCGCCATGGGTGCGGGCACGCTCAGCGACATGATCGGCCGGCGCCGCATGCTGCTCGGCAGTGCGGCGCTTTTCTCCGCGATGATGGCGGCCGCCGCGCTCGCGCCCACGCCAGCCTGGTTCGTCGTCGCGCGGATCGTGGGCGGACTCGGGCTTGGCGGCGTCGTGCCGACCGCGGCGGCGCTCACGGTCGAATACTCGCCGCCTGGGCGCCGTTCTTTCAACTATGCCTTGATTTACACGGGATATTCGCTGGGCGGCATTCTGGTCGCGCTGCTCGCGATGAACTGGTTGCCGACGCACGGCTGGCGGTTGCTGTTCGGTGTGGGCGCCGCGCCGCTCATCCTCGTGGCGCTCACGGCGCGCCATTTGCCGGAGTCGCTGGAGTTCCTGCTGGCGAGAAACCGCATCGCAGAGGCACGCGGCGTTGCACAAGCGCTCGGCATTCGACATTCGGCGCTAGAGAACGAAACCGGGGCGCGGGCCGTGCACGCTATGAATGCTGAAAAAGCCGCGCCGATTCGCGCGCTCTTCGACGCATCCAATGTGCGCGCCACCCTGGCGTTCTGGATCGCGATGTTCATGGGCTTGCTCCTGCTCTACGGCCTGAGCACCTGGCTGCCGCAACTCATGCGCAAGGCCGGTTTCCCGCTCGGATCGAGCCTCGCATTGCTGGTGGTACTCAATTCGACCGCGGCTTTGGGCTCGCTGCTTGGTGGCGCGGTGGCCGACCGCCTGGGTTCGAAGTGCGTGGTCAGCGTGCTTTATCTGCTCGCCGCAGCCAGCCTGTGCGCGTTACCGTTCGCCCATGGCACGCTGCAAACCTATGTGCTCGTGGGCATTGCCGGGGTAGGCACGATCGGCAACACGATGCTGCTTGGCGCGTATATCACACGCTACTATCCGCCCCGCAACCGGGCGACGGGCATTGGCTGGGCGCTGGGAATAGGGCGTTTCGGCGCAATCGCCGGGCCGCTGATCGGCGGCGCGCTGGCACAGGCGGGCGCGCCGCTGCCGTGGAATTTCTACGCATTTGCGGGCGCGGGCCTCGCAGCGGCGTTTGCCGTGCTTGCCGTTCCCAGGCAGGTTGCAGATAGCGTGTAACTCGATGCTGAAATTGAAAAGCGGAGACCGGATTCCATATCCAGTCTCCGCTTTTCTACCGCTTCAATCGTGCGTGTTACGCCTTGCCTTATGCCGACGCCGTTCCGCTCGTCGCGGCAATCGCCCATTGCGGCGCATCCTGCAACGCAACGGGGCGCAGGAAGCGCTCGATGGCCGCATAACCGACCGAGGTGGTTTGCGGCTGCGTCGAAGCGGGCCACGGGCCGCCATGCTGCTGCGCATCGCACACGGCAACGCCCGTCGGCACGCCGCCGAACAGCACGCGACCTGCGATACGTTGCGCAGCGACTGCGAGCGCACGATTTTCCGGCGTATCGGCTTGCGCGCCCCACAGCGTGACCGTGAGCGAACCTTCGACCGCGGCGAGCACGTCGAGCGTCTGCGCTTCGTCACGCACCTTCACGATCAGCGCGGCCGGACCGAACATCTCTTCGTGCAGCGCTACGTTGGCGATGAACGTCTGCGCGTCGGTTTCGAACAGACGCGGCGCGGGCGCTGCGGATTGCTCGTCGTCTGCCGGTGCAGCGAGACGCACGCGCACGCCCGCCTGGCTCGCGATATGCGCAGCGGCGCTTTCGAAGCCGCGGCGCATGGCGGACGTGAGCATGGCATGCGGCTTTTGCGCGGACAACGCTTGCGCCAGCGCCTGTGCGAAGCGCTCGCCGTCGGCGTCGTCGCGCACGACGATCAACCCGGGGCTCGTGCAGAACTGGCCGCAGCCCATCGTGATCGAAGCGGCGAGGGTGGCGGCGGGCGTATCGACGCCTTCCGCAAGGGCTTGCGGCAGCACGACGAGCGGATTGATCGAGCCGAGTTCCCCATAAAACGGAATCGGCCGGCGACGCGCATTGGCCGCGCGCCACAGGGCCACGCCGCCCTGATACGAACCCGTGAACGCCACCGCCGCGACATCGGCGTGACCGACGAGATGCACGGCCGCTTCGCGCGACGCCTGATCGACGAACGCAATCACGCCTTCGGGCAGGCCTTGTTCGCGCAGCACACGCGCGGCGAGCGCATGCACGCGGCGCGACAGTTCGGGATGGCCCGAGTGCGGCTTGACGATCACCGTGCAACCCGCGGCGAGCGCCGAGGCCGTATCGCCGCCGAGCACCGAGAACGCAAACGGGAAATTGCTCGCCGAGAACATGGCCACCGGCCCGAGCGGCAGTTGCACGCGCGTGAGGTGCGGGCGGCCTGCTGGCGGCGCGCCGGGAACGGCCGCGTCGTCGACGTGGCGATTGGCGATGCCTGCTTCCACGCGCTCGGCAAAGCCGCGCAGTTGAAACGCGGTGCGCGCGAGTTCGCCATTCAAACGCGCGGCGCCAAGCGACGTTTCTTCGTCCGCAATGGCGACGAGCTGCGCGGCGTCGCGTTCGAGCGCGTCGGCGAGGCCGCGCAGCAGGGCGCTGCGCACGACACGCGAAGCCGCGCCGTAAAGGGCCTGTGCTTCACGCGCGAGCGCGGCGGCTTCGTCGATACGCGCGAAAGACGCGTTGTTTTCTGTCTGCATTACGAATTCACTCCAGATTAAAAAAGACCGCGCTCGGCGAGATTGGTATAAAGGGCGCGCACGCCGAACGTCCACGGTTCGATTTCGGTGCAAAGGCGCACGGTGTTGACGATGGCGCCAAGCGGCGGCGCGCTGATCGTGACCCGGTCGCCAAGGTGATGCGTGAAGCCGCCGCCGGGCGCGTCGCGGTCCTTGATCGGCGAGAACATCGTGCCGAGGAACAGCATGAAACCGTCCGGATACTGATGGTGGCGGCCCCATGCCTGCGAAACGAGGTCGAGCGGATCGCGGCTGATTTCCTGCATGTGGCTCACGCCTTCGAGCAGGAAGTTGTCGTCGGCGCCTTCCACGCGAAGCGAGACGCTGGTGGTACGAACCGTGTCGAGCGTGAAACCTTCATCGAACAGACGAATGAACGGTCCGATCGCGCACGAGCCGTTGTTGTCCTTGCATTTGCCGAGCAGCAGGGCCGAGCGGCCTTCGATGTCGCGCAGATTGACGTCGTTGCCGAGCGTCGCCCCGACCACCTCGCCGCGGCTGTTGACCGCGAGCACGACCTCGGGCTCGGGGTTATTCCACGCCGAGGCGGGATGCAGGCCGATATCGGCGCCGAAGCCCACGGAGGACATCGGCTGGGACTTCGAGAACACCTCGGCGTCCGGCCCAATACCGACTTCCATGTATTGCGACCACGCACCACGGCGCTGAAGTTCTTCCTTCAGCTTGATCGCGGCCTCGGACCCGGGCTTGATTTTCGAAAGATCGGCGCCGATCAGCTTCGTGATTTCGGTGCGCACGTCCTGGGCTTTGGCGGGATCGCCACCGGCCTGTTCTTCGATCACGCGTTCCAGAAGACTCACGGCGAACGTCACGCCACACGCCTTGATGGCCTGCAGATCACAGGGCGCGAGCAGCCAGGGGCGATCTGCGGGGCGATCGCCCGCGAAGCTGTGTTCGAGCAGGGCCTCGGCCGTGCCCAGCGGCTCGCCTGGCGTATGCCGCACGACATCGAGCAGATCGTCGTATTCGAACAGGTCGGCCGTGGTGGGGGCCACCTGCGAAATATCGAAGACCATGCCGCCGCGCACCACGACGACGCACGGCCCGTCACCCTCCGGCGTGGGCCGCCAGACACGGCCGACGAGCAGCGCGCTATCGAGATCGTGCGGGAGATAAGCGGATGTTGAGGACATGGCGGGCGTTCCGGATTGAGCGTGGCGACACGCATCGTAGGGCGGATGCGCGTGCGCGTCCAAAGGAACGCCTCTTTGTCCAACTGGCTGGACGATAGGGCGCCCCGGTCGAATCGACCGGGCGGCGGCCCGTAATGCGGGTTAGAACAGGTGCTTGATGCCGGCCGACACCGCAACCTGGTTCGAGGTTGTCGAGGGCGAGAGATAGCCGATGTCCGCGACTGCCTGGCGGCCCCACGAATCGACCCCGCTCGCATGCTGGTAGGCGGCCGTCACATACAGCTCGGTGGCTTTCGAGAGCGAGTAGCCGGTGCCCAGATTCCACTGCTCGTAGCGCGCGCCGCCCGTACCGTTCAGGTTGCCGCCGTTCGTGTAATCGAACGAGGTGCCGACGCGCAGGAAGGGCGTGACCTGGTAGCGCACGCTCGCGCCCACCGTATTGAACGAGGCCGTGCCATGGTAGTTCTGCGTGTTCAGCGCGGCAGTGGCGCCGAGATCGCGGTATTGCGTGTTCGACCAGGCGAGGCCCAGGATGGCGGAGCCGATCGTCCAGGTCGAGGCCACGGCGACCGTCTGTTGCGTGCGGGCGGACGCGAATCCCGAGATGGACGGGTTCGATGCCGGCGTCGTGGCGGACCCGGCGGAGCCGAGATTGTTGCCGGTGGCACTCGCATTCGCATTGGTGCCATAGAGCGAAGTGTTCGGATTGCGCGCGTTGATGATCGATGCCGCGACGGCAACGCTCGGCCCGGTATAGCTGAAGCCCGCGGACCAATACTGATTCTGCGTGAAGTTGCCGGCTACTCCGCCTAGGCTGTACAGCGCGCCGAACCGGAATCCTCCAAAGGAGTCCGAACTGTACTTGATCGCGTTGTTGATGCGATGCGTGAAATTCAGATTGTCATAGTCGGCCGGATGGATCGCGAGGTTGCCGAAGTACCAGGCATAGAGCAGCGGCGACACATAATCCACCGCGACGTCCGACTGACGCCCGAGCGATGCGGTACCGTAGTTGGGCGCGGTGACCCCGATCCAGGCCTGACGGCCGAACAGGGTGCCGCCCTGGCCGAGCGTGCCATTGCTGACGCTGAAGCCGCTTTCGAGCACGAACAGCGTCTTCACGCTGCCGCCCAGATCTTCGATGCCTTTCAGGCCCCAGCGGCTCGAACTCGGGCCCGAGGTGCCGCTGTCGAACTGGGCGACCTGCCCGCCGCCTGTGGGCTTGCCACCGGCAGGCGTTGCCGCCGTCTGAACGTTGTTCGTGTACGTCACGTTGCCCGTGACGATCCCGTAGAGCGTCACGCTGCTTTGGGCATAGGCGGCGACGGGCGACAGTGCGATGGTAGTGAGCGCGAGAAGTGTTTTTTTCATGTTTGTGGGCTTGTCAAGCCGTGGTCGAGGCTAAGGCATCGGAAACATCGAAAGAGTTAATGCGGGAAGTAGTCGGGCAGGCGATAGCCCCGGTAGGTCGGGTTGCGCAGGATTGCCGCGCGGAATTCATCTGAACGATAGGCCGCGACGATATCGGCCGTTTCCTGCGAATTACGGTTCGCCGATTTGACGACCACTTGATTCACGTAAGGTGAGCGCATTTGCTCGAGTGCCAGTGCTTCGGTCAGACGGTGCCCGCTGGAAATGGCGAAGTTGCCCTGGATGGCTGCGAAATCGACGTCTTCGAGCGCACGCGGCGCCTGTGCGGTTTCGAGCGGGACGATGCGAATGCCGGCGGGATTGGCGACCACGTCACGCTCCGAAACATCCACGGGATTGGGATTCTCGCGAATGCGGATCCAGCCAATCTCTTGAAGAATCTTGAGCGCGCGTTCGAGGTTGACGGGGTCGTTTGGCACAGCGATCGTTGCGCCGGCCTTCACCTCGGAGAGCGAATGGTGGCGGGTCGAGTAGAGGCCCATGGGGGGCGTCGGCACTTGCACGACGCTGACAAGGTCGGTGCCGTTCCGGTCGTTGTATGCCTTCAGATAGACGCTGTGCTGCATCACGTCGGCGGCGATTTCGCCGTGCCACACAGCCTGGTTCGCTTCAAGCCCAGTGCTGAAGTTCACGTACTGGATGGTGTAACCCTTGCGCTTGAGTTGTGGCTCGACGCCTTCCCGGAATTCGTCGGCATACGGTCCGGGAACAAAGCCGACTCGCAACACGTGCGCGGCAGTTTCGGCGGCGTGGGCAGCCGGCGATGGCAGCGCAAACAGCGTGATAGTGGAGAGTAACGTTTGGATAACTAATCGATGTCGCATGATGTGTGACTTGATGGTTTGGAAAGGCCGATTATGGTTGGGCCCTTTGCGGACGGCCAATATTTAATCGAGATTTACATATCGGCCACGCGCAGGGATTACGAGGCGCCGCGGTTATCTTTAGCGGGAATTAGAAGCGCAGGATTCGATGGTTTTCACGCTGCCGCGCGGCTTATAACATTGGCTTCTTTCTATCTATTGCCGAGGCAGCCACGCATGAACGCACGCCGCAACTTCATTCGAATCTCAGCCGGAGCCGCTGCGCTCGCCGCGTTGCCAGTGCTCGGCGCGCTTCCCGCGCGCGCGGCCAGCGCATCGCGTACGTTGCGCGTAGGCAATCAGAAAGGTTATCTGAGTCTGCTGAAAGGACGCGGAACGCTGGAGAAACGGCTTGCTCCCCTCGGCGTCGCGGTCACATGGACAGAGTTCGATGCAGGCCCGGTGCAACTCGAAGCCCTGAACGTAGGCTCGATCGACTTCGGCGACGTGGGCGAGGCGCCGCCCATCTTCGCGCAGGCGGCCGGTGCGCCGCTCGCTTATGTCGCGGCCACGGTGCCGCGGCCGCAGGCGGAAGCGGTGCTCGTGCCGCACGCCTCGGCCATTCGCAGCGTGACTGATCTCAAGGGCAAGACCATCGCGCTCAATCGCGGCAGCAACGTCCATTATTTCCTCGTCAAGCTGCTGCAGGCGCACAACATTCAGTATGGCGACGTGAAAGTCGTGTTCCTGGCGCCCGCGGACGCGCGCGCGGCGTTCGAGCGCGGCGCCATCGATGCGTGGGTAATCTGGGATCCGTTTCTCGCCGCCGCGCAGAAGACCCTCGATGCGCGCATTCTCGCCGATGCGAGCGGCGTGGTCGGCAACCGCGCCTACTATTTTTCGTCGCTCAGCTACGCAAAACAGAACCCGGATGTCATCAAGATCCTCATCGACGAATTGAGCCAGATCGATCAGTGGGGGCAGGCCAACCGGGCCGCGCTCGCCACGCAGCTTGCGCAAGTATGGGGCTTGCCGAACGACGTGGTCAGCGAGGCGATCGGGCGCGCGCAGTTCGGCACGGGGCCGATCACGAAAGCCATCCTCGCCGAGCAGCAGCAGATCGCCAATACCTTCTTCGACCTCAAGCTGATTCCGAAGCGCGTGAACGTGCTCGAAGCGGCAGCGCCAGGCATCGTTTAGCGTGACGATTTTTCATCAGCCCCGGCCGCTCCCGCGCGCCGGGGCTTTCTCACAGCTCACAAGCCCAGCGCGCGGCGCGCCGCCATGGTACGCAACAAGCTGTTGGACGGCGCGTGAATGCGCGCGCACTGCACGTTGCGGTGATGGCGCTCGAGCGGATTGTGCCGCGCGATCCCATGATTGCCCGCGAGTTCGAGCGCCATATCCACGGCCTGAATCGCATTGTCCACCACGTTATGTTTGACGACGGCGGACAACTCTGCGGGCGCCGTACCTGCGTCGATCGCGTCGGCATGGGTGCGCAGCAGCCAGTCGTTGCTCGCCAGCAGCATCTCGATGCGTCCCATGCTTTCCTGCACGATGGGAACGGTGGCGAGCGCCGCCCCGCCTAGCGCGGCAGGCTTGCGCCCGGTGAGGAAAGCAAGCAGCCAGTCGCGCGCGGCACGCGCCGCGCCGTCGTAGACCGTTCCGACCAGACTGAAGTACCACGCCGTGGCGTGCGGATCGCGCTGCACGCCGAGATGGGCCGGTCTCAAGCCGACGACATCGTCGACGGCAATCGCCACGTCCGTGAACACCACGTCGTGGCTTGCGCTCGCCCGCATGCCGAGCGGGTCCCAGGTCTCTACGATGCGCACGCCCGCCGCCTCGCGGGGGACGAGAAAATGGCCTAGACGCGGCTCGGGTTCGTCGGTGCGTGCAAGCACGTTGATCCACGTGAGCAGGGGTGCGCCCGTGACATAGAGTTTGTGTCCCGTGATGCGCCACGAGGCGCCTTCGCGGCGCGCGAGCGTGTCTGGCAGGCCGCCGTGCGAGGGCGAACCGAGCGCGGGCTCGACCTGGGCCGCGTTGACGAGCGCGCGGCCTTCCACGCTCGCCCGCGTGAGGCGCTGCGCGAGCGCTGCGGGCCAGTTTCCCGTTTGCTCGCGCGCGTCGTGCACGATCATGGCGTGCTGGCTGTAGTGCATCGAGAGAATGAGCGCGACCGATGGATCGCCATAGGCGATTTCGGCGACGATCGCACGCGCCACCGCGAGCCCCGCGCCGAAGCCACCGTCGCTGCGGGCAATATTCGCGCGCAGCAGGCCCGCTTCGCGCAATGCGCGGAACTGCTCGAGCGGCGCAGTGGCATTGCGGTCATGCTCGTCGGCCAGGGCGGCAAACGCGCGGCCGAGCAGCGCCGCGCGCTCGATCAGCGCGGCGGCCTGGTCCTCGTCGCGCGCGAGCGCGGCGTCCGGAGTGAATGCGTTCACGGTGCTCTCCCTGGGCAATTAGCGTTCGCCGCCCGGCGCACGCAGGTCTTGCGTGGTGCCATGGCGCACGAGGCGTCCGAAGAACGGGTGACCGGGGTCGTTGAACCCCGGTGTCGAGGGATGGCCGCTTGCCACGAGCGAATCGACAAATGCTTCGTCATCCTCATCGAGACGATACTGTAGCGCGGGCAGATAGTCGCGCCATTGCGCTTCGGTGCGCGGTCCAGCGATCGCCGAAGTGATATAGCGGCTATTGAGCACCCAGGCCAGCGCGAATTGCGCGGCGGTGAGGCTGCGCTCCTTTGCATGCGCCTCTACGCGGCGCGCAAGCTCGATCGTTTCGGCGCGCCATTCGGTCTCGCTCAGGCGGCGGTCTTGCCGTCCCGCGCGCGTGTCGGCTCCGGGCTGGGCACCGGGCTCGTACTTGCCGGTCAGCACGCCACGCGCGAGCGGGCTGTATGAGATCACGCCAAGTCCATAGTGCCAGGCGGCGCTCAACTGCTCCGCCTCGACCTGGCGATTGGCCAGGTTGTAGAGCGGCTGGCTCGCAACGGGCCGCGGCACGCCCAGCAGATCGGCCACGCGGCTGAACTCGGCAATGCGCCAGGCGCGATGATTCGACAGCCCGTAGTGTCTCAGTTTGCCTGCCACGATCAGATCGCCCAGCGCACGCACGGTTTCCTCGACTGGTGTGTGGTGGTCCTCGCGATGCAGATACACGAGGTCCAGATAATCGGTATCGAGCCGCCCGAGACTCGCTTCGACCGCGCGGATCACGTGCTTGCGCGACGCGCCGGCCGCGTTGATCTCGCGCGGGTTGCCAACGGGGTTGCCGAACTTCGTGGCGAGCACCCAGCGGTCGCGTTGTCGCGCGATATGCCGGCCCACCACGCGCTCCGACTCGCCCTGGTGGTAGACGTCGGCGGTATCGATCGAATTCACGCCTTGCTCCTGCGCGGCTTCGATGATGCGTTCGGCCGTGGCGTCGTCGGTTGGTCCGCCGAACATCATCGTGCCGAGCGTCAGCGTGGATATTTTCAGGCCGCTATGGCCCAGTTGCCGGTAGTCCATGGATTTTCCTTGAGTCATTCAAACAGTGCGACGTGAGCGCGCTCACCGCGACAGCCAGACATCGGCGAAACTCGCGGCCGTGCCGTCGGGTGAAATGGCGTGGTCGTGCACACGCTTCGAGGCGAGCGTCACCCACTGCGGCGACACGAGATTCAGGTCCGGCAGATCGTGCTCCAGAATGCGCTGGATCTGCACGAACTGCTGCTTGCGCTTCGTTTCATCGCTTTCCCGCGCAGCCTGCGCAAGCAGGCCGTCGACTTGCGGGTTGCTGTAGTGCGAGCCGTTGGTGAAGGGCACGCCGCGGCGAAAGTTGTCGGTCGTGTACAAACGCGCCACGCCCACCACCGGATCGAACAGATTGCTCATGCCATTCACGGTGAAATCGAATTGCCGGTCGGTATAGACGCGCTTCAAATACGCCGCGAGATCCTGATTGCGGATCGCCACAGCGATCCCCACGCGGGCGAGCGCCGACTTGATGTATTCGCCCGTGCGGGCGGGCAGGTCGCCGATGGGCAGCGGGTCGAGCGTGAGCGCAAAGCGTGTGCCGTCCGCCTTGCGCGGATAACCGGCCTCGTCGAGCAGACGGTTGGCGCGCGCGATGTCGAACGGGTAGGGCGCGGGTGCCGCGTCATAGTAGGGGTTCGACGGCATCAGCGGGCTCGCGGTGGGCGTCGCGTAGCCGTAGTAGATGACCCTGCGGATCACTTCGCGATCGATCGCCGAGGCAATCGCCTGACGCACCTTCAAGGACTTGAGCACCGGATTGTCGAGATTGAACTCGATGCGCGCCACGCCCGCCTGAAACTCGTAGCCGCGTGTCTCGATGCCGAGCTTCGGATTCGCCTTGAGGCGGTCGAGGTCGGCGAGCGGCACGGGCGTATCGCCGCCGAGATCGACCGAGCCGTCCTCGAACGCCACCGCGCGCGCGGCGGGGTCGGCGATGATCTTCACGATGATGCGGTCCAGATACGGCTTGCCGGCGGTCCAGTAGTCGTCATTGCGCGCATATTCGATGTAGCTGCCGCGCACCCACTTGACGAAGCGAAACGGTCCGGTGCCGATCGGCGCGTTGTTGGCCGGATTCGCGAGCACGTCCTTGCCTTCGTAGAGGTGCTTCGGCAGGATCGGCGTTTCCGAAGCCGAGAACGCGCGTATCAGCCATGGCGTGGGCTCGCTGAGCGTCAGCACGACCGTATAGGGGTCCGGCGTGGCGATCGCGGTGACGTTCGCGAAGGTGGTGCGCGCTCGCGGATGCACGCGGCGCAGCGTTTCGATCGACCATGCAACGTCGGCCGAGGTAAACGGCGCGCCGTCGTGCCATTTCACGCCGTGCCGCAGATGAAACACATAGCGGCGGCCGCCGTCCTCGATCTCCCATGAGGTGGCGAGCAGCGGCTTGGGCTTCAGATCGAAGTCGTAGTCGAGCAAGCCTTCAATCACTTTCGGGCTGACCTTGAGGACATTCACTGCCGTCGTTGCGACATCCACGAGCGCGGTAGGCTCCGGCGTCACCACGAAATTGAGCGTGCCGCCGCGCGTTTGCGCGTGCGCGGCAACGTGAGCGGCCACGCTCGCCATGACGAGGAGCATGAGAACGACACGGCGTGGCGCCGTGCGCAGGAGGTGAGCGATCATCGGTTCGGCAACAGACGATAGGAGGAAATGGACGCTGGCAGGCAGCGCCGCTTTGGTTAGCCTGCGAGCACGCCGGCGCGCTCCGCGCGGCGGGCCAGCGCCGCCTCGAGCGGCGCCGGATCGACCCATTGCGCGAAGTCGAAATCGTCCGCGATAAAGCCCTGCTCAAAGAGAAAGCGCTTGAAGTGCGCGAGCGCGTCGAGCGCTGCGGCATCGAGTCCGATCGCGAGTTGCCGGTGCAGGCCCGCGCCATACGCGCGTGTCACCCAGTGCTCGGCGCTGCGCACTTCGCGGGCGACATAGCGCGTGACTTCGCCGGGATGCGCGCCAGCCCACGCGGCCGCGTCGAGCGTGCGAACCAGCACGCGTTCGACGAGATCGGGGCGTTCGCGCAGCAGTTGCGCATCGACCGTGAGCGGGCGCGGCGTACCGTTGTTGGCGTGCGCCCGCCGATCGGGATGCGCGCTGATGTCGACCAGCACGCGCGCGCCGAGCACGTTGGCGATATCGAGGCCCGTCGCACCCTTGACGAACACTACGTCGGCCTCGCCGCGCAGCAGCGCCGCCGCCTCGCGGGAGAACTCGTGAGCGCGCTGCGCATCGAGCCATTCGCCGAGCGGTGCCGAGTCGTCCGGTTTTGCGTGGGCGAGGCCACGGGGTGCATGCGGCAGATCCACGAGTTCGACCTCGGCTGACGAGACGCCGATGGCTTCGAGCAGCGTATGAAAGCCACGCAAAGCCGTGGCACGATGGAAATCGACGACGCCAGCGGCGGCATTGATCGGTAATCCGAAGCGACGCCCCGCGAGCGAAGCGCGCGTGGGCGTGAGGTGCGAATCGAGCGTGATGAGCGCCTGAAACTCATCGACCCAGCTCAAACCGATGAGCCGCGTATCGCTGCCTTGCGCCCGCGCCCATAGCGCCGGTATGTTGCCGCCCTGGCGAAACGACCACGGCTGCGTATGCGTGAAGTGCGAGCGGCGAATGGCCGGGTCGTCGGCGTCCTGCAATGCCTTCACTTCGATGCCGTCGGCAGCGAATTCTTCCTGCAGCAATCCTTGCTGGGCGGCAATGCCGAATGGCGTCGGCGCAGGGCAACGGGTGTACCAGAGCAGCGTCATCAAGATTCCTCGGTGGCGAACAAGGCGCATTGCGCACGATCTGTGCGCGGGCGGCATGGAACAATCGATTATCGGCAGGCGCTTGCGGCGAGGTCAAAGAACGAATCGTGAAATAGGTTCGTGCGCGGAAGTGATTTACTTTGGCCGCAACCCCGTGCTGCCCGATTGCGCGAACCGCCGGCCAACGCAGAGATGCGAATAACAAAATGCGAATTCCGTGGTTAGTCGCGGGCAATGCGCTCCCTATACTTTTCCTTTTGGCAAGACGCCCCGTGGCCGCCCGGGAATCAAACAATTCGCGGGCCTGACAAAAAGGAAAACTCAATGTCCGCTCTTCCTACTCAACTTCCGGTGCGCGCTCGCGCGGCCAGTCTGTCGTTGCAGGACGCGCTCGCCGACTTGCCTGCGCTCGCGAATGAAATCGGCAAAGAGGCGGCTGCGCGCGAAGGGCGTCGCGAATTGCCTTTCGAGGGCTTCGACGCATTCCGGCGCTCGGGGCTGGGACGCCTCCGGCTGCCCGTCGAATGGGGCGGCCTGGGTGGCTCGCTCGTGGACGAATTCGACGTGATCGCCACGCTGGCCGCGGCCGACAGCAATCTCGCCCACGCGCTGCGGATTCACTACGACCAGACCGAAGCGCTGCTGCTGTCGGCTCGCACGCCGTTCAACGATCTGCAGATCCAGCGCGTGGTCGACGGCGCGATTTTCGGCGGCGCCTCGACCGAACTGGGGACGGCGCGTCCGGGCGAATACACCACGGCGCTCCGGCGCGACGGCGAGCATTACCGGCTCGACGGCCGCAAATACTATTCGACCGGCACGGCCTTTTCCGACTACGCGCGCCTGAGCGTGCTGAACGACGAGGGGCAACCGGTGGTGGCGATCGTGCCGGTGCGGCGCGAAGGACTCACGGTGCTCGACGACTGGGACGGCATGGGGCAGCGCATGACGGCGAGCGGCAGTCTCGTGTTCGAGAACCTGCTGGTGCGTGCGGACGAAATCACCGAACGCGGCTTGGCCACGCTCGCCGGCCGTCATGGCGGCGCGCTGCGGCAACTCCACCTGGTGGCGGTGGCCGCCGGCATCGTTCGCAACGTGGTCGCGGATGCGAAGCGCTACGTGGTGGAGCATGGGCGCCCCGTACTGCACAGCACGGCGCCCTCCGCACGCGAGGATGCCTTCATTCAGCAGGTCGTCGGCACGCTCTCCGCGCACAGCCATGCGATCGACGCGCTGGTGCGCGAGAACGCCCGCACGCTCGATCGATCGGCGCAGGCGATCCGCGCGGGTGCGCCGGACGCGGATCAGCTCGTGCTGGAAGGCGCGCTCGCGACGGCGCGCACGCAACTCGTGGTGAGCAAGCTGGCGCTCGAAGCCGCCGAGCGCCTGTTCGAAGCCGGGGGAGCTTCGGCCACTTCGCGCGCGCACAATTTCGACCGGCACTGGCGCAACCTGCGCACGATCTTCAGTCACAACCCGCTGCTGCACAAAGCGCGCGTCGTGGGCGACTATGCCCTGAACGGCGTGACGACCCATCTCACCGAAGGCCGCGTTTTTTGAAACCCACGATCGAGGGAGTGTCCAAAGAATGAGCCGAATTTCGTCGCGCCGCCTGCATCTGAACGTCAATATCCTGCATTCGGGCTTCGTGCCATCGGCGTGGCGTCTCGCCGATGCCGATCCCCGCGCATTCGTGGACGTAGCGCACTATGTGCGGGTCGCGCAACTCGCTGAACGCGCGAAATTCGATGCGGTCTTTCTTGCCGACAACGCGGCGATCATCGACCAGATCGACTTCCGTCCGATCACGGCGCTCGAGCCCACGGTACTGCTCGCCAGCATTGCGGCGGCGACCACGCTCATCGGCGTGATTGGCACGGCTTCCACGAGCTACAACGAGCCGTACAACATCGCGCGTCGCTTCGCCACGCTCGATCATGTCAGCCGTGGCCGTGCGGGCTGGAACGTCGTGACGACGGCCGATTTGCCGTCGGCGCGCAATTTCGGCCACGCTACGGTGCCCGATCACGCACAGCGCTATGCGCGGGCCGCGGAGTTCACGGAACTCGTCAAGGCCCTCTGGGACAGCTGGGACGACGACGCCTTTATCGGCGACAAGGCGAGCGGCCGTTTCATCGACGTGACGAAGGTGCGGCCCGTTGCGCACGAAGGGCGCTTTTTCAGGGTGCAGGGGCCGCTTAATCTTCCGCGTACGCCGCAAGGTCATCCTGTGCTCGTGCAGGCCGGTGGGTCGGGGGATGGCCGCGATCTCGCGGCGCGTCATGCCGAGGCCGTATTCTCCGCTTCGCAGTCGTTCGAGGAATCGGTGGCGTACCGGCGCGACCTCAATGCGCGCGCCGCAGCATACGGGCGCCCGCAGGGTGTGAAGGTGCTCGCGGGCCTCACGACGATCATCGGCGCGACCGAGGCCGAGGCGCTGCGGCGGCGCGACGAACTCGTCGAGCAGATTCCGTGGCGCTACAGTCTCACGCGCCTGGCCGGCACGCTGGGCCTGTCGCCCGATCAGCTCGACCTCGATGCGCGCCTGCCGGAGGACCTCGCGCTACCCAACGGCGGCAACGGCAATCACACGTTCTTTCAGGCCACGATCGCCGAGGCGCGGCGTGGCGGCCATACGGTGCGCGAGTTGATCCGCGCGCTCGCGGGCGGCGGCGGTCATCGCGTGATCGTCGGCACACCTGAGCAGATCGCCAACGATATCGAGCACTGGTTCAAGGGCGAGGCCGCCGACGGCTTCAACCTCATGCCGGACGCGCTGCCGGACGGGCTGGAGGCGTTCGTTGAAGGCGTAGTGCCGATCCTGCAACGGCGTGGGCTCTTTCGAACCGAATACGAAGGCAATACCTTGCGCTCGCATCTGGGGCTCGAGCGGCCTGCCGTGGGCGTGGCGGCGATTGGCGAGGAGCTTCAGCGCGTCTGACGTGGGGCTCGCCGGCGCGCTTCGGGCGCCGCGAGTATGCCGCTCAGCGGCGCAGGCCGGCCTCGCGCAGCAAAGGCAGCACGCGTTCGCCAAAAAAGTCGAGGTCGGGCTGAAAATCGTAAAAGCTCAGTTGCACGCCGTCGACGCCTGCTGCGTGAAGCTCGATGATCTTGTCGGCCACCTCTTCAGGCGAGCCCACGATCGCGATGTTGCCGCCCACCGCGCGTGAGGCGGCCTTCGCACGATCTTCGAAACCGCCGCGCCAGGCATGTGCGTCGCTGTCGAAACGGTGAAAACTTCCCTCGTCGGCATGTGCGACGATGGCATCGTGATAGGCGCGTGCCTCGGCGGACGTCTCGCGGCAGATCACCATCGGGTTGATGAGCGTGCGCACCTCGCGCCCATACGCGCGCGCCGCGGCCTTCACGCGCGCGGTGTGCGCGGGCAGCGCTTCCAGCGCGCGATCGATCTGCGGTCCCGCCGGGCTCGTGATGAACACCACGTCGGAGTAGCGCGCGGAGAAGTCGATCCCCGCGTCGGAGCCCGTCGCGTTGATGAGCAGCGGGCGCCCATAGCGCGGCTTGGGCGTGACGTACGCGCCTTGCAGGCGCCAGCTCGAAATTTCAGGCTCGAAACTGAAGTTGTCCGGTTGCGCCCACAACTGCTGCACGGCGTCGAGAAATTCGGCCGCCATCTCATAGCGCCGGTCGTGCTCGATGCGGTTCCAGCCAAACATTTCGTGTTCGACGGCGCGGTGCCCCGTCACCACGTTGACGCCCCAGCGTCCGCGCGAGATGTGGTCGAGTGTAGCCGTGAACTTCGCGAAATGCAGCGGGTGCCACGGCCCGTAGAGCACATGGGTCGTGGCGGCCAGGATGATGCGTTCGGTGCGCGCGGTCAGCGCCGCCAGCGTCATGAACGAGTCGAGCGCATGGCCGTCGAACACGCCGCCATAGCCGCCTTTCGGCAGCCATTGCGACAGGGCGAAAACGAGATCGAATCCGAGCGCTTCGCACTTCTGCACGAGCGCGGCGTTGTAGTCGAACGACCAGTCCGTACCGCGCGGCAGCGTCGATGCGCTCCAGCCGCCAGCCTGGACCGGCAGGAACAGCCCCAGCATGAGCGGCTGCGCGAATGCACGCGCCACGGGACTATCGGAGAAGGCGGCGGGGGAGGCTACAGGCACGAAGGGCGTCGACGCCACGGAGGAAGTGCGCGGCTCGGCCACGGGAATTTCGCTCAAGACAGACACCTTGGAGGTCGTTGCGGCGCGGGGCGCCGTGCTAGTCGATTGGTCGATCCATTGATTAAACACGTGCCGCTCGCGAATAACAAAGAAGCTTTTCTGCTTTCCAATTGCGTTGTCGCGCTGCTGCTTCGGCGCGGCGGGTCATATGGATAGCAGCATCGCTTGGTTAGCGCGCGAAGAGGCCGTTGCTACGATTGCAGCACTGTCGCCACGGCGCGAATTTCCCGGCTCGCGCAGATCGCAACGTTTAGCCTCTCGTAGCTTCACTGATATCGGAACGCATCAGCATGTCACGTTTGACCCGTCGTGAGTTTCTCATTGCAAGCGGCGCGGCCGCCGCCGCCGCGGGGTTGCCCGTGCTTGCGCGCGCCCAGGACGCCATCGCGCGCAAGCGCGGTGGCACGTTGAACGTGCTGATCAATCCCGAGCCGCCCGTGCTGGTATCGATCTTCCAGACCACGGGACCGGCGCTCGCCGCAAGCTCGAAGGTGCTGGAAGGACTCCTTGCTTATGACTTCGACCTGAAGCCACAACCGCAACTGGCCACCGCCTGGAGCGTGAGCCCCGACGGTCTGCGCTACACCTTCAGGCTGCGTCAGAACGTGCGCTGGCACGATGGCCAGCCGTTCACTTCCGCGGACGTGGCGTTTTCGGTCGATTTGCTCAAAGCGATACATCCGCGCGGACGCAGTACCTTTGCTAACGTGACGCAAGTGCAGACGCCCGACGCGAGCACGGCCATCATCGAATTGTCGAAGCCCGCGCCGTTTCTGCTCAAGGCGCTCTCGGCGGGCGAGTCGCCGATCGTGCCGAAGCATCTGTACGCCACGGGTGACCCGCTCACGAACCCGCACAACAACGCGCCGATTGGCACCGGGCCGTTCCGCTTCAAGTCGTGGACGCGCGGCGCGAGCATTGTCTACGAGCGCAATCCCGACTACTGGGACGCTGGCAAGCCGTATGTCGATGCGCTCGTCTACAAGGTCATTCCCGATCCGGCCGCGCGCTCGGCGGCGTTCGAAACCGGCGCGCTCGATCTGGGCGGCGAGAACCCCGTGCCGCTGACCGACTTGCCGCGCCTCACGCAATTACCGCAGCTCGTGACGGAAACGCGTGGCTACCGCTTCCTCGAGCCTTTGGCCGAGATCGATTTCAATCTCGATCATCCGGTGTTGAAGGACCCACGCGTGCGCCAGGCCATCGCGCACGCCATCAATGCGCAGGTCGTGCAGAAGACCGTGGCCTACGGTTATGCGGACGTCTCGCCCACGCCCATCACGCCCGCCTCGCCGTATCACGATGCGCAGATCACGCCCTATGCGTTCGATCCGCATGCGGCCGAGGCGCTGCTCGACGCCGCGGGCAAGCCGCGCGGCGCGGATGGCGTGCGCTTCAAGCTGACGCACGATTACCTGCCGTATGGCGACATGTACCAGCGCCAGGCCGGCTACGTGAAATCGGCGCTCGCGCGCGTGGGGATCGACGTCACGGTGCGCTCGCAGGATCTGCCGTCTTTTCTCAAGCGTGTCTACGCCGACCGCCAGTTCGATTTCACGAGCATCGGCGTCAACACGCTGTTCGATCCGGCCGTGGGCGTGCAGCGCCTGTACTGGTCGAAGAATATCCGCCCCGGCGTGCCGTTCTCGAATGCGCCGCATTACAGCAGCGCGGAAGCGGACCGTCTGCTCGAAGCGGCGTCGGTCGAAATCGACGAAAGCCGCCGCGTGAGCCTCTACAAGCAGTTCCAGCAAACCGTTTACCGCGATCTGCCGATCCTCAATCTCGTCGCGCCGCGCATGGTCACGCTCGCCAACCGGCGCGTGCACGATCACACGGTGAGCGCGCAGGGCCTGGAAGGCAACTTCGCCGATGTGTGGCTGAGTGCCTGAGCGCGTGCCAAACGCGCATCGCACCCTCGACGGAGCCCAACGATGAGCCGAAGCGCCCGCTGGCAAACGATCCTGCGCCGCACCGCCTGGCAGGCGGTGCCTACGGTGCTGGGCATCGCGATCCTCAACTTCTTCCTGCTCAAGCTGATGCCGGGCGACGCCGCCGACGTGATCGCCGGCGAAGCCGGCTCCGCGACGACGGAAACGATGACGATGCTGCGCGCGAAGTTCGGGCTCGACCAGCCCTTGCTGGTGCAGATCGGGACGTACCTGAAGCATCTCGCGCATTTCAGCCTTGGCTACTCGCCGCGTTACGACATGCCCGTGATGCAGCTCATTCTTTCGCGCTTGCCCAACACTTTGCTGCTGATGGGCGTGGCGCTGTCGCTCGCGCTCGTCGTCGGCGTGGCGCTCGGCGCCGTGATGGCGCACTGGGCCGGCAAGTGGCCCGACCGCGTGCTGTCGGTGTTCGCGCTGCTGTTCTATTCGACGCCTGGATTCTGGATCGGCCTGCTCGCCATCATTCTGTTCGCGGTCCGGCTAGGGTGGCTGCCGAGCGGCGGCAACATCACGATCGGGGCGGACCTGCACGGCTTCGCCTACGTCGCCGATGTCGCGAGGCACGTGTTGCTGCCCGCGGCGACGCTCGCCACCTTCTTCGTCGCGATCTACGCGCGCATTACGCGTGCTGCGATGATCGAAGTCCAGCGCCAGGACTTCGTGCGCACGGCGCACGCGAAAGGTCTGCATCCGTGGCGCGTGACCTTGCGGCACGTGCTGCGTAACGCGCTGATGCCGCTCACCACACTCGTGGGTCTGCATTTCGGCACGCTGCTTGGCGGCGCGGCGGTAACGGAGACGGTATTCAGCTGGCCGGGGCTGGGCCGCCTTGCACTCGACGCGATGCTGGCGCGCGACTTCAGCGTGCTGCTAGGCGTGCTGCTGCTGTCGTCGCTGCTCGTGATCGTCGCGAACGTCGTGGTCGATCTGCTGCAAGCATGGCTCGATCCGCGCATAGGCTAACGGAGGAACCGCAATGAGTTTCGAATCGCCGGATCTGCCGGTTGACGCACGACGTGCGGCCGCGCGCCAGGGTTCGCCGTGGCGGCGACAGTTGGCGTTCGCGCTGCTTGGCCGCCGCGGCGCCGAGCGCGACAGCGCGCCCGCGCGCCGTGCCGGGCACGCTTTCTGGCGCGCGTTGCTGCGCAACCCTTCGGCCTGCGCTGGCCTTGTGCTGCTCGGGGCATTCGTCGTGCTCGCCGTGCTCGCGCCGCGGCTCTACCCGGGCGATCCGCTCGACATGGTGGGCGGCCCGTTCGAATGGCCGGGCAGCGACCCGCAATTCTGGCTGGGCACCGATTCGCTCGGGCGCGACGTCGCAGCCGGCATCGCGCATGGCGCGCGCGTTTCGCTGCTGATCGGCGCGGCCTCGGCAGGCATCGGACTCGTGATCGGCACGCTCGTTGGCGCCACCGGCGGCTATTTCGGAGGCCTGATCGACGACGCGCTGGTGCGTCTCACCGAGCTGTTCCAGACCGTGCCGTCCTTTCTGCTGGTGATCGTGCTCGTAGCGATCGGGCGGCCCAACGTGGTGGTGATCGCGCTCGCCATTGGCGTTGCCTCGTGGCCCACGGTCGCGCGGATCGTGCGCGCGGAATTCCGCACGCTGCGGCGCTCTGACTTCGTGCTTGCGGCGCGCAGCCAGGGGTTCAGCAACACGCGCATCATCTTCGGCGAAATCCTGCCCAACGCGCTGCCGCCCGTGATCGTCACAGCCTCCGTGATGGTGGCGAGCGCGATCCTGATCGAATCGTCGCTGTCGTTCCTCGGCATGGGCGACCCCAATGTGATGAGCTGGGGGGCGATGATCGGCGCCGGTCGCGATTCGCTGCGCACGGCGTGGTATCTCACGGCGATTCCCGGCGCGGCCATCGTCCTCGCGGTGCTCGCCCTCAATCTGCTCGGCGACGGCCTGACCGAAGCCCTCAATCCGCGGCAGCGGCAACGACCGTAAAGGTGCCACGTGAGCCAACTGCTGGAAGTACGCGATTTGCGCGTGAGTTTTGGGGCGCACGATGCGGTGCGCGGCGTGAGCTTCGACATCGCGGCGGGAGAGATACTCGCGTTGGTGGGCGAGTCGGGCAGCGGCAAGTCCGCCACGGCGCTTTCGCTCATGCAGCTCGTTCCCGAGCCAGGACGCGTCACGGGTAGCGTGCGCTTCGAAGGACGCGAGCTGCTGGGGTTGCCGCGCGGGGCGGTGCGCGATCTGCGCGGCAAACAGATCTCGATGATCTTTCAGGAGCCGATGACCTCGCTGAACCCCGTGCTCAGCGTGGGCGCGCAGATCGTGGAGACGCTGCGTCAGCACGAGGCGCTGTCGCGCCGGGCCGCTCGCGCGCGTGCCGTCGAGCTGCTCGATCTCGTGCGCATTGCCGAGCCGCAGCGCCGCTTCGACGACTATCCGCACGAGCTATCGGGCGGCCAGCGGCAGCGCGTGATGATTGCGATGGCCGTGGCGTGCCGCCCGCGTCTGCTGATCGCCGACGAACCCACGACCGCACTCGACGTGACGATCCAGGCGCGCATCCTCGAACTGCTCGACGCGCTGCGCCGGGAGCTGTCGATGTCGCTCCTGCTGATCACGCACGACCTGGGCGTCGTGGCCGATCATGCGGACCGCGTGGCGGTAATGCTGGCCGGGCGCAAGGTAGAAGAAGCGCCGACGGCGGATCTCTTCGCGCGCCCGCGCCACGCCTACACGCGAGGGCTCCTCGGCGCTTCGCTCAATCTCGCCGACGATCTGCACTACCGCTCGTGGACCTTGCCGGAAATCCGCCACACGGCACCGGCCGGTCGCGTGGATCGCACCGACGAGGAGGCGGGCTTCGTGGTGGTGCCGCGCAAGGTGCCCGAGTGTACGGCATCGGGCCTTCAGACGACGGACGCCGCGCCGCTGCTCGCCGTGCGCGACCTGCGCGTGGCGTACCCGCAGCGCCATGGCGCGCCGGCACTTCACGCCGTCGACGGTGTCTCGTTCGAGATTGGCCGGGGCGAGTCGGTCGGGCTCGTGGGCGAGTCGGGCTGCGGCAAGTCCACGCTTTCGCGTGCGATCATGCGCCTCGTGCCGGTTGCGGGCGGATCGATCGCGCTTGACGGCACGGAACTCGTCCCGCTCCGCGAGCGCGCGTTGCGGCCGTTACGGCGCAAGGTGCAGATGGTCTTTCAGGATCCCTATGCGTCGCTGAACCCGCGTCGCACCGTGGGCGACATTCTCGAAACCGTGCTGGCTGTGAATGGGGTTGGCGAAGCGGCGGCACGCCGCGTGCGTGTGCGCTCGGTGCTCGAACGTGTGGGTCTTCCCGCGGCCGCGCTCGCGCGCTTTCCACACGAATTTTCGGGCGGACAGCGTCAGCGCATCGGTATTGCGCGCGCGCTCGTGCTCGAACCCGCATTGCTGATCTGCGACGAGCCGGTGTCGGCGCTGGATGTCTCGATCCAGGCGCAAATCCTCAATCTGCTCGTCGAACTCAAGCGCGAGCTGGGGCTTTCCATGCTCTTCATTTCGCACGATCTTTCGGTCGTGCGCTACATCGCCGACCGTGTGCACGTGATGGAACAGGGCAAGATCGTCGAGAGCGGCGACCATCAGGACATCTGGCGCGCACCGTGCCATCCGTATACGCGTGCGCTGCTCGCTGCGATTCCAGGGCGCGAGCTGGAGGCCGAAGCGGCCTGAAGCGCGGGGTAGTGGGGCAGCGATCAGCTGCGATTCCGGTTTGGGTGCTTCAATGTGTATTGCACCGCCTTTGCCGGTTGACCGAGGCGATTCACGATGCCGTGCTCCGATCCACTACCGATGCTGGCCCCTATGACGAACCGTACCGAAATCAAGGCCCTCGTATTCGACGTCTTCGGCACCGTCGTGGACTGGCGACGCGGCGTCGCGAGGGAAGCCGCCGCTTTTCTGCAACGCCACGCGCCTCATCTCGACGCTTTCGAGTTCGCCGACGCTTGGCGCCGCGAGTATTCGCCTGCCATGGAGGAAATCCGCAGCGGCCGCCGGCCCTACGTGCGCCTCGACGTGCTGCATCGCGAGAATCTCGTGAAGGTGCTGGCGCGCAGCGGTATTGCCGCAGCGACGGACGCCGAGATCGACGAACTCAACCTGGCCTGGCATCGCCTCGATCCATGGCCCGATTCGGTCGAGGCGCTGAATCGTCTGAAACGCCGCTTCATCATCGCTCCCTTGTCGAACGGCAACATCCGGCTCATGGTGGACATTGCGAGGCGCGCCGGCCTGCCATGGGATGCCATTCTCGGCGCCGAAGTGGTGCGCGCTTACAAGCCGTCGCCGCAGGTGTACACGGAAACGGCGGACATTCTGGGTCTCGCGCCCGCCGAAGTATGCCTCGTCGCGGCGCATAACGGCGACCTGGCCGCGGCGCGCCGGCTTGGCCTTTCGACCGCCTTTGTCGTGCGGCGGACCGAGCACGGTCCCGATCAGAAAACAGACCTGAAAGCGGAGCAGGCCTGGGATTTCGTGGTGAACGATTTAAACGAGCTTGCGAGTCAGCTCGATGCCTCGATAGATTGAGGTTTTAAAGGGCATTGTCAAAGCACACGGGCAGGCGGACACCGAGGCGTCTGCCTGCCCGTACTCAGATCGCCGCTGGCGCGGCGTTCACGTTGCGAGCGATCGTCGCGTTAGAAGCGATGGCGGATACCCACGGTCGCCACGGCTTGCGAGTTCGAATCCGAAGCGGAAACACCCATGATGTCCGCGTGAATCTTGCCCTCGCCATCCACGACACGCTGATACGCGGCTTCGGCGTACAGGTCGGTGCGCTTCGACAGCGCGTAGTCGCCTTGCAGCGTGAACTGATGGAACTTCGGATTCACACCGTCCAGGCTCGCGTTCGTGTACGTATAAGCGCCAGACACCGTGATTGCGGGCGTGAACGCATAGCGGCCATTGAGTTCAAAGTTGCTGAAGCGCGCGCTGTTGCCGGCGAACGACGTCGTCGCACCCGCGTTCGAAGAGTTGATGGCCGTGAGGTTGCTCAGCTGCGTTTGCGTGAACACGAAGCCCACGTTGGCTGCGCCGAAAGCGTAGTTCAGGCCGGCGCCATACGTGCGCTGACGCGATGCGGTGAAGGTGGCGTCGTCGCTGACCGCGCCGCTGCTATTGATCGTCGAACCCGAGTTGTTCAGCTGAAGATAGCCCGCACCCGCCTTGAGGCCGCCGAACGAGTATGTGGCGCCGACGCTGTATGCGCGGTTGTTCGCGAAGCCGCCCGCGGCGTTCGAGAAGCCGTACAGCGCATTGAACTTGAGGCCGCCGTAGTTCACGCTCTGGTACTTGAGCGAATTGCTCACGCGGAACGAGTTGTTGAGGTTGTCGTTGTCGTACGGGTGCGCGGCGAGCGTGCCGCCGTACTGCGTGCCGTTCAGCGACAGTCCGCCCAGGTTGTCGACCACGCTGTCGTACTGACGACCCAGCGTGACCGCGCCGGCCTGCTCGCTCGAAAGGCCGATAAACGCCTGGCGGCCGAACATGCGGCTGCCTTGCTTCGCCGCGCCCGTCGAAATGCTGAAGCCGCTCTCGAGCACGAAAATCGTCTTGAGGCCGCCGCCCAGGTCTTCGCTACCGCGCAGGCCCCAACGGCTGCCGTTGAGCGCGCCGCTCGACTGTTGCACGTTCGAGCTGCCCGACTGGTTGCTCGTGTACAGGACGCCCGCGTCGATCAAACCGTAAAGCGTGACCGAGCTTTGTGCGTGTGCGGCGCTCGCGAAAGAGGCTGCGGCGACTGCGAGGGCGGAAAGGGTGTACTTTTTCATCGTAACTCCATTGCTTTGTTATTCACTCGAAAGCGAGCGAGCGCGGAGCATAACGCGATATCCGGAATGATTTTCAGGAGTTGTGGCATGCATGCCACGATTATTGGCTAACATTTCCTTACCTGTTCCAGACTATTACATCGGCAGCCTGGTAGATCGAAATATGCGGTAAACAAGGAGCTTTATGCATGCCCATACGCTGATCCAAACGCGCTATTTATCGCATTTTTATCGTAATTACTGGAAAGATTTTGCGATCCATATTCCTGATTATTACCGTGAATGAATAACGCGAAGAAATACGCGTTGTTCCACGTTTCAAATCGACCGCACCGTTCGTTATCGTGGTTCCCGGCGACATGGTGCGACGGAACTGCGCGGGAGCGGCTGAGGTAAAATACGGCCTTGATTCTTCATCCATGCATTCGGGCGCGAGCGCCCCCGCGTTCCCATGACTGACACCATCGTCGCGCTGCTCGCCCAGGCGAAGCAGCATTTCACCGCCGGCCGCATCGACGCCGCGGAGCACGACCTGCAATCGATCCTGCAAGCGCATCCTGATCACGCGGGCGCACTGGAAGCGATGTCATTTGTCTACGCAACGCGCGAGGATTACGCGGGCGCCGCCGAATTCGCCTGGCGCGCGGCACAACCGGCCGCAACGCCTCAGGAGCAGTTGCAGCAGGCCGCACGCATTTGCCAGCTCGCGCAGCGTCACACCCAGGCCGTCGCGCTCTACGAACGCCAGCTGGCGCTCGCGCCCGATCACGTCGAAGCGCTGCATGGCGCGGCCATGTCGCTCATCCAGCTGGAGGAGGCCGAGGCCGCACTCGCGTATCTCGGGCGTCTGGCGCGCCGGTATCCGCGTTCGGCGGAAGTGCACTACAACCGCGGCACGCTGCTCGGCGAGCTGGGCCGGTACGACGAGGAACTCGACGCGTATCGGCGGGCAATCGAACTCAAGCCGAATTTCGTCGCCGCCTACGTGAACCTGGGCGTCGCGTTGCGCGACCTGCATCGCTTCGACGACGCGCTGCGCCAGTTCAAGAAGGCCTTGTCGATCGACACGAACGACGCCGGTGCGCGCACCAATCGCGCACAGACCAATCTACTGCTCGGCGAATTCGAGCACGGCTGGCGCGAATACGAATGGCGCTGGCGCGACGGTACGATGACGCACGATTTCCCCGACGCGACGCAGTGGAAGGGCCAGCCGCTCGCGGGCAAGACCGTGCTCGTGCACGCGGAACAGGGTCTCGGCGACACACTGCAGTTCGTCCGCTTCGTCGACCGCCTGCAGGCGAAGGACGCGAACGTGATCGTGCGCGTGCAGGACGTGCTGCTGCCGTTGCTGCAGAACGTAGCGGGTGCCTCGAGCGTCATCGGCGACTCGTCGCAATTGCCTGCTTTCGACTACCACGTGCCGATGTTGAGCCTGCCGCACGCACTCGCGCTGCGCGAAGCGGATTTCGCGACTTCGGGCGCGTATGTCAATGCGGACGCCGACGCTGCCGCGCGCGCGTCGTGGTCCGATGTGATCGGCGCCGAGGAAGATGGCGACCGGCGGCTGCGTGTGGGGCTGGTCTGGTCGGGCAGCACGACGCACGTGAACGATCGCAATCGCTCGATGCCGCTTGCGGAACTCCTGCCGCTGTTCGACGCCGATGTGCGCTTCGTGTCGCTGCAAAAGGAGCTGCGCGAGCGCGACCGCGCGTGCATGGACGAACTCGTGCAGCGCGGCCGGCTGATCGACGCCGGCACGCGCCTGACGACGTTTTCGGCAACGGCTGCGCTCGTCGCGCAACTCGATCTCGTGATCGCCGTCGATACGGCGGTCGCGCATCTGGCGGGCGCGCTCGGCAAGCCCGTGTGGATTGCGCTGCCGTTCACACCGGACTGGCGCTGGCAACTGAATCGCGACGACAGTCCGTGGTACGCCAACGCGCGTCTGTTCCGCCAAACGCGCCGCGGCGAGTGGGCCGACGTGGCGAGCGCATTGCGCACGGCGCTCGATGCGCGGATCGCCGCGCGTTAGACAACCGACGAACGATCGCAACAGAACGGCTGCCGCGTGCCGCGGCCAGCCTGTTGGCAATCGCCCAACATCGCCCGGCCAGGTGATGGTCGCGCCCAGACTCGCATCGCTGCGATGCACGTGGGGAAGGGCGCCGCGCGGATCGCTCCCGGATGGCATGACATCTGCATAACGTGCTGCAGGCGGCTTGCCGCTTGACCGTTCCGGCATCCGTCGTGCTCAGGGAAACCCCGTCGGCGACGGTTGCTACCAACGCTGAGCGCCCAAGGACACATGGAGCGCGCGAGCGCTGCGGATGCAATCGGGAGGCTGACGTGGACCCAACCTGGCTGGGTATGGCTGCCGGCACGATCGTGCTTGCGATCGCTGCGGCCGGCGTGACGGCGCACTACCTCCGTGAGCGCCGCCGCGCCGATTTCCTGCGCAATTTCGATCACCACGCATGGTGGCAGCGGACCCACGGTGCAGCCTGCGCTTCGGGTGGATTCGACACAGGCCGCTGGGCAGTGCAAACAAAAACGTGGCGGAAACAACGAACGGGGAATCAGGCCTCCATCAAGTAATGGAGGCCAGCGGGGGCGCGGGAAAAGTTGCGGGAGCGTATTGAACCTGCGCATCGGTTCAAGCTAGTTGCATCCTACGTGGCAATCGTTAGAGGAACCTCATCATGAAATCCCTTGCTCAAACCTTCGTTATCCTTACCATTCTGTCTGCTCCGGCTGTCTCGTTTGCACAATCGAACAGCGCCGTGACGCCTGAGCAGGTCCGCGCCGAGCTTATTCAGCTCGAACAGGCGGGCTACCGCCCAGGTGACGGCGACAATACCAACTACCCAGCCGACATCCAGGCTGCCGAAGCACGCGTGGCCGCGCAGAACGGCGGAAGCGGTTACGGCGGGATGGCAGGCAGTACGTCGTCCTCTGGCGCGCCCGCCGCCGGTGACAGCATGAAGCCGGTTTACTTCGGTCAGTAAGCCAGGGCGTTGACGAGCCCCTACTTTCCCATCGACGAATCGAGGGGCTCTTTTCGGGCATCAGCCGAGAAATGAGGGCCGGACTTACGAGCGCATTGCATGAAACCTGAAAAATTGCCAGGATTTTATGTCGACTGGGCATGCGGTATGCTGTGCACCTTTGAAAACGTTGAGCCATCGCTCATTTGACTGACATGTGGTCCACGACGCCATCACTGCGCTATTTGAGCGTTCTCGCAATCTGTGCGTTGTTCACAGCGTGCGGACAAATGGCGTCCCGGCAAGCCGCGTGCAGCGGCGAATCCTGTCATATGCGCCACGAGGCGGTCCAATCCGGCGAGGCATCCTGGTATGCGGAGAAGTTCCAGGGCCATGAGACCGCGAACGGGGAACGCTTCAACACCGGCGCATTCACGGCTGCCCATCGAACCTTGCCGCTCGGCAGCTATGTGCGCGTCAGATCGGTGGCAACCGGGAAGTCGGTCGTGGTGCGCATCAACGATCGCGGCCCCTATGTGAGAGGCCGGATCATCGATCTCTCGTATGCCGCGGCGAAAGCGCTGGGGCTCACCGACGCACGGTCGATGCGGGTGCAGATCGAACGTATAGGGAACACGCCGAACGCACAGACGGCGTCGGACGACGACGGAACCCTGACGACAGGAAGATGACGTGAGGGGGCCGTCACATCCTTGCCTTCACCCCCTTCTACATGGACAAGCCCGCTGCCTCACCCAGTGGTTTGAGCGGCGCTTGCGCTGCCCCGCCTGAAATGACCCGGCTTCAGCGCCACGACGGCCACGAGACTGAGCGCGATGCCGATCATCACATAGAGTACCGGCGCCAGCGGCGATCCCGTGAGTACGATGAGCCAGGTCACGAAAGTCTGCGCAAAGCCGCCAAAGATCAGGACGACGACGTTATTGACCACCGCGAGCGAGGTCGCGCGCGTGCGCTTGGGGAACATCTCGGCAAGCGTCGTGCAATAGACGCCGAGGAAGGTAGCACTCACTACGCCGATCACGATCTGCGCGACGAGCAGCCGGGAGACGGACGGCGCCGCCACGATCCAGGCATAGAGCGGATAGATCGCCACCAGGTAGGCGCCCAGCGAGCCGACCAGCAGCGTCTTGCGGTCGTAGCGGTCGGATAGCGCGCCCGCGATCGGCGTGACGATCAGCATGACGATGGCCGCGATCATTTGCACCATGAAGCTTTCCGAAACGGGCAGCTTGAGCACCTGTTTCGCATACGTGACGGTGTAGCCGAACGTGACGTAGAACGTGACGGTGCTCGCCACCACCATGCCCATCCCGATCAGATAATCGGACAGTCCGCGCTTGACGGCGGCCGCTTCCGCCGCGCGGGTGACCGGCGTCGCGTGGATGCGCGCGTAGGTTTCGTTTGCGTGGCGGCGCAGGTAGATGGTCAGCGGCGCGATGAGCAGGCCCACCGCGAACGGGATGCGCCACGCGCCCGCGAGTTGCTGCTCGGGCGTGAACGCCTGCGTGACCACCATGCCGAGTGCGGCGCCCAGCATCGTCGACATGAGTTGTCCGCTCATCTGCCACGAGCCGTAGAAGCCGGTGCGATTTGGGGGCGCCAGTTCGATCAGGAACGCCGTCGATGTGCCGAATTCACCGCCGATCGAAAAACCTTGCAGCAGCCGGGCCACGAGCATCAGGACCGGCGCGGCGAGGCCGGCCGTTGCATACGTCGGCGCGAAGGTCATGATCGCGGCGGCCAGCGCCATGATGCCCATGCCGAGCGTCATGGCCGCCTTGCGGCCGTACGTGTCGCCGTAAAGACCGAGCAGCACGCCGCCCACGGGACGCATGAAAAAACCCGCGCCGAAGAGGGCCGTGGTCAGCAGGATGGCGTTCAGATCCGCGCCCGCTGCGCCGTGCGAGGCCGGAAAGAACAACTTGCTGATGATCGGCGTCATCGCGGCGAAGATGGTGAAGTCGAACCACTCCATCGCATTGGCCAGCACGGCGGCCACGATGACAGGCTTGATGCCAGGTTGAGTGCCCATCGGCTATCCCCGGGTTTTGGTTGAAGGGAGGTCCAGCGTCGGTCGGTCAGGGGCGGGTGCCGGCTCGGGAAACACAGGTTCGCCGAGATTGAGCATCAGCCGGTTCGCCCACGCGAAGATGGCAATCGAATGGATCAGGTCGAGAATTTCGGCATCCGTAAGACCCGCCTCACGCAATTCGCGCAACTGGGCCGCCTCGATCTCGTCGGGGTGCTCGGTCAGCGCGGCCGAGAAGCGGGCAATCGCCTCTTCGCGCTTTGTCGTGCCCGCGCTGTGCGGATCGGCGAACACCTGCCGGATCACGTCGTTGCGCTTGGCGAGCTGCTCGAAACGCTGGGCGTGCACCGATGCGCAATACACGCAGCCGTTGAGCCGTGAAACCACGGTGGTCGAGAGTTCCCGTTCCGCGCGAGGCAAGCCGCCGGGCGCGTACATGATTGCGTTGAACGCGGCGGAGCGCTGCCGCAGGATTTCCGGCTGATGGACGAGAAACCGGTAGTAGTCCGATACTTTTGCCTTGGGGTGGCTTTCCTCGAGAACGGCAATTTGACCCGCGGTGGCCTGGTCGAGGTCGACGACGTCGAGCCACGCGTCCCATTCGAGTGATTCGTTCGTGAAGCCGTGCGATCGGATGATGTCGCTCATGATGCGCGCTCCAGCTGCTTGAGGGCTTGCAGACCCGCGACGAGGCGCGTCTGGTACGACAGAAAGGCAATCAGCTGGGCGAGCGCCACCACGGCCGGCGTCGTCAGGCCGGCGGCGGGCAGCGTCTGCAGCGCGGCCTTGTCGCCGGCAACCGGATTTTCGATCAGCGTGCGCGTGAACGCGAGGATCGCGCGCAGGCGCGGCGCAGCGAGATCCTCGGTCGCGCCCGTTTCCACGGCGGCGAGCGTCGCTGCATCGACATCGTGCGCGGCCAGTTCGGCGCGGTAGTGGGCAGCGAGCGCCGGTGAGGGCGCGAGGCGGCTCGCATAGAGCGCGACGAGTAGCCGCTCGATCAACGTGAGGCCTTCCAGCGTGGGGTCGAACAGCGCGTCGTAGCTGCCTTGCGTCGCTTCCACCACTTTGGCGCGCTGGTGCCGCAATGTGCGGGTGGCCGAGTCGGGCGCCAGGTCGGCAACGCGATCGACGATGTCGTCAGTGTCGTATGTCATGGTCAATTCCGGAGAACGGCAGATTCACGCGCTCATTTCGCTTCGCGCTCGGCGAGTGCCGGAGGCGATGGCGCGGGCGTCCATTCGTCGCCTTCGATTTCCGGCTCGGCGAAGGCCGCCATGTTGGCGTAGTGCAACTCGACATCCTCTCGATAGAACGTGGCGGCAAGCCCTTGTGCGAGCCGCTTCGCGCCGTCGCTGACCGCCGGAATATCGCCCGACAGCGCGCCGTGCGAGAGCGTCGCGGGCGCGCAAAAGCAGTGAATGCGCTCGAGCCCGGGGCACGCGCCGGGCGTCTTTTCCTGGAATTCGAACACCGGTCCGAGGTCGGGCGAATCGGCAAGCTCGATGTCGTCGTCGCCGGCTGGCGCCGCGTAGCGGTCTTTCCACGCACGAACGTGGCGGGCAAACGGCGCGAACTCGGGGCGGCTCGTCAGATCGATGCGAAAGCCCGTTGCGAACACCAGGAAGTCCAGTGCGAAGTCGCCTTTCGGTGTGCTGACGTGCAGTTCGTCGTCGACCTGTTCGACACCGGTTATCGGCGCACCGAGGTTGAAGCGGGCGTTGGCGTGGCGCGACACGCGCAGCGTACTGCCGCGCGGCGGCGGCACCTGCTGCACGTTGATGTAGTGGCGGATGCGCCACTTCCAGTCGTCGGAGAGCGCGACATGGCCATGTGTGAGGCCCGGGTTGCCCGCGCCCTTGCCCTTGTTGATGCGCGGGATGTCCGCGCGACGGATCAGCAGATCGACCGAGGCCGCACCCGCTTCGAGCGCGGTGGCCGCACTGTCCATCGCCGATGCCCCCGCGCCGATGACGCCGACGCGCTTGCCGCGCAGCGTGCCATAGTCCATGACGTCGGACGAATGGGCGTAGAAGCGGCGCGGCAGATCGCGCACGAAGGCCGGCACGGCAGGACCGCCCAGGCCGTCGCGGCCCGTCGCGAGGACGACGTGGCGCGCATGGATGGTCTCGCCGCCGGCAGCGCTCGTGAGGGACAGCGCGACGCTGCCGTTTGCGCACGGTGTGATGGCGGTGACGCGGTGTTCGTTGCGCACGTCGATGTCGAGCACATCGCGGTACCAGCGCAGATAGTCCATCCATTGCATACGCGGAATCTTGTCGAGCGCGTCCCACGCCTGCCCGCCGAACTGCGCTTCGAACCACGCGCGGAACGTGAGCGAGGGCAGGCCGAGCGCGGGGCCGGTCAGCTGCTTCGGAGAACGTAATGTTTCCATGCGCGCGGTGGTGGCCCATGGACCTTCGAAACCGCGCGGCGACTGATCGTAAATGACGGCGTCGATGCCGAGATGGTCGAGCGCGGCGGCCAGCGCAAGCCCCGCCATACCGCCGCCCACGATCGCCACGTTGATCAAGGAGCGGCCATCGAGAGTGCGTTCGGGTATCCAGCGCTTCGCGGGCAGTTCGAGCCACGCGAGATCCTCGCGCAGACGGGCTTCGAGCGCGGCGAGACCTGCGGACGATGGGGTGGTCGGATTCATTAAGGCAACGATTCCTTGGCGGCGGGCAGATCGCCATACAGCGACTGCAGGACTTGGGCGTGTTCGGCGCTCGCACGCAGCGCGAAATCGGGCAGCACAGCGCGAGCTGCGTCCGCGAGCGCGTCGATGAGCGTCACGGCCGAGGGGGGCAACGCGATGGCATCGCGCGAGATCACGCCGAAGAAATACGGAATGTCGGCGTCGATCGGGCGGATCGCGACACCGGCCAGCGGCATGCCGTAGGCGGTGACGGGTTCGAGCACCGAGATGCCGAGCCCGGCGCGAACCGCGGTCAGCGCGTTCATCGACGAATTCGTCTCTATCAGCCCCGCAGGGGAAACGTCTGCTTGTGCGAACGCATGATCGAGCCGGCGGCGCAGGCGATACGGGTTCTGCATCGTGACGATGCGCCGGCCCTCGCAGGCCGACAGCGGCAGCCGCTCGGAGCGGGCTAGCGGATCATCGTCGCGCAGCGCCGCAACGCACGCGGATTGCCCGATCCAGTGCACGACCACGCCGCGATGTTCAAGCGGCAGGCTCGCCACGCCGATGTCGGCCGCGCCGGTGAGGACATCGTGCACGACCTGTTCGGGGGGCAGGCTGCGCAACTGGATCGTCTGCGCGGTGTCAGCGAGATCGGTGCGCGCGAGCGCAACTGGGACGAGGCCGGCGGCGAGGGCAGAGGTCGCGGCGATGCGCAGCGGCCGGCTTTCGCCGCGGCCGATTTCGCCGGCGCGCTTGCGGATCTGTTGCACGCCCGTCAGCACGTGCTCGACGTCCTCATAGAGCAGGATGCCTTGCTCGGTCGGCGTGACGCGTGGGCCATTGCGCGTGAACAGCGCATAGCCGACCTCGGTTTCGAGCTCCTGGATCAGCCGCGTGATCGCTGGCTGCGAGCGCCCCAGCAGGCGGCCGGCGGCGGTGACGCTGCCGGTCGTGATCACTGCGGCGAAGGCTTCGAGCTGGCGTAGTTCCATCTTCCGGTTGATGTGGGGGTGCACGAGAATGCGTAAATCACATTCTGACGCTGTAAGAATACGTTTTTCAAATAATTGATCTTTATATCGTTATTCCGGAAGAGGGGTTTCCCCTAACGACATTGTTCCTGTCGTGGCGTGGGCGGCAAGACTCGGCACCGGTTCTCAACGTGTGCCCGGATGAAGAAGCGGTGGTATCGGCACGATGGTCTTCGCTGAACGCGCGTCCTGCAGTCTTTGAGACGAAGACGCGGTGATCAAGGCTGCATCGATCATGCGCCTGTCACGTTTTGGCAGAACCTTCGGGAGACCGCCATGAAGATCGTGTTGCTGGTGGCTTGCTCAATGATCAGTTCAAGCGCATTTGCGGAATGCGCGACCAACAACCGTGGACAAACTGCAACGTGGGCATACCGCGTGGCGGTTGCCCCGGCAACCGTGCGTCCTTGCCGTGTACAGCAAAACGCGGCTCGGCGGGATATCGGACCAAAGTCTCATTGTTTTTGCCCTGGACGGCTACCACACTTGACGACTACGAGCGCCGTGACAGGACGGCGCCGATACTAACGCGCCGGGCAGCGCTGGTGGCGCTTCGAGCGCGCCGTATGCGCGGGCACCTCAGCCAGCGACCCAAAGATCATTCCGATCTTCGCGCGAATCATCGGGGCACGTTGTATCGAAGAAGTCATAACCGGCGTGGGCAATCGTCCGGGAGCGGCAAGTCGGCTGGCCCCGTCATGCTTGAGCCGGCGCCGTGTCCAGCGCAGTATGCAGATCCTTGCTGATCCAATTCGCGAACAGTGAGAGCGGGCAACGCAGAGGTGACCATGGCGCGCGCGTACCGGGGCGATGCGCAGGTCCGGCGCGTTGCGGGAGGCCATTCATGAGCGGACCGTTCTTTCCGGAGCATCGACCGTTACCCCGGGTTGCGGCACGCCGGGACCGCCTGCCGCTAATCTTCGTCGTCATTGCGCTGACGCTCTTCGCCGGCTGCAAGAAGGCATCGGGGCCGCCGGCGCTCGGCGCACCGGAAGTCACGGTGATGACGGTCACGGCTCAGGACACCCCGGTTCAGCTCGAGTTCACCGCACAGACGCAGAGTTCGCGTGAAGTCGAAATTCGTGCGCGCGTGGACGGCTTTCTCGACCGGCGGACCTATTCCGAAGGCGACAAGGTGAAGGCCGGCCAGACGATGTTCCTGATGGATCCGAAGCCATTTCAGGCCGCGCTCCAGACGGCGCGGGGCGAGCTTGCGCAGCAGCAGGCGCGGCTCACGGTAGCGCAGCAGAATCTTGCACGCGTCAAGCCGCTCGCCGCGCAACAGGCATTGAGCCAGAAGGACCTCGACGACGCGATCGGCAACGAGAAGCAGGCCCAGGCCGCGGTGATTTCCGCCCAAGGGCAGGTCGAGACAGCGGAACTCAATCTCGGCTACACGACGATCAAGTCGCCGCTGGATGGACTCGCGAGCTATGCAAGACAGCAGGACGGCAGCTATCTGATCGCCAATTCATCCGGTCTCCTTACGTTTGTCTATCAGCTCGATCCGATCTGGGTGAACTTCAGCATTTCCGAAAACGAAATGCTCCACTTTCAGGACGAGATTTCGGCAGGCAAGCTGATCTTCCCGCCGAATAGCGAATTCGTCGTGGTCGTGCTACTTGCGGACGGCACGGAATTTCCGCAGCACGGCGCCATCAGTTTTGCGAATCCGGCGTTCAGCACCGACACGGGCACGTTCCTCGTGCGGGCCTCCCTTGCGAACCCTAAGGGCACGTTGCGGCCGGGCCAGTTCGTGCGCGCGCGCGTGACGGGCGCCACGCGGCCGAATGCCGTCCTCGTGCCGCAACGGGCCGTGCTGCAGGGCGCGAAGAGCCACTTCGTCTGGGTCGTGGACAATGAGTCGAAGGCGAAGCAGCGCGTAGTGGAAGTCGGCGACTGGAGCGGCGACAACTGGTTCATCAACGATGGCCTGAAGGCCGGCGAGCGCATCGTGGTAGACGGCGCGATCCGCGTCGTGCCCGACGTGCCGCTCAAGATTGCCGGAACGCTTCCTTCGACGCAGACCGGCGGCAAGGCAGTCGTCGAGAAGGGCGGGGCGTCAGCGCCGCAGGCGAGTGCGGGCACGCGCGCGACGGCGCCTGCCGCAAGCAGCGGCGCGTCGCAGTAAGGGGCGACTCGATGAACATCTCGCACTTCTGCATCGATCGGCCCATCTTCGCGTCCGTCATCTCGATCGTGATCACGCTCGGCGGCGCATTGACGATGCTCGCGCTTCCCATCGCCCAGTATCCGGACGTCACGCCGCCGCAGGTCACGGTCTCCGCGACCTACCCGGGGGCCAGCGCGGACGTCGTGGCGAACAACGTGGCGGCGCCGATCGAGCAACAGGTCAACGGCGCGGACAACATGATCTACATGTATTCGTCCGGTTCGTCCACGGGCAACTACACGCTCAATGTGTTCTTCGGGATCGGCACCAATCCGGAACTCGCCCAGGTCGACGTGCAGAACCGCGTAAACCTCGCGCTGCCGCAACTGCCGCAGCAGGTGCAGTCGCAGGGCGTCCAGGTGCAGAAGAAGTCGAACGCTTTCATGATGGTGATCGCGATCTACTCCCCGGACGACCGCTTCGACCCGACCTATATCGCGAACTACGCAAACGTCTACGTGCTCGATACGCTCAAGCGGATTCCAGGCGCGAACCAGTCGTCGATCTTTGGCACTCCGGATTATGCGATGCGGATCTGGTTGAAGCCCGATCGCATGGCGCAGCTCGGCATTACCGCCGGCGACGTGCAAAACGCCGTGCGCGCCCAGAACCAGCAATTCGCGGTCGGCACCGTCGGCCAGGCGCCAACCGGCAACCCGGTCGAGCAGTCGTTCGCAGTGACGACAACCGGGCGGCTCGCGACGGCCGCCGAATTCGACAACATCATCATCCGCGCAGCGAGCAACGGCGCGGCGATCGTACGCCTGAAAGACATTGGCCGGGCCGAACTGGGACAAAAGAGCTATTCGAATCGCACCACCTTCCAGGGCAAGCCCGCGACGATCATCGCGGTCTACCAGCAGCCGGGTGCGAACGCGCTCGACGTTTCGAAGCAGGTACACGAGACACTTGCGCAACTCAAAACGTCGTTTCCTGAGGGGCTCGACTATCAGATCGCGTTGGACACGACGGATTTCACGCGTGCTTCGATCGCAGACGTGATCCATACGTTCTTCGAAGCGCTCGTGCTGGTGGTGATCGTCGTGTACGTGTTTCTGCAGAGCCTGCGCGCGACGCTCATTCCGGTGCTGGCCGTCCCGGTGTCGATCGTCGGCACGGCGATGGGGATGGCGGCGCTGGGCTTTTCGATCAACATGCTGACGTTGTTCGGCATGGTGCTCGCCATCGGCATCGTCGTGGACGACGCGATCGTCGTGATCGAGAACGTCGAGCGCAACATGACGGTATTCAAGCTCAGTCCGAAAGACGCGGCCAAGCGGGCGATGGACGAGGTGTCGGGCCCGGTCATCGCGATCGTGCTCGTCATGTGCGCCGTGTTCGTGCCGGTTGCGTTCCTGGGCGGGATCACCGGACAGTTGTACAAGCAGTTCGCAATCACGATCGCGATCTCGGTGGTGTTCTCGGGCATCGTGGCGCTCACGCTGTCTCCGGCACTGGCCGCCATTCTGCTCAAGCCCACGCACCATGAGAAAAAGGGCTTCTTCCGGTGGTTCGACAACCAGTTCGCGCGGATGACCGCCGGCTACGGGCGCGCCGTGCAGTTCATCATCCGGCGTTACGTGTTGGGCCTGCTCGTTTTCGGCGCCGTGATCGCGCTTGCGGTCCTCATGGGCAAGTCGATCCCCGGCGCTTTCCTGCCCCCCGAGGACCAGGGCTATCTGCTTGGCGCGATCATCATGCCGGACGCCGCGAGCCTCGATCGCACCGCGGCCGTGGGCGACAAGGTCACCGACCATTTCATGAAGCAGGCCGCGGTCAGCAGCATCACGATCGTGAACGGCTACAGCTTGCTCGACAGCCAGAACAAGAACAACGCGGGCACGTTCTTCGTCGGCCTGAAAGGGTTCGACGAACGGTACAAGTTCTCGAACATCCGGGAGCAAAACGCGCGTGCCGTGCTGATCAAGGCTTACGAAACGCTCTCGAAGATTCAGGAGGGCATCGTCGTACCGGTGAATCCACCGTCCATTCCCGGTCTCGGTACCACGGGCGGCAGCGAAATGTGGATCGAAAGCCACGGAGACGGCTCCATTCAGCAGCTCGCTGGCGTTGTGCAGGACTTCATGACGAAGGCGAAGGCGCGCCCCGAACTGACCGGTGTGACCACGACGTTTAACGCAAGCTCGCAGCAGTTGCTCGTGAACGTCGACCGCGACCAGGCGGAGACACTCGGCGTGCCGGTCGAAGAGGTGTACAGCGCGATGCAGACGATGTTCGGCTCGCTCTACGTCTCGCAGTTCAACAAGGACGCGCGGCTCTGGCAGGTGATCGTTCAGGCCGATCCGCGCTACCGGCTCACGCCCGCCGACCTCGACCAGATTTACGTGCGCAGCCGCTCGAACAACATGGTGCCGATCAAGGCGGTGATGACTTACAAGTACGTCACGGGACCCGATCTGATCACGCGCTTCAACAACTTCCCGGCGGTGAAAATTACCGCGAATGCGGCTCCGGGCTACAGTTCGGGCCAGGTGATCGACACCCTGAAGGAACTCGCCGCGCAGATGCCGCCGGGCTACGCCGTCGGGTGGAGCGGCGAGGCGTTCGAAGAGATCAAGTCGGGTTCGACCGGGGGGCTCGTGTTCGTGTTCGGGATCGTCATGGTGTTCCTGATCCTCGCTGCGCAATATGAGAAGTGGTCGCTGCCACTCGGCGTACTCATGGCGGTGCCGTTCGCGCTGTTCGGCGCGCTGCTCGCGATCCTGCTGCGCGGCCTGAACAACGACGTGTACTTCCAGATCGGGCTCACCATGCTGATCGCGCTCGCCGCGAAGAACGCGATCCTGATCTTCGAGTTCGCCGTCCTGAACCGGGAGACGGGCAAGACGCCGTACGACGCCGCGCTCGTCGCCGCGGAAGAGCGCCTGCGGCCGATCGTGATGACGTCGCTTGCGTTCATCCTCGGCTGCGTGCCGCTCGCCATAGCACTCGGCGCCTCGCAAAACAGCCGCCATTCGATCGGCACCGGCGTGATCGGCGGGATGCTGGGTGCGACCGCCATCGCCGTGTTCTTCATTCCGATGTTCTACTGGGGGATCGAGTCGCTGGGTTCGCGCAAGGGCGGCGGCAAGGAAACGCCCAAGCCGGATAACGAAGCGCCACCACCGGCCTCGGGCGGCCCTGGCTCGCCGACCGTCACGCCGTCCGCGCGGCACGAGGGCGACTGACATGCGTGCCGCAGCCTTCACGCGCGTCGCCGCGCCAGTCCTGCTCATCGGCTTGCTGAACGGCTGTCTGCTCGGCCCCGACTACGAGCGGCCGAAAGTGGAGGTGCCGGCAACGTACCGGTTTGCTTACCCGGACGTGGCCGACGTCGCCAACACCATGTGGTGGGCGCAGTTCGACGACCCGGTGCTGAACGACCTGGTGAAGACCGCGCTGGAAAACAACCTCAACGTGAAACAGGCGGCTGCGCGTGTCGACGAGTTCATGGGACAGTTCGTGAGCACGCGCTCGGCACTGTTCCCGCAGGCGAGTGCCAGTTTCAGCGCGACGCGCGAGCGCGCATCGCAGAACGGGCCGACGCCGATACCGGCCGGCGTCTCGCCGGTCTTCAACGAGTTCCAGCCGAATCTGTCCGCCTTCTGGACCATCGATCTGTTTGGCCAGGTGCGGCGCGAAACCGAAGCGGCACGTGCCAACGTAAACGCGGCCGAGCAGAGCCGCCGCGCGACGATCCTGACGCTCGTCGCATCGGTTGCATCGTCCTATATCACGCTGCGCAGCCTCGACGCGCAGCTCGAAATCGCGAAGAGCACAACGGAGAGTCGCGCCGATTCCGTGCATGTGTTCACGTTGCGCCAGCAGTTCGGGCAGACCTCGGATATGGAACTTGCCCAGAGCCAGTCCGACTATGCGGCGACGAAGGCGACCATCCCGCAATTCGAGCAGCAGATCGCCCAGCAGGAAGACGCGATTGCGGTGCTGCTCGGCAGCAATCCCGAGCCGATCCTGCGCGGTCGCGCACTGGTGGATCTCTCGACGCCGGCCGTGCCTGCGGGCATGCCGTCGGACCTGCTCGAACGCCGCCCGGACCTGCTGCAGGCCGAGCAGAATCTGGTTGCGCAAAATGCGCTGATCGGTGCGGCGCGCGCGCTGTATTTCCCGCAGATCTCGCTCACGGGGCTCTTCGGATCAGTGAGTACGCAGTTCTCCAGTCTTTTCACCGGACCTGCTCGGGTATGGGCGTTCGCCGGCTCGGCAACGATGCCGCTCTTTACGGGCGGCAACATCTACGGTCAGAACAAGCAGGCCGACGCGCGTCAACAGGAGGCGCTGTTCGCCTACGAAAATGCGATAAGGGTCGCGTTCCAGCAGGTTGACGACGCGCTGATCTCGACGCAGAAGTCGCGTGAGCAGCTTGAGATTCAGAACGATCAGGTCGCCTCGCTGCGCAAGTATCTGCGGCTCGCGCGGCTACGCTACGAGGGCGGTTATACGAGCTACCTGGAGGTGCTCGATGCCGAGCGCAATCTGTTCAACGCGGAACTGCAGCAGACGCAGACCCGGGCCGCGACGCTGACGAACCTCGTCAATCTCTACATGGCGATGGGCGGCGGGTGGGTCGTGCAGGCGGAGCAGATGAGCGTGCCGCAACCGGCAAGCGGACCGCCTCCTGCACAGCCCGCTACGGCGGAACCCGTTGCGCAGGTACCGCAATGATCCTCGGAGGGCTTGATGCGAGCGACGGTCCGTCGCTACGCTGAGGGAGGCGGATCGCGAGGAGATTGGTGCTGGAGACATGGTTATCTTTTATTTAACATAATGCAAATTATCGAACTTTTTGATGTGAGGGCTACGTCCTAATGTCGTGTTCTGGCTATTTACAGATGTCGTGTTTTTGAGCGCTGGCAAGCTGGCAGACTGCTGCAACCGCTGCGGGGCCTGCCATGAAGCCGGACACGACGCTGGTGAGTTTGAGCATGCGCGAACTGGA
>NZ_JBFPKI010000090.1:0-285 GCF_040948675.1 Paraburkholderia sp. BR14312
GGCTCGGTGCTAAAAACCCCCTCCAGATAGATATAAAGGACTGCGAAACAACCACACCCAGAACCAACCTCAACCCCGACATCTGTATTTAGCCGGGACCCCGACATCTGAAAATGGCTTTGACATTACTTGTCACAGCTTTTTTGTAATGTCTGATTCTGGCTCATTAGTGATGTCCGATTCCTGCCCTGGTTGAGGCGCACGCTCGCGTGAGGCGTCGACCAGGGGCAAACCATGAACGGACGTGAGCTGATCACGGCAAGCATGCACGAACTCGAGCGGGTC
>NZ_JBFPKI010000091.1:0-280 GCF_040948675.1 Paraburkholderia sp. BR14312
CACGCGTTTTAAGCGCTCACACTTGTCGGCTGTAAGAAAGACAGACTCAGGGGTCTGTAGCTCAGTCGGTTAGAGCACCGTCTTGATAAGGCGGGGGTCGATGGTTCGAATCCATCCAGACCCACCACTGTCTGTGACGGGCAGTCCCCCTGAAGTATGTGTGACTGGGGGATTAGCTCAGCTGGGAGAGCACCTGCTTTGCAAGCAGGGGGTCGTCGGTTCGATCCCGTCATCCTCCACCAATCCTCAATGCACAGCGTTCTGCACGAAGCAGAACCTT
>NZ_JBFPKI010000092.1:0-278 GCF_040948675.1 Paraburkholderia sp. BR14312
CACGCGTTTTAAGCGCTCACACTTGTCGGCTGTAAGAAAGACAGACTCAGGGGTCTGTAGCTCAGTCGGTTAGAGCACCGTCTTGATAAGGCGGGGGTCGATGGTTCGAATCCATCCAGACCCACCAACTTTGTCTGTGACGGCGAAGCGTCCCCTGAAGTATGTGTGACTGGGGGATTAGCTCAGCTGGGAGAGCACCTGCTTTGCAAGCAGGGGGTCGTCGGTTCGATCCCGTCATCCTCCACCAATCCTCAATGCACAGCGTTCTGCACGAAGCA
>NZ_JBFPKI010000093.1:0-270 GCF_040948675.1 Paraburkholderia sp. BR14312
AAGGTTCTGCTTCGTGCAGAACGCTGTGCATTGAGGATTGGTGGAGGATGACGGGATCGAACCGACGACCCCCTGCTTGCAAAGCAGGTGCTCTCCCAGCTGAGCTAATCCCCCAGTCACACATACTCAAGGGATCTGCCCGCCACAGACAGTGGTGGGTCTGGATGGATTCGAACCATCGACCCCCGCCTTATCAAGACGGTGCTCTAACCGACTGAGCTACAGACCCCTGAGTCTGTCTTTCTTACAGCCGACAAGTGTGAGCGCTTA
>NZ_JBFPKI010000094.1:0-264 GCF_040948675.1 Paraburkholderia sp. BR14312
AGGCGTCGCTGTACGACTCGCCGGCCTGCACGACCTCGACGGTGGCGCCGCCGTGGGCGCGCACGGCATCGACCTTCACCTGCGGCGTGGTCACCGGCACGCAGATCACGGCCTTCACGCCGAGCTTCGCCGCCGAAAGCGCGACGCCCTGCGCGTGGTTGCCCGCCGAGGCGGTGATCACGCCGCGCTCGAGCTGCGCGGGCGAGAGATGCGCCATCTTGTTGTAGGCGCCGCGCAGCTTGAAGGAGAACACCGGCTGGTTGT
>NZ_JBFPKI010000095.1:0-261 GCF_040948675.1 Paraburkholderia sp. BR14312
TCTGCACGCCGATCACACTGAGCTCTGGGCGCACGCATTTTACGTACGCCGCCACGCCCGCAGCCAGGCCGCCGCCGCCGATCGGCACGAAGATCGCGTGAATCGGGGCCTGATGCTGGCTCAGCACCTCCATGGCCACGGTGCCCTGGCCGGCGATCACGTGGGGATCGTCGAACGGATGCACGAAGGTCAGGCCGCGTTCTTCCTGCAGGCGCACGGCGTGGGCGTAGGCGTCGCTGTACGACTCGCCGGCCTGCACGA
>NZ_JBFPKI010000096.1:0-258 GCF_040948675.1 Paraburkholderia sp. BR14312
TTCTCTGCTGCTGACGCAGCAACGCAGAAAGAAGCCGGTAGTTGAGCAGTTTTAACGGCGCTTTCGCGATCGATCTTTAAAAATTTACAGCCGATAAGTGTGGGCGCTTGATGCGGTGGCGACCTGGTCTTGTTCTTCGGAATGAAGCCGGGAGCAGCAAAAGTATCAAGAGTCTCACACTAAAGTAAGTCAGGTTTTTGAATTTATTCAGAAAACCTGTCAGCTTTGAGTGAGCGACCGGTCTCGAGAGAGACCGAA
>NZ_JBFPKI010000097.1:0-256 GCF_040948675.1 Paraburkholderia sp. BR14312
GTCGGGGTCCCGGCTAAATACAGATGTCGGGGTTGAGGTTGGTTCTGGGTGTGGTTGTTTCGCAGTCCTTTATATCTATCTGGAGGGGGTTTTTAGCACCGAGCCTCCCTGGTTGCGGTGAGTCCCCATTACCGCCGCATTCAAGTCCTCGAGCGTCACTTCGCGCTGCTTCCGTGCGCCAGGCAATGGTTTCGGTTTGCGTACCGCGGCGCCGCGATTGGTGCGGGATGGCGAGCCTGATACGCGACGGTTATCG
>NZ_JBFPKI010000098.1:0-255 GCF_040948675.1 Paraburkholderia sp. BR14312
TCCGCGAATGGGTACCCCATCAGAGCCTCGGGCTTGGTTGCCCTTGGTGCAAAGCGGGTTTGGCCCACCACGGTCCGACCGTTCTGCCATCGAATTGAAGTCTGCTCAAGCAACCTCTGGAAGTGAACGCTGTTTCACTGCTAATAGCGGGACTTGTCAATCCGTCAAGCTGGATCGCGTAGGCACATGGTTCGCCTGAAAGGGCTGATTTCGTATCAGCATGGCCCACGCCGTCCGTGCATTCTTTGCCGCGAG
>NZ_JBFPKI010000099.1:0-255 GCF_040948675.1 Paraburkholderia sp. BR14312
GCTGTATGGCATTGTCGATGCGGGCTTCGCTTTCAATAATAATTCCGGCGGTCAAAAGCTCTACACGCTGGCGAGCGGCAACATGCAAGGCAGCCGATGGGGGCTGCGTGGCGTCGAAGACCTCGGCAATGGACTCAAGACGCTGTTCACCGTCGAGAACGGCTTTAGCGTGACCAACGGAAAACTGCTGCAAGGCGGAGACCTGTTCGGTCGCCAGGCCTACGTCGGACTGGCATCGGATCGCTTCGGCTCCGT
>NZ_JBFPKI010000009.1:0-390241 GCF_040948675.1 Paraburkholderia sp. BR14312
TCATCAACGAACTGAAGGGCTCGCTCGAAACCTATAGCGATCGCCAGAAGAAAGGCGCTGGCGCGATCCTCGGTGTGAATCACCAGGGCGTGCTCGAGATCCACCGCGGCATGATCGCGCCACCCGATCCGAAGGCACAGAAGGCGAAGGAAAAGGAAACCGCGCGCGCGGCCGCCGTCGAGCGTGGCGAGCCCGAGCCGTCCGGCTTCAGCGAGGCGCTCATGCGCAAGCTGACGGCAAACCGCACCGCCGCCCTCGCCGCCCATCTGCTCGACTGCCCGCGCGTCGCTCTGGATCTGCTCTGCGCGCAGCTCGCAACACAACTGATCTACCGCGGCGGCTGGTACGGCGCCGCGGGCGTGCACATCAGTCCGACTTCGCAGTCCGCGACGCTGCTCAGCGCAGCCGGCGAGCAACTGGAAACGTCGAAGGCATGGCTCGCGATCGAAGCCAGGCGCGCAGAGCTCCTCAAGCGTCTGCCCGAGAACCCCGCGGACCTGTTCGGCTGGCTCTCCCAGCAGTCCGAGCTTGAGGTAATCGAGATCCTCTGCTTCTGCACAGCGACGTCTCTCAACGCCATCGTGGGAAGCGAGTCCGCCTCGCGCCCGCTCGCAGCCGTCGAGGATGCGATCGGCCTTGATCTGGCGGACTGGTGGCAACCGACGCGCGAGTCGTTCCTCAACCAGGTGCCGAAGGCCGTCACCGTCGCCGCACTGCAGGAAGCCGGCGCGAGTGCAGACGTCGTGAAGGCGGTGGGCGCGGCCAAGAAAACCGAGGCGGCAGAACTGGCCGAAGCGCAGCTGCGCGATTCCGGATGGCTTCCCGCACCGCTGCGCGGCCTGCACTACGCGATGAACACCGCGGCGCGCGCGAAGCGGTCCGCGAAGGAAGCGCCGGCCGCGAAGAAGCGTGCGTCGACGAAACAGCCGGCCACGGCGAAGCAAGGCCTGCCGAAGAAGCGAGCGGCAGTGCGCGTGGTCGCCAAGGCCGCGGCAGTCGGCAACGCGAAGCCGACGTCGAAGCGAAAGCCGCAGGCGACAGAGGCATGGCCCTTCCCGAACACAGGCCGTCCGTGAGCCAAGGTGACCACCATGCAGATCGAAGGTAACCGCAACCCCATAAACGTGAACCATGCAGCCGTCGGCACGACGCTCACCGTCAAGCCACACGAGACGACCTGCACGGTCGCCGGCGTGACGATTTTCGGGGCGGCCGACGACGTTGCCGCCGCGCGCGCTGCGCTCGAGGCCACGCCGCTGCCCGCCTATCCCGATGAACTCACGCCCGAGCTGCGCGAAGTACTCGGCTGGCCGAATTTTAGGTGCGCGCCGGTCGCGCACCTTCTTCAGGCTGCGGGATATCCAATCCCGCGGAGTTCCGAAGACGAGCAGGCGCACGTGCTGCACTGGTTCACGAAGCTCGCGCTGCGACACGGCACCCATTGGCGGAACGCCGTGGGCGAAGAGATCAGCGCGATCCACGAGCGCCTAAAGGCAGAACGCGCACCGCAAGGAAGCAACAATGGCTGAGAACTCAAAAATCGAATGGACCGATCACACGTTCAATCCGTTTATCGGTTGCACAAAGGTATCGCCCGGATGCGATCACTGCTATGCCGAAGCGATGATGGACACGCGCCTCGGTCTCACCCAATGGGGGCCACACGGCAAGCGCGTGCGCACATCCGCCAGCAACTGGCGCAAGCCCCTGCGGTGGAACAAGGCGCACGCTGACTTCTTTGCCGCGCACAACAGGCGCCAGCGCGTGTTCTGCGCGTCGCTCGCCGACGTGTTCGACAACGCTGTCGATCCGGCATGGCGCCGCGATCTGTTCAATCTTATCGAGCTCACGCCGAATCTGGACTGGTTGCTCCTCACGAAGCGCATCGGCAACGTGATGCGCCTGCTTCCCTCACACGACTGGTGTGCCGGCCGTGACAACGTCTGGGTGGGCGCGACGATCGTCAATCAGGAAGAGGCTCTCCGGGATGTGCCGAAGCTCATGCAGGTACCCGCGCGCCGACGGTTCCTGAGCGTCGAGCCGATGCTCGGCCCCATCGACCTCACGGATGTGAACTACACGCACAGCCCGGGCTATTTCGGTGATGCGTTTCAGTGGCATCACTTGCCGTACTGCAACCGTGCCGAGCGATATCCGTCGATCGACTGGGTGATCTGCGGCGGCGAGAGCGGCCCCGGCGCGCGCCCGATGCATCCTTCGTGGCCGCGCGCGCTGCGTGATCAGTGCGCCACCGCGGGAGTTCCCTTTTTCTACAAGCAGTGGGGCGAATGGACGGACAAAGACTGGGGCGAACGACCTGGCTATCAAGACACAGCAGGAGTATTGCCGTCGGGAGAGTTCCGGCTGCTGTCACAGGGATACGTGCCGCCATTCGACACGCACGATCGCCTGGTCGCCGCCGGGAACGTGCGACTCGATGGCCGAATGCTCATGCACCGCGTAGGCAAGGAGAACACCGGGAGGCTGCTCGACGGCCGCACGCACGACGAATTCCCGCCGGTCTGACAAAGAGGAAAGCGAAATGACCCCAGTTGCAATCATCTTTCCGGGTGCCTATACTGCGCGTGTTGCCGATACAAAGGCACACGGGTTTGGCGACCCGGAATCAAAAGGCGCACAGCAGCCGCGCCGTCATTCATTGACTCGCGGCTTTGTTGTTTGTGCGCGCTCGGCAGTTGCTCCTATGGGCGGCCCCGGGCGGGGAGACCTTCGGGTCTGCCGGTTTCCTTTTGGCCGGTTCGCCAACCCCGCTCGGTGGCTGCCCCCCGTTTGGCGACGGAGGGCGGTCAATCAGGCCGTCAAAAGGAGCCTCATCATGAGCAATGCCCAAGGCGCACTCGCGCTCGACCATTCCCGCAATCCGCTCGCCATCGACGCGTTCGAAATCCACGAACTCGACGGTCTTTTTTCGCTTACCGACTTGCACAAGGCCAGCGGCGGCGAGGCGAAGCACGAGCCCAACCGCTTCCTGCGCCTCGACCAAACCCAAGCGCTGATTGCCGAGCTCGGAAAATACCCAGAAATGGGGAATTTCGAGAAAGGTGCGAATTTGCACCTTTTCCTGAAAGTGGTGAGGGGCCGCAACGGCGGCACCTACGCCTGCCGCGAGCTGGTGATCGCCTACGCCGCGTGGATCAGCCCGGCATTCCACCTGAAGGTCATTCGCGTTTTTCTCGCAGTGTCCACGCCCGCGCCGTCTGCGGAAGCGGCCTGGGGGGCAGACTACATTCATATCTCACCGAACCCAGACGGCACGCACACCGTGCGCCGGCGCGGCTGCTTCAAGACGCACACTCAGGCGTGCGGCGTGATGGCGCTTGCCATCGCCGCGCTGGCGAAATACGACGATCCAGTGTCGATCGCAATGCGGCACAGCGCTGAGGCAGTCTATGCTCTCACGTACCCTGATGACGACAGGATGGAGAATCCCATCTTCGATCGGCCTGTCGAAACGCCGGTGGCCGATCCCTGCAGCCAACCGCCTTTCGTCACGACCGGGCCGCGGACCCAGAGCCACCTCGCGTTCTTCAACGAGCGCCGTCAGTTCGACAGCACTCCGGTACCCGATGACGCCGTTTTCGTGCGCCCAGGCCATCTGATCGACTTGCTGCACGCTCATGGGTATGGCGTCGTCAAGCTGGTTGATGTCCTGAACTTCGGGCCGGTGGCGCAAGCAGACGTCCACGCCCCTACCGCCCGCGACATTTAATCGAACCAGTAGAGCGGGTGCTATTCGCATCCCCGGATACGATAAGGACAACTATTGATGGATACGAAACAACTGACCGATGAACAGATCGATGCCTTCGCTAACGAAGGGCGTCGAAACCCGACGGGTGGCATCTATGCCACGCGTGTTCACGAATTCGCCCGAGCAATCGAGGCGGCGGTGCGCACTGCTCTCGCCTCTTCCGATGCAGCGCGAGCGTCTGCAGATGCTAATTTCTTCGCCGGCGTATGCACAGCGCTCCAGGTGATAGCGGTTCACGATCAGGGTGTTTTGTGGAAGGAGATCGTGCGCGCGTGTGGTGTCGACAAGCTGCTTCAATTCGCCTCCCATATCGAACCCGACGAATGGGAACTTGCTGGCTTCGCGAAGTACGCTCGCGGTGAGCTGGGCGCCAAGAAACCCTCGAAGCGTGCCGCTCCCGTCGCCCCTGCTGCGGCAGCCGCGAGCGATGATACGAGATTAGGCGGCACGCTGCTCGCAGTCGTTCGCCTTCTCGGAGAAGCGGGCTATCCGGCCGACACAGATATTCCTGACGCCGTGCGCGATTTGATCGCGAAGGCCAAGACGCCGGCGGCACAGCCCGACGAGCGCGCGGCGTTCGAGGCGTGGAACTTTCGCAATCTGTCAGACGGTCCGCGCGCCGCAGCAATCAAGGGCACGCGCCGTGGCGCCGGCTATCTGGAGGGTACATCGACTGCCTGCAGGTGGGAGGGCTGGCAAGCCCGTGCCGCGCACCCAGCCGAGCAGCGCATGAGCGACGAATTCCCGCGAGGTGCCCAATGAAGACGCACGACGTTCGAGCCGCTCTACGCGCTCGCTTCTGCGCTCCGGAGTGGGCACTCTTTTTCGAGGTCGGAGATGCAACCGGCGGTCGCCACAACCGCTGGGCGGATGCGGTCGCCATGAACCTCTACCCATCCCGCGGACTCGAGACACATGGCTTCGAGATCAAGGTATCGCGCAGCGACTGGCTGCGCGAACTCAAGAACCCGGAGAAGTCGGCACCCGTGCAGCAATATTGCGATCGCTGGTGGATTATCTGTCCGCCAGCAGTTATCGCGCCGGGCGAACTTCCGCCGACGTGGGGACATTACGAGATCCAAACGGCCAACAAGATCCGACAGGTAGCCGCCGCGCCGAAACTCACTGCGCAGCCGGTCACGCGCAACTTCGTTGCGGCGATGCTGCGCCGCGCCAGCGAGGTCGACGAAGGTCTAGTGGAAGCCGCCGTGGCGGCCGAGGTCCTGCGGCTGCGCGAGGGTGATGAGAAACGCATCGCGCGCGAGATCGCGTCGAAGACCTCGCACGCCACAGAACTGCATGAGCAGATCGAAGCAATCGAGCGCGCGAGCGGCGTCAAGATCAGCCGCTGGGGCACCAGCGAGCAAATCGGTAGAGCCGTTCGTGCGGTGATGGCCAGCGGTGTCCTGAACACCTATGGGGGCATGAATGCGGTGCGCGAGCATGCCGCCAGCATCGTGAAGCACTGCGACGAGGCACTAGCCGTTTTCGCGGTCCCGCCAGCACCGGATGAGCCTGGGGCGCCGTCCGTCGAAGAGCCAACCGGGGATCTCGCGTGACGCCCGCCCCGCTCATCTCCTCGCAGCGCTTCCTCGACCCGGCGACGGTCGCGGATAAGGCGGCGCGCTTCCGGATGTTCATCGTCCGGGTCGCGGAGCTCGAGCTGCGCTGCCGCCGCTACCGACTCATCGTCGACGGGCACCACAACCTGGCCGCCGCGCGCGCCGTCGGCGTCGAACCGACCTGGCGTGGTCCACCAGCGAAGTGGCAGCGCATCCAGCGCGCCACGCCGCCAGCCGACTTCGAACGCTTCCTGATCAACAACCTGACCGACTCGGACTACTACTTCGTCGACACCGGCGAGATCGTCACCGAACTTCTCACCTACGAGGGCAATAGCAAATGAGAACACCACTTCCGAGACTGCACCGCATCAAGACCGCCGCGCACATGCTGAGCGTGTCGAAGCCGACGATCTATCGCCTCGTTCGCGCAGGGGAATTGACGCTAGTGAAACTGGGCACGCGCGCATCGGCAATCACAGACGACAGTCTGACCGACTTCATCGCCGCGCGCACGCAACAGGTGGGGAATGGTAGCTAGGCTGGTAGCTGGAGGGGGAACTGCAGAGGGGAACGGTCGGAGAGCCTTATGCAGCAAGGCTCCCCGACTGCAATGCGCTTAACGCGACATCATGTTCATGCTGACGTTGTGCATGACCCACAGCGTACCGACGACCACGATCAGGACCGTCAATACCGTGAAGCCAAATGCCGTCACGTTCCAGCGCTGGCCCGACGACGTGTTCATGTGCAGGAAGAACACGAGGTGAACCAGGATCTGCACGACTGCCAGCACGGCGAGGCCGAGCAGCGCGGTTTCGCGCGAAAAGCCGCCATGCAGCACGAGCCAGAACGAAGCGGCCGTGAGCACCACCGCCAGGACGAAACCAACCAGGTAGCTGCCTACGCTGCCGTGGCTTTCTTCTTCATGGATAGGATGAGCACTCATTTAGATCACGCTCGCAAGATAGACAAAGGAGAACACGCAGATCCAGACGATGTCCAGAAAGTGCCAGAAAAGGCTCAGGCAGGTCAGGCGGCGAATTTCACGCTCGCCCAGAACCGGCGCCTTCAAGGCCTGAACCATCAGGACGACCATCCAGATCATGCCCATCGTCACGTGGATACCGTGGGTGGCAACCAGCGTGAAGAACGACGAGAGAAACGCGCTGCGTTGCGGACCGTTGCCCTCCGCGATCATGTTCGCGAATTCGTGCAGTTCGAAATACAGGAACGTTGCGCCGAGCAGGAAGGTGATCGCCAGCCAGACGAACACTTGACCCTTGCGCTGCTTGTGCGCGCCGATCATCGCGAAACCGTACGTGATGGACGACAGCAGCAGCACTGCCGTTTCCATGGCCACGCCCTGAATGTCGAACAGGTCCTTGCCCGTCGGGCCGCCTGCGAACTGGTTCTGCATCACGGCGAACACTGCGAACAGCGAGCCGAACAGAATACAGTCCGTCATCAGGTACAGCCAGAAGCCGAACACCGAGTGTGACGGCGGGTGATCGTGGTGATCGTGCTCCGCGTGTGCGGCCGCACTAGTATGCGTCGACATCAGTTGGCCTCCAGTGCTGCTTCAACCTTGCCATTGCGTTGCTTGTCGGCGAACGCCTTGACCAGTGCGCGCTCGCGCGCTTCTTCGTCTGCCCGAACCTTGGCGGCCGGGATGTAATAGCCTTCGTTCTTCTGGAAGCTGTAGCCAATAGCCGTCGCGAGAATGCCGACGAAGCCAGCGATCATGAGCCACCAGATGTGCCAGATGCCAGCGAAGCCGAGCACCAGGCTGAAGAGACCGATGAACAGACCCGCGCTCGTGTTCGAGGGCATGTGGATGTCGGTGTACTTCGTGTTCGCGACGTCCACGGTTTCGCGGCCGGTGTCCTTCAGGTGCTGGAACTCGTCGAGTTCGCTCACGTGCGGAATGATCGCGAAGTTATACGACGGCGGCGGCGACGAGATCGCCCACTCCAGCGTACGGCCACCCCACGGATCGCCCGTCAAGTCGCGGTTTTCCGGCAGGTTGCGGTCGCGGATCGAGACGTACAGCTGCAGCAGCTGATGTGCGATACCGATTGCCACGAGCACGGCGCCAACCCACGCGATGATCATCCACGGATGCCATGCCGGATTGTCGTAGTGGTTCAGACGGCGGGTTGCGCCCATGAAGCCCAGCACGTACAGCGGCGTGAAGGCGACATAGAAGCCCGAGAGCCAGAACCAGAACGCGCGCTTGCCGAGCTTTTCGTTGAGCTTGAAGCCGAACGCCTTCGGGAACCAGTAGTTCATGCCGGCGAGATACCCGAACACCACACCGCCGATGATCACGTTGTGGAAGTGCGCGATCAGGAACAGCGAGTTGTGGAGCACGAAGTCCGCACCCGGGATCGCCATCATCACGCCGGTCATGCCGCCGATGGTGAAGGTGACCATGAAGCCGATCGTCCACAGCACCGCCGAGTTGAACTCGAGGCGGCCGCGGTAGATCGTGAACAGCCAGTTGAAGATCTTCACGCCCGTCGGGATCGAAATGATCATCGTGGCGATACCGAAGAACGCGTTCACATCGGCGCCCGAACCCATCGTGAAGAAGTGGTGCAGCCACACGACGAACGCCAGAACCATGATCGCGCAGGTCGCGTAGACCATTGCCTTGTAGCCGAACAGCGGCTTCCTGGCATACGTCGCGACAACTTCCGAGAAGATACCGAACGCCGGCAGGATCAGGATGTACACCTCGGGGTGACCCCAGGCCCAGATCAGGTTCAGGTACAGCATGGCGTTGCCGCCGCCGTCATTCGTGAAGAAGTGCGTGCCGATGTAGCGGTCGAGGCCGAGCAGCGCGAGCGTGACGGTCAGGATCGGGAACGCGGCCATGATCAGCACGTTCGTGCACAGCGCCGTCCACGTGAACACCGGCATCTTCATCATCGTCATGCCGGGGGCACGCATCTTGATGATGGTGACGAAGAAGTTCACGCCGGTCAGCAGCGTGCCGACACCGGAGATCTGCAGCGCCCACAGGTAGTAATCCACCCCTACCCCCGGACTGTACGCAAGCTCCGAAAGCGGCGGATACGCGAGCCAACCCGTCATTGCGAACTCACCCACGACGAGCGAGATCATCAGCAGGATGGCGCCGACTGCGGTCATCCAGAACGACAGCGAGTTCAGGAACGGGAACGCGACGTCGCGTGCGCCGATCTGCAGCGGAACGATGATGTTCATCAGGCCAACCATGAAAGCCATGGCCATGAAGAAGATCATGATCACGCCGTGAGCCGTGAAGATCTGGTCGTAGTGGTGCGGCGGGAGGTAGCCCGGCGCGTTGTACGCAAGCGCAAGCTGGGTACGCATCATGATCGCGTCGGCGAAGCCGCGCAGCAGCATGATGAGGGCGAGCACGATGTACATCACGCCCAGACGCTTGTGGTCGACGCTCGTCAGCCACTCCGTCCACAGATATTTCCACTTACCGAGGTAAGTGATGCCACCGAGCACGAATGCGCCGATGACGGCCATACCGATCATCGTGCCGAGAATAATCGGCTCGTGATACGGAATGGCGTCCAGTGTAAGTTTTCCGAACATGCCTGGTTTACCCCTTGGTCACGCACGACGGGTCACTGAAATTCGTGACGTGGCCGTTGTTGTACTTCGCGATGATGTTGTTGAAGAGCTTCGGGTCGACTGTCGAGAAGTACTCCACCGGAGCCTTCTCGCTCGGCTGTGCGACCGTCGCGTATTGATCCATCGAAAGCTGCGTCTGCGACGCCTTCACCTTCTGGACCCACGCGTCGAAGTCTTGCTGGCTGGTGGCGAGGGTGCGGAACTTCATGTCCGAGAAGCCCTTGCCGCTGAAGTTCGCCGAGAGGCCGGCGTAGTCGCCAGCGTGGTCGGCGATCAGGTGCAGACGCGTCTGCATGCCGGCCATCGCGTAAACCTGGGTGCCAAGCTGCGGGATGAAGAACGAGTTCATCACCGAATCCGACGTGATGCTGAAGTTCACCGGCGTGCCAACGGGCACGGCCAGCTGGTTCACCGTCGCGATACCGAGATCGGGGTAGATGAACAGCCACTTCCAGTCGAGCGCGACAACTTCGACGTTGATCGGCTTGACGTTCGATTCGAGCGGCTTGTAGGGGTCGAGCTCGTGCGTGGTCTTCCACGTGAGCACGGCGAGGAACAGAATGATCAGTGTCGGAATGGTCCAGACGACGACTTCGATCGCCGTCGAGTGCGACCACTTCGGGTCGTACGTGGCGCTACGGTTCGACGCGCGGTAGCGGTACGCAAACCACAGCGTCAGGACGATCACGGGGATCACAACAATCAGCATGGCCCATGTGGAGGTCGCAATCAGCTGCTTTTCCGCCACGCCCACACTTCCCTTGGGGTCAAGGAGCTCCATGTTGCATCCGGAAAGACACAAGGCCAATCCGGCGCTGATGGGAAGCAGTAACCTTTGAAAGGTCGTTCTTTTCATCACGTTTGCCTGAAATTCATTCATTGAATAGTTCCGGACGCGTCCCCTGACATCCGACAAAGGAAGCGCGCCCGCATCATACAGCCGCTTTGATATTTCGCAATCAATGAATGTGGAAAATGACCTTTGTCAAAAGAAGATTGAGACACTTTGTCGCATGTGTTCGCGAGGTTTGTCGCGCCTCGGAAACACACGCACGTCGCGCCCTGCTCTGCCCTTGACAGCGGCCCGCCGCGGCTACTTCTCGAATCTCAAAATTCGAAAACCCTTGGACGCAACAACGCGCCGCAGCGCCCGGAGGCGATGCGGCGCGTTGGTTGCGCCGTCAATCTTCAGCGATCACGTCGGCGAGTGCTGAGCACGAACGTCCGTGCCAGCTCGCACTGCGTCAGCAGGCGCTGCTTCGTCGACGGGTTGCTTGTTGCGACCGGCCTGGGTGACGAGGTTCGCCGCCGACAGTTCGATCGCGTCGGTCATCGGCTTCGGGTAGAGGCCGATTGCCAGCACGAACGCTGCGAGCGAAGCGAAGATCAGCGTTTCGCGGCGGCCGATGTCGGCCAGCTTCGCAACGCCCTTGTTCGCCACAGCGCCGAAGATCACGCGCTTGTACATCCACAGGGTGTACGCCGCGCTCAGAATGACGGTCGTCGCGGCGATCGCGCCGACCCAGAAGTTCACGCGGATCGCGCCCATGATGACCATGAACTCGCCCACGAAGCCCGACGTGCCCGGCAGGCCGAGGTTGGCCATGCAGAACAGCATCATGAAGGTGGCGTAGCGCGGCATCACGTTGACGACGCCGCCGTAAGCCGAGATCGTGCGCGTTTTCGTGCGGTCGAACAGCACGCCAATCGAGAGCAGCATCGCGCCCGAAACGAAACCGTACGAGATCATCTGCACGATCGCGCCTTCGGTGCCGATCTGGTTGAAGAGGAAGAGGCCCAGCGTGACGAGACCCATGTGGGCGACCGTCGAGTACGCGAGCAGCTTGGTCATGTCGGTCTGCGCGAGCGCGAGCAGGCTCGAGTAGACCACGGCCACGAGCGAGAGCGTGATGATCGCCGGCGCGAAGAAGTGCGCAGCGTCGGGCGTGATCGGCAGCGTGAAACGCAGGAAGCCGTAGCCGCCGAGCTTCAGCATGGCCAGCATCACGGTCGCGCCGGTCGGCGCTTCGAGGTGGACGTCGGGCAGCCACGTGTGAAACGGCCACATCGGGACCTTCACCGCGAAGGCCGCGAAGAAGCCGATGAACACGAGGATCTGCGGGATGAAGCCGAGCGTGAGGTTGTGCCACACCGACATGTCGAAGGTGTGCGACTGGCTGTAGAGGTACAGCATCGACACCAGCATCAGCAGCGAGCCGGCGAGCGAGAAGAAGAAGAACTTGACCGCGGCGTAGGTCCGGCGGGCATTGCCCCACGTGCCGATCAACAGGTACAGCGGGATCAGCGTGGCTTCGAAGAACACGAAGAACAGCATGCCGTCGGTCGCGGCGAAGGTGCCGACCATCAGGCCCGAGAGAATCAGGAACGCGCCGAAGTACTGGGCGACGCGCACCGTGATCGATTCCCACGAAGCGATCACGATCACGAGCGTCGTGAACGCGGTGAGCACCACGAGCCACATCGAAATACCATCGATCCCGAGTCGCCACGCCACGCCGAACTCAGGCAGCCAGTCGCGGAATTCGACGAACTGCATGCCGGCCGCGTGGTTGTCGAAGCCGGCGATGAGCGGGAGGGTCAGCAGCAGACCGACGACGGCGCCAACCAGCGACAGCCAACGGGCACGCTGCGGATGACGATCCGACCCGAGGCGCAGCACGGCCACGCCGAACAGGATGGGAATCCAGATCGCCAGACTCAGGAATGGAACGGATTGCATTTCAACAGGACCTCAAAAATGCGGAGCAAATAGCTTCCACGGCGCACGTTCAGGTACGCAAGCAACTTGAAAGATTGACGCGGGGTGAAAATCGAACCAGGCTGGCTGTAATGTATTTGTCAGCGACGAGGCGAAATGCAACACACGTTCAAGGGTTAACGAGGGTAAACGGAATACGGAAGTTTTGCAGCGCAACAACACGGGCCGGATCTAAGATTGACGCAAGTCATTGTTTTTATTCAAGAACGTACTAAGAGAAAAAACAACAAACGGGCTGTTACCACCCATTTTTGATCGCGAAAGCAGCGCTTTCGACCTTCTGGGCGCCATGACGCGCGGCACGCTGTCACGCTGCGCGGCCGAAATAATACCTTACTTGTTTCTTTCGGTTCAATGACTTATGCATCGAAGTCAGGTCCCCGGCGCCCTCCACAACGCGTGCCAGGCCCGCCCCGCGCGCCCTTGCGCGATGCAAAAAAAAGCCCCGGCCTTCATGGGGCCGGGGCCAACTCTCACGTTGCGCCAGAACACTGGAACACGCATGGCCGGCACTTTAACGGCTTGTGTCCCCGCAATTAAGGGCGCTGGATGGAACAGTCCCTTACTGGGTGTGCGAGGCCGCCGTTGCGCAGCGGCTCATTTTTCCAAATGAGAATCATTTGCATTTAGCCACCATTTGTCCCAGAATACAGCCCATGCCGGACGACCCGGCACCACCCGAATGATTTGTGCGGGACCGGAGGCTCCATGAACTACACCACCCCTTTCGCGAGAAATGACACGCTGATCGACGACACCTTCGTCCATCATCCCGACACCGCCGAGCAGACCGTCCTGCGCGCCGTGCGCACCTGGCTGCGACCGCATTGCGACGCCTACGGCAAGGCCGAAAGCTGGCGCGGCGTGCTCGCCGACGCGGGGCTCGGCGGCGAAGGCTTCGGCTACTTCGATCTGCTGATGGGCACCCTGTGCCGCGCCTCGTGCCGTCCGCTCGATACGCGCTGCCGCTGCGCCTCCGAACTCGCGAAGGATGAAGGCTCGCTGCTGCAGGTGATCGCGCTCCTGCAGTCCACGCGCAGCGAGGCCGCCGTGCAACTGCTCAACGACTGGCTGCCGATGCCGAGCGTGAGCGGCATGCTCAAGACCGCGCGCTGGTTCGCCATCGCGCTGCTCGACGCGGGCGTGCGGTTGAGCGACCGCTCGCGCCGCGTCACCTACATGCACTGACACAGGCACTGACTGGGCCGCACGGCATGAATCAATCCCGCTTGCCTGAACGCTCACGCAGATAACGCCGCACGGCACGCGCCATCTTCGGATACTGCTCGCCGGGTACGGCGAACAGCACCAGCGCGCACAGCGCGAGCGCGCCGCAAACAAGAAACGTGCCGCGATAGCCGAACGCCTGCACGAGCATGCCGGAAAGCACGCCCGACAGTATCGAGCCGAGCCGCGACGCGTTGAAGAACAGCGCCGTTGCGCGCCCCGGCGACGACGGCATCAGATCCTGCACGAACGTCATGCCGAGACACGACGTAACGGCCACCACGAAGGCGTTGAGGATCTGCATCGGGATCAGCGCGTGCACGCCCGGCGCCAGCGACATCGCGACGAAGTAGACGGCATGCACCACGGCGCAGGCGGCCAGCCACCATGACTTGTCCAGCACCGAGGCGCGCGCGCCGAGCGCGAGCATCATCGGTATCTCCATGAGCGCGCCGAGGCCGAGCATGATCGACACGTCGATGCGCGTGCCCTGCAGGCCATGGACGATGTAGAGCGGCAGCACGATCATCGTCGCATTGGCGGCCAGGCCGATGAGTGTGAGCGCAACGATCGCGCGCATGATGTCTTTCTGCGAACCCTCGGCGGCGGGCACCGGCGCGCGCGCCGCTCTGACCTTCGCTTTTGCCGTTGCCTTAGCCGCCGGAAGCGTTGCGGGGTCGCGTGGCGCACCCGGCTGCACTTCGGCCTGCGTGAGCGGTTGGCCCTCGTACTGCGCCTCGCTCCGAGCATCGATCTCCTGCGCGACTTCGCCGGCGGTGGGACGCGCCATCAGATGCTGCGTGGCGTGTTCGTCATGGCGCGGCTCGCGCATGCGCCAGACGATCGTGCCGCAAGCCGCGAAGCTCGCCGCCGCGAACAGGAAGAGCCCGTAGAAGTTCGTGGCCGCCAGCACGAGCGCGCCGACCGCGGGCCCGAACACCCACGCGGCGGAAAGGATCGTGCGCAGCGTCGCGCTCGCGAAGGTCCGCTCGGCGTCGTCGCTCGCGGGCAGCGCCGCACGGCTGAACGAGAACACGAGCGAGAGCGCGCAGCCGCCCGCGCCGATGAACGCAATGCCCACGAGCAGCAGAAGCCGGTAATCGCGCACGACGCACAGGCAGAGATAGCCGAGCGTGGCCGCACACAGCGAGACGAGCAGCAGGGTTCGGTGCTTGCCGGTGGCGTCGCTCCAGCGGCCCGCCGCGGTGCTCGCGATCACGCCGCTCGTGGCAATCGCGGTCATGAACACACCGAGCCGGAACGGCGTCATGCCGGCGCGCTCGACGCCGAAGAGCGAGAGATAAGGCGCGGTGAAGGACATCGCCACGCCGAGCATCAGGGTGGCGCCGGCGAGTGGCAGAAAACCAGGAATACGCAGAAGACCGGCAAAGCGCGAGTTTTTGAGCACGGCGCGGCGGGTAGTGGCGAGGAGAGAGTTGCCCGTGCACGCGCGGTCACGCGACGGCCATATCGACGGCGATTATCGGGCCGAACTCCCACACTGTGCAAGGTTGAGCCCGCAGCGATCAACATCTGGGTGCGCTATCCACAACTTTGGGGGACAGCCTTGTGCGTAACCCTGGGACGACTGCACCAAGTGCTTGATGCGATTCGGATTGTGCGCAGCGTTGCCGTTTGTTGCAGCGGCGGCGTTTTGGGGGGAAACGCGCGGAGGGTTTTCCACAGATTTTGTTGAGAGCCCTGTTAGCAAGTTCTGGACATCCGCATCAAGTCCTTGAATGGAAACGGGAAGCTCGCAAACGACATGAAAAATGCATGTTTTTTGCGCAGCAAAGTTGTCCACAGTTTTTGGTGACAAACCTGTTGATAACCGCCTGGCGAGCGCGCCAACTCATTGATCGGATAGAGAGTTCGTCGCTTGTGTCGCGGATGCATCAAATTGCGTTCCGGATGGGCAACCCGGGGCGGCGGCGCAAACGTTTCGCGACGGCCGCCGCCCGTTCTCCCGCGATGCATCCGTGCGTGCAGCACTCAGGCCAAATCGAGTGCCGCCGTGAGATCGCCGGGCGGAGTCTGCTCCCGCGAGAGGAACGTCTGATCGCGCGCGGCCACGCCGTCGAGCGGCGCGAGGCCATGCACGCGGCTGATGAAGCGCAGGATCGAGACCGTGTCGTAGAACGTGTGATCGACATAGCCCTTCTTCGCGAACGGCGCGATCACGAGCGCCGGGATGCGCGAGCCCGGGCCCCAGCGGTCGCCCAAGGGCGGCGCGACCGGGTCCCACCAGCCGCCGTTCTCGTCGTGCGTCACGACGATCATCGTGTTCGCCCATTGCGGGCCGCGCTGGATGTGCTCGATCACGGTCGTGATGTGGCGGTCGCCCGACTCGACGTCCGCATAGCCGGCGTGCATGTTCAGGTTGCCCTGCGGCTTGTAGAACGTCACGGCAGGCAAGCGCCCTGCGTCGATGTCCGCGAGCAGACGGTTGGTCGACGGATCGTCGCCGAGGCCCGCATCGCGCAGGTGACGCGCGCGTGCGGACGTGCCCGGCGCGAAGTTGGCAAAGTAGTTGAACGGCTGGTGGTGATACTGGAAGTCGGGCACCGCGCCCGTGTCCTGATGGTCCAGCGCAAACTGCCAGGCGCCGCTATACCAGGCCCAGTCGACGCCCTTCGCCGATAGCCGGTCGCCGATCGTCGGGTACGTCTGCGGGCGCAGCACGCGCGGATTGGCCGGATCGGCGAGCGCCGGGTTGCCGTCTTCCGACGGGCGCACGTTGCTCGGCTGATACGGCGGCGCCATCGTGTTGACGGCGTAGCCGTCGGGCGTGAAGAGGCCGTCGTTCACGAACTTCGGCGGCCCGTCGAGCGCCGAGGCCGGCGAGTTCGGCGCGACCTTCAGGCGCGTACCGGTGGGATCGTCGCCCTCGACGACGGAGGCGAGATGCCTGGCGGCGCTCGTCTGGATATCGGCGTATTGCGGCACCTGCGCGGAGATCAGGAAGATGTGGTTGAGCCACGAGCCGCCGAACGCGGCCATGAAGAAGTTGTCGCAGAGCGTGTACTGCTGCGCGATATTCCAGAGCCGCAGCGTCTGCGCGGAGTTCTCGTAGAAGCCCATGACGAGGCCGCCCGAGTCGCCCCACGCGGCGAACTGGTCGTTGCGCCCCGCATTGATCTGCATCTGGTTCTGATAGAAGCGATGGATCAGGTCGCGCGTGATGATGCCGTTCGGCAACGGATTGCCGTGCGTATCCACAATCCGGAACGGACGGTTGGACAGACCCGTGAGTTGATGCTCCGCGATCATGTAGCGCTTGCCATCCAGCTCCTGCGCCTGGGGCACGAGGCCGCCCCAGATCTTCGGCAACTGCGGCAACGGCGTCTTGCCGTCGCGATCGAGCTGCGCGTAGCGCTCGGCGCTCACATTCGCGAGCGGCGTCTGCACGCCGGGATAGTTGCCGTACAAATTGACGAAGCTGCGGTTCTCCGCGTAGATCACGACGATCTGGCGCACCTGGTCGCGCAGCGCGGCATCGACGCGCGCGTCGGCAGCGCTGCGCGGCGCGCCCGCCGCACTCTGCGCCGGCGTCTCGCAGCCGCCCAGCGCGAGGCCCACGCCAACCGCCGCCAGCCCGCCGAGCACACGGCGGCGCGCGGGATCGTCCGGACCGGCGGGAATGGAAGGTTCTTCGGGACGCCCGTTCCTGGGTTCGTCGTTCTGCTTCATCAGCCTGCCTCCATTGTCGAGGGGACGCGCATTGCGCGCGGCGTACCGCGAATATTACGCAGCAGGATACCGGTTCCGCAGTTGGCCAGGCAAAATACGAAGCGCTCGAGCCGCCCTTTTAACCGTCGCGCGGCATACGCGGCGCGCTTGCGGCGCCTTGCGGCTGGGCTTGCGCGAGCGTTTGCGCGGGACGCGGTTCGCCCGCGTGCCCCTCATGCGCGGCGCGCGGGGCGCTGGGCAACGTCGCGCGCTCGTGGCGCGGCACATCGCCTTCGTCGGTCCAGAGCGGATCGGGAATCTCACCGAAGACCTGGCGCAGCCGCTCGCCCCACGTCGAATGGATCATCTGGAAATACGCATTCGACTGATCGAGCGACGCATATCGCGTGACACGGAGCGCGTCACGCTCGTACACGAGCAGGTCGAGCGGCAGGCCGACCGAGAGATTCGAGCGCAGCGTCGAGTCCATGGAGATGAGCGCGCACTTCGCGGCCTCGTCGAGCGGCGTGCCCGGCGTCAGCACGCGGTCGATGATCGGCTTGCCGTACTTCGACTCGCCGATCTGGAAATACGGATTGACGCTCGACGTCTCGATGAAATTGCCGGCCGCGTAGATCTGGAACAGCCGCATGGCATGGCCGCCGATCTGGCCGCCGAGAATGAAACTGCAGTTGAAGTCGACGTTGAAGGTCTTGAGCGCTTCCGCGTCGCGCCGGTGCACCTCGCGCACGGCTTCGCCCACCACGCGCGCGGCCTCGACCATGGTCGGGGCGTTCCAGAGCGTGGTGCGCCCCGCGTCCTGCGGTTCGGTCAGGACTTGCAGCGTGGCCTGCGTGATAGCCAGATTGCCCGCGACGAGCAGCACGAGCACGCGCTCGCCGGGCTCTTCGAACACGGCCATCTTGCGCGACGTGCTGACGTGATCGACACCCGCATTCGTGCGCGTGTCCGCGAGAAACACGATCCCCTCATCCACTGCCATTGCCACACAGTACGTCATGCGCCTCCCTGACCTCGCCGCTCTTTTTGTTATAGCGGCAAAACTATTGCTGCGACTGTTGCGCGCTCACGTGCACGCTGACATCGAGCGTTTCACCGGCGCCGCCCACGCGGCGGCCGCGAACCGGCGCGGCTGCGTCATAGTCGCGCCCCACCGCGATCCGGCAATATTTTTCGCTTGCGAAACATGCGTGCGTGACGTCCACCGTCACCCAGCCGTTGTCGAGCCACACGTCGACCCATGCATGGCTCGCCATTTCGGGCACGTCGCCGGGGTCGATATATCCGCTCACGTAGCGCGCCGGTACGCCGCGCGCGCGGCACACCGCCAGCATCACATGCGCATGGTCCTGACACACGCCACGGCCGAGCGCCAGCGCGTCCGCCGCGGTGTGTGTCACATCCGTGACGCCGGATTCGTAGCGCACGCGCTCCGTGATGCGCGACGCCGCGTCGAGTACAGCCGCGGTGTCGTCCAGCGACGGCAGGCTGAACGCGAATTCCGTGAGTGCCTCGTCGGCTTCGGTGAGGCGTGTCGGCGAAGTGAAATGGTGCATCGGCACCATGCCCTCGCCTTCGGGCAGCCGGCCATCGGGCAATGCCACGGTCTCGACTTCGCCGCGCACGCGCAGACGAATTTCCTTGTGCGGACGCGTGAGCACCAGCGTCATCAGCGCGTTGCCGTAGGCGTCGCGGCACGCATCGAGCTTGCCCGGCGCTTCGACCTGCCATTGCTTGACAATCTGCGTGGGCGTGGTGAGCGGCGACAGCCGCAACTGCTGGATCGAATAATGCACGGGCGCTTCGTAGCGGTACACCGTGTCGTGCCGGACCGCGAGTTGCATGACGTCAATCCTCCATCGAGGCGATTGGGAGTTCGATGAGCGCGGGATCGCGCTAACCGACCGGCAACATCAGATAGGTGCGCGCCACCTGATTGCCCAGCTCGTACACGCGCGCGAGAAACTGCGTAAGAAACGTATGCACGCCAAGGGAGAAGATCTGCCGCAGGTCCGCATAAAGCAGCTCGGCGCGCAGCTTGCCCGCAGTACGCTCCACTTCGCGAGAGCCATCGGTGCGCAGCATCGCGAGATTCGTGCAGACGCCATCCAGCGACGCCAGCAGCGAGCGCGGCATTTGCTGGTTGAGGATGAGCAGCTCCACCACGCGCGCGGGCGTCACCACGTCGCGGTAAACCTTGCGATAGATTTCGAGCGCGGAAACCGAGCCGAGAATCGAGGTCCAGTAGTAGAAGTCCTCGAGCTGACGCGCGGCCGAGCGCGAGTCGGCGTTTTCCACGTCGACGAAACGCACGTCGAGAATGCGGGCCGTGTTGTCCGCGCGCTCGAGGAATGTGCCGAGCTGCGTGAAGAAGAGCGCGTCGTCCTGCAGCGCCGTGCCAAGGCGCACGCCGCGCGACAGATGCGAGCGGAACTTCACCCACTCGAACAGCGCATCGGGACGCGCTTCCAGCTCACCGCCGCGCAACAGCTCGACGAATTGCAACCACGTGTCGTTGATTGTTTCCCACCATTCCGTGGTGAGCGTGCCGCGCACCGCGCGCGCGTTCTCGCGCGTCGCCTGCAGGCACGAGTAGATGCTCGACGGGTTCGTTGGGTCCGCAACGAGAAACTTGAGCACGTTGCTGCTGGTCGTTTCCTCGTGTCGCGCATCGAAGGCGGGCTCCAGTTCCGAGATCCGCAGCATCGCGCGATGCGTGCGCGCCTCGGCGTCCGCGCTGCCGGGCAGCAGGAGCGCCTTCAGATTGATGTCCAGCATGCGCGCGGTATTCTCCGCGCGCTCCATGTAGCGGGCCATCCAGAACAGATGATCGGCGGTGCGGCTCAGCATGGTCGAACCTCTTGGTGTGCGTGTGGTAGGGCCAGTGGAATCATTCGAGCACCCATGTGTCCTTGGTCCCGCCGCCCTGCGACGAGTTGACGACGAGCGAGCCCTCCTTGAGCGCCACGCGCGTGAGACCGCCGGCCGCCATCTGGATCGTCTTGCCGGAGAGCACGAAGGGCCGCAAATCGATATGGCGCGGCGCGATGCCCGCTTCGACGAAGGTTGGGCAAGCGGAGAGCGACAGCGTGGGCTGCGCGATGTAATTGCCAGGCCGCGCGAGCAGCCGGGTGCGAAACGCCTCGATCTCCTCGCGAGTGGATGCGGGACCGACCAGCATGCCGTAGCCGCCGGCGCCGTGCACCTCTTTCACGACGAGATCCGGCAGATGTTCGAGCGTCCAGGCGAGATCGTCGGGCCGGCGGCATTGCCACGTCGGCACGTTCTTCAGGATCGGCTTTTCGCCGAGATAGAACTCGATCATGTCGGGCACATACGGATAGATCGACTTGTCGTCTGCCACGCCCGTGCCCATCGCATTGGCGAGTACGACGCGGCCCGCGCGGTAGGCCGTGAGCAGCCCCGGCACGCCGAGCGCGGAGTCGGGGCGAAACGCCAGGGGATCGAGAAAATCGTCGTCCACACGCCGGTAGATCACGTCTACGCGACGCGGCCCTTGCGTCGTGCGCATGAATACGTAGTTATCCTCTACGAATAGATCCTTGCCCTCCACCAGCTCGACGCCCATTTGCTGCGCGAGAAACGTATGCTCGAAATACGCGGAGTTGTACATGCCGGGCGTGAGCAGCACGACGGTCGGATCGTCCACGCCTTCGGGGGCCACCGAGCGCAGCGTATCGAGCAGCAGATCGGGATAATGCGCGACCGGCGCCACCTTGTGCTGAACGAACAACTCAGGAAAGAGCCGCATCATCATCTTGCGGTTCTCGAGCATGTACGAGACGCCGGAGGGCACGCGCAAATTGTCTTCGAGCACGTAGAACGCGCCGTCGCGCCCATCGCGCACGATGTCGATGCCCGCGATATGCGCATACACGCCCAGCGGCAGGTCGATGCCCTGCATCTCCGGCCGGTACTGCGCATTGGTGTAGACCTGCTCGGCCGGAATCACGCCGGCGCGCACGATGTTGCGCTCGTGATAGACGTCGTGCAGGAACAGATTTAGCGCCTGCACGCGCTGGCGCAGTCCGCGCTCGAGCAGAACCCATTCGTCTGCGGGAATGATGCGTGGAATGAGGTCGAAGGGAATGAGCCGTTCGGTGCCGGAGAGGTCGCCGTTCACCGCGAACGTGATGCCGACCCGCCTGAACAACAGGTCCGCCTCGGCGCGCTTGCGCGCCATCGTCTCGCCAGTCTGCCTCTCCAGCCACTGCTGGAAGCGTTCGTAGTGCGGGCGCACCGCGCCCTCGTCGCGCATTTCGTCATGGACTTGCATCGGTTCGTTCTCGCGCGTGAGTGCAACTCGGTCAGCGGGCGCCGCCGCGTTTCGTCTCATGAATGAGGCGAGACGATGCGTTGCGCGCTGCGGTACAGGAAAAAGCAAGGCGTATGCCATCGGCCCTGGAGCGCGTTTCATGCGCTCGATTGGTGCAACGCGGGGCGGTTCGGCGGCGTCGAAACGGGGCATGCCAATGCGGCGCCGATTTTGCGCTTCAAGGTGGTGCAATGCGCTCGCGCGGCACGCTATATGCAGACGCGGCACGCAACTGGAGGGCCTTGAGTTCCAATGACCGAAGCGACCTGCGTGAACGAGCGTCGTACGAAAATTGCTGCGTGGCAAGCGCTTTGCGCAATCGTGCCCGCGCTCGCACTCGGCGCATGTACGAACATGGCCGGTCCCTTGCCCGCCGCGCTCGAACCGGCGGCCCGCGACGGCCCAACGCGCACGTCAGTTGCCGTCGTGCAGCGCGACTGGCATACCGATATCTGCCTGCGGGTGCGCGACGCCGATGCCTGGGTCGACACACTCGCGCGCGGCTTCGACGACGCAACCGTCCTGTGTTTCGGCTTTGGAGAGAGACAGTTCGTGGTGGAACGCCGCCACGATCCGCTGACGATGATCGGCGCACTCATACCGAGTCAGGCTACCGTCCTGATGACAGTACTGCGCGCGGCCCCGGAGGCGGCCTTCGGCCCGCAGAACGTCGTGGAGGTGCCGGTGGGCGACGCCGGACTTGCCAGCGTTCAGCGCTATCTGCGCACTTCGCTGGAAGCCGACGCGGATGGCGCGCCGCGCCGCCTCGCCGACGGACCCTATACGGGCAGCGTCTATTTCGCGGCGTCAGGGACTTACGATGCCTTGCATACCTGCAACACGTGGACCGCGCGAGCGTTGCGCTCGGCGGGTCTCGACGATGTACCGGACGTGCTGTTCGCGGGCAGCCTGATGCGCGAAGTGCGGCACGCGCTGGAGGCGAAAGCGCCGGACGGCGCAATGCACAACGCTGCCGCAGGTCAGTGAATCGATCAGCAAGGCGCAACACAAGCCGCACCCGGCGGGGGTGGCGGCGCCTCGGTGGCCGGCTGCTGCGGCACGACGACGGTACGCGGCGGTGGCGGGTTGGGATCGCTGCTGCTAAACGACAGGCAGCCTGAGAGTGCGAGCGGCAAGAGTAAAGCGAGGACGCTGATTCGATGCATTTGATTCTCCCTGACCGGTTAAAGGCCGGAACCGCGCGCGTGGCGCGGCCCTTTTAACCTGGGAGCAAGTCGAATGCCACGGAAATCAGATCATTGAGACGTCGCGCTCTCGCGGTTGCGCGCCGCCGCCAGCCCGGTGCGGCTCTGCACGCCCCACTTGCGCCGCCCGAGCAGGAAATGCAGCCATCCGAGCGCCGCGCCTCCGTGGCGCATCAACTGGAACGAAAACGGCTCGAAGATGGCGGCAAGAAACGCCATGCCGAAACTCGAGTGCGTGCGGTCGCCGCTCCAGCGCCGGTAAAGATGTACGGAGTACAAATGAAACGCGAGGTCGATCGCGATCTTGCCGACGATTACGCCCAGCACCGGCAGCACGATCGTAAAGCGGCCGTCGAACAAAAAGGCGATCAACAACGCGAACGCCGTCAGTCCATAAATGGGCTGCACGGTGTCGAACGCCTTCACGGGCAGCATCATGAGGCCGAGCTTGCCGTACTTGCGGTTGCCCGTCATGTCGCGATACCAGTACTGCGTTTGCAGGAAGCCCGCGAACCAGCGGCGGCGCTGACGCAGGAAGGTCGTCAGCGTACCGGGCGCATCGGTACGCGCGCGGGCGGTGCCCAGCACACGCACATCCCAGCCCAGGCCCTTGCGCGCCGAATAACGGCGCAAGCGGTGAATCAGTTCGTAGTCCTCCACGAGACAATCCACATCGAAGCCGCCCACGGCCATCACCGCATCGCGGCGAAAGCCCGCAAACGCGCCCGAGATTAGCAGCAGGCTGTCGGCGCGCATCCACGCGAAGCGCGAGATGAAATTGCGGATGTACTCGTAGGTCTGGAACCACTGGAAAAAACGGCCGCTCAACGTATGGTCGCAAACCGGCGTGAGCAGGCCCGCCGCCGCGACGAGGGCCGGCTCGCGGCCAAACGCGCTCGCCATCTCAGCGCATGCGTCGGGTTCGAGCAGCGTATCGGCGTCCACGGTCATGACCGTTTCCGTTGCGATCGCAAGCAAGGCCGCATTGAGCGCGCGCGCCTTGCCGCCGTGCGCGAGCTTCAGCCAGCGCAGATTCGGATACTGCGGCGAAGGCGCGCTCAGCTTGCCGACGCCTGGGTCGGCCAGGCCGTAGCGCTGCGCGAGCAAGGCAGCCGTGCCGTCGGTCGAGCCGTCGTCGGCAATTAAGATCTGCTGCGGCGCGCGGGTTTGCGCGAACAGCGCGTCGAGCGTGATCGGCAGCACGGCCGCTTCGTTGTGCGCGGCGACGATCACGCCGAGCGTCGGCAGCTTCGCCGCGCCTGCGTCCGCGGGTGCTGCCGCAGGCGCAAGCAGCACGCGCGCCTTCCAGGCGACGAACAGCAGCAACACCGTGTCGTAGACGACATAGGCAATGCCCGTGGACCACGCGACCACGCCTTGCAGGAAGAACGCGCGCGCGAACAGCACGAACCAGAGCGCCATGACACCGAGGTGGATGGCGATGCTCGCGAATGGCGTGGGAGGCGGCACGAGGCGCGGCGACGTGCGTGCGAGCGCATCTTCAAGCGTGTTTTTCAAGTCGTACCCTTACCTGTTGCTCACGGCATCATCCGGCGCAGCACCGAATGACGGTCGATCCATTGATGCTTGAGCGCGCCCGCAATATGCAGCGCGAGCACGCCATAAAGCGCATAGCTGCACGCCGTGTGCAGCGCACCGAACTGGCTGTGCAACTGTTCCTTCGTGGCCGGATCGAGATTCATGATGAAGCCCATGCGCGGCCATTGCACGAGGCCGAAGAGATACATCGGATGCGAGGCGGCGGCGACCCAGGCAGAGTCGTGCAGCCAGCCGGAAAGCGGCATCGCGAAGATCAGCACGTAGAGCGCAACGTGCGCTGCGTGCGCCGACGCGCGCTCCCAGCCCGGAAATTCGGCGGGCAGCGCCGGCGGGCGATGCGTAAGACGCCAAAGCACGCGCAGAATGGCCAGTCCGAGCACGGTAATGCCGATCGATTTGTGCGTATCGATCACGAAGCGGATGGCGGTGTCCGAAAGCGCGCCGTCGGGCAGCAGCGCGGCAGTCAGGCCGAGGGCGACGTTCGTGAGGATCAGTAGCGCGATCAACCAGTGCAATAGCACGGCAACGCGCGTGTATTTCTGCGCGCCGGCGTCGGCACCGACAAACGGGGATTCGGCGGAAAGGGAAGTTTTCACGTGGACTTGGCCGTTGCGGATCAGTAGGGATAACGCCCGGCGCGGCATTTTTATTCCCGCCGCACGCGGTCCGCCGGCGGGATTGCGCGATGCTGCCACACGGCGACTCGCGCATTATGCCCCGTCGTCCCTGACGCTGCAGAATCCACCAGATGGCGGTTCTGCCAGTTTGGCGGCGGCCGGCCGCCATGCGGCGCCTCGCAAACGGCCGCGCACAAAAGAAAAACCGGAACGGGCCGTGCAACCCGTTCCGGCTCTCTCGTGGCTTCGACGGCTTACTTGCCGCTGCCCGCCTGCTGTTCGATCTGCGAGCCCACTTCGGCGTCGATCTTCTTCCAGTAGTCGAACACGCGCTCGCGCACGGGGCTGCCCACGCCGCTCAGGCTCGCCACCACCTGCTGGATCACCGCCTCGCGCTGCTTGTCGTTGTACACGTTGCGCACGAGAGCGTGCGCCTGGCCGAAATCGTCGTCTTCCGCATGCAGCGAGTAGGCGCTGCGCACCATGTCGCCGTCGGCTTCCCAGCCGTCGTCCGCCGCGCCCGTCGTATCCGCCCACGGACGGCCGAAGCTGTTCGGCACGTAAGTCGGCGCGTTGCCGCTATGTTCGTAGGCCATGTTGCCGTCGAACATATAGGTCTGCACCGGAACCTTCGGACGATTCACCGGCAACTGATTGAAGTTCGTGCCGATACGCGCGCGCTGCGCGTCGTTATAGGCAAACGCGCGGCCCAGCAGCATCTTGTCCGGCGAGAGGCCGATGCCCGGCACCGTGTTGCCCGGCGAGAACGCGGCCTGCTCGATCTGCGCGAAGAAGTTCTCCGGGTTGCGGTTGAGCGTCATCGTGCCGACCTTGATGAGCGGATAGTCCTTGTGCGACCACGTCTTCGTGAGATCGAACGGATTGAAGCGGTACTTCTTCGCCTCCGCGTACGGCATGACCTGCACGGAGAGCGTCCACGACGGAAACTCGCCGCGCTTGATCGCATCGAACAGATCGCGCCGGTGGAAGTCGGCGTCCTCGCCCGCCATCGCCGCGGCTTCGGCGTTGGTGAAGAACTGCATGCCCTGGTTCGTATGGAAGTGATACTTGACCCAGAACTTCTCGCCCTTCGCGTTCACCCACATATAGGTGTGCGAGCCGTAGCCGTTCATGTGGCGCCACGTTTTCGGCAGGCCGCGCTCGCCCATCAGATAGGCGACCTGGTGCGCGGACTCGGGATTGTTGGTCCAGAAGTCCCACTGCATCTGGCCATTGCGCAGGCCCGAGTCGGGTAGACGCTTCTGGCTGCGGATGAAGTGCGGAAACTTCATCGGGTCGCGCACGAAGAAAACCGGCGTGTTGTTGCCGACGAGGTCGTAGTTGCCCTCGGTCGTGTAGAACTTCAGCGAAAAGCCGCGCACGTCGCGCCAGGTGTCGGGGCTACCCATTTCGCCCGCAACGGTCGAAAAGCGCGCCAGCATTTCCGTGGCCGCGCCCTTCTGGAACAGCGCGGCCTTCGTGTAGCGCGACACATCCTCGGTGGTCTTGAATTCGCCGAACGCGCCGGCGCCCTTCGCGTGCGGCTGGCGCTCGGGCACCTTCTCGCGGTTGAAATGCGCCATCTGCTCGAGGAAATGCACGTCGTGCAGCACGATCGGGCCGTCAGGACCGACCGTGAGCGAGTTACGGTCGCTGACAGCCGGCGCGCCCGTGCTCGTCGTGGAATGACCGGGAGACTTGTCGTTCGATGCACCCATTACCGCTCTCCTGATGGATTCGCGCATGGCGGCTGCGCGCACCGCGCCCGTTCGACTGCGAAAGCAGGTTCGAGCCGCAGTCGGGGCCGCCATTGCTAGATTGGGGGACCAACCCGGGCTGCGCGCCGGTGCCAGCCTTCGGCACCCCGCGCTCGCCCGAGGGAACGGCCATTTTGCGCGCAGACGCAAAGCGCTGCGCTCAAGCGGTTCACGCGCCGCGCAGCCCAGCTTAGGGGCCTCCCGCCATGTTGGAAATTTCCACCCAAAATCAGGCGTTTACATAATTGTTGCGACGCACAAAAAAGTTCTTGACACGTTTTATGGATGCGTTACCATGAACTCGATTGCTGCATCGCACAAAACTTTGTCTGCGCGAACCGGTGATCGAACCGAAAGTTTGTTTTCGTAACCGAAACCGACGCGTAGCGTCCCCAAAGGAAAGAGACATGAACCTGCCGACCCCCGAACAATTCGCCGCCAACCAGAAAGCCGGTCTCGAGGCCCTCTTCGGCCTGACGAGCAAGGCATTCGAAGGCGCGATCAAGCTCGCCGAACTCAACATCGAAACGGCCCGCTCGGCGTTCGCCGAAGGTCAGGAACAAGCTCAGCGCGCGCTCTCCGCCAAGGACCCGCAAGGCTTCTTCGCCGTGCAAGCCGGCTTCGCCCAGCCCGCCGCTGAAAAGGCGCTGGCCTATGGCCGCAGCGTCTACGGCATCGTTTCGACTACGCAAGCCGAATTCGCCACCGCCGCGCAGTCGCAGTACGAAACGCAGCAGCGCGCGCTCGAAACGCTCGTGGACAACGCCGTGAAGAACGCCCCGGCCGGCTCGGAAGCCGCTGTCGCCGCGATCAAGTCGGCGCTGAACGCCGCCAACAACGCGTACACGTCGGTGAACAAGGCTGCGAAGCAGGCTGTGGAATTCGCGGAAAGCAACTTCGACGCCGCCGGCAAGGCCGCGACGAAGGCCGTCGCGCAAGCTTCGGCGCGCGCCACCAAGCAGGCTGCCTAAGCGTTACGCTTTACTTTCCGCTGGCGGAGGCAACCGCTGCCGCCAGCCGGACTGAAGACGGGCGTGGATCTCGTGCAATGCGAGTTCCATGCCCGTTTGCCATTGGGGGGTCCGGCGCAACGCAGCGTGAGCCGTCAAGGCGCGCAGCCAGGCGTATCGAACATCGTCGCCAATGCGCAACTCGACGTGAGCATGCGTGCGCCGTCGTGTCCCACGCCGGGGACGATATGAAACGTCTGGTTCAGGCTATCCGGGTGGCGGGTTTGCAGGTAGCGGTAGAAGCCTTGCGCGCGGGCCACGCGCTGCGCGCCCTGCGCCCGTGCAGCACAACGCTTGTCGAGCGAGGCCGAGGCCGGGTCGTCGTCGTTACCGCCCGCCAGGTAGACGATGCGCCGCTTCACGTAGTCCGCTTCGAGCTGTGCGGGCGTGCGCCCGGCGATGGATGCCGGCCGGTTCTCCATCCCGTATTTCCAGTGGTCGAAATCTGCGCAGCGCGAGGCGTCGAATGGCGCCGGCGCGCCGTTCGCGCCGGGGCGCTGCGCGTCGAAATACGCGTACGACGACGGACTCGCCACCACGAAACGCACGTCGATTCCCGCGGCGGCGAGCGCATCCGTATGCGAAGCGATCGCGTAGCGCTGCAGCACCTGGGCGCCGCCCGAATGCCCCGCGAACACGATCGTTTTCAGATTGGGAAACAGACGCCGGTCGGCGAGATGCCGCGCAATGTCGTCGAGCACGGCGTATGAACTCACCGGCACGCCGCTCGCGGCGTCCGCGCCGCCCATCCACGCGTTGCCGCGCCAGCTCAGAAGGTCGCCCGGTGCGTGGTGCGCGCTCACGTCGGCGGTGGCGAGAAACTGTGGGGCGACGAGCAGCGTGGCCGCCGGATCGACGCCCGCCAGCTCGCGCGCATGCTGCGCGGTGCGAAAGTAGGTATCGGCGTTACGCAGCCGTCCGTGCACGATGACCACCGCGCGCTGGACGGCGGGCCGCGGCACGTTCCAGTCCGCGCTCACATAGAGCGGGAATTGTGCGTGGCCTTGCGGGGTATCGACGGTCATGCGCGCGTCGGCGATCACACTGACGGGTCGCACGGCGCGAGCCTGTGCGGGTGCCGGCGCAACGATCAGCGCGCTCGCCGCGATCGTCGCAGTCACAACAGCCAGCCGGCGCAGAACGTTTGAACCCATGAAGGCACACGCCGCGCAGGTGCGCTCAGGAGCCGAACATCCGGTTTACGGCGCTCTCGAGATGCGCGCGCATGGCGGTCGATGCGCGCTCGGGGTCGCGCGCCTGGATCGCTTCGAGCACTTCGAGGTGCTCCTGCTGCACGAGGCGCTGCCGCTCGATCGACTTCACGAGCGAGAGGTTGCGCGACAGGTTCATGCTGAACACCATCTGCTCCTGGATGCCCGAGAGCGCCGTGATGAAGAACTGGTTCTTCGAGGCGCGCGCCACGGCCATATGGAACGCGAAGTCGTCTTTCGCGCCGATGCCCGAAGTCTCGATGATGGTCTGCAGGTTGTCCCACTCGCGCTGGATCGCGGCGATGTCTTCATCTTCGGCCTTTTGCGCGGCGAGCGAGGCCGCCCCGGCTTCGACCACCACGCGGTATTCGTAGCAGCGGCGAATGTCCGACAGCGTTTCGAGCGGCGCGAAACGGCGCACGTCCGGGTCGGGACGCCGCATGACCGTCGTGCCCGAGCCGTGGCGCGTGGCGATGATGCCGTCTGCGCGCAGCTGGGCAAGCGCTTCGCGCACCGTGGGGCGCGAGGTCGCGAAGCGCTCCGCGAGCATGTGCTCGGTCGGCAGGCGCTCCCCTTCCTTGTATTCGCCCTCGATGATGCGATTGAGGATGTCGCTGTAAATCCGCGCCGGCATATTCGGCGCTTTCTGCTCAGACATGATCGGACGGTGCACTTTGGGTTGTCAGGAGTGTCGTCAATTGTAAGTCATATGGCACGCCGATAGCGTGCACCTGCCCCCGGCCAGCCCCCATTTTGCGGGTGTTTGCGCGCTTTCCGTCCCGCTTTACCAATTTGCAGCCAATTTACGGGCGCTTACGCTTTTGCGCTGTCCCGCTTTATCGCAGCGCACTCGCGCGGATGCGCAGTTGCGCTTTCTGCGTTTCTCCCGGCTCCAGCCAGCGCAGGCCGAGGCCGGTGTGAATCGCATCGGGCAGGCCGAGCCACGGTCCTGAAACGGCGGCATATCGTCAACGCGTTAAGGGCATAGGGCAAAGATCAGTCGGTCGCGCGCAGCGGACCCGCGAAAGCGGGCTCGGGCAGGCCACGCACACCGGCGTCGATGGCGAACACGAGGCCGTCCAGCTCGCCGGTCTGCGGCGGGCAGATCGTCGTGACGTAAAGCATGTCGAGGTTGGCTCCGCCGAACGCGCACATCGAAGGCTTGGCCACCGGCACCGCCACGCTGCGCTCGAGCCGCCCTGCGGGCGTGAAGCGCAGCAAGCGGCCCGCGTCGTTCGCGCAGGTCCAGTAGCAGCCGTCGGCGTCCACGGCCGCGCCGTCAGGGCGCCCCGTGTAGTCGTGCAGATCGGTGAACACGCGGCGATTCGTGGGCACGCCATCGTCGATGTCGTAGTCGAAGGCCCAGATCAGGCGGCTCGACGCATGTGAATCGGAGAGATACATAGTGCGGCCGTCCGGCGACCAGGCGAGGCCGTTCTGCGTGCACAACCCCTCGACCACGGGCGCCGACAAGCCGTCTTGCGCCGTGTAGCGATAGAGCTTGCCCGCCGGATCGGGCGCCGCCGCGTCCTGCACCATCGTGCCGGACCAGAAACGGCCCTGACGATCGCAGCGGCCGTCGTTGAACCGCATGCGCGCGGCCTCGTGCGCCACGCTCGCGAGCGGCCGCACACTTGCCTCGCCTGCCCGCGCGTTCGCGGCCGGTTCGTGCAGCGTCACGGCAAAAAGTCCCGTCTCCAGCGCCGCCAGCACACCGCCATCGCGCGCGAACGCGAAGCAGCCGATGCGCTCAGGCAGCGTCCACTCGGTGCGGCGCGCCGTATCGACCGCATAGCGAACGAGCGTTTGAGCGGGAATATCGACCCAGTAAAGCGCGCTTTCCTCAGCACGCCACACGGGGCACTCGCCGACCGACGAGCGCCGCGCAACGTGTGCCTCGAGCGGCCTCACAGGGGGCGTCGACACCGCATCGAGCGTCACGTCGTGCTGCGCGCTCAACGCTGCTCCTTCTTCCAGGCTTCGTACGCAGCGAGTGTTGCCTCGTTCGGCGGATAGGTGCCCGGCAGCGCCGCGCCCGCCTCGATGCGCTCGGTGATGAAGCGCTCGAGCGTTTCCTGCTCCGTGGCGTCGCGCGCGACTTCCTCGGCCAGATGACGCGGAATCACGACCACGCCATCCGCATCGCCGACGATGATGTCGCCCGGAAACACGGCCACGCCGCCGCAGCCGATCGGCACGTTCAGGTCGATCGTGTGGTGCCTGCAGAGATTGAGCGGCGCCGAAGCACCCGCGCAGAACACCGGAATGCCGAGCGCCGCGATGGTCGCGCTGTCGCGCACCGGGCCGTCCGAGACCATGCCCGCCACGCCGCGCACCTTCATGCGCGTGGCGAGGATCGAGCCCATCGAAGCGGCGTCAGTCACGCCGCGGCAGTCCTGCACGAGCACCGCGCCCGCGGGCACGGTCTCGACGCCCTTACGTTGCGGATGCTCGGGGTTCTGGAACGCGCTCAACTGGTCGAGGTCCTCGCGCGCCGGGATATTGCGCATCGTGAAGGCCGGACCGACCAGGTTGGGAGCGCCCGGCGCCGGTGCGGCGAGCGGCTTCACGCCCTGCAGGAAGACGTTGCGCAGGCCGCGTTTGAAAAGTTGCGTGGTGAGCGTGGCGTTGGAAACGTGGCGCAGTTGTTCGAGCGCGGCATCGCTCACGGGCATGGCGGGGGAAGTCATCGTGTCTCGTCCGTTGTCGTGTTTCGTGGTGCGCGTGGCGCGGGCGGTGGCTCGAAAAACTGTCGAGCGGATCAGTCGCATTGTTGTAATACAACACGAAAATTGTCAACCCGCCATTGCGCTGCGGGCCACCCCAGGATGTATGACGACCGGTCTTCGGACTGGCGCGAAATACCCGTGAGATCGGCGTGCGCGCTCCAGAAATGACGGTCAAAGTCAACAAATGGCCGTGCAGACGTCGCGCCGGTCGTCCGACCCCGGCCCTGCATCAGGGAAATCCCCATCACATCAATATTTGCTTTACAACTTTGCCGCAAATAGAATGATGTCTTACATGAAGGGCCCGATGCGAACAGCAGCGCCCTTGATCCCGGCCAGGCACAGCTTGGTGCCAGAGCCCGCCAACAGCAGGAGACGCGCAGTGCAACGCAAGACAATCAAGGGGGTGCGGTGGTGGATCATCGGCCTCGTCATGATCGGCACCATCTTCAACTACCTCGCGCGCAGCTCGCTCGCGGTAGCCGCACCGACGCTGACTGAAACGCTTCACATGACCACGCAGCAGTACTCGTACGTGGTCACGGCCTTCCAGGCCTGCTACGCCCTCGCGCAACCGATCGCGGGTTTCGTGCTCGACTCCGTGGGCATCAAGATCGGCTTCGCGATCTTCGCGTTCGGCTGGGCCGTCGCCAACATGCTGCACGGCCTGGCCGGCAGCTGGCCCGCGCTCGCGGCTTTCCGCGGCATGCTCGGCATGACCGAAGCCGCCATCTTCCCGGCCGGCATGAAGGCCATCAGCGCATGGTTCCCCGCGAAGGAGCGCTCGGTTGCGACCGGCTGGCTCAACACCGGCACCTCGATCGGCGCGATGCTCGCTCCGCCGCTCGTCGTGTGGTGCATTCTCAAGTTCAACTGGCAGTTCGCATTCGTGGTCACCGGCAGCGGCGCGCTGATCTGGGTGGCGCTGTGGCTCGTGTTCTTCAAGATGCCTGCGGAGCACCCGCGGCTCTCGCAGGAAGAGGCCGACTACATCCGCGCAGGCCAGACCGAAGCGCAGAAGTCGACCCGCGGCCGCCGCGCCTCGTTCAAGGAAGTGCTCAAGACGCGCCGCTTCTGGGGCATCGGCATTCCGCGCATGCTCGCGGAACCGGCATGGCAGACCTTCGGCGCGTGGATTCCGCTGTACATGGTCACCGTGCGTCACATGAACCTGAAGGAGATTGCGCTGTTCGCATGGATGCCGTTCCTCGCCGCCGACCTCGGCTGCCTCGTGGGCGGCTACCTCGCGCCGCTCTTCATCCGCTGGTTCGGCTGCTCGCTCATCACTTCGCGCAAGCTCGTCATCACGACCGGCGCGCTGCTGATGGTCGGTCCGGCCTGCGTGGGCCTCGTTGCGAGCCCCTACGCCGCGATCGCCCTCTTCTGTGTCGGCACCTTCGCACACCAGACGATTTCGGGCGCGCTGTTCACGCTGGCTTCGGACGTGTTCGGCCAGCACGAAGTCGCCACGGCCACGGGTCTCTCGGGCATGTTCGGCTACCTCGGCGCGACGGTGTTCTCGCTCATCGTCGGCGCAGTGGCCAGCACGATCGGTTATAACCCGTTGTTCGTGTGCCTGATGCTGTTCGACATCATCGGCGCCTGTGTGGCATGGCGACTGATCTCGAACGAGCAGAAGGACAACGCGGGCAGCCCTGCGCTCCAGCCCTCGCACAAAGTGCAGGCCTGATCGCCCTGTTCACCGGCCGGCGCCCGCGAGGGTGCCGGCTTTCGGCATTTCTACGTGAGGACAATCACAGTGAAGAAAGTTGCATTGACCGGTGCGGGCGGCCAGCTCGGCACCGTGTTGCGCAAGGGCCTGCTCGAACGCGGCGTGAACCTGCGTTCCGCGGCCGGCTCGAAGCCGCTCGAACCGCTCGTCGCGGGCGAAGACGTGATGCACGGCGACCTGCGCGACCCCGCCGTGGTCGACCGCCTGCTCGACGGCGTGGACGTGCTGATCCATATGGCCGGCACGAGCGTCGAGCGTCCCCTGCCCGAGATCATCGAGAACAACCTGCGCGGTCTCGTCGAAGTCTACGAGGGCATGCGCCGCCACGGCACGAAGCGCATGCTGTTCGCGAGCTCGAATCACGCGATCGGCATGTACCCCGTGGAAGAGAAGCTCACGCTCGACTGCGCGTTTCGCCCGGACGGCTTCTACGGTCTTTCCAAGGCATGGGGCGAATCGCTCGCGCGCCTGTACTGGGACAAGCATGGCATCGAAACCGTGAACGTGCGCATCGGCAGCTGCCTGCCGAGGCCCACCGAGTTCCGTCAATTGAGCACGTGGTTCGGCCACGAGGACCTGTTCCATCTCGTCGATCGTGTGATCAATGTGGATGAAATCGGCTTTGCCGTGGTGTGGGGCGTGTCGAACAACACGCGCAGCTACTGGATTCAGGAAGGCGCGCACGACGACGCGAAACGGCTTGGCTATGAGCCGAAGCAGAACTCGGAAGATTGGGCGGCTGAAATTCTGGCGCAAAAGAACCCGCTCGACGCGACGGCGCAGCGGTATCAGGGCGGCAGTTTCGCCAGCTTCGATTTCACGCCGGTGGAGCAGCGCGGGAAGCGGTCTTGATTCGCGGCTTTTCCGGTGTTTGCGTTTGGGCGCCCCTTGCGTCGGCAAGCCTGAACACCGCAACCGTACCCGTAAGACTCATTGCCTGCTCTTCGAGCGAATGCGCCGCTGCCGCGGCCTCTTCAACGAGCGCGGCGTTTTGCTGGGTCACGTCGTCCATCTGCATGACGGCCTGATTGACTTGCTCGATGCCGCGGCTCTGCTCTTCAGATGCCGCCGCAATTTCGCCCACGATGTCGGACACCTGCTTGATCGCCTGCTTGACCTCACCCATCGTCGCACCCACGTCGCCCGCCTGCTGTGCCCCGTCCCGAATCATCGCGACAGACGAACCGATCAGTTCCTTGATCTCCTTTGCAGCCGCCGCGGAGCGCTGTGCCAGGCTGCGAACCTCACTGGCGACCACCGCGAATCCCCGACCCTGTTCACCCGCCCGCGCTGCCTCCACTGCGGCATTGAGCGCGAGAATGTTGGTCTGAAACGCTATGCCCTCGATCACGCCGGTGATCTCCGAAATCTTCGTCGAACTGCCGCTGATCCGCTCGATCGTGCCGACCATACCCTGTACGGCTTCGTTCCCTGAATCGGCCATCTCGGTGGCTCGGGTTGCAAGCGCATTGGCTTGCCGGGCGTTCTCGGCGTTCTGCTTCACGGTTTCGGTCAACTCAGTCATGCTTGATGCTGTTTCTTCGAGCGACGCCGCCTGCTCTTCGGTGCGGGCCGACAGGTCCGTGTTGCCGGCGGCAATTTCCTGCGCTGCCACGGTGACCGACTCGGCGCCCGACTTGATGCCCCGCACGGTGTCGCTCAACTGCTGGTCCATTTTATTCAACGCTTCGAGCAGTTGGCCAAATTCGTCGCGTGTGCGCACCGTGATGCGGTTTTCGAGTTCGCCGATGGCGATCCGGTTCGCGATGCCCACCGCTTCGCCGAGCGGCTTCGTAACAGCCCGGGAAAGATAGAACATGGCTCCCGTGGCACCTACGAGACCGAGGCCAATCAGCGCAATGGATACCCAGCGAATCGTGCCAAAAGTGCCTTCGCTGTCGTCGACAGACTGCTTTGCCTGGCGCCGATTTTCGGCAACGTCGTCGTCGAGCGATTTGCTGGTCGCATTGGCCACTTCGCCATACTTGTCAACGAGTGTCGATACGGCGTCGTAGTTGCCAGCTTCCAGCGCCGAGACCTCCGCATCAATGCCTGCCTCGAACTGCGGCAACAAATTCTTGATGGTGTCGGCGAGTTCGCGCTCCTTGTCACTGGAGACGCGGTTTGGGTAGTAGTCGCTCCAGCCCTTGCTGAGGCGATCCTGAGCCGCGCGAATCCTGCCGATGCTGGCTTTCGTCTGTGCTACATCGTGAAGAGACTGGGCGCGACGAACCTGAAGGCGCATTTCGAGCAGTGCGGCTCGCGTGTCCTCGAGATCAAGAATCGGAAGCAGGTTCCCCTCATAGGAATCGCTTACATTCGAATTCAGCCGCGACAGCCCAAACTGACCAAAGGCACCCACTGCAGCGATGAGTACCAGACATACACTGAATGCAAGAACGATCTTGAATTTGATGCTTTGTGTGAAGCTGTGCATGCTGACTTCCTGATAGTTCGCGCGGCCGGCGCTCGCGTGCTTCGCCGTTGCGACTTGTTTCGTAGCCGGTGGTACCACCATGTTTACGGTGTTTCGCCGCAACGACTGAAACGGAACAGCTGTCAGGTTTTCCTGAATTTGCGGTAGGCAAATCGGGACTGCCCGCATGGCGTCGCGCGAAACGCACCTGCGTGCTCGTGATGCATTCCCCGCAGAAGCCAGCACGCACCGATCTGGTGAATATCCCCGACATCGAGCCAAAACCGGCGCAGTCATTTCATCTGCCTGGAGATCACGGGCGGATCACGGGCTTGGCGCGCCGGCATTGGCGCGGTCCTTGCTTGGAGCATGGCACGCTCGCGCTTGATACCCATGGCGAGCGGCAAATCTCCTCGGAAATCCAGCATGGAATACAAGTCCAATTCATTTCGCCGTCGCTGCTGGCTCGCTGCGCTGCTCGCAGTGCCAGCCTTGGCCCTCGTTACGGTACAGGCCGCCAACGCCGATGCGCTCGACGCCATCGCCAAGCGCGGCACGCTGCGTGTAGCCGTCCCGGAGGACTATCCTCCGTTTGGCGCTATCGGTCCCGACATGCAGCCGCAAGGCTATGACATCGACATGGCGGCACTGCTCGCAAAATCGATGAAGGTCAAGCTTCAACTCGTGCCCGTCAACAGCGCGAACCGGATTCCCTACCTGCAGACCGACAAGGTCGACCTCGTGATCTCCTCGCTCGGCAGAACGCCGGAGCGCGAGAAGGTCATCGATTTTTCGCAGGCCTATGCTCCGTACTTCCAGGGCGTTTTCGGGCCAGCCGACATCAAGGTCAACACAGCGGCGGACCTCACTGGCAAAACGGTTGGCGCTACGCGCGGTGCACTCGAAGAAGTCGCGCTCACCAACATGGCGCCCAACGCCACCATCCGACGCTTCGACGACAACAACGCGACCATCCAGGCATTTCTCTCGGGCCAGGTGCAGTTGATCGCGGCGGGCAACATCGTCGCCGCGGCGATCCTCGCAAAACACCCGCCGCGCGAACCGCAGATGAAGTTCGTCATCAAGGACTCGCCGTGTTTCGTGGGCCTCAACAAGAACGAGCCGCAACTGCTCACGAGGGTCAACACAACCATCGAGCAAGCGAAGAAAGACGGTTCACTTCAGGCGATGTCGAAAAAGTGGTTCGGTCAACCATTGCCCGCCAATCTGTGACGCCCGCGTTGCCACCACGCGCGGCTGGCAATTTCCGCTACGCAACCCTCATTTCCTCATGAGCTATCAGCTTCAGTTCGGCGACCTCGCCGCCTATGCCACCATGTTCGCGAGCGGCGCCGCAGTCACGCTTGCGCTCACGGCGAGTTCAACGCTGCTGGGCATCAGCCTCGGCGTTGCGGGCGCCGCCGCATATCAGAGCCCCCGCGCGACGCCGCGCGCAGTCGTTCACGCCTACGTGGAGGCGGTTCGCAACACGCCGTTTCTCGTCCAGCTTTTCTTCGTGTTCTTCGGTCTGCCCGCCCTCGGCGTGCACATCGGCGAATACACCGCGGCCGTGCTCGCCATGACGCTGAACCTCGGTGCGTATGCCGTGGAAATCCTGCGCGCAGGCATTGAAGCGGTGCCGCGCGGACATCACGAGGCCGCTGCGGCACTCGCGATGTCGCGCCGCGAAACGTTTGTGCACGTGCTGCTTCCACAAGCATTCGCGAAGGTGTTCCCGGCGCTGGCGAGCCAGATCGTCATCACGATGCTTGGCTCGGCCGTCGTCTCGCAGATCTCGGTCGCGGATCTCACGTATGCGGCTAGCTACGTGCAGTCGCGCAATTTCCGCGCTTTCGAAACGTATTTCCTCATCGCCGGGATCTATCTTGGGATGGCGCTACTCCTGCGCGCCGCGCTCACCGCCGCCGGCCGACGACTGTTCACGCGCAACATGCGAGGTGCGCGATGATCGAGTTCACATTCGCGCAGATCGTCGCAGGATTGCTCCTGGCCGCGCGATGGACTGTCCTGCTCTCACTCGTTTCGTTCGTTACCGGTGGCATGGTCGGTTTGCTGCTGCTCGTGATGCGCGTATCGAGCTCGCGCGTGCTGCGCGCTCTCGTGCGTGTCTATATCGAAGTGTTCCAGGGCACGCCGTTGCTGCTGCAACTGTTTATCGTGTACTTCGGCCTGCCGCTGCTAGGTGTCGACGTCTCGGCCTGGATGGCGGCCACGCTTGGCCTTACCTTCTTCACCAGTGCCTATCTGGCAGAAATCTGGCGCGGCTGCGTGGAGGCGGTGCCCAAAGGTCAATGGGAAGCATCCGCCAGTCTCGCCATGAACTATTTCGAGCAGTTACGTCACGTGATCCTGCCGCAAGCCGCGCGTATCGCCATCGGTCCCACCGTGGGTTTCGGTGTGCAGGCCATCAAGGATACGGCGCTCGTGTCGATTATCGGCTTTGCCGAACTCACGAAGGCTGGCACCCAAATTTCGAACGCGACGTTTCGCCCGTTTCTCGTCTACGGACTCGTTGCGCTGGTCTATTTCGCCCTTTGCTACCCGCTTACGCGGTATGCGCGGGCCCTGCAAAGGAAATGGCATGCCGCTTGTTAAGACCGAGGGCGTCGAAAAGCAGTTCGGCGCCCATCATGTACTGAAGGGAATCGACCTTACGGTCGAACGCGGCCAGGTCGTCAGCATCATTGGGCGCAGCGGCTCCGGCAAGAGCACATTGCTGCGGACGCTGAACGGGCTCGAAAGTATCGACGCGGGATCGATCGAAATCGACGGCGAACACGTCGATGCACGGCACGCGGACCTGCGGGCACTGCGGCTGAAGGTCGGCATGGTCTTCCAGCAATACAACCTGTTTCCGCATCTCACGGCCAGCGAAAACGTGATGCTTGCACAGACGGTTGTCAAGAAGGCGCCGCGCAAGGAAGCGCGCGCCAACGCGCATCAAATGCTGGAGCGCGTTGGTCTGGGCGACAAATTCGACGCATATCCCAATCAACTCTCGGGTGGACAGCAGCAGCGCGTCGCCATTGCGCGCGCACTCGCCATGAAGCCGAGCGTACTCCTCTGCGACGAAATCACATCCGCGCTCGACCCCGAACTGGTGGGCGAGGTGTTGGGCGTCGTGGAAAGCCTCGCGCGCGAGAACATGACTCTCATCATGGTTACCCACGAAATGCGCTTCGCGCGCGCGGTCAGTGACAACGTGGTGTTCATGCACGAAGGCCGCGTATGGGAAAGCGGACCGCCCGAGGACATCTTCGGCCGCCCGTCCACGGTAGAGCTACGACGTTTCATCCAGTGATGCCCAGACGCCGCCGTACTTCGCAACATCTTTTCTGTTGCCAACTTCAGGCCTGATCCAGCAATCAGGGCACCCATCGCCACGACTACCTCCTCCGATCTTCGAGCGGTGCCAGCGTCAAAGCGTTCGACCATGCAATGGACGCCGCCCCCTGCAATGCTCCCGCGTCTTCGCAGCCTGTAATGCATTTCCGAGCGCCAGCAGAGATATCTCTGCTGGCGATGACCACGGCGCGCATGACAGGCGATCGACATTCAATGGACTGCGATGCCCTCGAGGACTTCGTCGTGCTCCTGACGTTCCGCGAGATACGGCGAGCGGTAGCCCGAATTCACGCCCCAGTAATAGAACACCAGCGAGACCAGCGCGACGACCAGCATGTCCCAGCCGTACGGAAGCAGACCGGCGCCGCCGAACTGCTTGCTGCCGACGAGCGAGAGCAGCGCCATGATCGGCAGGTACGCGCACAGCCACCATGCGGCCTTCAGATCCTGGCCCCAGCCGTCAAAACCCTGCTTGCTCTGGAAGTAGAAGTACACCGGCAGCGCGACAACCATCAGCAGAATGATTTCGCCGGTCAGCGGCCACTTCGCCCAGTACAGGATCATCGATGCGCACACGAATGCGAACGGCGCGATCACTTTCATGAACGGCACGGAGAGCGGGCGCTCGATGTCCGTGGCGGCGCGCTTGAGCGCCATCAGGCTGATCGGACCCGTGAGGTACGAAATCACCGTCGCCACCGAGATCACCGCCGCGAGCGAACTCCAGCCGCGGAAGAAGAACATGAAGATGAACGACACGAGCAGGTTGAACCACATCGCGTTGCGCGGCACGCCGTAGAACGGGTGCACGTTGCCGAACATCTTCGGCATCGTGTTGTTGCGCTCCATCGCGTAGATCATGCGCGAGGTCGTCGCCATGTAGGTCGTACCGGTGCCGCTCGGGCTCACGAATGCATCGACGTAGAGCAGGATCGCGAGCCAGTTCAGGTTCAGCGCGATCGCGAGTTCCGCGAACGGCGACTTGAAGTTGAACGTGTTCCAGCCCTTCGCGACGTCGGCCGGATTGACCGCACCGATATAGGCGACCTGCAGCAGCACGTAGATCACGAGCGCGCAGAGGATCGAGCCGATGACTGCGAACGGCACGCTCTTCGCCGGATTGCGCGCTTCACCCGCGAGGTTGATCGGGCTCTGGAAGCCGTTGAATGCGAACACGATGCCGCTCGTGGCGACTGCCGTGAACACCGCCGACCAGCCGTACGGGGCGAACGAGGTCGTCTGGCCGAAGTTTTCCTGGTGGAAGCTACCCGCCATCAGGCCGATGATCGTCAGACCCGGGATGATGAACTTGAAGATCGTGATCGCGCTGTTGGCACGCGCGAACAGTTTCACGCCCCAATAGTTGAGCATGAAGTAGATGATCACGAGAATCGCGGAGAGCCCGAGCCCTGAATGCGTCAACGACCCGTCGACGAAGAGCGCGTGCGCCCAGGCATAGGGCCAGGTGCTCATGTACTGGATCGAGGCTTCGGCTTCGATCGGGATCACCGAGACAATGGCGATCCAGTTTGCCCACGCGCTGATGAAGCCCACCAGTGCGCCGTGCGAGTAGCGGGCGTAGCGGACCATACCGCCCGACTCCGGGAACATCGCACCGAGTTCGGCGTAGGTGAGCGCGATGGCCAGAATGACCACGGCGCCGATGATCCAGGCGCAAACCGCCGCCGGACCTGCAATTTTCGCCGCCTTCCACGCGCCGAACAGCCAGCCCGAACCGATGATCGACCCGAGGCCGGTGAACATCAGCGCGAACGGGCCGATGTTCCGTTGTATCGATTGCTTCACATTGTCTCCTACGTGATGGACAGCGCGAGCGAGCCATACCGGGAGTACGGCATCCATGTACCGTACCGAGCCTGTCTACACGGCCGGCCGGCCCTGATAACGCATGTCCTTGTTGTAATGCCTTGTGACCACTGGGATGTAGAGGCAACCGCAATTGCTGCGGAGACGCGATGATGAAGTGGCCCGACGTGCTCGTCTAATGCTGTGTCGGCATGGACATATGCAAACTTTGCATAAGGAGGGGCTGCGGCTTAGCGAAGATCCTGGACATTTCACCTTGTTGTTATGCCCGCCAGTTGCCGACGCTGGCCACCGTTCTCACGCTGACATTCGTACGTCGGCTCTCCACCAGGCAACGGACGTTCCGAAACCGTCAAGGCTTCGAAGGGCCTGACTACTGCGCGGGTGCCTGGTGAGGGTGATCCGTGGAGCGCCTCCGGGAAGCGTCTTCTGGTCTGGCATCAGCGGATCACCTGGCATCGACACTACTCCTTCACCTCGGCATTCTTTGTTTCATCTCCGGCCATGCCGTCATGGTTCATCGCATCTTCTTTCATCGCGTCTTTGGCCGCGCTGTCGGCGCTCATCGCGTCTGATTCTGTTGCGCTCTTTGCGGTTATTTCCAGACTCGGCGCGTCGTTGGCAGTCGCGTCGGTCGGTACACTATCATCGGCGAAGGCGCCCGCGGTCGCGAACGAGAAGCAGCTGGCGAGAATGGTGGCAGTGAGCTTGTTCATGATGTGATCCCTCAGCGAACCGACAGTGAGTCGGAATATCGATAGGACAGTAGCCCGATGGCGGGAGCCTGGTCTTGCCGCGAATCAGTGACGGGCATGACAACTTCACGGCCCCCCGTCGGCGACGGTCATGTCATTCTTGCGCGGATGGATATGACAGGAAGTCGGCAACCACTCCAAAGGGCATGGGTAAAGACCCGATATGCGTTAGCCGAATCTCTGGGGAATGGTTACAGATAAGGTGTGAAAGGCGTCTGGATGGTTCAACGATCGCAGCGTTATGGCAATGGCCGCTGTACCCTCGAGAAGGGTCTTCCACGCAGCAGATGATCGAACGACGGCAGTGGGTCGATCTCTGTTCACCTTCCCGAAGTAACAGCGAGCGACTTGACCGCGCTTACGCGACAAAGCCTTGCAGACCTTCAAGGACATAGGGCCGGAAACACATCGAACCCGTTTGCCACATCATGACCACAACAAGAAGCCTGGCGCTCATTCTGGCGTGCGTGTTTGCCTCTTCCCAGCAAGGTCACGCGCAATGTGTCGACCTGGTCGCCAGTCTTGATGACGGTCAGTTGATGCAGTCGCGGATTGCGCTGGTCGACCGTGCCACGCCTACCGAACAGATCCGCATCCTCGCCTACATCTTCGAAATCGATCAGACCGGCGGCCTGCTTTTGCGTCATCTGGTCGAGGCTGCGCGCCGAGGCGTGCCGGTCAAGCTGCTGATCGACGGCATCGGCCCCGAGCCGCACTACCCGTTCGAGGACGAACTCATCGTCGCCCTGCACGAAGTGGCGCCCGGCATTGAACTCCGAATCTTCCATCCACGATCCGATCTCGTCGAGATTTCGCATCGCATGCACGACAAACTGTTCCTGGTTGGCGACACGGCCGTGATCGGCAGTACCTCGATCTGGGATGAGAGCTTCCGCAACTGGCTCAGCGAGCGCGATTTGATGGTGTCGGGCGACGCCGGCCAGGAGGCTTCCTCCCTGCACGCCATGTACCAGCATTTCGCGTTGTTCTGGAATAGCCCGGAAGTGGTTCGCCCCGAGCCGGAAAAATTCCTCAACGTCGAAAGTCCTTATCGAGACTCGCAGGGTTATCCGACGCTGGACCCGGCTCGCATCCATTATTGGCGCGAATGGCTGCAGGCTCCGCTCGATGCTGCTGCCCTGGCGACAGACCTGGCCGCTACCGATACACCCACTGCCTCCGATACGCCCAATGATCCCGCCGCTCCGCCCGCTCGCGGGGCGTATTTTGATCCCGCCTGGATGCCGATCGCCTGCGAGCGACTGCACTATGTCCACGACTGGCCCGACAAGCGCTCGCCAGGCACGTTGCAGGACATGCTAGAAGCATTCGATAAGGCGCAGCACGAAATCCTGATCATCAACCCCTACGTGATCCTGGTGCCGGAACTGCGCGAGGCGCTTGAGCGCAGGCAGCGCGAAGGTGTCCACGTGATCCTGGTGAGCGCCTCGCTGGCGAGCATCACGCAGGAATTCCCCGCGGTCGGGCGCGCCTATGCCGACGATCTGCCCGGCCTGGTGAATGCAGGGATCGAGGTGCGCGAATATTCCGACCGAGAGAACCGCATGATGCACGCCAAGCTGGTCCTCATCGACGGCCATCGATATTATCTTGGCAGTTTCAATTTCGATTCGCTGTCGGCCCGCTTGAATACCGAAAACGGCCTGTGGATAGATATCCCTGAGGACGGGCTCGATCCCTTGCAAGACAGCGTGGCGTACTTCCTGAGCAACTCAAGTTCGGTGAGCGACGCCAATGGCCGCCTTCTGGCGGATCCCGATGCGCGCTGCCGGGCCGCCGGCTGCGGCGGTGCCTGGCGGTGGGTGACGATGCTAATCAGGAACTTCCTCTGAGCGCGGCGTGCCCTGTCGCTAAACTACGTGGCCAGTTCGGGTCGCCGTCCGCACCGTGTCGCGCAGCAGTCGGCCATCAAGAGCCAATGCTCTTTGCCCTCGATGGCCAATCAGCGTCGCGTTCCGGCCGTTCGGCGCTCAAGGTAGGCCCTCCCCGAGACACGAGGAATGACCGGTTCTGACACATCGGTCGACGTCACCTGTCAGCTTACCGGATTGCGTGCCATGACGATCCACGCCGCGCCGTTGATCATCACCGACCGCTCGCCGGGGAGGCCCGCGAAGACGGCACGAACTGCGGCCGAGGCGCGGGCGCGGATGTCGTCGGGCTGATCAGCGAGCGCACGCGACAACGGGCCGACCTCGAGTGTCATCTTCACCGCGTCGTCGATCGCAGCGTCCCGCGTCCCGCCCTCGCCGAACGGGACGGAAGCGTCGAAGGGGGCGATAGCAATATCGGTGAAGCCGGCCGCCGTCAGGATGCGTGCCACGCGCCCCCGGTCGCCGAACGAAAACGGGCCGGGCGCTTCGGGATCGGGCAGTGCGCTCGGCGGGACGATGCCCTTGAGCGCGCCCATCGGCAGGCGCACCCAATCGTTCTCGGCCGCGCCGCGCCAGCAGACAAAAGCGACCCGGCCGCCGGGCCGGAGCGCGCGTCGCATGTGGGCGAACGCCGCTATCGGATTGTCGAAGAACATCACACCGAAACGCGAGAACAGGATGTCGAACGCGCCCTCGGGCAGCTCTGCGCTGCTGGCGTCGGCCACCAGAAACAGGGCCGGCGTATCCCGTTGCGCAAGCGCGCGCGCCCGGCCGATCAGCGGTTCGGATATGTCCACGCCCAGCACTTGGCCCCCTGCGCCGACGCGGGCTGCGAGAGCCAGACTCGACGCACCCGCGCCGCAGCCGATGTCCAGTACGCGCTCACCCGTCGCGGGCGCGGCGGCTTCTATCGCGGCCTGGCCAAAGACCGCCACCATAGCGTCGAGCCGGGCCTGGTTCGCGACCCAGCGCTCCCCGCTTTGACCTTTCCAGTCACCGGCCTGATCGGCACTTTGCTCTGCCATGTCATCTCCTTGACTCGACGATCCGTCCTTCACCGCGCCGATCTACGCCGCCCTTTTCGAAGGCGACGACGCAACGGGAGAAAGGAATCTGTGCTCTCAAACAACCATCGACTGCTGGGCGAAGATACCCGCCATAGCGCCCTGCGATGATGCCTGGGTGACCGAGGGCAAGAAGGGCGTGGCGAGGTCGCCGGCGGCGTAGATGCCGGGCATGCTGGTTTGGCGGCGCTCGTCGACCTTTAGGACGATACCGGTGGGCGTATCGACCGTGGCGAGGCCCAGCGATTCATGCAGGCTTGCGGACGGCCTGTTGCGCGGTTGGGCGAACAGAATATCGACCGCGACATTGCGGCCGGTATCGAGAATGACGGTGGCGATATGGCCCATGTGATGGGCGATCTCGACGATCCGGCCATCGACGACAGGTATGTTGCGGCGCGCCAGATCGGCCTGGATATCGGCCGCAATGTCATGACCATCGGCGAAGACAGTCAACTTGTCAGTCCAATCGCGGAACAGCCTGGCAGACTGGTGCGATTGCGGGCTGGACCAGACGAGGCCCCAATGCTGGCCGGCGACTTCAAAGCCGTCGCAATAGGGGCAGGGCACGATGGACGTGCCCCAGCTTTCGGCAAAGCCCGGAACATCAGGCATCTGGTCGGCGACGCCATAGCTCAGGATCAGGCGTCGCGCCCTCAGGCTTTCGTGATCGTCAGTGACGACGCAGAAATCGTCGATGGCGCCAGACACGCTCTCGGCCCGCGCATCGACCAGCCTGATCGTTGGATAGCGCACCAGCTGCTGCCGCGCCTCGACCAGGATGTCCAGCGGCGGCTTGTGATCGTGGCCGAGCAGGCCATGCGAGTGGCCGGCAAAGCGATTGCGCGGCCTGCCGGTATCGAGAACGGTGACCTTGCGGCGGGCACGGCCGAGCTGCAGGGCGGCGGCGAGGCCGGCAAAGCTGCCGCCGATGATGATGACGTCATTCATGGTGTTGGGCTCCGTGTTGTGGATGGAGGGGTCGGCTGGGCGTGGTGTGCAATATCGGCGGGCGAGACGCGCTTGAGAGGGTCAGCGAGTAGGTGACCGGCCGGACAATGCCCCATTCGATGTCGCCGGGCGCCCCGGGGAACCCTGATTTGGACAACCGGTGAAATCACCCTTGGCTTGCACATTGCGATACTTAATGGTATCGTAATACACGAATTTGAATACTGTCAAGTACTGGAATTGACGTGACCGAAAACAGCCAGGGCCGGCGCGGCCGGCCCGCCAACGAGGCGCTTCGCCAAACGATCGTCGACGCCGCCTGCGAACTCTTTGTGGAATTGGGTTTTCAAGCGACGACCATGGACAAGGTCGCCCAGCGCGCGAAGATATCCAAGCTCAGCATCTATCGGCACTTCGAGAACAAGGAGGCGCTGTTCAGCGCGGCCATGGTGGCCCGCTGCGATCAGTTTGCACCGCAGGCCCTTTCGGAAGGCGTCGACGGTTCGGCCGAAGATCAGCTCATGGCGGTGGGATCATCCCTGCTTCGCACGCTGTTGAGCCCGGACGTCCGCAGTGTCGAAGCCATGGTGTTGGCCGACAAGACGAATCAACCGTCGTTAAGCAAGCTCCATTACGATGCCGGGCCCGCGCATGTCATCGCCCAAATCGAGGCCGTGTTGAGTCAGTTGCACGCGAAAGCGATTCTGAACGTACCCGACGCTCTCCAGTCGGCCCGCTTGTTTGCCGCGCTGTTCAAAGGATCCGATCTCCTGCTTATCGCCCGCTTCGACGAGGCGAGAGCAGAGGACGACAACGAAATCGAATCCTATTGCCGGTCGGCCGTCGCCATGTTCATCGCCGCGCACGGTGGCATCTAACGATGCCACCGCGGCCGATGAAGAACACGCAGAAGTTGCATCCGCTGTTCTAAGTGGAACGACAGAGAAGGGTCGAACCGAGCCTTAACCTGGCAATCTGCGAAGCGCTTTTTCGCGGACGGAACGCGCCGCCGTGCTGCATGTCCCACCGATCACTCACACGATCCACTCCCCATCACGCACGACGACACATCCATTCGCGACAACCAGCTTGCGCTTGGGCCGCGCGACGACGGCCTGCGCGACGCTCTCCGCCTCGACGACCACGAGGTCCGCACGCGCCCCAACCTGCAGACCGTAGTCGGCGAAACCGCAGCCACGCGCGGCGGCATCGCTCACGCAGTCGAATGCGACAGCGATATCGTCGTCGCGCCGCAAGTCGTAGCGCAAGCCGATCAACATGGCACGCTCGAGCATGTCGGGCACGCCATACGGCGACCACGTGTCGCGAATGCCGTCGTTGCCGCCAAACACCGTCACGCCCCTGTCGCGGCAGACCTTGAGCGGCGGAACCGGGCACGAAGGCGGCGCGCTCGTCAGCAGCGCCACGCGCAGTTGCGCAATCCGGTCGATCAATGCGTCGCGCACACGCTCCGGCAACGCGCCCAGACAAAACGCGTGACTCACGACCACCTGGCCTTGCATGCCGAGCGCCTGCACGCGATCGAGCAGCAGTTTCAGCGTGAACGCCCCGACCTCGCCGGGTTCGTGCAGATGAATATCGATCGGCTTGCGATGGCGCTCCGCCAGTGCGAACGTGGCATCGAGCGAGGCCACGGGATCGCCGTCGATCAGCGCCGGGTCGAGCGCGCCGAGCACGTCGGCGCCGGCCGCCAGTGCGCTGTCGAGCAGTTCGACCGTACCGGGCCGGATCAGCATGCCCGACTGCGGAAACGCGACGATCTGCAGGTCGAGGACATCGCGCAGCGTCTGCCGCGTGGCGAGCACGCCTTCGAGGTAGCGCAACCGCGCGTCGGTGTCGATGTCGACATGGGTTCGCAGGCGCGTCGTACCGGCCTGCACGAATGCACGCGCCAGCGCGAGCGACTGGGCGGCGGCATCGTGGCCCGAGGTCCTGCGCCATTCGCGCTCGTTGGCGATGCGGTCGGTGAGCAGCGGCCCTACCTCGTTGCGATACCACGGGCGGCCCCAGTTGCTCTTGTCGAGGTGCGTGTGGCCTTCGACGAATCCGGGCAGCAGCAGCCCTGCGCCGCCGTCGACGACTGGTACGCCCGGCTGTGCCGCGACGTGGGGTCCGATTGCCTCGATGCGGCCATCGGCGAGCGCGACGCCAACGCGCTGGCCGTCGGCCAGCCTGACGTTGGAGAGATGAAGCGCGGAAGTCGTGAATGTCATGCCGATTCTCCGTGAAACATCGCAGGATCTTATCGATTCGGCCGGATATTCGAAGATTAGATGTTCTACTACCTCTGCCCGCAAAAAAAACGGCGGCGCCGGTTGTCGACCCGGCACCGCCGAACATACTGCTTTCGGAGCGTGAAGACTTAGAAGCGGTGAATGATACCGATCGCGCCCGCCACCTGGCTGCGCGACGAGGACGGCGCGCTGTTCTGGCCATCGCCGATGTCGGCAGTCGCGTTGATGATGTTGCCCGCGCCGTTCGTGCCAAGCGTCTGACCGCCTGCGCGCTGGTACGCCTCGACGAAGTACAGACCCGTGCGCTTCGACAGCGTGTAGTACTGCGACAGGTTGTACTGTGCGTACGAAGCCGAGCTCTGGATGCCGTTGGCCTTGGTCGCGCGCGTGTAGGAGAACCCAGCCGCGAGGTCGAGCACGGTGATCGGCTTGTAGTGCAGCACGACGCCGCCCGTGTTCCAGATCTGCGTGTCGTGGAAGGACGAACCCGTGCCCGGAATGTACTGGACGTTCGAGTAAGCCACCGAAATGTCCCACTGCGAGGTGAACTGGTAGCCAGCTGTCACAGCCAGGCGCTGCTGCGACTGTGTCGTCTGGAAGCCGTTCGTGAGAGCCGACACGCCCGGCTCGCCATTGCTGTAAGCCGTCGAGTTCGCGCTCCATGCGCCGCCGTTAGGCGTCGCGTTGTGCAGGCGCTCGAAGCCTACGGCGATGCCAGCCGGACCGTGCAGGTATTGCGCGGCAAGGCTCCACGTCTGGCCTGCGCCGGTGCTGCCCGCCACGCCGCCCAGTGCATACATGCCGCTCACGGTCAGGCCCGCGATGTTCGGCGACGTATAGACCAGCGCGTTGTTGATGCGATAGATCGTGTCCATCGAGTCGATGTCGCCCGGGTGCGCGCCGTATGCGCCGGTCAGCCACGTGGTCGGGCTGTACGGCGAAAGCAGCGTGTAGTACGGGGCGTACTGGCGGCCGGCCGTCAGCGTGCCGTAGTTCGCGTTCGTGACACCCACGAACGCCTGGCGGCTGAACATCAGGTTCGTGGTTTGCTGTGCGCCCGTTGCCGAATTGAAGCCTTCTTCAAGGGTGAAGATCGCGCGCGTGCCGCCGCCCAGATCTTCGCCGCCCTTCAAGCCGAAGCGCGAACCGGCCCAGATGCCCTGCGCCATCTTGACGAGCGAACGTCCGCCAGAAGTCTTGCCCAGCGAGGTGGAGCTGCTTTGATAACCAATACCGTTATCGACGATACCGTACAGCGTGACGCTGCTTTGCGCGTGAGCGCCCAGCGCGGCGAGTCCAAGCGCGGAAGCGAGGATAGTCTTTTTCATCAGTCGTCCTATCTTTAGTCGTTGTGGTTTGATACTCGTTAAAACCCTGGTTGCTACATTGCCTCCTGTCCGGCAAGGAGCGCATCACCCCTGAAGCGCTCCCGGCCGAATTCGTCTCCTTAGTGAATCTCGGGTTCGCCGCCGGCGCTGGCGCACGAGCCGCCCACGCCGTCACGCTGCATGAAGTCGAACTCGCAGCCGTTGTTGGCCTGCATGACGTGCATCTGGTACATCGCGCCATATCCGCGCCTGAAGCGCAGTTCCGGTGCGACCCACGCGGCCTTGCGGCGCGCCATTTCCTCGTCCGAAATCAGCACGTTCAGGCGGCGCTCCGGCACGTTCAGCTCGATCAGGTCGCCGTCCTGCACGAGGGCGAGCGGACCGCCGATGAACGATTCCGGCGCCACGTGCAAAACGCATGCGCCGTAGCTCGTGCCGCTCATGCGCGCGTCGGAAATACGCAACATGTCGCGCACGCCCTTCTGCAGAATCTTTTGCGGAATCGGCAGCTGGCCCCACTCCGGCATGCCCGGCGCGCCGACAGGACCCGCGTGCTGGAGCACGATCACGCTGTTCTCGTCGCAGTCGAGCTCTTCACTGTCGATGCGCGCAGCCATGTCGTTGTAATCCTTGAACACTACGGCCTTGCCCGTGTGCACGTGCAGGCGCTTTTCCGCCGCACCGGGCTTGATGACGGCGCCGTCCGGTGCGAGATTGCCGCGCAGCACGGCGAGGCCCGTATCCGGCATGAGCGGCTTCGCGCGGCGATAGATTACCTCTTCGCTGTAGATTTGCGCGTCGGCGATGTTTTCGCCGAGCGTCTTGCCGTTCACGGTCATCTGCGTGCCGTCGATCAGCTCGCCGAGTTCCTTGAGCATCGCGCGCAGGCCGCCGGCGTAGTAGAAGTCCTCCATGAGGTACTTGCCGGTCGGGCGGATGTTCGCGAGCACCGGCGTGCGGCGCGCGATTTCATCGTACTGCGCGAGCGTGAGATCGACACCGGCGCGGCGCGCAAGCGCGATCATGTGGACGATCGCGTTGGTCGAGCCCGAAAGCGCGAGACACGTGGTCACGGCGTTGTCGACCGACTTGCGCGTGATGATGTCCGACGGCTTCAGGTCTTCCCACACCATCTCGACGATGCGCATGCCCGTCTTCGCCGACATCTGCGCGTGGCGCGAGTCCGGCGCGGGAATGGAGGCGAAGCCCGGCAGCGTGAAGCCCAAGGCTTCCGCGGCGCTCGTCATCGTCGATGCCGTGCCCATCGTCATGCAGTGGCCCGGCGAGCGTGCAATGCCGCCTTCCACGCCCTTCCAGTCCTCTTCGGTGATCTTGCCCGCGCGCAGGTCGGCCCAGTACTTCCAGGTGTCCGAACCCGAACCGAGCGTCACGCCGTTCCAGTTGCCGTTGAGCATCGGACCCGCGGGCAGGAAGATCGTGGGCAGATCCATCGAGATCGCGCCCATCAGCAGCGCGGGCGTGGTCTTGTCGCAGCCGCCCATCAGCACGACGCCGTCGGCCGGGTACGAACGGATCGTCTCTTCCGCCTCCATGGCGAGGAAGTTGCGATAGAGCATCGTGGTGGGCTTCTGGAACGGCTCGGAAAGCGTCTGCACCGGCAGTTCGATCGGGAAACCACCCGCCTGCCAGATGCCGCGCTTGACCTCTTCCACGCGCTGCTTGAAGTGCGTATGGCAAGGGTTGATCTCGCTCCACGTATTGAGGATGGCGATCACCGGTTTGCCCGCGTACTCCTCGCGGCTGTAGCCCATCTGCGCGGTGCGCGAGCGATGGCCGAACGACCGCAGGTCGTTCACGCCATACCAGCGGTGGCTGCGCAGTTCTTCGGGGGTCTTTCGCTTCTTGCTCATCTTGCGTTGCTCCAGGTGTTTCCAGTAAAGCCGCCGGCCCTAGCGCTGCTCCTTCACGCGCGACACGAGCTGTGTCGGGCTGACGAACTGCAGTGCCACCAGCACCCACGCGAGCGTGATGGCCATGTAGATCATGGCCATCGCGTCGATGGATTGCGGCGCACGCACGCCCGTCGAGAAGACGGCGTAGTACAGCGCAACCACCAGCGTCTGCGTGTCGGGCCCGGCGGTAAAGAAAGTGAGTTCGAACATGCCGATCGTGCGCACCAGCACGAGCAGCCCGGCCGCCAGCATCCCCGGCACGAGGAGCGGCAGCAATACATAACGGAAATAGCGGAACGTGTTCGCGCCGAAAATGCGCGCGGCCGACTCGAGGTTCGGATCGATCTGCTCGATGAACGGCGTCATCACGAGGATCACGAACGGCAGCGCGGGCACCAGGTTCGCGAGGATCACGCCGGGCAACGTGCCCGCGAGGCCGATCTGGTACATGGCGGTCGCCATCGGAATACCGTACGTGACGGGCGGCACCATGAGCGGCAGCAGGAACACGAGCATGGCAATGCGCTTGCCTGGGAACTGCGCGCGCGCTAGAGCGTAGGCCGCGGGCACGCCCAGCGCGATGGAGAGCAGCACGACCGAGCCGACCACTTCGAACGTCACCCACAGCACGCTCGAAAGCTGGAAGTCGCGCCACGCCTGCGCATACCAGTGCACCGTGAAGCCTTGCGGCAGCGGCGTGCCGAACCAGCGCGTGGCGATCGAGTTCACGCCCACCGTGGCGATCAGCAGCACAACATTGAGCAGGAAGAACACCACGCCGCCCCAGACGAACACTTTCCAGAGCACGTCGGGCAGGCGCGAAGCGGGCCTGGCCTGCTCGACGTTAGCGGCGGGAGCGCTGCGCTCCTCGCCCGCCTGCGCACCCGTGCCGAGGCCGGCCGCGTTACGTTGATGGGCGCTCATCAGCCTTTCCCCCCGCTCACCGGGCCCGAGTAGAAGAAGCGCTTGGCGCTCAACATCGCGGCCACGACGATCAACTGCACGAAGCCCATCACGATGGCGATGGTCGAGGCGAGCGAGTAGTCATAGCTCTCGAACGCCGCCTCCGCTGCCGCAATGGAGATCACGCGCGTGGGACCCGCGGGCGCACCGAGCAGCACCGCCGAAGGAAACACCGAATACGCCTGCACGAACGACAGGCACGCGGCCATCGTGAGACCGGGCGCGAGCAGCGGCAAATAGATTTGCCGGAACTGCTGCCACGGGCCTGCGCCAAGCGTGGCCGCCGCCCGCGCGAGCGTCGGGTCGATGCCGGTGACGTACGAGAGCGTGAGCAGAAACGCGAACGGGAAACCCGAAACGATCAGCGAAATCAGCACGCCCCAATAGTTGTGCGTGAGCCGGATCTCTTCGTTCGTATACAGATGCAGTGCGTGCAGCGCCTGCGGGAACCAGCCGTTCGGGCCGAAGTAGCTGAGCATGCCGTCGGCGATCAGCACAGTGCCGAGCGTGACGGGAATCACGAGCAGCGTGGTCACGAGCTTCTGGTACGGCGACTTGCGGCGCAGCGCGAAGGCCACCGGCAGGGAGAGCCCGACATTGATGATCGTCGCGGGCACCGCCAGCTTGAGCGTGACGAACACCGTGGGCCAGAGTGAAAGGTCGTGAACGAACTGCAGGTAATTCGCGAACATGCCCCCGCCGTTCATCGGCCTGAACGACAGGACGAGACCGTAGGCGAACGGATAGAGGAACATCGCGATGATGAAGCCGAGCGCGGGCGTGATGAGCCAGCCGCGAGAATCGCGCGGCGCCTTGACCAGCGACGGAAGGAGCGTGCTCATGACGCACGCTCCGCGTAGGCCAGCACGTGCGAAGGCGCGACGCGCAGCGTGGCGCGCTCGCCCGCTTCGAATTCGCCTTCCACGCGCGCCCACAGCTTGCCGAACGGCGCGTTGGCGAGCAGCAGCGAATCGCGGCCGCCGTATTCGACCATTTCCACTTCGACGTCGAAGGCGTTCGCATCGCCCGCGTTGGCGCGCTCGAAATCCTCGGGGCGCATGGCCACGGAAATTTCGCCGCCGTTCAGCTCGCCCATCGGCACGCCTGTGAGCGTGATGCCCGAAGACGACATCGCAACATGCGCGCCCTGCTCGCCCGTCATGGCGAACGGCAGCACATTGCGAAAGCCCATGAAGCGCGCAACGTGCAGATTCGAGGGGCGGCTATACACTTCCTTCGGCGTCGCGACCTGCTGCACGACGCCCTCTTTCATCACGACGATGCGGTCCGCCATCGAAAGCGCTTCGTCCTGATCGTGGGTCACGTAAATCGTGGCGCGTTCGAGCTGCCCGTGAATGCGGCGGATTTCCGCGCGCATTTCGATGCGCAGCTTGGTGTCGAGGTTAGAGAGCGGCTCGTCCATCAGCACGAGCGGCGGCTCGATGACGATGGCGCGGGCAATCGCCACGCGCTGCTGCTGGCCGCCCGAAAGCTGGCCCGGCAGCTTGTTTTCATGGCCGACGAGCTGCACGAGCTGCAGCGCCTCGCGCGCGCGGCGCTTCGCCTCTTCGCGCGGCACGCCCTGCATTTTCAGGCCGAAGCCGACGTTTTCCAGCACCGTCATGTGCGGGAACAACGCGTAATTCTGGAACACCATGCCGAAGCCGCGTTTCTCGGGCGGCAACACGTCGATGCGCTGGTCGTCAAGCCAGATGCTGCCGCTCGTGAGCGGCTGCAGACCGGCGATGCAATTGAGCGCCGTGGATTTGCCGCAGCCCGACGGCCCTAACAGCGCGATGAATTCGCCGCGGCGAATGTCGAGGTCGAGACCGCGCAGCGCGGCGAGCTGCGTCCCCTCTGCGCTAGTGAAGCTACGACACACCGAGTCGAGGCGCAGGCGATCGAAAGAATGCTTCATGACACGTTCCTGATCAACAAGATCAACTACGTACGAATGGAACGCGGACGGCACTCAACCCGAACGAGCGACTCGAATACCGTCCGTCCATTGCTGATTCTTCCTCTCGTTACTGCGACTTCTGCGAACCGACTTCGCGGTCCCATTTCTGGAACGCCGCGACCATCGCCTGCGCCGAAAGCGGCTGGACATGCGGATAGGCCGTGAGCCACTTCGCGTACTCGGGGCGGCCGTATTTCGCGATCACGTCCTGGCTTTCCTTCGGCGCCATCTGCAGCGTGACGTCCTTCACTGCCGGGCCCGGATAGAAGTAGCCGTCGTCATACGTCATGGCCTGCTGCTGCGGCTCGAGCATGAAGTTCATGAGCTTCAGCAGCACCGCGAGCTTCTCTTTCGAAACGCCCTTCGGCACGACCATATAGTGGGCGTCGTTCACCCACGTCATGTTGTTGAACGCTTGCACCTTGAAGTCCGCCGGCACGATGCCGAGCGCGCGCGGGTTGATGTCCCAGCCCGTCACCGTCACGGTCATGTCGCGCGTGCCTTCGCCCAATTCCTTCATCACCGCCGAGGTGCCGCCCGGGTAGTACGGCACGCACGAGTTCAGCTCCTTCAGGAACGCCCAGGTCTTGTCCCAGCCGTTGATCGGGTCTTGCGGGTTCTTGTCGCCGAGCAGGTAAGGCAGGCCCATCAGGAACGTGCGGCCCGGCCCCGAGTTGGCCGGACGCGCATAGATCAGCTTGCCGGGGTTCGCCTTGCACCACGTCAGCAGTTCCTGCGGCGTTTGCGGCGGCCTGGCGACCTTGGCCGGGTTGTATTCGATCAGCGGACCGGCCGGCATGTACGCCACTTCGAGGCCATAGCCTTGCGCCAGGTCCTGCATCTTGCGCGCGCCCGGCGCGTACTTGTCGAGCACGCCCGGCAGCGCGGCCTGCTGGTCGGGCAGCAGCTTCATCCAGAGATTCTGTTCGATGCCGGCGGCGAGCGCGTCGGTCCCCGTCAGCACGAGATCGATGTCGGCGCGACCGGCGGCCTGCATGGCCTTGATCTTGCCAGGCAACTGCGGTGCGGGCGCGTTGGTGTAAGTGATGTTGGAGACGAGATTCGGGTTTTTCGCCTTGAACGCTTCGAAAGCCTTCTGCGTGAGCTGCAGGTTACCGGCCACGTCGACTATGTTCAGCGAAACGGGATCGGCCTTTGCCGCGCTCATGCCGAGCGCCGCGGCGGCCGCCACACACACGGCCAGCACCCTGGCCTTCAAACGTCCATCGAACATCGCATCTCCTCACATCTCTGTTTATGGAATTTGTTCTACGCGACCCGTCGATTCTTCTATTTTCAAAGCCGGACACAGGATGCCGAACCACGCATCAAGTTGTCAAGCAACGTCAGGCTCTTTGTGAGACTACTGTGAGCCTCTTGTCGGGCTCCTTTTGGAGAAAGCGCCTGCAAGGCTTCTGCAGGCGCTTTTCTGACCGCTTTCGCGGGATTACTGCTTCACCAGCTCGCCGTCGCGCAAACGCCACAGCGCGAGCGGATTGTCGTTCTGCAGTGTGACCGGCAGCAGTTCGGCCGGCACGTCCTGGTAGCAGACCGGACGCAGGAAGCGCTCGATCGCCATCGCGCCCACCGAAGTCGAGCGCGCGTCCGAAGTGGCCGGGAACGGGCCGCCGTGAACCATCGCATACGAGACTTCGACACCCGTCGGGAAGCCGTTGGCGAGAATGCGGCCGGCCTTGCGCTCGAGAATCGGCAAGAGGCGCGCGGCCATCGCGTAGTCGTCGCGGTCAATGTGCAGCGTCGCCGTGAGCTGGCCTTCGAGGTGCTCCGCCACGCGCGCGAGTTCCGCTTCGTCGCGGCACGCCACGACGACCGAGGTCGGCCCGAAGATCTCGTCCGACAACGCGTGCTGGGCGAGGAACTGCTCGGCGCTCGCCTTGAAGAGGACCGGCAGCGCGTCGCAATGCGCTTCTGTCTTCGTGCCTTCGGCGAGATTCTCGATGCCCGGCAGCTGCTTGCGCGCCGCAATCGCTTCACCATACGTCGAGGCGATGCCGGGAGTCAGCATGCTTTGCGAGGGCTTCTGCGTGAGCGCGGCGCTTGCCGCCTTCACGAAGCGGTCGAGTTCCGCCGAGTCGATCGCGAATACGAGGCCCGGGTTCGTGCAGAACTGGCCCACGCCCAGCGTGAGCGAATCGACAAAGCCTTCCGCGAGCGCATCGCCGCGGGCGGCCAGCGCCGCGGGCAGCACGAACATCGGGTTGATGCTGCTCATTTCGGCGTAGACCGGAATCGGCTCGGGACGCGCGGCCGCGATGTGCGAAAGCGCGAGACCGCCGCGGCGCGAGCCCGTGAAGCCCACGGCCTTGATAGCCGCGTGCGCCACGAGCGTTTCGCCCGCTTCGTTGCCGCCGCCGAACACGAGCGAGAACACGCCTTCGGGCAGGCCGACGTCAGCCACGGCCTGCTGGATCGCGCGGCCCACGAGTTCCGAGGTGCCCGGATGCGCGAGGTGCGCCTTCACGACGACCGGGCAGCCGGCAGCCAGCGCCGAAGCCGTGTCGCCGCCCGCCACCGAAAACGCCAGCGGGAAGTTGCTCGCGCCGAACACGGCCACCGGGCCGAGCGGGATGCGATGCGCGCGCAGGTCCGAGCGCGGCAGCGGCTTGCGCTCGGGCAGCGCCGAGTCGAGCACGGCGCCGCACCAGCGGCCGTCGCGCACGAGCGACGCGAAAAGGCGCAGCTGCCCGACCGTGCGGCCGCGCTCGCCTTCGAGGCGCGCCTTGGGCAGCGCCGATTCGAGATGCGCGCGCTCGATCAGCGCGTCGCCGGTGCCGAGGATGCGCTCGGCGATCGCTTCGAGCAGGCGCGCACGCGTTTCGTGCGGCGCGGCGCGGAAGGCGTCGAACGCTTGCGCCGCGAGTTCACAGGCGCGCGCGACTTCGGCCTTGCCGCCGAGGCCGAACGACGGCTCGATCTCCTGGCCGAGCGCGGGCGCGAAGGCGCGCATCTCGCCCGCCTCGCCTCGCACCGCTTGCGCGCCCAACAACATGGCTCCAGTAATCTGCATGTTCGCTCCGTTCAAATGCTATCTGCCATTTATGCGCTGGCGGTCTGGGCCGTTGCGGCCAGCTTCTGCTCGAACGCGAGCAGCGCCCTGGCCGCGTCGCCGATCGCCGGCAGCGCCTCAGCGGGCGACTGCGAGAGCAGCGGCAGGATCGGACCCATGTCGGCAATGCCCGAGAGCGTCACGGCGTCATGCAGCACGCGGATGAGCGAGATGTTGTCGCGCAGCGTTTCGAGCGGCATGAAGGCATCGTAGAGGCGCTGGGCTTCTTCTGCACGGCCTTCCTTCGCGGCCTTCAGGAGCGCCATGATGGCGCTCGAAGCGATACAGCCCGAGCCCGTGGTCCAGGCAGCCAGACCGAAGTCGCGCACGTGGACCAGCGCCGGACGCTCACCCATTCCCGAGACGACCTTCGAGGCCGGCACGCTTTCCAGCAGGCGGCGCAGATACGGATCGTTCGCCGGGTCCTTGCGCACGATGGCGTACTTCACCGCAATGAGCGTGCCGCGGTCGATCAGGCGCACGAGCGTGTCGACGTCGACGTAGTCTTCGCTCTTGATATAGAGCGTGAGCGGAATACCGGCGGTGTCGGCGATACGCGCGAGACCGGCTTCGACGCCTGCGGGCGTGGTGAAGCCGGAGAGCGGCAGCACCATGGCCGTCTTGTATTGCGTTTGCGCGAGGATGCGCGCCTGGTCGAGCATCTTGCCGTAGTCGGGGCCGATGGCCGGAATCACGCGCGTTTCGGGCGCGGTGAGGCCGGCGAGCATGTCAAGCAACTCGCGGAATTCGCTCACGGCGACGTGGTACAGATTCGCATTGCCGCCGTACAGCAGCGTGCGAATACCGCCCGCTTCCATATGGCGGATCAGCTTGCGGTTCTGTTCGACGTCGAGGGAGAAGTCGGGGCGGCGTGCGAGCGGCGGCACTGCCATCACAGTCGAGGCGAATTCGCTCTCGACAATCGGGGACACGTTCATGAGGCCTCGTGCTGGGATGGTGGGTTGTCAATACCGGGCACAGTAGCACTGGCCCACCGTAGTTGTCAAACAACTTGTTGCATTTGTTGGGGTTTGTTCGGAGGGTATGACAACCGTGGTCCGCTCGCCCTTGCGCGGTCGGTACCGGCCCCGTAAAGGTATATTGTAGAATTGCGCTCCAATCGTGGAACCGGTTCCATTTACCATCTCCGTTCCGTGGCCGCCGCGGCGGATGTCACGCGCAACAACTCAGGATGGCTACGCGGACACGGTCGAACCACACCGCGCCGAACTCATACAGAATCCCACCATGTCTGACTCTCCTCTCACGACACGCCGCGGCTTCCTGCGCACGGCAGCGGTGCTCGTGCCCGCCAGCGCACTGGCGGGCTGCGAGGGCGGCAAGCAGCCGTCGAGCGAAACCGCCGCGGCGGGCAGCGCCGCCTCTGCGCCCAACGTCAGGCCAGAAGCCGGTCAGGCCGTCGCCTACAAGCCGCGCTTCTTCGACGCGCGCGAGTGGGCCTTTGTCGAAGCCGCCACCGACCGTCTGATTCCCGCCGACGCCGAAGGCCCCGGCGCGCTGCAAGCCGGCGTGCCCGAATTCATCGACCGGCAGATGGATACGCCCTACGCGCACGGCGCGCTCTGGTACATGCAGGGACCGTTCCAGCAAGGTGTGCCCGAACTCGGCTACCAGCTGAAGCTCGTGCCGCGCGACATCTACCGGCTCGGCATCCAGGCCGTGAACGCGTACTGCGCGAAGGCCTACGGCAAGGACTTCGACGCGCTCGACGCGAGCACGCGCGACAGCGTGCTCAGCGCGCTCGAAGCGGGCAAGGTCGAGCTGGATGGCGTGCCGGCCTCCGTGTTCTTCGGGCAGCTGCTGCAGAACACGCGCGAAGGCTACTTCTGCGACCCGATCCACGGCGGCAACCGCAACATGGCTGCGTGGAAGATGATCGGCTTTCCTGGCGCACGCGCCGACTTCATGGATTTCGTGAACCAGAACGGCAAGCCCTATCCGTACGGCCCGGTCTCGATCAACGGGGAGCGTACCTGAATGGCGATCAAAAAACCTCATGTCGATGCCGTCGTGGTCGGCTTCGGCTGGACCGGCGCGATCCTCTCGAAGGAACTGACCGAAGCCGGTCTGAAAGTGGTGGCGCTCGAGCGCGGCGAGTATCGCGACACCTACCCGGACGGCGCGTACCCCAACACCATCGACGAGCTCACGTACAACATCCGCAAGAAGCTCTTTCTCGACCTGTCGAAGACCACGGTTTCGATCCGCCACGGCGTGAACGACACGGCCCTGCCCTACCGCCAGCTCGCCGCGTTTCTGCCAGGCGAAGGCGTGGGCGGCGCGGGCCTGCACTGGTCGGGCGTGCATTTCCGCATCACGCCCGAAGAGCTGCGCCTGAAGAGCCATTACGAAGAGCGTTATGGCAAGAAGTTCATCCCCGAAGGCATGACGATCCAGGACTACGGCGTCACCTACGACGAACTGGAGCCGCACTTCGACTTCGCGGAAAAGGTGTTCGGCACTTCGGGCCAGGCGTACAAGGTGAAGGGCAACGTGGTCGGCGACGGCAATGTGTTCGAAGCCGCGCGCAGCGACAATTTCCCGTTGCCCGCGCAACTGAATACCTATTCGGCGCAGCGTTTCTTCGATGCGTCGAAGTCGCTCGGCCTGCATCCCTACCGCCTGCCTTCGGCGAACACGTCGGGGCCGTACACGAATCCCTATGGCGTGCAGATGGGCCCGTGCAACTTCTGCGGTTTCTGCAGCGGCTACGCGTGCTACATGTACTCGAAGGCTTCGCCGAACCTCAACATCCTGCCCGCGCTCAAGCAGGAAAAGCACTTCGAACTGCGCTCGAAATGCCACGTGCTGCGCGTCGAACTCGACGACACGAGAAAGCGCGCCACGGGCGTGACGTATATCGATCCGGCGGGCCAGGAAGTGTTCCAGCCTGCCGACCTCGTGATCGTCTCGGCGTTCCAGTATCACAACGTGCACCTGCTGCTGCTCTCGGGCATCGGCAAGCCCTATGACCCGGTGTCGGGCGAAGGCGTAGTGGGCCGCAACTTCGCGTACCAGAACCTCTCGACCATCACGGCGTTCTTCGACAAGGACACGTGGACGAACCCGTTCATCGGTGCGGGCGGCAACGGCGTGGCCGTGGACGACTTCAACGCCGACAACTTCGACCACGGCCCGCCCGGCTTCGTGGGCGGCTCGCCGCTCTGGGTGAACCAGGCGGGCGTGAAGCCGATCAGCGGCATCGCCACGCCCGCGGGCACGCCGAACTGGGGCGCAGGCTGGAAGAAGGCCGTGAAGGACCACTACGCGCACACCATTTCGATGGACGCGCACGGCTCCAACATGTCGTACCGCGACGTGTACCTCGACCTCGATCCGACCTATCGCGATTCGTACGGCCAGCCACTTCTGCGCATGACCTTCGACTGGAAGGACAACGACATCAAGATGGCGCGGTACGTGACGGGCCAGATGCAGAAGATTGCCGAGGCGATGGGCCCGAAGGCCATCAACGTCTACACGCGCGAGTTCGGCGCGCACTTCGACTCGCGCCGCTACCAGACCACTCACCTCGTGGGCGGGGCCGTGATGGGCACCGATCCGAACACCAGCGTCATCAACCGCTATCTGCAGAGCTGGGATGTGCCCAACGTGTTCGTGATGGGCGCCTCCGCGTTCCCGCAGGGGATCGGCTACAACCCGACCGGCCTCGTCGCCGCCCTCGCTTACTGGAGCGCGAAGGCCATTCGCAACCAGTATCTGAAGAACCCCGGTCCCCTGGTGAGCGTGTGAAGAGCCGCATGAAGAAGAACATTTTTTCCATCGGCGCGAACGTTGCACGCGCAACTTTCGCGTGTGTGGCGTTCATGGCATTTTCGGCGCACGCGGCTGAGCAACCGAACGCCGCGCTCGTCGCGCATGGCGAATACCTGGCACGCGCCGGCGACTGCATTGCCTGCCATACCACGCAGGGCGGCAAGCCCTTCGCGGGCGGCCTGAAGTTCGACACGCCGATCGGCGCGATCTACTCGACCAACATCACACCCGACGCGAATACGGGCATCGGCAAGTGGAGCTACGACGATTTCGCGAAAGCCGTGCGCCAGGGCGTGCGGCCGAACGGCGACACGCTTTACCCGGCGATGCCCTACCCGTCGTACGCACGCCTCTCCGACGACGACATGAAGGCGCTCTACGCGTACTTCATGCATGGCGTCGGGCCCGTGCAGGCGCAGAACCGCGCCGTGGACATTCCCTGGCCGCTCTCGATGCGCTGGCCGCTCGGCGCCTGGCGCGTGCTGTTCGCGCCGAAGGTGCAGGCGTTCGACGGCTCGCATTACAACGATGCGATCGTCGCGCGTGGCGCGTATCTCGTGCAGGGCCTCGGCCACTGCGGCGCGTGCCACACGCCGCGCGCACGCACGATGCAGGAGCTTGCGCTCACCGACCTCGAAGGCGACGACTTCCTCGCGGGCGGCGCCCCGATCGACGGCTGGGTCCCCTCCAGCCTGCGCGGCAACCCGCGCACGGGCCTCGGCAACTGGAGCGAGGACGACATCGTGCAGTTCCTCAAGTCGGGCCGCAATCTGCATACTGCGGCCTTCGGCGGCATGACCGACGTGGTTCAGCACAGCATGCAGCACATGAACGACGCGGACCTGCTCGCCATCGCGCGCTACCTCAAGACGCTGCCCTCCAGTGACCCGAAGGAAACCGCGTATGCCTACGATCCCGCCGCCGCGCACAAGCTGCAAAACGGCGACGCGAGCGCACGCGGCGCAGCGGTCTATCGCGACAACTGCATGGCCTGCCACCGCAGCGACGGACGCGGCTACACGCGCGTGTTCCCGGCGCTCGGCGGCAACCCGGTCGTGCAGGGCAAGGACCCCACTTCGCTGATTCACGTGCTGCTCGCAGGCAGCGCGCTCGAAGGCACGCAATCCGCGCCCTCGTCGTTCACGATGCCGTCGTTCGGCTGGCGTCTGTCCGACCAGGAAGTGGCCGACGTGTCCACCTTCGTGCGTGCGAGCTGGGGCAACACCGGCGCGCCAGTGAGCGCCGAAGACGTCGGGAGGGTCCGCAAGACCATCACCGTGAGCACGCCGGGGCTGCCGCCTGGCGCAACGCTCAAGCACTAACGCGCCCCGCGCAGCACTTTTCCCTCCCCGCGTTTCACACCTGCGGTCTCGTTCGCGAGACCGCACGTGTGTGCGCGCATAACCAGAAATCGCTCAACAGGCGATCTTTAGACGTTGATACAACAAATGATGAGAAAACACCTGCTCGCCGCACCAGTCCTGTTCTCGCTCGCCGGCATCGCATCGGCGCAAGGCTCGGTCACGCTGTATGGCATTGCCGACGCCGGCATCACGTATCGCAGCAACGAGCGCACCGGCACCACCGGCGCTTACACGGGCCATTCGAACGTGGGCCTCTCCACCGGCAACCTCTCGGGCAGCCGCTGGGGCATCAAGGGCAAGGAAGACCTGGGCAACGGGCTCGCGGCCATCTTCCTGCTCGAAGACGGCTTCGACATCACGAACGGCACCTCGGGCCAGAGCGGGCGCCTGTTCGGCCGTCAGGCCTTCGTGGGCCTCTCGGACCAGCGTTACGGCTCGCTCACCATGGGCCGCCAGTACACCTCGCTCGACGACTTCGTCGGGCCGGTCGCGCCCGTGAACTACATCGGCGGCTTCGGCGCGCATCCGGGCGACATCGACGACCTCGACCAGACCACGCGCGTCGACAACTCGATCAAGTACACGAGCGCGAACTACGGGGGCTTCACGTTCGGTGCGCTGTACGGTTTCGGCGGCCAGGCGGGCAGCATCAAGCGCAAGAACACCTGGAGCGTGGGCGCGGGCTACGCAAACGGCCCGCTGCGCATGGGCGTGGGTTATGAACGCTCGGACAACAGCAAGACCGGCCTTGACGATCCCACCTACGGCAAGTGGCAAGGCACGTACGACGGCACGTTCAACTCGTCGATCAACGAAGGCTATGCGAGCGCGCAATCGCAGCAGGTGGTGGCGGCGGGCGCAACGTGGGACTTCGGTCCCGCCGTGGTCGGCGTGAACTACAGCAACGTGCAATATCGCTCGGGCGCGAATTCGCTGTTTTCGGGAAATGCGATCTTCAATATCGCGGGCATTTTCACGCAGTGGAACGTGCAGCCGCGCACGCATCTGTTCGCGGGCTACAGCTATACGCGGGGCAGCGCCGTGGAAGGTGTGGATGAAGACGCGCAGTACCACAACGTTTCGGTGGGCGCGACCTATGATCTCTCGACGCGCTCGACGGTGTATCTACTCGCGGGCTACCAGCATGCAGGAGGCATGACGCTCGACGCAGCCGGCAATCCGGTCGCGGCAACCGCTTCGGTGTCCGACAAGGGCAACGGCCACTCGTCGGCCACGCGGTCGCAAGCCATCGTGAGCGTGGGCTTGCGTCAGAAGTTCTAATACTCCGAAGTTTCGTTGCTTGCGCAACGAAATTGCGGGTGCTCACGCCATGAGCGCCCGCTTGCCTTTGCCGGCCGCGCCGCCGCTCAGTGCAGCACCTCCGGCCGGTCCAGCAGGCCGTAGAACTCGTCGATCGTCACGGTCGGTGCGAACTGCGAGAGCGTGGCGACGATCACGTCGTCGGTAATCGCCGATCCTGCCGCCGATTCGAGCTGAACCCCGGCCGCGGCGGCCTGGCTCTCGGCCAGCTCGAGGGCGATCGACAGGATGAAGCGTGCGTCGGTTTGGGTGAGTAGGGCTTTCATGCCTGCTCTAACGGCGCGCGCACAGGGAATCTTTAGGGTTTTGTGGGGTTTCGTAAGGCTTCGTAATCGTTACGCGCAGCCCTATGTTCAACGCGTACGGGCCACGAACTGTCCGGGACTCGTGCCCGTCAATCGTCGGAACATTGCGATGAAAGCCGACGACGTGGCGTACCCCAGATCCAGCGCCACGGCCTCGACGCTGCGCCCGGCATGCAGCATCGGCAGCGCGTTGACGAGCCGGATGCGCTGGCGCCATTCCGTCAACGACATGCCGAGCTCGTTTTGCGCGCGGCGCATGAGCGTGCGCTCGCTCATGTGAAATGCATCGGCAAGCTCTGCAAGCGAGCGATTGTCGGCGGGATTCTGCCGTAGCACCTGGAGGATAGCGTTGAGATCGGCGTCGTCGGTATGCGGCACGAAGCTGCCCGTGGTCGCGCAGGTCGACAACTGATCCACGAGCACACGCAACAGACGCGCGCGCTGCGCTTCGCCCTCCTCCTCCGCTAGCGTCACACGCAGATGCTCGAGGATCGCGCGCACGAGCGGCGACACCATCACCGCGCAGCTCGTTGCCGGCATGCGCGTGCACAGGTCGCGGCTGATGTAGACCGAGCAATGCACGGTCTCCTGCTCGTTGAAGCCCACGTGCTCGGTGCCCGGTGCGATCCACAGCCCGAGATGCGGCGGCGTGATGTAGTGCTCGTCCCCCGCCTTCACCTCGGTCGTGCCGCTGAACGCATAAACGAACTCGCCCCACGGGTGGCACATCTGCGGATAGGTGGCATGCGAAGGCATGTGCTCCATGCGGAAGAACACGGGCGTGGGCAGCACGTCGGTGAAGGGCGGCAGGCGCAGGTAGCGCGCCGGGCGAGCACGGGCAGGTGTTTTGGGCATGGCGGTCTGGGGCTATCGATTGTCAGTTTTGCGCTATATGCGCGCATCCCGTCGCATCAATACTACGCCCACTGCCAACAAACTTCAGCCGAATCCTTCAAATCAGTGAGCCCGCAATGAGAAAGCAAGTCGACGCAACGGCCGTGGCCATCATGGTGGCGCTCTGCCTCGCATGGGGTCTGCAACAGGTCGCGATCAAGGCGGTGGCCGGGGACATCCCGCCCATGCTGCAGATCGGGCTGCGTTCGGGCGTGGCGGCGGCACTCGTGTGGCTCTTCAACCAGCTCGTTTCGCGCGAGCGCTGGCTGCCGGGCGTGGCGCGCGGCGCGGGGCTCGTCACAGGCGGCTTGTTCGCGCTCGAATTCGTGTTCGTGGCCATGGGCCTGCGCTGGACCAATGCCTCGCACATGGCCGTGTTTCTCTATACCGCGCCGATGTTCGCGGCAATCGGCCTGCATCTGCGCCTGCCCGACGAACGCCTCGCGCGGCTGCAATGGGGCGGCATTGCGATCGCCTTCGCGGGCATCGCCATCACGTTCCTCGGGCCCGCGCTGCTGGGCGCCGACATCCCGGGCTCGCCGTTGTGGCTGCTCGGAGACTTCATGGGTCTTTGCGCGGGCGCGGCGTGGGGGCTCACCACTGTCGTCGTGCGCACGAGCCGCCTGAGCGAGGCGCCCGCCACGCAAACGCTCTTCTATCAACTGGCGGGTGCTTTCGTCGCGCTGGTGCCGTTCTCGTTCCTGACCGGCCAGGCGCATTTTCACGGCACGCCGCTCGCGCTGGCCTCCCTCGCATTCCAGACCTTGCTCGTCTCGTTCGTGAGCTATCTCGTGTGGTTCTGGCTGCTGCGCCGCTATCTGGCCGCTCGCCTCGGCATACTGTCGTTCATGACGCCTCTGTTCGGCGTGGCGTTCGGCGTCGCGCTGCTGCACGAGCGCGTAGAGCCCGCGTTCCTGTTTGGCTCGGCGCTCGTGCTGATCGGCCTGCTGGTGGTGAACGCCCAAAGCTGGGTCCGCCAGGCTTTCGGCCGTCGTGCCGCCAACGCAAACGGCGCTCGGGTTTCCTGATTCGATCAACAAAGTACCCGAATTACGCGGCATCTACGGTCTTTCGGTTGGCGTGACGGCGTCTCGCCGCACGCCTGCGCTTTCTGAGGTAAAGTCGCTCGGGTTCCGACTCACCTCGAATCCGGCACCCGATGCAAACCCTCTCGACTTTTACGCCCGTAGCGCTCGAACACGCGAGCCGCCTCATCAATCACGGCCCCACCGTGCTCGTCACCAGCAGCGACGGCAAGCGCCGCAACGTCATGGCGGCCGCGTGGTCGATGCCCGTAGAATTCACACCGCCGCGCATCGCCATCGTGATCGACAAGCGCACGTTCACGCGCGAACTCATCAACGCGAGCGGCACGTTCGGCGTGATCATTCCGGGCGCCGCCGCAATCGATCTGACCTACGCCGTGGGCAGCGTCAGCGGCCGCGAGACCGACAAGTTCCAGCGTTTCGATATCGCCGCCATTACGGGCCCGAAGCTCGGCTTGCCCCTGCTCGAAGCAGGCTGCTGCGCGTGGATGGAATGCCGCCTGATTCCCGAACGGCACACCGAAGACGCCTACGATACGTGCTTCGCCGAAGTGATCGCTGCCGCGGCCGAGCCGCGTGTCTTCCGCAATGGCCACTGGGAACTCGACAGCAGCAACGCGGACTTGCACACGATTCACCATCTGGGCGCCGGCAATTTCGTGCGCGCCAGCGACACGATTAAGGCACGCGAACTCGCGTAAGCGCACCAACGCGATCAGGCCGCTATGATTCGCGTGTGGTGTGAAATCGCCACAAATATTTCGCATTGCATATATTTGAAAACATCCAACGGCGTGCTTTCAAACGGCCAGGAGCCACGCATGAGCGATCTCGATACGCCGGCATCATTTGGCAGCCCCAAGGCGACCGCGCAAGCCGGACGACTCGGTTACCTGCCCGTCGCGCTGTTCGGCTCGGTCATGGGGCTTGCCGGGCTCTCGTCGGCGTGGCGGCTCGCGCACCGCATGTACGGCGTGCCGCTGTGGATCGCGCAGTTGATCGGCGTGCTCGCCGTGCTGGCGTTCCTGATGATCGGCTTCGGGTACGCCGTGAAATGGGTCACCGGCCCCGATGCCGTGAAAGCCGAATTCAATCATCCCATTGCGAGCAATCTCTTCGGGACGCTGTTCATCAGCCTGTTACTGCTGCCCATCCCGCTTGCCGACGTGAGCGTGCCGTTCGCGCGCGCGGTGTGGATCGTCGGCGCCATCGGCATGATCGTGTTTGCGTGGTTCGTGATCATGCGCTGGCTCAGTCAGCGTCAGCATCCGTCCCATGCCACACCCGCGTGGATCGTGCCCGTCGTAGGGCTCATCGACATCCCGCTCGCCACGCCCGCCATCCAGATCACGGGCGTGAACGGCGTCTTGATGCTCGCGCTCGCCGTGGGGCTCTTTTTCGCTGTGCCGCTCTTCACGCTGATTTTTTCGCGCCTCATGTTCGAGGAGCCCATGGCCAACAATCTGCAGCCGACGCTCGTCATTCTGCTCGCGCCGTTCGCCGTGGGCTTTTCGGCCTATGTGACCGTGACGGGCGAAGTGGACCGCTTCGCCGATGCGCTCTACATGCTCACGCTGTTCCTGCTCACTGTGCTCGTCGGCCGGTTGCGCTATCTCGCGATCGCCTGCCCCTTCCGGCTCTCGTGGTGGGCCGTGAGCTTTCCGCTCGCGGGCTCGGTGAGTTGCGCCGAGCGTTACGCCGACCATGCTCCGGGCCCCTTCACGCACGGCATCGCGATCTTTCTGCTCGCGACGGTCACGCCGCTGCTGTTCCTGCTGGCCGGCCGCACATTGTGGGGCGTGCTGCGGGGAGAACTGGAAGCGCTGGCCCGCTAGCAGCTCGAACACAACTGCGTGCTTGAATTTTATAGACGATCGGTCTAATATCGGCGACATGGAACCGATCATCGCCAAACCGCGCCGCGGCAGGCCGCCGAAAGATCCGCGCGCGCACGCCGACACACGCGACACGCTCATTCGCGCCGGCATGGAAATGCTGACCGAACAGAGCTTCGCGGCCACGGGGCTGGATGCCCTGCTCAAGCGGGTGAACATTCCCAAGGGCTCCTTCTATCACTACTTCGACAGCAAGGAAGCATTCGGGCGCGAGTTGATGAGCGCGTACGATGCGTACTTCTGCGCGAAGCTCGACCGCTGGCTGCAGGACGACACGCGCCCTGCTCTCGAGCGGCTCGGCGCCTTCGTAGACGACGCCAGCAAAGGCATGGCCCGCCACCGCTATACACGCGGCTGCCTCGTGGGCAACCTCGGCGTCGAGGTGGACATCCTGCCCGACGACTTCCGCGACACGCTCGAACGCATTCTGCAGGGCTGGCAAGCGCGCATCGTGGCGTGCCTGCACGAGGCCCAGCACGAAGGCGTACTCGCAAAGCGAATCGACCTTGCGTCACTCGCCGCTTTCTTCTGGATAGGCTGGGAAGGCGCCGTGCTGCGCGCCAGGCTCGTGCGCAGCGCGGCTCCACTCGAGACATTTTTTAGGGGTTTCATCGCGGGGTTGCCTCGCGCGTGAGCGCGTGAGCCGCGGCAACGCCAACCGTTCACCGTTTCAGGAGCAAGATGCATCATGTTCAAGGCCATCGTCATTGATAAGGAATCCGGATCGTATGAAGCGCGCGTTGCCGAATTCGACGAAGCGCGCCTGCCGGAAGGCGACGTGCTCGTCGATGTCGGCTATAGCACGCTGAACTACAAGGACGGCCTCGCAATCACAGGCAAAGGCCCGGTCGTTCGCAGCTTCCCCATGGTTCCGGGCATCGACTTCGCGGGGACGGTCGCGCAAAGCGCGAACCCTGCCTACGCGGTGGGCGACGCGGTCGTGCTCAACGGCTGGGGCGTTGGCGAACAACATTGGGGCGGGCTCGCGCAGAAGGTGCGCGTCAAGGGCGACTGGCTCATTCCGCTGCCGGCGGGCTTTACGCCGCGGCAAACGATGGCAGTCGGCACGGCCGGATACACGGCCATGCTCTGCATTCTTGCGCTGGAACGGTACGGCATCACGCCCGCGCACGGCGACGTGCTCGTCACGGGCGCGAGCGGTGGCGTGGGCAGTTTTGCCATCGCGCTGCTCACGCGCCGAGGCTATCGCGTGGTGGCGTCGACCGGCAGGCTGCAAGAGGCGGAGTATCTGAAGCAACTTGGCGCCGTCGAAGTCATCGACCGCGCCTCGCTATCGGAGCCGGGCCGCCCGCTGCAAAAAGAGCGCTGGGCCGCCGCGATCGATTCGGTTGGCGGCCACACGTTGGCAAATGTCTGCGCAAGCCTGTGCGCCGATGGAGCGGTGGCTGCCTGTGGCCTGGCACAAGGCATGGATCTTCCCGCGACGGTCGCGCCATTCATTCTGCGCGGCGTGAGCCTCCTCGGCATCAATAGCGTCACGCGTCCGTTTGCGCAGCGGCAGCAAGCCTGGCACGCGTTGGGAGAGACGCTCGATCTGAAGCAGCTCGACATGATTACGCGAGAAATCGGCCTGGCCGAGGCCATTGCCGCCGCAAGCGATCTGCTCGCCGGACATGTGCGCGGGCGGCTCGTGGTGGACGTCAACCGGTAACGTGCACAGCCGCGGCGATTCGACGATTCACGATGTCGCCGCGTTCACGAACGATTCGCGAACGCGCGCGGCGTGACGCCGAGAAGCCGCGTCATCCAGTGCGCCATATGGCTCTGATGCGCGAAGCCCGCTTCGAGCGCCACCTGGCTCAGGCTGAGTTTGCCTTCGATGAGCAGCGCCCTCGCGCGTTCGACGCGCCGCCGCACGACGTATTGATGCACCGGCATCCCCAGCGTTTCGCGAAACAGGACCTTGAAATGTGGCACGCTCAGGTCGACGACTGCCGCGAGTTCGCCGAGTGTGAGGCGTCGATCGAGATGGCTCTCGATGTAATCGGTCACGCGCGCCGCTTTGTGTGTCGCAAGCATGGTTGCGCCCCGGCCTTCTGATGCGCCCGTGCCGCCGAGCAGCCGCACGACCATTGCCGTGGAAATGCTCTCGGCAAATAGCGGATCGCAAGCCGTTCCCGCATCGATCTCGGCCAGCAGCGCGCCAGCCAGCGAATTGATGCGCGGGTCGCGCAACTGCAGATGCGGCCGGATCTCGCGCTTACCCCACGGGTTCTCCATCTGCTCCGCAATCGATCGCACGAAGCGGTCGTCGAACCACACGCGCAGAATCATGCAGTCCGCATCATCGGTCCATTCGCCTTCGACCCCGGCAGGCACCACATCCGCGTCGCCGTGCGCCTGGAGCCGCGATTGACGGCGGCCGTCGCAGGCGCATCGCGCACGCACCGGCATGCCGACATGAATGCCTAGGCGGTGGTACGCCATGGCGGGAAAGCGATGCTGCCCCGCACTCACACGCAGCAGTTCGGCGCCACCGCCCTGCCAGCCCAATCCGGCGCTCGAACGCAGGCTGACGCTTGTTCCAGCGTGCCGGTGCGGATCTGCAGTCAGTGCGCTCATGGCAATCCTTTTCGACGCTCAAGCCGTGCGGGAATTCGTGCGATGTTTGCGGCCAGTTTACTGGATTCGGGCCACGCTCGCGCACCGCGCCATGGTGGACGTATTCAATCATCCGTTTCTGTCCAAGGCCATCCGTTCCTGCGCGCCATACGGCGTTCGTCTGCCTACGATGATGCAGACCACGCACACCAGGAGAAAGCGATCATGTTCGTGATTTTTGGAGCAGCGGGAAAAGCCGGGCGCGTCACCGCCGCCGCGTTGCGCCGCGCGGGCAAGCCCGTGCGCGCCGTGGTGCGCCACGCTCGTCAGGGCGAGAGTCTCGCGGCGCTGGGCTGCGAAATCGCACTCGCCGACCTGACAGACGCGCACTCGGTCGCGGCCGCGATCAAGGGCGCACACGCCGTCCAGCTGCTATGTCCCGTTCCATCCGGTGATACGGATCCCGAAGCGACCATGCGCACGACGATCGACGTCGCCACCGATGCCCTGCGCGAAAACCCGCCCGCCACGCTGCTCGCCATTTCCGACTATGGCGCGGAGCTGCCGTTGAATACCGGCATCACGCGGCTCTATCACTACCTGGAAAAGCAGCTGAAACCCATTGCCACGCAATTGGTGTTGCTGCGCTCGGCGGAACATATGCAGAACTGGGCGGCGTTCTTGCCCGGCGCGCTCGCAACCGGTGCGCTGCCAAGCCTCCATCTGCCTTTGGAGCGCCGCTTTCCCACGGTTGCCGCACAGGACGTTGGCGCGGCGAGCGCCGAACTGCTGCTCGAATCGCATCAGTCCGGCACGCCGAGAATCGTGAGCATTGAAGGACCGCAGAGGGTCAGCGTGAACGACATCGCGACGGCATTGAGCATTGCGAGCGGCCGCACGATCACGCCTCATGCGCTGCCGCGCGAATCGTGGGCACCGATGCTTCTCAAAGCCGGACTCAGCGAGAAGCACGGCCGGCTCATCACCGATCTGTACGACGTTTACAACACCGGCCGCATCGACGTGGAAGCGAGCCGCAGCGAGCGGCGCTTCGGCATGACTGCGTTAAGCGACGTGTTCGGGCCGCTCGTTGCGAAATTCAAGAGCCAATAGCGTGCACGCCGCAGTGACAAAAAAGCCGGGCGCTACGCACGCCCGGCCTTCAGTGCATGACTGCGCGGCGATCAGAACCACTTGCCGAACTGGCCGCCCGGAGCAAGCGACACCCCGCGCAGCACTTCACCGAAGCCCGCGTTGCGCAGCGTCACGAAACGCTCGTTCGCCGCACCCGAAGCCGTGGTGTTGCGCAGCACGTCGCGCACGGCGACGAGGCGATTCGGGTCCGCGCCCTGGTCGCCGTTGCCGCTCACCGTCGAGGTGATCGCCCAGATCGTGACCGTGCCGTCCTGCTCGACGTGGCCCGTGATGTTACGCAGGCCGTCGGTGGCGGGCGACCACGGCAGGCCGGTCGCGCTGTTCGTGCCCACCGGATAACCGGCCACGGTGTACGACGTCCCCAGATTCAGACCGTTCTGGATCGTGTAGGCAAGCTTCCACGACTTCGTTCCGGCGTCGTACACCCACTTCTGCAGGCCTGCACCGGTCTGCTGCGCGGCGTGCGTGTAGAGGTCCGTGCCGCCCGAATAGCCATCGCCCTCGTCGGCCACATAGAGCGTATTGGCGTTGGCGAACCACAGGCCGAACGGATACGAGAGCGTCGTCGCCGTCTTGTTCGGCGTAGCGGGGAAACCCGCGAGCACGCATACGTTGCTCGGCAAGCCGCTGGTCGTCAACGTGGAGGCGTCGTACGCGAGCGGGTTGGACGGCAGTTTCGCGCCCGCCACCGGCACGCCCACGCCGCCCGAAGGGCACGCCTTGCCCGTGGTGTCGACGAAGTACACTGTGTTCACGCCGTTGCCGCCGCTGCCCTTCGTGAAGTACACCACGTTGTTGAAGACGGTGAGCCCGCGGAAGTTGTCGTCCTTGCCGACCTTGTCGGCCTTCGCACCGAGTTGCGTGACCGAAAAGCTCGCGAGCGGCGTGGGCGTGCCCGGCGTTTGCTGCGCCTCATGCTGATGCGTCGCCTCGATGAATTGCGCACCTGCACCGAGAATCACACCTGCCGGCTGCGGATTCGAACCGTTGCCTGCGTTGCCCACCGTGAAGTAAACGCCATTGCCTTCGCCGTTGTCGTTGCCGTTGTTGAGCAATGCGGCGCGGCCGTTATTGCCGCTGTATGCATTCGTCTCCGTAAAAGAGAAGTGCCCTTCGGCATCGAGCCGCGCGACGGCGCGATAGAACGCCTGACCATCCGGATTCGTCGGATCGATCGCGCCCGGCGTATTCGAGTTCGATACGTCGATCGTATTGACCGGCGCAACGTAGCCCATGAAAGTCAGGTAACGGCCGTCGCGCGAGAGGTTGAGCCCGAGTTCGGACTTGGAGCTGAAGCTCGTTACGAGCTGGTCGTGGCCATGGCCCGGATGCAGACTGTTGGGCACTTCCAGCGTGTGGACGACCTGGCCGCCCGGCGTAATGGTATCGAGGAAAATGCGCGCCGTGATGCCGAAGCTCGGATCGTAGAGCGCGTTGTTCCAGACGGCCGGATACGTGCCGTCAGTGGGCGCGCCGCCCGTGGGGCAGCTCGCCTGCGCGCTATTGCAATTGGGCGGCAGCGTCATGCCCGGGGTGACGTTGCTCGACACATTGTCGTAGACACTGCGGCTCACGACGAGCAGGCCCGAACCGCCGAAAAATGCGCCGGTATCTTGCGCGGAAGCGGATGCGCCTGCACTGGCGCAAACCAGGGCAGCGGCAATAGCAAGTCGGGAAGGACGTGCGGCAAAACAAGGGCCGCGAACTACTGGGCGAAGGGTATTGATGGCCATCTGTAGCGTCTCCGAAAGGAATTACAAGCGTTTTGTCAGGACGAACGCGGGGTCAATCCTGCTTACCGTAGCGAAATTTTGTGAAAGATTCGTTGCAGGCAATGCGGCTTCGTTCACGCGATTTCCTCTGCGGAAATCGAACGGCTCAGCCTGTTTTCCGATGCAGACTAATTTCGTTTGTTATCCTCATCATCTGTTCGTGCGCACGCACGTAACGCTTCGTCATAAAACCGCCGCACGATAGCAGGATTCAATTTGAATCCTGCTTGTCACCATCCTGTAATTGACAGTACGCGGACCAGACAGACTCCGCGACTTCCCAGAAAACATGAATAACGGGAGAGGCTCGTGAGACCATTGCGCCCCCTGATTGCCGCGCTCGTTTGCGGCATTTGCACGTTGTCGGCCAGCGCCGAAGACGTGACCGGATGCGGCAGCACGCTCGCCGCCCCCCTCTACTCCCACTGGGCCACCGCCTACCAGAAATCCGGCGGCGGTAAGGTGATCTACCGCAGCACAGGCTCCACGGACGGCATCAAGGAGATCGTCGCGCACACGGTCGATTTCGCCGGCTCCGACGCCCCGCTCACGAGCGAGCAATTGAGCAAGGACGGATTGCGGCAGTTTCCTACCGCGATCGGCGGCGTGGTGCCGGTGGTGAATCTCCCGGGCATCAAGGCCGGGCAGTTGATGCTGAACGGCGAGGTGTTGGGCCAGATTTTTCTCGGCAAGATCCTGTTCTGGGACGACCCGGCCATCGTGCGGCTCAATCCGAAGATCAAGATGCCCAACACGCCGATCGCAGTCGTGCGGCGTCTCGATGGTTCGGGGACGACGCTGATCTGGACGCACTATCTCTCGCAGGTGAGCCCCGAATGGAAACGCAAGGTCGGCGAAGGCACCACTGTTCACTGGCCATTGGGGATAGGCGGGAAAGGGAATGAAGGCGTCGCCACGTTCGTGGGCTACCTGCCCGGGGCGATCGGCTATGTCGCCTGGGACTTCACGAAGCAGAACCGTCTGACCTACACGGCCATGACCAACGCGGCGGGCGAGATTGTGGAGCCGGGCATCGATACATTCAGCGCAGCGGCCGCGAATGCGGACTGGTCAACCTCGCTCTTCGAGATGCTGACCAATCAGCCGGGCAAGGACGCATGGCCCGTCATGGGCGCGACCTACGTGCTATTGCAGGCGACACCGGACCACTCGGCGCGCAATGCTGAAACGCTGAAGTTCTTCGACTGGGCGCTCACGCACGGCGAGCCGACGATTCAGGCACTGGACTATATTCCGCTGCCGGCCGTGGTCGTGACGAAAATCCGCGCGCAATGGCACGACGGCAAGAGCGACGACGTCGCACCGAAGGACGCTAGCGCGCAGTAGCGTCCACAAGCGCGTTGCCTGGGTGGATAAAAAACGTGGGCGAAGTTCTGTGACGGCGCACGCGAATCAACGTTTGCCTGCTTTGCGCCTGCGGGAATCGGATTTACGGCAGAGGTCCGTCAACACCCAGCGCGCGATGATCTCCGGGCGATTCGTCCCATACTGCGCGAACTTGATTTCGTTTTCGAAGTAGACGATGACGCTTCCGGCCATGACGCGGTAAGCACCCGCGTAGTTCACGCCATCCAGTTCAACGCTCAAAGGATGGGTGGTTTCGTATTCTGCAAGAGCCAAGGTAAACGCGGAAATGTCTAAATTATGACAATATCGTTTCGCGCCCCCATTGGTCAATTAAATATGCGTTTTGTTTCATATTGACGATTGCCTTCCCGATTTCAGTACATTACGGGAACCTGTCGCGCCTTTTAGCGGGGCACGCATCAATGCCGCCTGACTCAGCCTGCCATATGGGCTTGCGGCGAACCACCGCTCGCCGACGGAAGCGCTCCACGCATTCACCCAGCGCGTCGCCATCAATTTATCGGGTTCTGCTTCGGCGTTCATCAGCCGCTTCATTGCCAGGCCAAGGCGGTGCATTGCATACCGCTTACGGCGCGCTTCAGCATCTACTCGCGCGTTCATCGTCTCGCCTCTTCCGATTGAGTATTGCGTAGACAAAACCTGGAGACCCACCTGCACCGAAACTTTGCGAAGCCGGAGCATGACTCCCGCCGAACCAGGCGAGAACACTCATTAAGGCACGGAAATAATGGCGGAAACATCAGGGAGAGTATGGACGCAGTCGCCATGAAAGCGCTTTCGCCGAACGACGGGAAAAAGGGCACGCCACCCGCGACAGTCTGGCTCTCTGTCGACCACATTACGCCGGCCATATGACACTCGTTAGTAAGCCACGAATTCGAGCCTTTTTGTCGAAATACAACCGATGAATGGCGGCGACCTGGCGACGCACCGCGCGATGATGATGGATCGCAATTCCTGTCCAGAAGGTTCACAACGCATCGATCCATGCGAACAACGACACACGGCGGCCCCCGATTCGCGCTCGGACGCGCACTGAAGCAACCGTTGCTGAATGTGGTGGCCCGGTTGCCCGATAGCGTACAGCGGGCGATGCTCATCCCGTCGATACGGCGCATCTGCATTCGCGTTCCGGTATTGCGCGCGGTCTACTCCGGCTGCCTGCGGCGCCACCCCATCGATCTCCTGTACGGCACGACCACGAGCGGACTGGTCGATTCAAACGCGCTGCAGAGCGATGCCGGTCTTGCTGTCCAGCTCAGGCCTTACATGGGCTCGCAGCCGTCCATCATCCGCCGTGCGCTCGACACCCTGGGCGATATCACCGGCTATACATTCATGGACATCGGTTGCGGTAAAGGCCGGCCGATGATAGTCGCCTCCGAGTATCCGTTTGCTTTGGCGCTGGGCTACGACATCAGCGCGGATCTGGTGCGAACGGCGAACGCAAACGCGGCTGTCATGGCGCGGCGCTTTCCGCAGCGACCGCCCATTCGCGCATTGCATGCCAATGTCGCCGATTTGAAGGTGCCCTCGGGCAACGTCGTCGTCTTTCTGTACAATCCATTCGGGCCCGAGTTGATGGCGTCGTTGCTCGAGAAACTCGAAGCGGGCCTTGCGAGCGGCATCATCGAGCATCTTTTCATCGTCTACGATAACCCCGTGTGCGGCGAAGTCTTCGACGGCTCCCGCCAGTTGCAGCGCTGGTTCGCCGGCGTATTTCCGTACGATCGCGACGAAGTCGGCTTCGGACCTGAGGACCACGAGAACGTCGTCGTCTGGCAAAGCGTGCGCGGCGCACGCCCTGACATATTCGCCGACCGCAATCGCCGCATTACGACTAAAGACCGCCTCAGCACTTCCATTGAAGGCTGAATCACAAGCACCACGAATTCATTCAGGAGACGCAAGTGCCGACCTCCGTCGTGGCGATATACGAGTCGTCGCCGGCTGCTTCCTTCCGGTACGCGTTGCGCACGTGCGAGACCGTCGATGCGTTTCGTGCATTCGAGCCCCAATGGCGTGCGCTTATATCCGGAACCGAGGCGCACTCGCCATTCATCAGCTTTGCCTACTGCGAGACAGCCGTCGCGGCGGCACTGAAGAGCGGCGCAAAGGTCGAAGTCGCGACGGTGCACGATGCGCGTGACCTTCTGGCGCTATGGCCCGTTGTCATTACGCGCGAAGGCGCGTGGCGAACGGCCCGGGCGCTGGGCTGCGGATGCGGCGAGGAATACGGCGGCCCGCTGATCGCCGACACCCGGCGCGCGGAACTTTACGATGCGGCAGTCCGGGCCGTTTTGCGGATTCACGCCGACGTGCTCCACATTCCGATGCTCGAAAACGGCAGCGCGCTGCAACATGCGCTCGACGCCGCGCCGCAGTCCTGGGTGCAGCGTGCACTGCCGCAGCGCTGGCGCGTGATGCCCGGCTATTCGATCAACCTGCGCGCCGCGCCCACATGGAACGATTTCCTCGCCACGCGGCACTCGACGCTGCGCGCCGCGCTGCGTTCGAGTGCGAAGCGGCTACGGCGCGAAGGCGAGGTCAGTTTTGGATGGTGCAGCAACGCCGAGGACACCGAGCGCGTATTGAGGTGGCTATTCGCCAACAAGCGCCAATGGGCGCTCAAGCGTGGAATTGAGTCGCCCTATTTGATGGACGACCGCGTACGCGATTTCTTCATCGAGCTTGCCAGGCGAACCGATCTGACCACCCTGCCGCTCGTCGCCTACGTGCAGGTCGATGGGCAGCCGGTGGCGGCATCCGTCAATCTCGTTGGCGCGCGCAGCGTCGAGTATTTGATCACCACTTATGACGAGGCGTTCAGCGTGTTTTCGGTGGGAAACCTGCTGATCGAATCCATCGCGCAATGGGCCCAGGCCCATGGCCGCGATTTCGACTTTCGGCCGCTGCACGGCGACTACAAGGTGCGTTGGGCGGATCGCGAAACAAAGCACGAATCGCGCATCGTCGTGCTCAACGCACGCGGGCGGCTCATCGAGCTGGCGTTGTCGTGGGCCCAGGCGAGGCGCGTCTATCGAAAACTCACGACCCTTGTGATGGCGCGCCTGAGATGAGTAGCGTGCAATGCATAGGCGCCGCTCACGGCCTCACCGCACCGCCCTCCCCGTGTGTTTCGCCTTGCGGCGAATCGTCGAGCTTTTCCAGCGCCGGGTTGTGAGGGAGGACGAGCGCCGCGCCCGCGCCCACGAGCCCGGCTCCCGCAAGACATAGCAGGCCTGCGCCGAAGCCGCCCGTGCTGTCCTTGATCCAGCCCATTGCGTAGGGGCCGAAAAAGCCCGCCAGATTGCCGAGCGAATTGACGGCGGCAATGCCGCCGGCCGCGGCCGCGCCTGAAAGGAACGCGGCCGGCAGTGTCCAGATCACTGGCAGGCAGCCGAAAATACCGAAGCCCGCAATCGAAAGCGCGAGCATCTTGAGCACCGGATTATCGAGTCCCGCGGCAGCCGCAATACCGGCGGCCGCGACGGCCAGCGCAAATGCGACGTGACGCTTGCGTTCCAGCCGACGGTCGGAATGCCGACCCCACAGCACCATAGAAACGACGCCCACGGCGTAGGGCAGCGCAGTAACGAAGCCCGTCTGCACGTTCGAGAGCCCGAACGCCTTGACGATCTGCGGCAGAAAAAAGCTCAGGCCGTAATTGGTTGCATTCGCACCGAAATAGATGAGCGCCACCGCCAGCACGCGCGGATTGATCAGCGCCTCCAGCACGCTGAACGAGCGCACCTTCTCCCGATGACGGCGCTCCTGCGCCTGGCGATCGACGAGCCAGCGGCGCTCGTCGTCGGCTAGCCAGCCGGCGTCGGCGGGTTTGTCGGTCAGATAGAACAGCACGGCCACGGAGAGCACGACCGCAGGGATTGCCTCGATCAGATAGACCCACTGCCAGCCCGCCAGCCCCCCTCTACCGTCCAGCGAAAGCAGCGATCCGGATATCGGGCCGCCAATCACCGTCGACAACGGAATGGCCGCCATGAAATAGCCCACCACGCGCGCGCGGTATTTGGCGGGAAACCACAGCGTAAGCAGAAAGATGATGCCGGGGAAGAAACCCGCCTCGGCGATACCGAGCAAGATACGCAGTCCATAGAATACGTGCGCGTTCGACATGCCGGTGAAGCGGGCCAGGTCCGGAATGAACGCCATCGCGCCCGCGATGATGCCCCACGTGAACATGATGCGCGCGATCCAGCGCCTTGCGCCGAAACGTTCGAGCAGCAGGTTCGACGGCACCTCGAAGAAGAAATAGGCAATGAAGAAGATCCCTGCGCCAAAGCCGAACGCGCTCGCGGAAAGATCGAGTGCCTTGTTCATCTGCAATGCAGCAAAACCGACGTTGACCCGATCGAGATACGCCACGAAATAGCAAAGGATCAGGAACGGCACGAGCCTTGCCATTACGCGCGCCATGGTGCGGTTTTCAAGCTCCATTTCTGTCTCCTTCGAGGCCGGCTCCGCTGCGCGGTGCGCCAATCACGGGCCGGACCGTTCGTCCGTTTGGAATCGTTAAAGACTAGTCGCTCGCAACGCGATACGAAAGGGTGGTTCACATGGTGGGACATCGACCGCAAACGGCATGACAGCGGAATTAAAGCCTCGGACACGAGAGCACTTGCAGCGGCTGTGTCGCGACCCCGGGCTGGGCGCCACCGGTCGGTGTGCCCTGCGGAGGCGTCGAAACGAGGCGCACGCTGTCTGGACCGGCGTTGGCTAGTGCGTACTTCTCTTCGCTGCCTTGGGGTTGCCAGTACGCGCGAAATACGGGTCCATCGCTGAAGACGAGCAGCGTGCCATGCGTGGCCTGTCCCTCCGACACGAAATCGACCGGTTCGCCGCTGCGCAGTGCGAAGCCGCCGGCGGCGTTTGTTCCTACTAGCTTGCCGCACGGCGGCGCGGCGTCAGGCGTGGGCGTGAGGGTAGGATCTGCGCCATGTGCGGGCTGCGTCGTGAGCAACGCCACGCCGAGACATGACGACAACGCGAGCATAAAAGTCGTTTTCACGCGCAACCTCGTGAACTCGTCATCGATCTTGCGAAGCTCGCAAATCGCATTCCCGCGCGAGAAGGGAACGAATGGCCCCAGCACCTTAAAAGTCGCCGGAGTCCTTGCCGAGCGTGTTGATATCGATCTCGAGGGCGCGGCAGACGTCGCGCACGAATTCATCCATGGCAGCCGTGCATTCAGGACTTCCCGCCGGGAAGTCCTCGGGGTTCTTCTTGCCTTGCGCACGGCGGATGGCGCGAATGCTTGCCTCGAGCGCGCGCGCCTCTGCCCAGATGGGAGGTTTGTCGGGATAGTCGGGATGTTTGCGCGCCATGGACGGTATTTCGGCAACGGATACGCGAACTTTAGGCCGGCCCACGAAGCGAACGGCGGCACGTCCATATAGTTGAGGACGCCAAACGTTTGCGCCGAAATCATTGCATTGCGATTGACCGCCCTGGTGCGGGGAAGACCGGTTTAAGGGCACGTTGAAAGCCCCGAAGAATGAGGCGCGCGTCGACGATGAAAAGCCCGCGCGTTGCCTCCAGAAATAACGCGAGCGGTCGTAAACGGGGGTATTACATTTCGTTCCCGGCAGTTGCAACGGGACCGCCCCGACTCGCAAGACCATGTTCAACGTTCTGGCCCAGTATTGGGGAACGATTCGGCGCACTTTCCTCGCCGGAAACAGCGCGGCCCTGAAGCTGGCGCAGTTGCGCGTGATGATCTATCAGCTTCCCATGATGTATGGGCTGCTGGTCGTCAACACGTGGGGCATGGTGCTGCCCCACGAGAACGTGATTCCCGCCTGGCAGGGCGTAATCTGTCCGCTCGTGCTCACAGCATTGTGTTTCGTACGCGTGCTCTCGTGGTTGCGGCTCTCGAGGCTCCATGTGAGTGCGGAAGACGCGGCTACCATCCTGCGCAATTCCGGCAGGCTCGCCTGGGTCTTCTCTATCTCGTTCACGGCATGGTCGCTGTCCCTGCTGCCTCATGGCGGCGCGGCATTCAAGCTTCATGTCGCGTTTTACATGGCCATCACGGTCATCGGCGTCATCTTCTGCCTGATGAACGTCATCAAGGCGGCGTTCACCGTCACCGCCATTGTCAACGGCGCGCTCGTCGTCACGTTCCTGAGTTCGGGAAACGGCGTATTCGAGGCGATCGCGATCGATACGTCGCTGGTTTCGCTGGCGATGCTGATCGTCGCCTTCACACAATTCAAGAACTTCTCGGATCTCGTTGCCACACAAGCCGAAAACAAACGGCTCGCGAATATCGACAGTCTCACGAATCTCCCTAACCGGCGGGCCTTTTTCACCTCGCTCGACAAGCATTTCGATGCCGCAATGGCATCGGGCGGGCGGCTCGCGGTGGGCCTCGTCGATCTCGATGGCTTCAAGTCCGTCAACGATATTCACGGCCACTCGCTGGGCGACCACGTGCTGGCCGATGTCGCGTCGCGCCTCGCCAACGCGGCGCGCGGCACGATCACGCTTGCGAGGCTGGGCGGCGACGAATTCGGCATCATCGTCACGGACGACTGCACGGACGCTGGCCTCTCGCAACTCGGCCGTACCATCTGCGATGTTTTCCAATGTCCCATACTGGTCGGCGAGATTTCGGTTCGCCTCGGAGCGACGATCGGCTTCTCCACCTATCCGCACATTTCACGCAACAAGGCGGATTTGTTCGAAACAGCCGACTACGCGCTTCACGAAGGCAAGCACCGCTCGCGCGGCTCGGTGACGATCTTTTCGGAGACGCACCGCAACGCCATCATTCGCGAGTCGCAGATTGCCCAGGCGCTACGCTCCCCCGATCTCGCCGGCGAACTCGACCTTGCGTTCCAGCCGATCTACTCGCTCGAACGCCGGCGCACCGTCGGTTTCGAAGCCCTGGCGCGCTGGCGAAGCGCGTTGCTCGGCACGGTCCCGCCCGGTGAATTCATTCCTGCCGCGGAGCGCAACGGCGTCATCAACGGCTTGACCCTCGCGCTGTTTACCCAGGCCCTGGCCTGCACGAAGCAATGGCCAGCGCATATTCGCTTGTCCTTTAATCTTTCCGCGCATGATTTCGCCAGTGAGTCCGCGGTGAAAGAGTTGGCCCGGTGCATCGTCAGCAGCGGCATCGACCCGGCCCGGCTCGACTTCGAGATCACCGAAACCGCGATGGCCAAGGACTTCGACCAGGTCCAGAAAGCGGCCAAGGTCCTGCGCGCGCTGGGCTGCGGTTTGTCAGTCGACGATTTCGGCACCGGTTATTCGAGCCTCTCGTACCTGTGCAAACTTCCACTCACGCGCCTGAAGATCGACAGGATGTTCGTGAGCGGTCTCAAGGAGCGCACGACGGCGTTCACAGTGGTTCGCACGCTGCTCAATCTCAGCCGGCAGATGTCGCTCGACTGCATTGTGGAAGGGGTGGAAACGGCGGCCGAACTGCAAACGGTCGCAGCGCTCGGGGCCACGCTCATTCAGGGCTACTATTGTTCGCGCCCGATGGAGGCTTCGGCCGTGGCGGGTTTTCTGGAGCGCGAAAGCGAGGGCGAAACCCTGGCTCGCCTGGCGGGTGCATGACGAGTAGTCCGCATACCAGAACGGCTGCCGAACTGTTCATACGGCTGCGCGCGGCTTACGATGTGCCGAACAATCACGGAGCCCATCATGAAGCGCTTTCATACGGGGTTCCGGTCAAGTCGTGATGCGTGCGCATCGCTCAGCCGGCTAACGCGCCCAGGCAACGGCCGCACGAACGCGCCTGGCCCAGTCGCAGACGCCCGGCGCTCACGGTCACCTCATTGCCGCAATCGCACCGGCAAACCCACTTGCCATCGCCGGCATAGCGATCCGTCGTCAGCTGGCCGAACACCTCGCCGCCTTTGAGCGCAGGCGAGCCCGGCCGGGACCGCCACACGCGGCGCTGCTCGCCGCAGCCGCAATCCCTCGTCTGGCCGCCCTCCACCGCATCCAGCGCGGCCGTGACGTGCGCGCCGCAGCGGCACCGCCAGAGCCACATGCCCGCGCCGCGATATTGAAGCGCGACGAGATCGCCGAAGGCGCGGCCGGACACGTCGCGATACGGCGGAAACGGCCATTCGGGCGGCAAGGGGGGACGGATACGCTGGTTCACGACAGGTAAATGGGATTCGGCGTCCTGGTCTCAAGGGTGTCCGGCCGTTTTCGATGTGCGGGCGTGCGGCCCGGCAAAGAGGGGCGGATCATCCCGCGCGGCCGGCGGGTCACCGCCTCGTTACGGGTTATCTGTGTATTTTGGCATCTCACGTCACGAATGATAAATCGTGAACGTCCTGGCAGCAGGAGCGGACGCCATTTGACCCGCTCAGACATCGCAAGTCATTCCTGAACATCCTGTTCGCACGATGCACTGCGGGCCAGCACACGGACGCCCACCGACTCTCTGCGCAGCCTGCGGCGCTCCAGCGCGTTGCGCAACTGACCCAGGATCAGCGTGCCGGCAATCAGCGCGAGATAGAGCGTGACGAGAACGTGACGTGCACCGTTGAGGGCGGCCTGATGGACGACGAGCGCGGCGTCGACAGGCGGAAGCAGGTGGCCCGCCCCCTCGACGGCTCGCATCATGTGGATGAAGCCCGCTGCCGAAAGCAGCGGCAACAGGACGAAGAGGATCAGCAGCGTGAGCCGCATGCGACGCGCCCACGCACGGTGGCGCAACCGGAACCACAGCCCGAGGCATCCGTGTATCCAACCAGGCGCTAGCAACGCGAGTTGCAGCCCCTGCGTGCCGCTCGTGAGCAGTACGACGATGACGCGCTCGTAGTTCGGTTCGAAACCATAGAGCGAAGAAGCAAGCCGGGTCGTCACCGCATGCCGGATCAGCAGGAGCGGCAGGCTGAGCCCCGCCCACAGGCGGATCCATTCCGCAGGCGGAAGCGCCCAGTGGCGCCGCCCATATATCGTGTGCAGCGCCAGCGCGAAATGCACCGACGCGGCTCCGTACAGCGCGATCGTGCCGGGCGCGCTGCGCCAAAGCCGCAGCGCGAGTACGAGACCGTGTCCGGCAAGCTCGATCGACCAGATGCCGAGCGCGTGATTGACCAGATGCAGAAAGAGATACGTCAGCATCACGAGGCCCGACGTGAGTTGAAGCCGGCGCAGCAAGAATTGAACGTTGATCCTCGCTTCGCTGGCGCGGCGACGGGTCACGTCGACGATGTCCATATTGGTTTCCGCCATTTCGTGTGCCACGCCTGCCATACCGCGAACCCACGCCGGTTATTCCCGTGCTCGACTCGCAAAAAAAAACCGGGAATAAAACAGCGGCGCTCGCGGTATTGCACGTGAAGCCCGCCCTGGAGGCGCTCCGAATTGCGCCGGCGGTCGACTTTCTGAACCCCGTCGAGAGGACATCATGTCGTCAGATCTTCCTTCCCAACCGTCACGCCGCAACGCCCTGAAATGCCTCGCCTTCGGTGGCGCCGGCACCGTGTTCGTTCTGGCCGGAGGCGTCCTCACGCCCATGGAACTGGCACTGGCGGCGAGCAGCAAAGAAAACGCCGGCGTTCCGCTCTTTTTGCAGATCAGCGACTCGCATATTGGCTTCAACAAGGAAGCCAATCCCGACGTCGCGGGCACGCTCAAACAGACCATCGACTATGTCAACGCGATGCCCGTCAAACCCGCCCTGGCGATTCACACGGGCGATATCACCCATCTCTCCAAACCTGAGGAATTCGATCTGGCGGCGCAACTCCTCTCCGGTCTCGACATTACGGAGTTGCACACCACGCCCGGCGAACACGATGTGACAGATGGACCGCAAGGCGAATACTTCAAGCGCTTCGGCAAGGCGTCGGACAACCGGGGGTATTACAGCTTCGACCACAATGGCGTGCACTTCATCGCGCTCGTCAACGTAATGCATTTCAAGCCGAACGGGCTGGGCAACCTGGGCGAGGATCAACTCGCCTGGCTGGAAAACGATCTGAAGGGCCGCACGTCGAGCACGCCGATCGTCGTGTTTACGCATATGCCGATGTGGACGATCTACGAACCATGGGGCTGGGGTACCGGCGATGCGGGCCAGGCCATGGACTACCTAAAGCGCTTCGGCTCGGTGACCGTGCTCAATGGCCACATACATCAGATCGTTTCCAAGGTGGAGGGCAATATCACGTTCCACACGGCACGCTCGACCGCCTATCCGCAGCCGACGGCCGGCGACGGACCCGGCCCCGGGCCGCTCAAGGTGGCAAGCGATCAGCTGCCGAAAATGCTTGGCGTCACCAGTATCCGGATCACGCGCCATCCTCTCGCGGCGACGCTTTCCGACACGTCCCTCGCCTGACCTCGCGTCTCGCTCACTGAACAAGGATTCGAGCCATGCTCTCCATTCACTATCGTCGCGCGTTCGCCCTCTTCTACGGGATCGGGATGCTCGTGGCCGGGGCCTCCCTTGGCGTGCCTGCCGCCCAGGCGCAGGAGCCCAATGAGATCGACATCAAGAATTTCATGTTTTCGCCGATGGCTCTCACCGTGAAAGCGGGCACCACGGTGACCTGGAAAAATATGGACGGCGAACCGCATACGGTCGTCAACGATGCAGGCGTCTTTCACTCCGCCGCGCTCGACCAGAACGATACGTATCAGTTCAAGTTCGACAAGCCGGGGGTGTACAAGGTGTTCTGCGGGATTCACCCGTATATGAAGGCGACCATTACGGTGCAGTAGAGACCGATGCCGATGCGTCGTCGCGCTTGTTCCAACTCGCTTGCGCGACGCGACGACGCTGGTTCGCAGTTCAAGGATTCGGCAGCAGGGTCGGCGAAATCTGCGCTGCGTTGCTGATGAAGACATTCGTCGCATCGTCCTGCAGCAAGTAGCCTTGCTTGACGAGTGCGTTTGCCGCGGCCGCAACCGCCGCTTGGTAGCGTGAGCGGCTGCCGCCATAGAGCGCGTTCAGCGTGGCCCGGCTATCGACGCCGCCCGACTGCGCGGACGCGTTCACCGCGAACGGAATCGCCGCGCCGTTGGAGATGCAGCCTTCGCCGATCGCGTGGCCGGCACCGCGATAGTTCCACCCGGTGTAGGTTGCAAGCGGTACGCTCACATCCGGCACGAGTACGCCCGTGGTTTCGTTGCCGTTGGTGTCGACCTTGGGGACGAGAATCGTGTAGGGCTGCGCAGTGCTCACGACCGGCACGGCCTTGCTGTAGTCGGTCACGAAGACCTGATTGTATTCGCCGTTGAACGTGAGACTGAGCGCTGTCGGCGTCGCGGCGGGTCCGCTCGGCACGGTCACGCTCTCGAGATCAGGGAAGCCCGTCGCGGCTTGCGTCGGCGCGACCAGATTGCCCGATGCCACGGTCGGATATTGCGAAGCGGGCGGCTCGGTACCCTTGCCGGCCCATGCGACCAGCGCGGGAATCAATGCGCGCTCGACGGGCGTTTCCTCCACGGGCGAGCCCGGCAACTGACACAGACTGCCTGTCGCCGGCACCGTGAAGTTGCCCGTGGTCACGCCGCTGCCGCCGCCGTGCTGCGTGCCCGGCACAAGGTAGTAACGCACATTCGGCGGCAAGTGGATGTCGTTGCCCCGTCCATCGGTGACGACCAGCGACGCGGCCCCGCCCCACCATTCGAATGCGCCGTCGAGTTGCATGATCTTCGGACACGTACCGGAGGCCTCGCAACGCTTCAACAGGCCATCGGTCGCGCCGCTGACCGGATCGGTCGTAACCGCGTACGTGAAGGGGAACTGGAACCCTGGCATGAAGTGGTCTTCATGCTGTTTCGACCACCGTCCCGGCTGTGCGAACGCGGCGTTGGTCCACGTGCGGCGTGCAGCGGAAATGATCGGAAACAGTCCGTCGAAAACGATCCTTCCGTGCTTGTCCTCGTTGAATCCCTGATAGAGAAAGTCCTTGATGAAGCGGCCCGACTGCGAAATGCCTTCCCCGATCGCGACGTCGAAGTTAGTATCCCGGGAGCACTTCGACGCTGCACATGCCGCATCCTTCAGATCGTTGAGCGGATTCTGGACGCCCCGCGCATCGGCCCTGTCGTAGCGCAGCCAGGAGACGAGATCGCGCAGCGCCGCAAAGCCGATGCCGTCGATGGTCGGCGCCGCGGCCTTGTAGACGAAGCTGTAAATCGTCCCCGCATCGGGCGTGACGGTCCTGCCGTTGGGACCCGGCACCGACGCGGGCGGCGTGAACTTGACCGAGTAATTCCCTTCATAGACATTGTTCGGCGTGCTGATATAGCTCCACGCCGTCACCTTGGTCGAAGGCGCCGTATAGGTTTGCACGCCGCCCGGAATGCTGCCGTAGGCCGATAGCCACGATTGCCGCGCGGTGAAGGTCACGCCGCCCGTGTCGTTGAGATCGGCGGGCGGGTACGTGAGCGGAATCGTCGTCGGGTCGCCTCCCGCATAGTCGGGAATGAACTCCTCGCGCGATAGTGCAGTCATCGGCGAACCGTCCTTGTTGGTGGCCACGGGGAATCTCGTGCCGACCAGACCCGTGCCGGCCAGCGTACTCGTCCCGTTGAGCGGAATGTCGCCTTGCCAGCCGCTCCAGAGAATCGTATAACCGTGGCGCAGCAACGAAGGAAATGTGGACGGCGGGGGTGCCCCGGTATCGAGCGCACCTGCGCCAATGAACGACCCGTCGGCGAGCTTGTTGCCGCGATTCACGACGTCGTAGAAGAGCACGCGCGTGGCGTTCGCCGCGCTTCGCGGACGCAGGATCACGACATCGGTCCAATAGTCGACGTAACCATCGACGCCGACCGGCGCGTTCCTGATGTTGACAATACCGGCATTGAGCGGAGAGCGCGGATCGAGGGCGCCGTGCACGACGGCGGTGATGACCTCGTATGGCCCAGCCGCGCCGGCAGGCGTCGCACCGCCAAACGCCGGTTCGGCAGCAATAATCTGAAAACTCTTGATGAAGCCCGCGCCCCGCTGGCCAGGTTGCGGGCCGTGCGGATCGCTGTGGGCGATTCCGCCGACGAACATGCCACTCGCACCGACAATCAGTAGCATTCCTATATTTCCAGTCTTCATCGTAGAATCTCCTGACCGTGGAGAACATGGCGGAAGCGGAGTCTCGCGCCGTGTCCCTTGAAGAACGGCGAACCCGAGAGAGGCAAGGTTTTCACGCGAATGGTCCAGCATCGCGCATGCATGCTGGACCGACACGCGTGAACAGGCGTGGCGGAAGTCGAACGCTTACGATTGGCCGAAATCGTTTGATATATCTTGCGCGGCCTTGTGTATTTATAACTCGCGCAAACACGATTCCAACTGTCGTTTACGCGTACGCTGGAGGTGCTCACGCAGGCATCACAGGTCAGCGCTTCGCGATATCGTCGCCGTGCGAGTCCTTATAGACGACCTCGACGTCGACGGTGCGGCCGTCGTCGCCGAACTCGCGCGCCTGCCTGCGCAGCGAGCGGATCTTCCACCAGAGATAGCCGACGACAATCGCGCCCACGCCGAACAGCACGGCAAGCAGCACCAGCGACAGCATCGCTGCCACCACCAGCACGATTGTGCTCACGACGACGGCGGCCAGCCGGCCGAACCATCCGTACTCGCCGATCCGGATCCCTTTCTGATACGTCGCGCGCTGCGGCGACGGTTTGTCGTTGTCCATTCCACTTCTCCTGGCCGCCGTCCTGCTTAACTGCCCGCGCGAGCGTGGACTTTGCCTGGACAGCGGATCAATGATGCCGACGCATCCCGCGATACGCGTGGCGCATATCCCGGATCCCACATCGTGCAGATGCACATGAAGCGTTCCGAAACATCTCTGCCCTTCGCACGCCTGTCGTCGTCGTTCGGTTAACTGAAAACTTACCCATCGCCCGCTCGCGCCTGTGTCTATTCTAAAGAAGTCAGGCAAGCCGAATCGAGTCGTTTCCAGTCACTGTCGAATGGGGCAACCTATCATGGCTGACACGAGCTACATGGCGCGCAAGTCCGTCGCCGACATAGTGGGAAGCGCCGAAGCCGAAGGCGGCCGCGCGCTGTCGAAGACCCTGGGGGCGCCAAGCATCACGGCGATGGGCATCGGCGCCATTATCGGCGCGGGCATTTTTGTCCTCACCGGCACGGCGGCGGCACAATTTGCCGGACCGGGCATCATCCTGTCCTTCGTGCTGGGTGGCGTTGCGTGTGCGTTCGTCGGTCTCTGCTACTCCGAACTGGCCGCCATGCTCCCCGTATGCGGCAGCACCTACACGTATACGTATGCGACGCTCGGCGAGGTGTTTGCGTGGATCATCGGCTGGGACCTGATTCTCGAGTACGCCATGGGTGCCGCGACGGTCGCCGTCGGCTGGTCAGGTTATATCGTCAGCCTGTTGCGCAACGTCGGAATCAGCATCCCGCCTACGCTTGCTGCCGCACCCGGCACGACGGTCCAGTTGCCTGACGGCTCGACTGTCGCCGGCATCATCAATCTCCCCGCCGTGCTGATCATCGCGATTCTCACGACGATGCTGGTGCTCGGCACGCGCGAGTCGGCACGCATCAACAACGTGATGGTCGCAGTCAAGCTGACGGTCGTGGCGGCCTTCATCGCCATCGGCGCGTTCTTCGTGCATCCCGCCAACTGGCATCCATTCGTTCCGCCCAACACCGGCGCGTTCGGCAGCTTCGGGGCCAGCGGCATTCTGCGTGGCTCCGCCGTCGTGTTCTTTGCGTTCATCGGTTTCGATGCGGTATCGACCGCCGCGCAGGAGGCGAAACGGCCACAGCGCGACATGCCGATCGGGATCCTCGGTTCGCTGGTCATCTGCACCTTGCTCTATATCCTCGTGGCTGCCGTGCTCACCGGACTCGTTCCATACGCACAACTGAACGTTCCAGACCCGATCGCCAAGGGCGTCGACGTCATTGGTTTCACCTGGTTCTCCATACTGATCAAGATCGGCGCGCTAACCGGGCTGACCACCGTGATACTCGTGCTGCTCTACGGGCAAAGCCGGATCTTCTTCACGATGTCGGAGGACAGACTGCTTCCCCATCTGTTCTCCACCGTCCATCCACGCCTGCACACGCCGCATCGAAGCCAGATGATGATCGGCACGGTCGTCGCCATCGTGGCGGCCCTCACGCCGATCGGCGTACTAGGCGAGATGGTCAGCATCGGCACGCTGTTCGCGTTCGTGCTCGTGTGTGGCGCAGTCATGTACCTGAGGCGCAGCGACTCTGACGCGAGCCGTCCATTCCGCGCGCCCGGCGTGCCGATTGTCCCCATTCTCGGCATCGCGTTTTGCGTGTTGCTGATGGTGGGACTGCCGCTCATCACCTGGGTACGGTTGATCGTCTGGCTGCTGATCGGCATGCTGATCTATATGTCTTATGGCCGGCATCATTCGCGACTACGCCATCCGGAGCGTGAATGACAGAACCGGTGGCTACCATGAACGCTCAGCGCGCGTATTTCGTTCGCACCGCACGGGCTGCAATGTACGCGGCTTCGCTAGCAACGCTTGCCGCCTGCGGAGGAAACGCATGCATTGGCCTCAATGGCTGCGGCGGCACAAGCGTGACGCCGAATGTCACCATCTCCGGCACGGCCGCGACCGGCACAGCGATCGCCAGCGCAACGGTCAACCTCAGTTGCGCTCAGGGCTCGGGGTCCACCCTGTCCGATGGCGGTGGACACTACGCAATCACGTTCAATGCCACGCCTGCCTGCATCCTCAGCGTAAGCTCCGGCAGCGTGAGTCTGCATTCGGTGGCGTTTGCCGGGGGCACCTTCAATACGACGCCGGAGACCGAGTTGATGCTCGTCTACCTCGCCTCACAACTCGGCACGAGCGAGAGTGGTTTGATCGCGGGATTCCCGACCAACTCACAGTACCAGCAGGTACTGGGTAACGCGTCCGACGTGCAGGCTGCACAATCCGCAGTCGTCACCAATCTGCAGCAGCGCTATGCTGTCACGCTGACGGTACCGGCATTTCTCACGACATCCTTTACGGTTGGCCAGGCAGGTGTCGATAGCGATCTAGTCACGCTGGCGGCAGCAGGCGCGATAGACGCGAATGGCATGCCAGATCCGGCCGCCATCTCGCTGCTGTCGGCGGCGGGCGCCGCGCATCCGCTCACCGCGACGTCCACCCTCTCTTCCGGCACCGGCGGTACTGGCAGCGGCAGCGCAACGATGTGATGTGGACCTGCCGATGTCTGAACGGCGCCGGACCGCTGCGCCCAAAGGCGGTTGGAACCGCGTGCGAATGCCCACCGTTGCCGCGACCTGATTCCCCGTTGACGATGCGCCGCTGACCCGACAGACGCTACGGCAGCGCGGGAAATCAAGCGACTGATCGAACAACAACACGACAACTGTCTTGTCGTGCGGGGCTTCGCCAATGGAACGCTTCTGCTGCGCTCATTTCTGCGGCATCTGCTTCTTGAGACACCGATGCGGACGCGATAACGTCGTCCTTTCTCTGTCCGCCGTATCACGGCATTTCCGCACTCACCATGTATCGCTATAACGAATTCGACAAGGCCTTCGTGGCGAGCCGCGCGGCGCAGTTCCGCGATCAGATCGAGCGTTGGCAGCAAGGCAGCCTGAGCGAGGATGCGTTTCGCCCGCTGCGTCTGCAAAACGGCTGGTATGTGCAGCGGCACGCACCCATGCTGCGCGTGGCTGTCCCGTACGGCGAACTGTCGAGCGCACAGCTTCGCGTGCTCGCTCGCGTGGCCCGCGAGTACGACGAACCTGAGGCCGAGGTATACCGCAGCGCGCTCGATGCGCAACGCAAGCTCGGTACGAGGCGGTTGCCCACGCATCACGCCCACTTCACGACACGCACCAACGTTCAGTTTAACTGGATACCGCTTTCGAAAGCGGCGGACGTGATGGACCTGCTTGCGACGGTCGACATGCACGGCATCCAGACGAGCGGCAACTGCATCCGCAATATCTCTTGCGACGAGCGTGCGGGTGTCGCTCCCGACGAGATCGCGGACCCGCGCCCGTTCGCCGAAATCATGCGGCAGTGGACCACGCTGCATCCTGAGTTCGCCTTCCTGCCGCGCAAGTTCAAGATTGCGATCACCGGCGCGACGGAAGACCGTGCGGCGACGGGCTGGCATGACGTCGGCCTGCGCCTCGTGCGCGACGAACAGGGTGAACTGGGGTTTCGTGTGACCGTGGGCGGAGGCATGGGTCGAACGCCGATGATCGGCACGCTGATGCGTGAGTTCCTGCCGTGGCGGCACATCATGAACTACATCGAGGCCGTGGTACGTGTGTACAACCAGTACGGCCGCCGCGACAACAAATACAAGGCGCGCATCAAGATCCTCGTGAAGGCCGAGGGCCAGCGCTTCGTGGACGAAGTCGAGGAAGAGTTCCGGCAGATCGTCGACATCGACGGCGGTCCGCACACGATCGAGCAGGCCGAGTTCGAGCGGGTACGCCGTTGCTTTATCGAACCGCCGAAGCTCGATACGGCACGTGTCGTCGATACGCATGCCCCCGCCATGCTCGAGGCTGCAGCCACGAGCACGCCACAGCTGCAGCGCTGGCTCGAGCGCAACGTCGCGCCGCACAGGGACCCGTCGCTGCGCATCGTCACGCTCTCGTTCAAGCGCGTGCTGCAGGCGCCCGGCGATGCGTCAGCCGACCAGCTCGAACGCGTGGCGGATCTCGTCGATCGCTTCTCCGCGGGCGAAGCGCGCGTCACGCACACGCAGAACGTCGTTTTACCGTGGGTTCACGCCGACGATCTGCTCGCCCTGTGGAAAGCGGCGAACGCGGCCGGCCTCGCGAGCGCGAACGTGCACCTGCTCACCGACATGATCGCCTGCCCCGGCGGCGATTTTTGCGCACTCGCCAACGCGCGGTCGCTGCCGGTCGCGCAGAGCATCATGGAACGTTACCAGGACCTCGACGAACTGAGCGACATCGGCGAGATCGACCTGCATATCAGCGGCTGCATCAACTCGTGCGGCCACCACCATAGCGGCCACATCGGCATACTCGGCGTCGACAAGGACGGCGCCGAGTGGTACCAGGTGACGCTCGGCGGCTCGGACGGGTCGGCACGCAGCGGCGATGCGCGTCCTGGCAAAGTAATCGGGCCGTCTTTCTCGGCGCTGGAAGTGCCCGAAGTCATCGAAGCCTTGATCGGCGCTTACGTCGCGCTGCGCGAACCGCGCGGCGAATGCAACGAGACATTCATCGAGACGGTGCGCCGCGTGGGGCTCGAACCGTTCAAGGCGGCCGCCGATGGGGTTCGAGCCACGACGGAGGGCACGGTATGAAAACCGCCTCACGCATACGTCTTCTGGACGCTGAGGCTCATGCCGGCGATGTTTCGGCATCCACCTTGATCCTCCCGAACGATGCCGATCCGCTTGCCTACGCCATCGAAATTGCAGCTGCGTCGCGCGTGGAGCTTCAATTCCCGTCGTTCACCGATGGGCGCGCCTATAGCCAGGCCTACCTGATCCGGCGACGGCTCCGCTTCGAAGGCGACCTGCGCGCGACGGGCGAAGTGCTCGTCGATCAGTTGCTCCAGATGGAGCGCATGGGGTTTTCGAGCGCCGTGTTGAGCGCTGACGTGTCCATGGCGGATGCCCTTCGCCAGCTCGAACGCTTCCCCGCGTTTTATCAGGGTGATGCCCTGCGCGAGGCGCCGTGGCGCGGGAGCGCGTTGGAGTGACCGCCTAACCTCTTACTGCATTCGCGCGCGTGGCCGTTCTAACCGGTCACCGTTTTGTTGCATCACTGGTCCGTCCCGGCCGGTTATGACGCCCGGGTCAGGGCAGCGAACACCGGCTGATTCATGACGCTCTGACGCTCCAGCATTCTTGCGTACCAGGCCTGAAGCGCATCACACTCCACAGGCACCGGTAGCTTCACAAGTTTCGCAAAGACCAAACCGCCGATGACGGTGATGTCGGCCATCGAGAAAGCCTCGCCGGCGACATAGGGTTGGCTTTTCAGAACGGCATCAAAGTAGCGCATACCCCTCAACGCCTTGTCGCGTTGACGGAACCCCCACTCCGGGTTTTGATACGTCTCGACGTCGAGGCCCAGTCCCGGCGTGCCGTGATGGAAATAGACGCTGACGGCGTCGAGCAGCTCCAGCTCGGCGCGCTTGCTCATCATGTGGATCACGCCCTTTTCGCGCGGTGTGCTGCCGGTGAGCGTAGGCGCGCCGTCGAGCGCGTCGAGGTATTCGGTAATGGCGGTGCACTCGGCGATACAGGTTCCGTCATCGAGTTCGAGCACCGGCAGCGTCCCTGAATAGTTCTTGGCCGCGATGAAGCCGGGCTTTTTGTGCTCCCCCTTGTAAAGATCGACCATCACGAACTCGACGCATGATTGCAGCCGCTTTTCAGCCAGCGCGATGCGGACGCGTGTCGGATACGGCCCGGTCGGGAAGTCGTAAATCTTCATCACTGGCACCTGGGTTGCTTCGAAATTGACGGTACTGGAAGTCATTGCCGGTTCGCTCCATAGTCGGTTGCATTGGATTGGGCCTTGTAAAGACACGTCACTCACGCCCCTACCTAACGTTTGTTAGGTTAACAATAGAAGGTACAATGAGCGGTGTCAACACCCATTTCCTGTTTGCGGAGGCTGAAGCAGTGAGAAATGACGCGAGCTCAAACTCGAGGGAGAGAATCCTGGCGGCCGCCACGAGGCTCGCGCAGGCGCACGGCTATGGCGGTTTGAACTATCGTGATCTTGCGGACGAGGTTGGTATCAAGGCCGCGAGCATCTACCACCACTTCGAAAGCAAGGCTGATCTCGGCGCCGCGGTAGCGAGGCGTTACTGGGAGGATTCCGCGGCGGCTCTCGATGACATGCTGGCCAGATCGCAGGATCCGCTGCACTGCCTGCGTCACTATCCAGACACATTCCGCAAGGCGCTTGAGACCGGCAATCGCATATGCCTTTGCAGCTTCATGGCCGCCGAAACTGACGACTTGCCGGATGTCGTGATGAATGAAGTCCTGACCTTTGCCGACGTGAACGTCGCGTGGCTGAGCAAGGTTCTGTCCGCAGCGGCGGTGGTCGGTTCCCGGGAGAGCAAACAGCGCGCTCGCGCTATCTTTGCTGCCATCGCCGGCGCTCAGCTCATTGCGAAGAGCCGTTCTGATATCTCTCTCTATGACGCACTCATCGAAAGCTATCGAAAAGCTGGACTTTTGCCCGCATGAGGCGCAGGGCCTGCCGGAAAAACCGGTACGAGAGACGACCACCTGAGCCGTCCACGATGGCTTGCGCACGAACGGTGGAGCGTCAGCTGCGCGCTCGACAGCGGACCGACGCTGCTACGCCGGCCCGAGCCCGTGTCGGAGGGAATGCACGCGTCTCTAGAATATCGTGCGAAGTCCGACTGCCACGCCCACCTGATTGGTGCGGCCAATGGTGTTGGTCGGAATGCCCTCGCCGTTGACCCCGCCCGGGTAGTCGGCGGAGAAGGCGCCTGTGCCGCGCGCGAAGTCCGTGATCCCGTAGACTTCCGTGCGCTTCGTGAACGAGTATTCGGCGAGAACGGTAGCCGATTGGTTTATCCCCCTGCCGAGGGTGCCGTCGAGCAGTTCTGCGTTGCGCGTCTGCCCGTAGTAGTAGGCGAACGTGAACAGCAGCGCAGGCATGGCGTGCCAGTTCGCACCGATGTACCAGGTGTCGTCGATACGGTTGGGGCTGCCGCTACCCTTCAGTGTCGGCGCGCCAGATTGCTGCATATAGCTATCAGTCAAACCAGTCCGGTCCTGCCCCCGCAGCCAGCCGGCCAGCAGGCGGATGTCGTGGGTGATCTGAAACGCGCCGCTGATGTGCAGGAAGTTGGTCTTGGTGCCATTGATCGAGCTGCCGACACTGGTGCCAACCGAAGAGCCAGTCGCAGATGTCGGAACGGAGACCTGCTGGAAGCCTGCGTTGAGCATGGCTGGGCCGTACGTGTAAGTCAGTTCCACGGCATAGGTGGCGCCGAGACCGAGCGCGCCCGGCTGGTTGCCAAAGCCGTAAAGGGCATTGATATCCAGGCCATCGAAGCTGCCCTTGTACTTGACCGAGTTGTTGACTTCCAGGTAAGGGCCGATGCCGTTATACATCCAGCTGTTTTGCCAATAGTTGCCAACGGTCAGCGGGTCGAAGATATCGCCCAAGGTGTCGTAGGCCGGCGCATATTGCCTGCCAAAGGTCAGCGAGCCCCACGTTTTGTTGGACAGACCCACGAAAGCTTGCCGACTGAACAGTGTGCCGGGGACGTGTAGCTGCCCATTGAACGCTTCGAAGCCGTTCTCGAGGCGGAAGATTGCGGACCAGCTGTCGCCCAGATCCTCACTGCCCCTCAAGCCCCAGCGGCTGTGGGTTTCCGGGCCGGACGTCATCGCAACCTGGTCATTGCCACCCGGGCCAGCATTCGTCTGATACCGAATGGCTTCATCGACGATGCCGTACAGCGTGACCGAGCTTTGTGCGAATGCCGACGACGCCGCTGCAGCGAACAGCGCGCCAGTGGCACTGAAAATAAGTATTTTTTTCATTGGCAATCCACAGTAATTGATGGGTAACTGGGAAAGTCTTTTCGCGCTCGAACCAAAAGGCCGTGAACGGGAGCGTAGCGTGTCATTTCATTGCCGCACAGCTATTCGTTACAGAGTGTTGTTTATCTGCTGTGCCGGGACAGGTAGGTGCAAATCGTCTGATAACTCTATGTTCGGGAAAACGACCTGGCTGTCGGGTCTTGATGCGCCGCGCCGCTTTGAGCACGCGGCAAGCTATTCATCGCTGCGGCAGTGGAGCTTTAGTATAAGGAATGAATTAAGCGAAACAATACTTTCTTCTGTTGCGCGGTTCACAGGATTTGGCTTTCTGCGAGAGTTCGCCGCAGGATCGAGTCCAGCCTCACACGACCGCTCGCGTACTCGATGGGACCGCCCGGCCGGCTTCTGCGCGTCCGACTTGCTACACTGCGGTGGTACTTGCGCCTGGCGCATTTCACCGCGTAAAAGACACGTCAATCGCCGTTGCCCGTCTGAAACGTCTGAAGCGTCTGAAATGTCTGAAGCAGGTCGAGGCTCTCGCAGGCGCCTCCGGGACGGACCCGGTGCCGCACTCCCGAGATTGGCCCGGAGGTTCATCATGTTCACGACATTTTCCCGCCTGTCGAGAACCGTCCTGGTTGTGGCTGTGTGTACTGCATCGACAGCAGCCTTTGCCAGGCACGCGAGGCAGCCAGAGGTGCCCCCCGAATCGATTTCCTCCCTGTTACTGAGCGACGACGAACGCATTGAGTACTGCGCAGAGATGCACCGTGCGTCGACGCTCGAAGAACGTCGGGTGGTCGTGGAGCGCATGCGCAATACGCTCATTCCCCGCGCAAAAGCGCAAGATCTCCCCCTCCCGCGCTGGTTGCTGGAAGGACGTCCGATGAACGGGTTCGGCGGCCCCAATGGCGTCATACCCGGACTGGATTGCGAATCGGGTATCAGCAGACCCCACGCACATGCCATCGCGCCTGCGCGGCAGGCACCCGACCACAAGACGCCCCCCACTGAGGCGCCGCCCAGCAAGACGCCTGTTCAGGAGATCCCAGCCAGCGACATACCGGTCGGACACGACCGCGGTATCGCCTATGTCACGGGCGGCGTGGGCGAGGATGAAGCCACTACGCTTCGCAGGCTCGCGCCCGGCTATAGCATGCGGGCAACATTCACCGCCGCATCGGGCGAGTACCTGTCGGGTGTCGCCATGCAGATATTCGGGTCCAACGGGAATGTCGTCTTTGCCGGCACATCGGCCGGCCCCTACCTGTTCGCGCGGTTGCCCCCTGGCCACTACCGCGTCGTTGCCACATTCGACGGCGTGGAGCGGACTCGCGCGCTCTATGTTCCCACCCGCGGCAGCGTCCGATTCACACTGACATGGTCGACGTCGCGCGCGGCTTCGTCCAGCTGAGTTCTCCGGACGTGCCGCCTGCCGCGAAGGCGCGGATGACCACTGATCCTGGACAGCAGCCAGCAGCCGCTCGTGGGGCGGCCATATCAGGGGGAACGGCGAAGCCGCACCCTCGCGCAAACGAAAGGGCGGCCCGCCAAAGGCCAGGGTTACTGACCCACTTCCTTGATGGTCAATGCGTTCTTGACCGAGGTCACGCCGGCAACGCCCTGTGCGACTTGAGCGGCCTTGTCGACCTGCGAGGAATCCGGAACGGTGCCTTCCAACGTCACCACGCCATCGCGAGCGCGAATCACAATATTTTCCGGCTTGATGTCCTTCGCGTGATCCAGTGCGGCACGCACTTTCTTTTCCAATGCGTGGTTGGCCTGCTTCGACGTTTGCGAAGTGGCAGGCGCCGTGCCTGTATCGTTCCCCTGCGCCCATGCGCTGACCGAAGCGGCGACGATCAGTGCGCCACCAGCCAGCTTGATTGCCTGAATACCCTTCATTCTCTTTCTCCTTTTTCAGAGTTACGACGAATCCGAACAGTGGTCTCACAGAGACACTAACGGAACGCAGGAAAACTAATGCAGCTGCGCCGACAGGTTTGTCAGGAAGCTCAAGGCCACCGCATGAATTGTACGAGGATGCTCAATTCTTCGCCGCGCCGGCGGCCGGCACGGCCCGCACGTTTTGCGCGGTAGCGCGGACAGAGGTCGGCCATAAAGAGACAACTGCGTCGCGAACACGAATGTCGTTGTGCGAAACCAGTCCGTCACACTCATGTCGGTGGCAGTCCCAAAGCTGCGGATACGGGCGTCATTTGGGTGGTGGGGATCTCTGCTGAATCATGCAAAATAGTCGGCATCCAGGATGCGGAGGCCGGTTGTGGGCGTGAACTTTGACTTGAATGACTTGCAGGCGTTTCGGGCGGTGGTGGAGCTGGGAAGCTTCCGAAAGGCCGCGGAGGCGGTGAGCATATCCCAGCCAGCGTTGAGCCGTCGGATTGACAAGCTCGAGGAAGCGCTCGGCGTGCGTCTCATCGAGCGCACCACGCGCAGCGTCACGCTCACCACCGTCGGCCGCGTGTTCGCCCAAAGCGCAGAACAACTGCTCGATGATCTTGACGTCGCGCTGCTCGGCATTCGCGATGTTTCATCGAGCCACTTGGGTCATGTGACTATCGCGTGCGTGCCTTCGGTGGCGTATTACTTTCTGCCGAGCGTCATCGCGAGCTATCATCGCCGCTTTCCACGCATCCGGGTCAAGCTCCTCGATTCGAGCGCTAACGAGGTGCTTGGCGCCGTCATCAGCGGCGAGGCTGATTTCGGCGTGAGCTTCATGGGCAGTCAAGAGTCCGAGATCGAGTTCAAAGTCCTGCTGCAGGAGCGGTTCGTTGCTGCCTGCCGCCGCGACCATCCGCTTGCACGCAAGAAGCGCGTGACCTGGGACGAGCTCTACGAACACGACTACGTCTCGGTCGACAAGACTTCCGGTAACCGCCTGTTGCTCGACCAGGCGCTCACTGCCGTGGCGCCGCGAGCACCGAGCGTTTGCGAGACCCGGCACGTGACGACCATGCTCGGATTGATCGAGGCGGGGCTCGGCGTCGCCGCCGTGCCCTCAATGGCCATGCCCGGACATGACCATCCAATCCTCACGAGCGTGCCGCTCGTCGAACCGGTGGTAAAACGACGCGTGGGAATCGTAAGACGGCGCGGACGGCCGCTCACACCGGCTGCACAGGAGTTTCACCGGACGATCATCGAGACGAAGCGTGCCGGCGTCGCACGCAGTGATGTCGTGGGCAACAGCGCGACGACGGCGAAGACGAGAAGGAAGACCGCATCGTGAGGCTGGCTGAGACAAGCCTTCCCATGGTTCTGCCTCAATGGGCGGAGACGGAATCGAGCCCGGTCGATCTCACTTCGGCTTGCACATCGGGCGATGCGAGATAGTCGAGGAGCGCCTTCGCTTCCTTCGGATGCTGCGCGCCCACGGGGATGCCGCCGGCGAAACGCGTGACGGACTGGAGAGACTCGGGAATCTTGCCAACGAACGTTGCCCCCTGGACGGGCAGCAATTCGCTCACCTGCTGGAAGCCGACTTCGTAGTCACCGTTCGCCACCACCGACGCCACTGGAATGCGCGGAATCATCTTCGCTTTCGACCTGACCTGATCCTCGATACCGAGCTTCCTGAACAACTCTCGCTCGATATAGACGCCGCTCGCGCTGTCCGAGTAGGCAATCGACTTCGCATGCAGCAAGGTCTGCCTGAGGCCTTCCGTCGAGCCGATGTCGGGCTTTGCCGCACCTTCACGCACGACCATGCCGATGCGCGAATCGGCCAGCTCGACCCGCGATCCGGGAATGACCTTGCCTTGCTTGATCAGGTCGTCGAGTGCGTAGCCGACCATGATGACGACGTCCGCAGGCTCGCCACGCTCGAGCCGGTTGGGGATCGCTTCGGGCGATTTGCCCATCGACGGGCCGAGCGCGGTGTCGAGCGTGTTGCCCGTCTGGGAAGCGAACCTCGGGCCGAGCACCTTGTACGCAGCGGTGAAGCCCCCCGAGCTCATGACGTGCAGGTCGGCGGCCTGCACGTTCGCCGCAGCGGCCGAGGTTGCGACGAGCGCTGCCGCGCAAAGTTTCAGAAGCAGGTTTCTCATGGTCGTGGTCGTGCTGGGTTGCGATGCGAGCGGGGGAAACGCATCAGTGCGCCGGCGTCAGTGTCACTGCGCGGCGGCGATAGAGCGCGAACGTCGCCAAAAGGGCGCACGCTGCGGCCAGGCTCATCCAGTAGCCGGGTGCGGCCTTGTCGCCGGTCATATGAATGAGCGCCGTCGAGATCGCCGGCGTGAAGCCTCCGAACACGGCCGTAGCGAGACTGTAGGCGAGCGAGAAGCCAGCAACGCGTACCTGCACCGGCATCACTTCCGTGAGCGCGACGACCATCGCGCCATTATAGATTCCGTACATGAAAGAGAGCCAAAGGAGGACGAGCAGCATGTTGACGAAGCTCGGCGCGTGAGCGAGCAGCGACAGGGCCGGGTATGCGGTCGCGATAGCGAGCACCGTCATGCCGACGAGGAGCGGCCGGCGGCCGATCTTGTCGGAGAGTGCCCCGCCGATCGGCAGCCACACGAAATTCGACACGCCGACACAGAGCGTCACGAGCAGACTGTCGGCGGTGCTCAGGTGCAGGACCGTCTTGCCGAAGGTCGGCGCGTAGACGGTGATGAGATAGAAGCTCGTGGTGGTCATCGCCACCAGCATCATGCCGGCGACGACGACGGCCCAGTTCTGGACCAGCGTGCCGAATGCTTCTTTCATGCTCGGGCGATGCTGGCGCGCCTTGAACTCCTGCGTTTCCTCCAGATTGCGACGCAGCATGAAGATAAACGGCACGATCATGCAGCCGACGAAGAACGGTACGCGCCAGCCCCACGCGGCGATGGCCGGTGCGCTCAGGCACTGGTTGAGCGCAAAGCCGAGGCCCGCAGCGACGACGATCGCGACCTGCTGGCTCGCCGACTGCCAGCTCGTGAAGAAGCCCTTGCGGCCGGGCGTGGCCATCTCGGCGAGATACACCGACACGCCACCCAGTTCGGCGCCCGCCGAGAAGCCCTGTAGCAGCCGCCCGAGCAGCACGAGCGCGGGCGCGAGAAGTCCGATCGTCGCATAGCCCGGTACGAACGCGATCAGGATGGTGCCGCTCGCCATGATGGAAAGCGTAGCGATGAGGCCCTTGCGGCGGCCGACGTCGTCGATGTAGGCGCCAAGCACGATGGCGCCCAGCGGCCGCATCAGGAAGCCGGCACCGAAGACCGCGAACGTCATCATCAACGAGGCGAACTCGCTCCTGGCGGGAAAGAAAACGTTGGCGATCTGCGTGGCGTAGAAGCCGAACAGGAAGAAGTCGAACTGCTCGAGGAAATTCCCGCCTGTTACGCGGAAAACCGCGGCGGCCTTTGAATGTCTGGTCGAAAGGTTAGACGAGGGGTCCATCGAGGTGTCTCCTGAATTCTGGAACATACGCGGCGTTCCGGTCGATTGTGGCTTTCGCCATATTCGCCCGGAGCCGGCAAAACGATAAGTGCAATTTTCTGAACGATTGATGTTCTGTGGTTATCAATCGATGTCGAAGCCGCCGCGACCTTTCGTGCCGCGGCCTCGACTCAACTGGCAGTGGTCAGGGATCCGACGACCAGTTACGCGGCGGAGAGGGAGTGTCGCCGCCACCCGGTTACCCGCGAGAGAGCAAATTGACTTCGGTTGAGATCCTTACCCCATGTGAAGCCCACCATTCAGCGAGAAGTCCGCTCCAGTCGAAAAGGCCGCTTCATCGCTGGCGAGCCACGAGACAATTGAAGCGATCTCATTGGCTTCTCCGAGGCGCCTGACTGGAATGCTCTGGACGATGGCATCAAGCACTTCGGGACGAACGGCCCGAACCATATCCGTCCCGATGTACCCGGGGGATACCGTATTCACCGTGATGCCCTTTGTCGCGACTTCCTGGGCAAGCGCCATCGTAAAGCCATGAATGCCTGCCTTTGCGGTCGAGTAGTTGGTCTGGCCGAACTGTCCTTTTTGTCCATTCACGGAGGAGATGTTGATGATGCGCCCCCATCCCCTTCCGACCATCCCGTCGATGACCTGCTTGGTCACATTGAAAAGACTGGTCAGATTCGTGGCAATGACTTCGTTCCAGTTCTCACGTGACATCTTGCGAAACACGCCGTCTCGCGTAATGCCCGCGTTGTTCACCAGCACATCGATCTCGCCGATCTCCTTCTTTACCTTGGCGAAGGCGACCTCAGTTGATTCCCAGTCCGCGACGTTGCCCTCCGAGGCGGTGAAGGAAAAACCGAGTGCAGCCTGCTCGGTCAGCCACCGCTCGCGACGCAATGAATTTGGCCCACAGCCGGCGACTACGGTAAATCCGTCGTTATGGAGCCGCTGGCATATTGCGGTTCCGATTCCGCCCATGCCCCCTGTTACATAAGCAATTCGCTGTGCCATTGTTGCCGCCTCCCATGCGCTACGTTGGTAGATCGAAACGCTTTCAGGTACAGCTACGATGAGTCGCGTTTTACACGCACTCGAAAATCGCGTTAGAACTGTTGGACAACTCGCGAAAACTCGAAACTCATTGCTTTACATGCTGATACGGGCGCTTTGCATAACCATCCGCTCTTGCGCGAACGCGAGCGAAGCGAAGGTTTAAGGCGTTGCCCCTGGCGACGGGCCATGCTTTACAAACCCCCGGATTACCTCGGCTGCTCTCAGGTTTCCGCGCTCCTCCAGCTTCCTGGCGAGTGCGCGCGTGAATATTTTCAACTCCTCAGGTCCGTGCGCGGCCTCGAACTGAAGAAGGGTTTCCCTGATGGCTGCCTGCATGCTTTCTTCATGCAGCATGCTTGCGATGTGGGAAGCACTTCGCGCCAGTTCCATATCATGCTCGATCAACCACTGCCTATCCGCCCTGTAGCGACCTGTCGTCATATCCGCACCTTTCGCACTAGTTGTTCGAGACGCGTTCTACTCGAATGTCGACGGGAAGCCAGAGCTGTTCACGCCTATTGGTTCACTCAAAATTGCTCCGACCGCAGCGAATCGAATTCGTCGCGGCAAAGATCGCTGAATCGGTTGAGAATGTCGATCGAGCCATCGGCGAGCATTTCGCGCAGTTCGACGAAAGTTTTCTCCGGGGCATCATAGGTGTCCACAATCTTTCGCCCGATCTGATCGGCTTCAATGGAAACCTCGGTGGAGGATTGGACACGCATGCGACTTATCTTAGCGAACAGACTGACGAGTGCGGTAACGTCCGGCTCTTTGTGCTGTAGCGCGTGGACATAGCATTGCGATGCCTGCTCGATGAATTCTCTATAGAGGTCCTGTCGGCGGATGCGGTCGTGCGCGAGCCACTCTGCCCTTGCCTGCGTTCGTTGAGTAACAAGAGATGTCAGGCCGCCAATCGCTGCACCGAACAATGCCGCTGTAGCTGATAAGAGTGTTGCATTCATCGTATTCAATTGGCGACGGGCCGCCTGCCCTCCAATATGTTTGCCAGGACATTGCAGGTCCACGTGCAGTCGGTCGGCAGCGGCATGTGATCCAATAGCCGTAAGCGCCTCGCCTTCACACTCCCTTCTGTGGTACGCGCACACTCGCGACTGCGCGCCTGGCATGCGACTCCGCCATGACACCGCTCTCTACCGGGACACCAGCAAAGACTGTTAATGACATTAGATTCAATATTGATCGTTATGTCAATTATGCGCAAGAAACTCGACCCTCTCAAGAAATGAATTTTCTGAGTGTCTGCTGCATCATTGGTGTTCCCGGACAACCTGTGGGCGAGTGGCACTGCCTTCACTAACCTCGAAGAACGCCGCGGCGTGATCGATAAACGCTCTAACCTTCGCTGGCAACATCGCGCGCCCTATATACGCCAGCCGGACCTCCGCCGCGGTATCCGCGATCTCGAAGTCTTCCAGCAGTCGAATGAGTCGTCCCGACTTGATGTCTTCTTCCACGAGCGCGATGGGAAGCAAACCGATGCCCAATCCCTCCAGAATGACGTCGCGGTTAAAGATCGGATTGTTCGACGATATCTCGTAGTTGATCGGGACGGCGATCTTCTCCTCTCCTGTCCGAAACGTGACAAACGGCTTGTGCATTGACGGCGGAACCGTCACGAATGCATGTTGCTCGAGATCAGCAGGATGCCGTGGCCGAGGATGCGTGCCAAGGTAAGCTTCCGTTGTCACGATGACGAGCGGTAACCGCTGCAGAAGCCGTGTCACTGCCAGATCCGTCGCCAGCATGAATGGCAGCACGATACCCAGATCGTAACCGTCGGCCGTCAGGTCAACTGGCCGCTCAGTCAGCGTGATATCGAGCGTGACATTTGCGTGTTTCCGTCTGAACGACGCAATCAACGGCGGCAGCCACGTCAGGGCGGCCGTCGTGTGCGCAACCAGTCGTAACACTCCCGTCGGTAGCCGGCCGTGGTCCGCGGCGCTCGCTTCCATGCAATCCAGATCGTCGAGGACGCGGCAACACCCGTCGTAGAAGCACTCCGCAGCTTCCGTCAACGAAAATTGTCGAGTCGACCGGTGAAACAGTCGCGCCCCGAGGCGCTCTTCCAACGACGCAATCGCACGGGAGACGACCGAGGGTGACAGGCCCATCATTTCGCCAGCTCGCCGAAAGTTTTTGACTTCGACGATGGTGCGGAAAAGGCGCAAACTTTCGATATATTCCATCGTTGAGATAAACCAGGTGTCTCTGTTACGGCATTGCCGGTCGCGCTGAGGACATCGTCTTGTGACGTCTGAATCGCGAACCGATGACTACGGACCGCGAACCTGGCCTTTGACCGTCTGCGTGTTGCACATCCTGACGAACTGAAGTCCCTCAGACAGGCTCATCAGAGCGACCGCGAGCGCATCAGCGCCTCCAGACCATAGCCTGTCGGCATCAGGCACGAACGTCCGCAAGCAGTTGCTGATATGGAAGAGCGTCTCGTGCCGCAATACATCAAGACGCTCCCCGAACAAATTATCTTGACGCGCGAGAAGTTGCGCTTCGATCCAAAGGGGGAAGCAATCGCTGTCAAATTCCCCATTGCCGTAGCAGGCGATCGCGCGTGCCAGCATCTCTTTGGGCGTGCCGCCCATTTCAATGAAGGCCTGCATGTTCTCGCGGGCCAGAACTGCGTCGCGCTGCAACAGCTCAACCAGCACGTCCCGTTTGCCGCGGAAGTTCGAGTAGAAGGCTCCGCGTGTGTAACCCGCCGCCCCGGCAATGTCCTCCACGCTCGTAGCGGCCACGCCCTTCTCAAGGAAAACGGTTCTTGCAGCGTCAAAGAGGCGCTCGCGGGTCTGCCGCTTCCTTTGTGCGTGTGTCAAACGTTCGTGCTTCATGATGTAGCGCTGGCGAGCGACGCCTTCTGCGTTCACCGGAACCGAGGCGCGCCAGCGGCGGGTTCTCAATGAGTCAACACACGTTCGGATCGCTCTATTTGTATATTACACTCACTTCTGATTTTTTAGTCAATTATAAAATTGAGGGCGTGAGCGAAAGAGATAGTGGCGTCAGGCGGCCTCGACTTCATTGGTCGACCGGGCGAGTTCGATCTCGCCCAGATAGACGCTTTCGCCCAGCTGACAGTCACGCGACGCATCGCCGAGGTCATGGCGTACCTCGATTCGATAGCGCCCGCTGTCTTTGGCCAGTCCTGCGAACCGAAAGTCGCCAAACGCGTCGGTGACGGTATCGGCAACCTTCTGGCCGCCCGTATACAACGCGACTGCGGCCGAAGCCACGCACTCGTCTACCTGCCCCACCCGTGCGCTGACGCTGCCGCCAATAAAGCAGGTATCCCAGCGTTCGAGGCCGCGATACCACACCCGGGGCTTTGTCTTGAGTTTGGGCTCCAGAACCCTGAGCCCTTCGCGTCGCGCTTTGTGTGCCATTGCAGCGTCATCGAGCCTGATGGTTTCGAAAACACCGGTAGGACATGACTGCCCGCATCGCGGCTGTTGCCAACCCTCGTCCAGCAGATGCGCGTCGAAGATCCAGATCTGTGGCAGTTGCAGTGCCTCGTTCCAGACGATCGCCCTGTACGGACAGGCTTTCACGATGTCCTTTCTGCCCCTGGCCTTCTCTGGATCGATGATGACGATACCGTCGGCGCGTTTGCGGATCGCATCGCCACCCACTCGCATGCATGGCGCGTCGTCACAGTGATTGCACATGACCGGCAGGTACGTCGTCTCGACCATGTGCGAGTCGCCCTGGACCCGGCGCAGGATGCGGATGGGGCTTTCGGCATCGACCGCCGCGGGTGCCGCGTACCCGGGAAAGTCGTTGCCCACGTGCTCGTCTCTCGCAGCGATCACGCAGTTCTGGCAGTTCTCACATTGCCCGACGTTGATAACCAGATTCCACTTGCTCATCGTGTGCTCCTCATGCTGCGCGGCCGAGCATGAACGCGTCGGCGCCTTTCCACTTTTCGACCTGCACGAGGCATGAATTCGGGCTCATACTGCTTGTCCCGGCCGTCTGGGGCCGGTCAGGCGTCAGCATGTTCATGCAGCCGCCGATCTCGACACGCTCACCGGCGATTTCGATGAGCTGGAATTCAGCGCTCGCCTCGTATGACTTCACGACGCCGACGGCCACCAGTGGCGACACGTCAGCCGCACAAATAACCGCGCCGCGGTCGTTGAAGACCTTGACGAGATCGCGATGGACAATGCCCCGGGCCGCCGCGTCGGCGGGGCCGAGCCGCAGCAGCCAGAAGCGATGCCCACCGATCAACGCGCGATGATCGTCGACGCTGTTGACCGACGAATGCTTGCCGTCGCAATGAGTGTGGAAGCTGTACCGGCTATGAGTCGCAATCAGTTGCAGCGGATAGCGCTGGGCCAGCTCGCTGCGCAGCCCCTCCCACGACGGGATATACCGGTTCAGCGGCGGCCGCTCGGGGTTGTCGGCGGTGTGCCGCTTCAGCAACTCCGGCACGAACTCGAGCTTGCCGCTAGGCGTCTGCAACCCCATGCCGAACTTTTCGGCGTATTGCGAGGGCATCGGATGCGGTTCCTGCAGATCCTTGCGACGACCTTCCGCGAACCAGCGCATGTCCACCGGATGGCGCAGTTCAGGCTTTTCGGGCGGGACGACAAAATAGCCTTTGCGGCAGAAGTTGCGCCATGAAATGTGATCCGGCAGATCCGACGATTCGAATACCCTCTTGACCCAGTCGAGTTCGCCGCATCCTTCGGTGAACACGCCGCCGAGCCCGAGGCGGGTCAGAATCGCTGTGAAGATGTCATAGTCGGAGCGGGACTCGCCCAGCGGCTCGATGCATTTGTGTTGCATCATCACCATGCGGTGATTGACGGTGTTGAAGCCGTGATGCGCATACCCGCCCGAATTCGACCATTCGCCAATATCCCATCGTTCCAGGGACGTGCACGCCGGCAGAATGATATCGGCGAACTGCGCCTCGCCCTCCATCCAGATCGACTGATTGACCACGAACTCGATGCTGGGGTGCCGGTAGGCGTCGGCCCAGCGTCCGGATTTCGTGACCGTGCTGAAAGCAGATCCGCCATAGCGATAAATCATGCGGATCGGCGAATAGCCGGGCATTGGATAAGTAAACGGCGCGAACTGCGCTTCCTGAGACATACCGTCCCACAGGTATCCCGTTGCATGACCGTTGATGATGGCGTCGGGTAGCTGCTGCCGCGGAACCATCTGCTTGACGGGATTCATGGTCAGAATGTGCGGCATTCGCTGATAGTTGTTCACCGCATTGGCGGTCCACGCGAGATCACCGGACATGCCGCCGTCCGCGTAGCCCGGGAAATAGAAGTGCAGGTCGTGCGGAGCGCCGAGCTCCAGACATCCGAAATTGACGCCCGGTTTGCCCCATCCCTGCATGGCCATCATCATGATCATGCAGCGCGCCCACTGCGCCCCGGTCGCGCCGCGTCCTGCGCCGCCGAACCCCGCACCTGTCATACCGACCGCGAGATAGACCTTCTTCTTTCCCCAGAGGCGCGCGAGCGCCCGCACATCTTTCGCCGGCACGCCAGTCTCGGACTGCTGCCATTCGGGAGTCTTCGGGACCCCATCGGATTCCCCCAGCAGATAGGCGCGCCACTCATCGAAGCCGGTCGTGCGGGTCGCAACGTAATCCTCGTCGTACAGACCCTCCACGACCCAGACGTGCATGATGGCGGTCGCGAGGGCCGCGTCGGTTTGCGGACGCACGGGAATCCAGCGCCCACCCAGCAACTGTGCGGTCGGATTGCAGTGCGGATCGATGTGAACAAACTCGATACCCAGTTCCTTGGCCCATAGCCGCCGCGGCGTGCCCTCGAATCCCGCATATGCCCCGTTGGTGCTTTCCGGGTCGCACGACCAGAAGACAATCATTTCCGCTTCCCTCAGGCAGTCTTCGATGCCGCCATAGCCTGACGGAACGCCCACGCGCATCGAATTGCCAAAGTGATGCATCGCGCCCCAGTACCATCCTTCCCAGCTATCCGGGTTCGCAGCCACCCGGGTGAAGCCAATCAGGTTGGCAAAGCGCGTTAGCGCGCTCAGGTAGTAGCCGACATTGCCCCACTGGTGATGAGACGACATCGGGAACGTAATCGAACCGGGACCGTGAACGCGTTTTTGCCGGTTAATTTCTTTGGCGACGATGTCAAGGGCCTCGTCCCAGCTAACGGGTACATAGCCCGACTTGCCGCGGTTCTGCGGATTGCGTTCCCCGTCGGGATCGAAATCGACCCGCTTCAATGGACGAAGAATGCGCTTGTCCGAATAGACAAGCGACTTGATCGCCAGCGCGTGCGGCGCAACGAGGCCTCGCCGTGGCGGGCTGAAGCGGCGCCCGCGTGCCTCTATCTCCCAACTGGCAGCATCCTTGTCGTCCAGATCGACAGGCGTCACCCGAACGATGCGATCCTCCTTGACGTAGACGAACAGCGGCCCGCCGTTCGTACAGGTGGTGTACCGGCGCGTGCCATCTCGCATCGGCGTGCCCATCGGCAGGCCGATGGTTTGCATCATGCTGAGCGTCTGCATGAACCACACCAGCAGTTCATCGTCGCCCTCCGTCACGACTTTGAAGTTCTTCGCCGCATGAATAATGTCGGCATGATCCTGGCGCGGAGAAAGGAACTTGAGGGCCGTGGCGACGTCCTTGAACAGCATGCTCACTTCCGCATCCTGATACGAGCATGCTCGCGACCGGATGCGACCGTTCCTGATCTCAATGAGGCGACCGAGGCTCCGATCCATCAACCCGATCCAGGCAACCAGGTCTCGCTCCTTGAGGCGTTCACGATAGTCGGGGAAGCGGCGCGCCGTCAGAGCGAGTACCTTCGGCAGCGCGAACAGAATCGATTTGAGTACTTGTCGCTTCATCGTTTCATCCGGAATAACACATCGCTGCAGGGAGAAAAAACAAACGCATGCTTGACCGTAGCTACGTCCAGACACGCGTCAACTGCTTGAACCGAAGGGTCGCTTTCAACCTCTGTGCTGTGCATTGAAATCTCTAATGGTGAAACGCTGCCACCCTCGCAGGCGTCCGCCTGGGACGTCGCTCGTGTTGGGTTAGAACGTGTAGGCGACATTCAGGAAGACATTCACGGGATTGATCCGGATCGTTGACCGGGAAACGATTTGCGTCCCGTTCGCCGTCGTCCCGTCCAGTGTCAAGTGAGTCTTTACGGGAACGTAACCGACACTGGCTCCAACGGACCAGTGGTTTGAAATTGCGTAGTACGCCCCGAGTTCGAATACCGGATTCCATGACGAACTGAGTGATGCGTGCGCAGACCCGCCTGGACCGAGGCTGTCAGTGACAAACTGACTGTTGGTCGTGCGAACCTGTGTGAACCAGGTGTAGTTCACGCCTACCCCGACAAAAGGTCGGAATTTCGATTGGGCGTCGAGCAGGTGGTAACGAAGAACGATAGCGGGCGGCATCGGCCGCGTCGAGCCCAGGGTGCCATACTTCGCGAGCGCGCCATCACCGTCCAGATTCACTGTCAGCGGGAGCCCGATCAACGTGGCAACGCCAATGTGATCGGTGACGTAGTACTCGGTCGTGATCCCCAGCGTATCCGTGGGCGTCGCGTGCGCTCCGGAACCCGGTAGCTGCTGATTCACCGTCATTCCGCCCACGCTTTCCACGGTGAGCGGCGTTGCGCTGCTTTGCGGCGCGACGTGAAGCCACCCTGTCGCCACGGTAAAGCTCCCAGCGGTCTGGGCGTTTGCAGTAACGGCAAGCGCAGCCGAGCAGATACAAACCGCCAGACCGGCGCAGCGAATCGTTCTCCTGTCATTCCTCACGTGTCTTCTCCTGTCTCTTAGGCCGGGATTTTTTGCTCGCACAGTTGTCACGTTCCGCTCAAATGAATGAACGGCACTGCGTTGTGTCGGCATTCATCTGTTTTAATCACAACCGGTAATGTCCGGCCAGTGTGTTATGTAGTCCTGCTAAGTTAAATGGGACCATTCTCCGACGTCTCCGATCTTTCCCTCCTTAGCGCCGCCTTCTGAACCGAAACAGAAATCGTCCAGTTGCAGGGTCCGCGGTCGTTCTTGCTGTTAGCGTTGCCTTATGATCGTCAGGCTCCCTCAGTAAACGCGCAGCGCGTGAACGCGCGCTTAGCGTGTCTCGATCTGCTTAGTGCTCTTACTGTCGCCTGCCAGACCTGCCGACACAGACAGCGAAAAGGAGAAAGGAAAACGCCCTAGCGTAGTGCGCGCTAGCTCTTCTGATTCAGCACCGGGGAGATCGACGTGAACTGCAATCCCACGTGACGTGTCATCTGCAACGTTCACGGTCGCATTACCGACGCCAGCCTCGACGAGTGCCGACCGTAACGCGTCTGCCACTTCTCTGCGCTTCAGCGCCGGCTTGAATATCTTGCCGACGGCCGTCAGCGGCATCGAATCGACGACCCGTATGCCCTTCGGAAGCGCAGCGCGCTCGTTGATCCCGGCACGCAGAAACTCGGCAAGCTCCGCTTCGGTTGCGGCGACGCCGGGCTTGAGCTGGACATAGGCGACAGGCAGCTCGCCCGCGTGCATATCGGGACGCCCCACCGCAGCGGCAATCTGGACTGCCGGATGACGATGCAGTGCTTCCTCGATTGCCACAGGGTCGATATTGTGTCCACCCCGGATAATCAGTTCCTTCTTCCGCCCAGTGAGCCAGAAGTATCCGTCGGCATCACAGCGCCCCAGGTCTCCAGTATTGAGCCAACGTTCGCCGTCGCCGAGGTCTGTCCAGATTCCGCTGTCCTGCTCGGGCCTGGAATAACCAACAAACACATTTGGCCCGGAAATCACCAACTGGCCGACTTCATCGCCCGCGCAGTCCCGTACATACCGTCCCGCTTCGTCCACCATCACGGCCTTCATTGCCTGGCCAGGCAGGCACAGACCAATCGAGCCCACCCTGCGCTCTCCAAATGGCGGATTGACGCTGCTGACGCAGGCGCCTTCAGTAAGCCCGTAACCTTCCAGGATGCGAATCCCTGTACGAAGCTCGAAACTGCGAAACAGCTCGACCGGCATCGGCGCGGCGCCGCACAGGCCATACTCGAGCGAGCTGATATCGTTCTCTCCAACTGGAACCTCCAGCAGCGAACCATAGAGCGTCGGAACAGCGCTGAAGAAGTTAATGCGGTAATGCTCGACTATTTCCCAGAAGCGCTTCACAACGCCCTCACCCCGATAGCCTTGCGGCGTGCCGAGGACGACGTGGGCACCACGCGAAAACGCCAGCAGTCCTGTCACCATCACAGCGTTGACGTGAAAAAGTGGCAGCCCGCAAAATATTGTCTTACCCGGGCCGATGGTTTCGCCAAAGAATTGCCCCGCATTCCATGCATTGGCCACTTCGTTGTGATGCCGGCGCATGGCAATTTTCGGTAGTCCGGTGGTGCCGCCCGTGCAGAAGCAGGACGAAACATCATCGAAGCTCGGTCGACGTGAGCCGTTGAGCACGACCCCGGACTCGCTCGAGTGAGCGGACGCGAAATCGTGAATCCGAAGCTGCGCTGGAACCACGCTTCGCATACCACCCTCGCCATGCAGCCTGGCGTTCTCACCACGCTGCAGCATCCGTGACGCAAATCCCTTTTCGCCAGGAATCCGGTCGGCCAGGTTGACGAGCACCAGGTCCCGCAATGCGGGGACGCAATGCAATACCGGTTGCACTTTTTGCCACAGTTCAGTCCCAGCCCCAGGAAATGGCGCGAGGGTGACGAGCACACTGGCGCCGGAGGCATTGAGCAGTTCGCCTATTGCATCGCTTTCGAGCAGCGGATTGATCGCGCAGACAATCCCCGCTGCTTCTCCTCCCCAGATCACGAAATGCGTTTCCGGGAGATTCGGCAGCAAATAGGCAATGACCGTGTCCTTTTGCACGCCCAGTCGCGAAAACATGTTGGCAGTGCGCGTGATATCTCGCACCAGTTCGCCGTACGTCCAGCACTCGGGGCTGGCATAGTCGTCGGCTGTCAGGAAGAAAGAGAGCGCGGGCGCCGATGGATTGATGGCGGCGCCCCGGCGGATCATTTCGTAGGTACTCGACGGAAGATCAGCCAGTTGCCCCTGTGCTTCGACAGCAAGGACGTCCTGCGCGTTCGCGACGTCTTTCATGCTGCCTCTTCGACAACGAGGTTACGTTGCGTGCCCAGATTGATGGAGCGGTCGTAGCTGACGATCTGTGCCTCGACAACGTCCCCGATCTGAAGGTACTGCGGCCTGTCCTCCTGCATCTTCAGGAAAAGCCGCCACTTCTCCGCTTCAGGCAACTGCGCGGCAGCGCGTTGCTTCTCAGGTGAAGGAATGCTCAGTGCACAACCGGAGGGCGTACCCGTTGCGAGCAGGTCACCGGTGCGCAGGTCCTGTACGCCAGACAGCTCAGACAGTGTCTCTGCGGGGCCATAGACCAGCCCGGCAGTCGTGTCATTCTGGCGCACGGTTCCGTTGACTGTCAGCGTCAGCACGAGCTCTTTCAACTTTGGCATGTCTTGCTTCTCGAGCAGGCAAAGATAAGGACCGACAGGACCAAAGGTCCGGTAGCTTTTGCCCTTGTAGAACTGCATCTGCGGAATCTGGATATCGCGCGCGGAGTAGTCGTTGACGATCACCGCCCCGGCAATGTACTCATGCAGGTTTTCGTCGGTGATCGTTTCACGGGACGTGATATCGCGTTTGAGGACGAGTCCGAGCTCGATCTCATAGTCGAGGAAGTGCACCGCGTCTGGTTTCACGACGGCCGAGTTGGCCGCAACGATGCAACTCGTTGCCTTCGTGAAGATCATGTTGAATTTCTTCACGTCCGGGTCCATGCCCGACTCGATCATATGTTGGCGATAGTTCGCGCCTTGACATATGAACTGCTGGTCGGTGGTCACAGGCGATAGCCACTGTACTTTTGCTTCGGGAATCGACGGTCCGTTGAGCGTCATAAGCCGCTCTACCGGATTGGCTGCGATAAATGCGCCTGTCGAGCTGAACTCGCCGGGAATCGGCGTGATGACGCCATCCGCGACGACACCCCACTGGGCGCGCCCATCATGAAGGTAATGCAGGACGTGAATTGCCATTGCAGAATGCTCCGGAGTCTGTGAATAGGGTGTGATTCAGGCAAAAAGCTTTGCCAGCGTCCGCAACTTGCTCAGCGTCAGGTCAGGGCTGCGGCGCAGATTTCTGACAAGCGCCACCATGCTCGCGAACGTGAACCTGGGTTTCGTGAAACTGCGCGGCATGGTTGGCCCCCATTGAGCCATCGCCTCGCGGCTTACGGCGTGAATGCCGGTCGGCTCGTTGGCGGTGAACAGGTCGCCGTCGCAGTAGTGTTCGTGCTTGTCGCCCCACGGGTCCTGCCAGTAGTCGAAAATCTGGCTGCCGAGGATATGTCGGCCGATACCCCAGGCGTGCGTCCAGCCCTTATCGCGCAGTACGCGCTGCCCCATACCGACCGCGTCCGCGTCGATGAGCTCGTACGCGCTGTGGCTGTACGTCGCCGCAAAGCCCTGGGCAAGCGCAAGTGTGTGATGATCGGCCGGCCTGTCGCCGAGATCCAGGCGCATGAACGCGACAGCCGGCGACCCGTCGGGAAGCACCTGGACATCGCTCGGGATAAAACCGAAATGGCGCGTGTACCACGCACAAGTCTCCTGATAGTCGGCGAGTTCGAGCACGACATGCCCCAGCCGGATGACTTCCGGGGCATTTTCGGGCGGTCGCTGCGTACCGTTGACCCGGACGGTGGCATCGACGGAATTGAAGGGCAGCGGTAGCCGATGCGGCAAGCTTGACGCTGGCGCCTGGCCCCATACCGCTTCGATAGCGAACCCGGACGGGTCCGTGAGTCGCACCACGTAGCCGCCGCCCGGCAGCGCAGAGCGTTCGACCTCCGATGCATCAGGCAGCTTTGCGAGCGCATCGAGCTCCGCCCGGCCGCCGACTTGCAAGCCAAATCCGACAAACCGCGCTTTCGATGCCCTACGCACTACATAACAAAAATGCGAAGGTCCGGTGCCGCGCAAAAGCAGCATCGCCTCGTCCCGCGATACGGTTCGAAGCCCAAAGTCATTGAGAAAACGCTCGGCTTGCTCGAGATCTGACCGATCGAATACCAGATAGGCCAATGCGGTCGCCTTCGCCGTCGGATGGGGGTGACGAGCCGGTTGTGAAGTAGTCAGTTTCATGGCGGAACGTAATCAGGCGGTTGCGGTGGCCGATGCGGATTCGAGAGATGTCGCGCCGACGGTGCGATAGAGCGGAACGCCAGCCGCTGGATCGCTGGCGGCCTTCCACGGGCGGCAATTCACCGACGCGCAATGGATAGCGGGTCCCGGTGCCGGGATGGGCAGACGGATAACGTGATGCAGGCCGCCTGGCGCGGCGCCATGTCTGATTGCTGTCTCCACAGTCACTCCATCAGTTCTAGTTAGATCGGTCTACGAGGCCGTCGATGACATTAAACTCATGACTGATCGTTTTGTCAATATAGACGTTCGAATCTATACTGCGGAATATGACCAGATCAGGATCCATCATGACGACCACGACAAATCGCCGGGCAGTCAAACGTGCCACGGTTGCAGCATCCGTCGCCCCTCCCCCCCTTGTCGAAGAACGCGAGCCGCGCGGTGCACGCCGCAAGCGTGAGACGCGTGCCCGTCTGCTCGACGCCGCCCTGAGGCTGATGGCGGAAAAAGGCATGGAGGGCGTGGCGATCAACGAAATCACCGAGGCCGCCGACGTGGGCTTCGGCTCGTTCTACAACCACTTCGAATCGAAGGAAGCGATCTACGCGACGCTCGTCGACAACGTTTTCGAAGAGTTCGCGAACATGCTTGACCGCCTTTCGGTGGGCATTTCCGACCCCGCCGAGGTGGTCGCGGTCTCCGTGCGCCATACGGTTCTGCGCGCGCGCACTGATCCTGTCTGGGGACGTTTTCTGATACGCGAGGGTTTTTCTGCCCGCGCGATGAGTCGCGGCCTCGGCCAGCGGCTGCTGCGCGACATCGGCAGTGGCATTGCGGCCAAGCGGTTCGCCGTTGCCGACCCCTTTATCGGCTTTCTTGCCGTGGGCGGAACGGTTCTCTGCGCCATCGCGGCCGAACTGAACTTCGTTGTGCCGGGCGCAAGCGCCGCGGGCGTGCTGAAGGAACTCGGCTTCAGCGGCGAGCACTTTCCGGAGCGCACGGCCGCGATGTTGCTGCAAACGCTCGGGCTAAAACGCGCGGAGGCGGAAAAGATCGCCGCGCGCCCATTGCCCGTCGTGGACGAAGCTGTCGACGAAAACTGAGATCGGTAAGCCGAACAGCTAGCGCTCGAAGCGCGCAGCTGCCCCGTTGGCTGCCGTTTGCGGGCTGTCCCCGGATTGCGGGCAAGCGAGCGGCGTCTTCTCCGCTCCGCGCGATGCCCCCGCAGTCAGCAATCGACTGCCAGTCGGCCTCGCAGCGAGGCCGCGCACGACCTCGGCAATTTGCCCGGCGACGGCGCCTATCGCATGACGATGGCCGACCACAATCGCCTGATATCCATCCGCCACGGGCTCGCTCACGACGCTGTGACAGGTCAATGTATCGGCGCCTGGCGACGTGCGCACAGTCCATACGACGTCAACCAGCACATGTGAGCCAGGCCAGGATTCGAAGCGCTGGACGTCGACGGCAACCTGATACACGGGGCTGTCCTCATCGCGCATGACCGTCTGTGCGCCCGCACCGCCGGCCTGCTGGCTCACGCCCGCAATCAGCGCATAGCGGAGCTCGTCCGGCAGGGACGACGCCCAGCGATCATCCTCCAGCACCTTGACCTGTGTCGCGTCGACCTGCACCACGAGCTGACTTCGCGCGACGGCAGCCGGCACCCGAACCGGGCGTATATCTATCCGCAACGAAGGGCTTGCTTTGCTGCTCGCCATCGTCTGTTGCGCGTCCGTTCCGAGCGTGTAATAGCGCGTAGCCGGCGAAGCACACGCCGTCAGAACGGCCAGGCCAATGGTGCTCACGGTCTGCGCCATCGCGCGCCACGAGGCGGGTTGCATCAGGTTCATGGCGTGTCTCCCTTCTTGCCGAACAGCAGTGCCTGCGGATGACGCTCCAGGTAATCGGCGAGCGCATTGAGCGACTGCAGCGTGCGCGTTAGCTGCTGCATCGCATCCTGAACATCCGACTGCATCGGCGCGGCTTCGCGCAGCGTCGATTCCGCGGTGCTGAATGTCTTCTGGGCCGCAGCCAGCGTGTCACGGGCTTGCGGTACGACTTCCGTGTCCATGTGCCCGAACAGCCGGTTGGCGTTTTCCAGTGCGCCATTCAGATTGGCGCCGATCCGGTCGAACGGTACCTGGTCCAGCTTTCTGGCGATGTCCGCCACCTGCACCTGGAGTTCGTCGAGCGTATTCGGGACTGTCGGAAGTTCGATGGGACTGCGACGCACATCGACGCTCGCGCGAGGCGCCTTCGGGAACATGTCAAGGGCGACGTAAAGCTGGCCCGTTATCAGACTCCCGGTCCGTAGCTGCCCGCGCAGGCCCTCCATCACCAGGTGCTCCAGCAATTCGTGACCGCCTGGCGTGTCCGGTGCGGGCAGCGCGTCACTGGAGCGCCGGCTGAGCCGGTCCGGATAAAGTGCCATCGACACCTTCATGCTGAAGCTCTTTTGCGCGTCGTTGTACTCGATGCCAATGTCGGTCACCTGCCCCAGCACGATCCCGCGCAGATCGACGGGTGCCCCGACGGACAACCCGCGCAGCGACTGATCGAAGCGCATCACCACATTGAGCGGCTGGCCGTCTGGCTCGCGCATGGCGTCGGCTTCGTCCGCGGCAAGCCGGAACACGGCCTTGTCGGCAGCGGGCTCGCCGGCGTCCTGCCCTGCCGGAGACTGAAACGCCAGGCCGCCGACAACGACCGTCGCCAGCGACTGCGTATTGAGCTTCAGACCGCTCGAATCGAGACGCAGATCGACGCCGCTCGCATGCCACCACCGCGTATTGGCACTGACGTAGCGGTCAAACGGCGCATTGACGAAGACATTCACGATGACCCCTGCACCGCCGGGATCGAGCGAGAATCCGACCACCTGACCTGCCTGGATACGATGGTAGAAGATGGGGGCGCCGATATCGATCGAGCCCAGCGACTCGCCCCGTAGCGTGTACTGATGCCCCGGCTGTCCGGTCGTGACAATGGGCGGGTTCTCGAGACCCAGAAACGCGGTCTGGCTTGTGGTCGAGCGCCCGATGTCCACGCCGATATACGCGCCCGAGAGCAACGTGCCGAGGCCCGAGATGCCGTTTGCGCCGATGCGCGGGCGCACCACCCAGAACCGCGTGCCTTGCGTCGCGAATTTCCCGGCGTCCTTGTCCAACTGGACGCTCACGAGGACGCGCCGCAAATCGCCAGACAGCCTGATGCCTTGCACCGTACCGATCTCGACGTCCTTGTACTTGACCTTTGTCTTGCCGGCTTCCATGCCCTCTGCGCTATTGAAAGTGACGGTTACGACGGGTCCCTTGTCGGCAATGGACCTGGCCACCAGCGCAACACCGATCAATGCGGAGATGAGTGGCACCAGCCAGATGAGGGATGGCAGCCAACGTTTGCGCGGCTTGAGTTCAGGAGGAGATAGATTGGAAAGATGCATCGTTCGAAATCGGTTTCAGGAATTCCGGTGTGTGAGGAGAGGCGCAGCCAGCGCTTCATCGTTCATCGTCGAGACGGGAGACAGCGCGGCATCCGCGTTGTCCCAGATGAGGCGCGGATCGAACTGATGCGACGCGAGCATGGTGAGGATGACCACCGCGGCGAAAGCGAGCGCGGCGGGCCCCGCAGTAACGACGGCAAACGAGCCGAAATGCACCAGCGTTACCGTCAGGGCAACGACAAAGACATCGAGCATCGACCATCGGCCAATGCGCTCGACAATCCGGTACAGACCTGCCCTTTCCCGGGCGCGCCATCCGGAACCTCGATGGGCGGCAACCGTGAGTAGCGTGAGAACCACCAGTTTGAGCATCGGCACCAGAACGCTGGCGACAAAAATGACGATGGCGAGTGGCCAGTCTCCAGACGTCCAGAAGTACGCGACACCACCCAGGATGGTGTCGTCTTCCTGACGGCCCAGTGACGTCGCGTGCATGATGGGCAGCAGGTTCGCCGGAATATAGGCAAGCGCGGCGGCAAGAAGCAGGCTGAGCGTCCGTGTCAGGCTTTCCGGCCGGCGTTCATGCAGCATGTGCCGGCATCGCGCGCAGTGCTGGCGGATCTGACTTTCGCCACGCGTCTGAACGAGACCGCAGGCATGACAGCCGACGAGTCCAGCACGTTGTGCCGTGATGGCGGACGACGAACCGGCCTTGCGCATCCGCACTGGACGCGTGAAACGCCCACGGCCTGAACTCACTCGTGACCAGCGAACCCGGGCCATTCGAGAAAGCGAGATTTCGTCACGGACGGCCCAGAGCCCGCTCGGGTCAAACGAGGCGACTATGCCCAGCATGACGGTGAGCGCGCCCCATGCGAACAGTCCAGGCCCAGGGACCACCTCGGCGACGGTGACCATTTTTACGATCGTCACCAGCACGCCGAGCATGAACACTTCAACCATGCCCCATGGGCGGACGAGTTGCACGACGCGCAACATCCCGTCGAACCGCGGCGCAAGCTTGCCGAGCCGAAGCGGCACCAGTACATATAGGAGTGCGAGCAGTTCGACCAACGGAAAGAGCATCGACGCACAGAACACCACCGTCGCGACGACACGCATGTTGCCCGTCCAAAGCGTATGCACTGCGCCAAACAGCGTCGCCTCCGACGTCATGCCGTTGGCGTGCAGTTCGATCACGGGAAAAGACTGCGCTATGCAAAAGGTGATCAACGCGGCGAGCGTCACAGCGCAGATCCAGTCGAGCGACAGTCCGGCGCCAGGTAGCGCTGTCAGGTTCGCGCCACAGCGCGAACAGGTAGCGCGGTAGCCGCTGACACTGCGAGGTTTGCGAAACAGAAGATCGCATTCGTGGCAGACAATCAGTCTCTGATATTCCATGGAGAATCTAGCGGGAAATGCGGTTGCCTCCGCTGGTGCAACGCCTGCTTGCGGCGCTTGCCCCAGCGGGAACGATCGACTGGCCGTTATCACGAACACGCGTTCATCGCGTAATCGCTGCCGTCTGCTGGGCGGCTGGCAATTCACCCATCGACTGGAACAGCGCTGCCGTATCGCTCATGCGCTGACCTGTGGCGCGCGTGGCGGCGATCTGCGCGTCGAGATACCGTGATTCACTGGCATGTGTCGCAGCCGAAGGCAGCGCACCCAGGCGATGGCGCGACGCAGTATCGTCGAATGCCGTGCGAGCGGCGTCTGCGGCTTCGTCCGTCGAGGCCAATGTCTGCGCGTCGTTATCCAGTGCAGCGAGCGAATTCGCGACGTCCTGGAACGCAGACAGCACGGTCGCCTTGTAGTGCAGCACGGCGGCGTCGTACGCGTCGATCGATGCGCGGCGCTGCGCGAACAGCGCGCCACCATGAAAGATGGGCTGCGACAGGCTGGCGCCGATAGCCCACAGTCCGCCCGCGCCGGAAAGCAACATCGGCCAGCTGAACCCGCCGCGGCCCATTGAGCCCGTCAGCGAGAGGCTCGGAAAGAGTTGGGCCGTCGAGGCGCCCACATCCGCGGCAGCCGCCTTGACGGCAGCGTCCGCTGCTTGGATGTCTGGGCGCGAGCGCAACAGGTCCGACGGCACGGCGACGGGCACCTGCCCGGGCAGCGACAGGCTGTCGAGGGCCGGCACGCTCGGCGCGTTGTCCGGTGTGCGGCCCATCAGCACGGCGAGCGCATGGATCGCGCACGCGCGTTGCTGACGCAGCGGCGGCAACGTCGCCGCGATGGCAGCCGCGTCCTGTTTTGACGCAAGCGCCTGTGCGCGCGAGACGGAGCCTAGCGCGTAGCGCTGCTGGTCCTCATGCGCAGCATCGTTGGACACGGCAACGAGCCGTTCGGTAAGTGCGATCTGCCGGTCGAGGGCCGCCACATTGATAGCAGTGCCGACGATGTTCGCGGCAAGCGCGCGACGCGACGCCTCCAGCTCATAAGCCTGCACATTCACACGGGCCGCGCTCGCGGAGTTCGTGTACCGCGTCTGGCCGAACAGGTCGAACGTGTAATGCGCAAACAGCTGTCCGGCAAAAAAATTGTATTGGACCTGCTCGGGGCCAAGGCCCGGCACCACGGCCGTACGCGCGCGCTCGACCTGCGCGGCGCCGTCGATCGACGGCAGCGTCGATGCGCCGACCTGTGCGCGCAATTCCTCCTGCGCGGACGCGAGCGTACGCTGCGTCGCCGCGAGGGTCGGGCTGTTGTGCAATCCTTCGTCAACGAGTGCATCCAGGTCGGAGGACCCGTAGAGCCGCCACCATTGCGAGCCAGGCGTCGCGCCGATTTCGAAGGTCTGCGCAACACCACCTGCGGACACTGTCTTCGCCGGCTGCGCGTCGGCACCGTAATGCTCGGGCGCCGGCATGGCCGGTGGCTCGCCGCTCGGCCCGAACGAGCACGCCGTCATGGCGAGCGCCACAGCCGCGGCAGCCACGGATGTCTTGTAAGTCAAACTCATGATCAACCCTCGGTATGCTCGACGACGACCTGTTGCGCGCCGCGCTCGTCACGATGGACCCTGAAGCAGGTCGCATAGAGCGCGGGCAGGAAAAACACCGTCAGCAATGTGGCAACGGTGATGCCGCCCATCAGCGCGGTCGCCATCGGTCCGAAGAATCCGGAGCGAAGCAGCGGGATCAGTGCGAGCACGGCGGCGGCGGCCGTCAGCATGATCGGGCGGAAGCGCCGCGCGGTCGCCCCGATGATGGCGTCAAAGCGCGCGTGCCCCGCTGCGATGTCCTGATCGATCTGATCCACCAGAATCACGGAGTTACGCATGATGATGCCGAACATCGCGATCACGCCCAGCAAAGCGACGAAGCCAAACGGCTTGCCGAAAAGCAGCAGGGCCGCTACCACGCCAATCAGGCCCAGCGGCGCGGTCAGCACGACGATGAACGTGCGCGCGAAGTTCTTCAGCTGGATCATCAGAAGCGTCAGCACCGCGATGATCATCAGTGGCATTTCCGCGTTGATGGACGTCTGGCCCTTGACGCTTTCCTCGACCGCGCCGCCCACCTCGATGCGATAGCCGACCGGCAATTTGGCGCGCGCAGCGGCAAGCGCGTGCTCGATGTTGCGCGTCACGTCGATGGCCTGCGCGTCGCCGCGCACGTCAGCCTGCACGGTGATCGTCGGCTGGCGATCGCGTTCCCAGATCACGCCGTATTCGAGCCCGTCGCGCACATGGCCGAGCGAGCCGAGCGGAACCGGGCCGTTCGGTGTGGGGACGGCGAGGCTCGTGAGCTTTGCAGGATCGACGCGCTCGCTTTTCGGCGCACGCAGATCGACATCGATCAGCTTGTCGCCCTCGCGATATTGCGTGACCGTGTAGCCGGACAGCGTCATCGCGAGGAAGCTCGACACGTCCTGCGACGTCACGCCGAGCTGGCGCGCGCGGTTCTGGTCGATCTCAAACGAGATTGAGCGCTCGGCCGGCTCATCCCAGTCGAATTGCACGTTGCGCGTACGCGGGTCGGCACGGACCTGCTCCGCGACCGTCTCGGCGATCGAGTGCACCGTTGCAATGTCGTCTCCGCTCACGCGGAACTTGATCGGGAAGCCGACGGGCGGCCCGTTCTCGAGTCGTGCGACACGCGTGCGCTCGCCGGAGAAGTCCATTTCCAGTTTCGCGTCGAGCCAGTGCATCAGCTCCTCACGTGCCTCGACGTCCTTCGCGGTGATGACGAACTGTGCGAAGTTCGGCTGTTGCAATTGCTGGTCGAGCGGCAGATAGAAGCGCGGCGCACCGGTGCCAACGAAGTCGACGTAATGATCGATGCCAGGCCTGCCGTGCAGGACTTTTTCGAGGCGTTGCGCTTCACGCAGGGTGGCCTGATACGAGGCGCCTTCCGGCAGCCTCAGATCGACCAGCAGTTCTGGCCGCTCGGAGTTCGGGAAAAACTGCTGCGGCACGCGCGTGAACGCAATCATGGCAAGCGCGAACAGGCCGCCGGTGACGCCAAGCACGACCCAGCGCCGCTCGATGCACCATGACACCCAGCCCGACAGGCGGCGGTAGAAGCCCGTGTCGTACACCGCCTGCTCATCGCCATGGCCCGCGCCAGCATGAGCCTTGCGCTCGGGCAGCATATGAAAGCCCAGCAGTGGCACCAGTACGACCGCGGCGAACCACGAGACGATCAGCGCGATGGCCGACACCTCGAAGATCGAGCGCGTGTACTCACCCGTACTCGATTTTGCGAGCGCGATCGGCAGGAAGCCCGAGACCGTTACCAGGGTACCGGTCAGCATCGGAAACGCGGTGCTCGAATAGGCAAATGCTGCCGCGCGCATCCGGCTCCAGCCCTGCTCCAGCTTCACCGCCATCATTTCGACCGCAATGATCGCGTCGTCGACCAGCAGCCCCAGCGCAAGCACCAGGGTGCCGAGCGACACCTTATCCAGACCGATGCCGAACAGATGCATGCACAGCGCTGTCACGGCAAGCACGATCGGAATCGTGATCACGACCACCATGCCGGTTCGCAGACCGAGCGACACCAGGCTGACGACGAGCACGATCGCCACGGCTTCTCCGACCGAGCGCACGAACTCGTCCACGGAGTGCTTGACGGCGTGCGGCATGCTCGAAACCGGCACGAGCTTTAGCCCCGCCGGCAGCGTTGCCTGCAGTTCGGCCGTCTTCGCGTCGAGCGCCTTGCCGAGGTCGATCACGTCGCCGCCCTTTTGCATCGTAATGCCGATGCCGAGCACTGCCTGGCCACCCACACGCATCTGCGTGACGGGCGGATCGTCGTAGCCGCGCTTGATGCTCGCGACGTCGCCAAGGCGGAACGTCCGCTTGTTGACCGTGATCAGCATGTCCGCTAGCGCCTGTTCGTCCTTGAATGCGCCGCTTGGGCGCACGAACACGCGATCATCCGCCGTCGCGAAGGTGCCCACCGGCGCGACGGTATTCTGCGCGTCGATGGCCTGAGCCAGTTGCTGCGGCGAGATCGACAGGCTCGTCAGCCGCGCGTTCGAGATCTCGACAAAGATGTGCTGATCGGGGTCGCCGAAATAGTCGACCTTGGCGACGCCTGGGACGCGCAACAGCACCGTACGGAGCCTGTCCGCGTAGTCGTGTAGTTGCGCGGCAGAGAAACCATCCCCTTCGAGCGCGTAGAGGTTCGTGTAGACATCGCCGAACTCGTCGTTGAAGAACGGTCCGACAGTTCCCTTTGGAAGCGTTGCCGCGATATCGCCGACTTTCTTGCGGACCTGGTACCACGTCTCCGGGACTTCCTTGACCGGCGCGGAATCCTTCATCGCGAAAAAGATCATCGACTCGCCAGGCCGCGAGTAACTCTTGATGTTGTCGACATAGGGCGCAGCCTGCAACTGACGGCCGATGCGATCGGTGATCTGCTCCTGCACCTCGCGTGCGGTCGCGCCCGGCCAGTAGGTCTTGACGACCATCGTGCGGAACGTGAACGGCGGGTCTTCCGATTGCGCGAGGTGCACATAGCCGATCACACCGAAAAGCGTGGCGAGGCCGATCAGGAAGATCACGAGCTGCTGATGCCGCAGCGCCCAGGATGAGAGATTGAAGCCGGTTGCGTCGGCGGCTTCCTTGCCGGGAGCGCTGACGGGCGCGCTATGGCGGGTGTTTTCATGGTCGCGGGCGTTCATGTCGTGGGGTCCTCCTGACGCAGCGGAGGCACCACCTGCACATGCTCTCCCGAACTCACTGCATGCACGCCTTGCAACACGACCCGGTCGCCATCGTGCAAACCGGAAGCGATCGACACCGTGCGTTCGTCGAATCGATCAATCGTGACGGGGCGCAGCTCGAGCGTGTCGCTATCTTTGCGAACGACCCATACGGCAGCGTTTTCACCCTGATGGAAAAGCGCAGTCACCGGCAGCGTGTACGGCACGCTCGCAGCATCATCGGCTGCGACAGCGAAGCTCACGTTCGCCGTCATGCCGAGGCGTACTTCGGGACCCGGTGCGGTCAGGGTCAGCTTGATTCGCCACGTGCGGCTTTGGGAATCCGCGGCAGCGGACACCTCGCGCACGGTTGCATCGAACGACTTGCCGGGAAGCGCCGGCAACGACACGCGCGCCTTGTTGCCGACACTGAGCGCGTTGACCGTGCTTTCTGGCGCGTCGCAAACGATGTCTACATCGCCCGTCCAGTCGAGGTGGTACACGGCCTGGGTGGCCTGCACGTTCTGCCCGGTATCGACGTCTTCCGAGGTGATGACGCCGTCGTGATCGGCCGTTAGCGTCGCGTAGCGCAGATGATCCGTCGCAAGCGCCATCTGCGCGAGAGCAGAGGTTCGCTGTGCGAGTGCGGAAGCATAGGCGTCCTGCGATTGCTCCAGTTGCGCGGTTGCAATGAGGTTCGCGCGTGCCTGTGCCTCATCGCGGTCAAGCTGCTGCTTCGCAAACACAAGGCGATGCTCCGCCGCATCGAGCTGCGCGCGCGCGTTGACGAGGTTGTTCTGCAAATCGGTCGGATCGAGCAGCGCGACGACCTGTCCGGCCTTCACCGTGTCGCCAATGCGCACGCGCCGTTCAATGACCTTGCCGCCGACGCGGAATGATAGCGGCGTGGAATAGCGTGCCTGCACCTGCGCCGGCAGTGACGCCCTGGCCACATGTCCGTCTGGATGAACAGCGCGTGCCACCACCGGCTTGGGCTCCGGCACGACGGCTTCTCGCTGATGGCATGCGCCAAGGAGGATCGCGCTGCACGCCGCGATGACGACGGGCAACCGGTGCGTCGGCTGGAACAGGGAAGAAATCGAGGGGCGCGCCTGTTTCGGCGCGACGGGTCCGGAAAGTTTCACGATGTTCAAAAGGCAGGTGATGAATCCAGGTGAAAAAGTCATCCGCGCGGACAGATGAGGCGGTGCTTCCGCCATGCCCTCCGCACGGATGACATTAGACCCATAACTGATATCATTGTCAACTATGAGATGTACATCTAAAATATGAAGAAACTGCGAATTGGGAGGCAGGATTGCCAGATGGCCCTAACCTGAGTGCGAGGCATCGGCCACCGATCAAGGGGCCGGGCGCGAGCCGCGCGCCGATGACGGGGCAATCGCCCCGTCGAGCCCGACGCAAGCACGAGACGCGTGTCCGGCTGCTCAACGCCGCATTCGTGCTGGTAGCGGAAAAGGGAATGGACGGCGTTACGATCAGCGAGATCACCGAGGCCGCCGACGTGGGTTTCGGCTCTTTCTACAATCACTTCGACTCGAAGGAAGGGATCTTCGCTGCTCTCGGCGACTGGCTTTTCGACGAATTCGGAAAGACGCTCGATCACGTTGTCAGCGGACTCTCCGACCCGGCAGAAGTGATCGCCGTATCGGTACGCCACACGCTCATGCGCGCCTGCCGTGAACCGGTCTGGGGACAACTGCTGATACGCGAAGGGCTGTCCGCGCGTGCTCTCAGCAGGGGGCTTGGTCAGCGGCTATTGAGAGATACTGCGCAAGGGATTTCAGAAAAGCGCTTCACGGTGGCCGATGTCTTAATGTGCGTTATTTCAGTGATTGGCACTGTGCTCGCTGCGGTCGCTGCTGAGCTTGACCTGTCAGGGTCACCCAAGCCGGCGAATCGTGTGCGCAAGGTCCTCCGGACCCGAGCCGAACAGTTCGCCGAGGACACAGCGGCCATCGTTTTGCAGGCGTTCGGCCTCAAATACCTGGAGGCGGAGAGGATCGCCCGGTGCCCACTGCCCGCGACGTCACAGAACGTGATCGACTGACGGGAAGTGGCACTGCGCCAGGCCATCAATGCATACGCCCGCTCTTTAGCTCAAGCAGACGCTCCAGTTCCAGCAACGCGTCGCCCAGCACGTCAATAGCACTGTTGGGCGTGGACGCCGTCGCAGCACTGCGAAGCGCCTCCTGAACGATCTGATGGACGTTTTCCGGTTGCGCCTTACCGCTCCTGGCGATCAAATACTTTTCCACTAGTACTCCTATAGGTATAACGATAGGTGGCGCTGGAAAGTATATGTGCGTCAGACGTTGAAACGACGAACGCAATTGTCTTTTGTCGCTTCGCGAATCAACGGCCGCAGACTTAAGTCTGTTCACAATTGATCCCCGGCCTTAACGCGGTTCAACACTCAATGTCGTTCCCACGCCACCCGTTCTTGTCGCATACGGGTGAAAGCCGCCTTAAAAATCTGCTTAATTAATCGTTTGCAAATTTTCATGCAAGCAAGTCCCGTCCTCACTGAACCAAGGAAACGCCTACTTAACCAACGTTGTTGCGGTGGCACAACTCGTTATGGAAACGATACGTATGCCGGTCGTCTCGCCACAGGTCGCAAAGTCAAATCGCCGCTCAATTGCTGCAATTTGATGAAAGAACCCATTCTCTTGCAGCACTTATTTTCAAGGGCGATTCGGCTTCTGCGCCGGGCGCGGCTATAGACTGGCGCGATCGTTTCTCTCACGTCATCGAGTGGCATCTCATGAAGAAGATTTCCATTGCCGTCGCCGTTTGCGCAGCATCTGCAGCGTCCGCGGCCAGTGCTCAGAGCTCGGTCACCCTGTACGGCCTGATCGACGCGGGCATCTCCTATACGAACAACGTCCAGAACGGCGCGCCCAGCCACGGTAGCTCGCGCGTCGCACTCGCGAGCGGCAATATCAGCGGCAGCCGCTTCGGCCTGCGCGGCAGCGAGGACCTGGGCGGCGGTCTGCATGCGATCTTCGTGCTCGAAAACGGCTTCAACGTCAACAACGGCACACTCGGCCAGGGTGGTCGCATGTTCGGCCGTCAAGCGTTTGTCGGCCTGACCGGCGATCAATACGGCACCTTGACGATGGGGCGCCAGTATGACTCGATGGTCGATTACGTCTCGCCGCTGTCCGGCACGGCGGGCACGTTCGGCGACTCTGGCTTCGCGCACGTGTACGACAACGACAACCTGCAACATACTGTCCGCTTCAGCAACTCGGTGAAATTTTCCAGTATCGACTACGCCGGCTTCAAGTTTGGCGGCATGTACGCATTCAGCAACAGCACCAGCTTCGCCGTCGATCGTGCGTACAGTGCTGGCGCGAGCTACAACAACGGCCCGCTGCGACTGGCAGCGGCCTACCTCCAGATCAACGGCTCGGCAGCGGCGAGCACCCCTGCCGGAACAGCGAATCAGAACGTTGCGGCCGACCCCAGCGAGTTCAAGGCGACCGCGGGCGGCGGCAACCTGACGGCGAATGTGCAGCGCACGGTCGGTGCAGGCATCGGCTATACGTTCGGCCCGGCGGCGGTCAACTTCGTCTACACGCACAGCCAGTACCAGAACACGTCCGCGTTCGGCCTGAACCCGGTGAGCGGTTCGACTCACTTCGACAACTATGAACTGAACGTCAAGTACGCACTCACGCCGGCGCTGAATCTTGGCCTCATGGATACTTTCACGGACGGTCATCTGAACGGAGTGAGCAAGTCGAACATCGGCTCCGATCCGAAGTGGAATCAGGTCAACGCGATTGCGCGCTACTCGCTGTCGAAGCGCACGGAAGTGTATGGAGAAGCGATGTACCAGCGCGCGATCGGTCACAACAACGTCGCAGTGATGTACAACGCCGGCGGTTTCTCGGCGACGAGCAATCAGGTGATGGCTGCGATCGGCATGCTGACCCGCTTCTAAGCGGCCGCCAGAACCTTCATACCGCGGCCACCGAGCCGGATTGTTGTACCCGGACTGCGAGAGGAATATCGCATTCGGCATTGGCGTAGAACATTGCCCGCCACGTTGGCGGGCAATTTTTTCATCAGCTGCCGCTGCGCACTTACGGTTGCACAAGCTACGAGGTGGAGTCCTTCGGCTCAACTCGAATCGACATCACCGTGGAACCACGCTGCGGTTCATTGCCCGTTCTGAGCGGACGTTCGTCCTTTGGTGCCATTGACTGGCGCAATGATACCGAAGAGTCCATTGGACTCCTTGTTGGGCCCCGCCGAAAAGTACAGCGCGTCCGGGCTTGAATTGCGCCCGCCTCCGAGCGTCAGCGTCCACAGACCGTCAATAGCCAGTGGATTGCCGAACTCGTTCTCCAGTTGATCGACGAACGTGCCGTCGTTGTCGAAGACATTGATTCGGCCGTTGCCGAAGTTGCCAACGAGGATCTTCCCGCTGAAGCGCCCGAACGCAAACGACGCTCGCGTTACGCCCCAGGGCGAGTCGAGCGTCCCCTGGCTCGCAAAGCGGCGCAGCAGGTGGCCGTCGGTATCGAATACATCGACGAATCCATGACCGCGGCCTGCAACGTCGTCATGCTTCGGACCGTCTTGCTGCGCATAGGTGACGAAAAGGTCCCCGTCGATGTTCGCGATACCAAACGGGGCGTAGCCGGCCGGCATGTTCGGGTCGGCGAAGCCACCGTCGGTCGTCGCGGGCGTGAACAACCCGTTCGAACCGTTCGGTCCGAATACATCGATCCGGCCCGCACGGAAGTTTGTCGCAAAGAGGAATCCCCCTTGCGCGTTCACTCCGAAGACGAGCCCCTTGTAGACGGCCCCGCTGGCGGCGGAGGGATTGGACGAGTTATCGACCGCGATGACAGCATTGTTCGCCGGATTCAACCCACCGGCCCAGGCGGAAATCGTGCCGTCTTCGGTCGCGAAGATGAATACGGCCGGGATGTTGGTACCTGGGACGAGAAAAGACGACGAAGGATTCCAAACTATCCCCGTGGGTGCCGCGGGCGTGGGTTTCGGTGGATTGTTGGGAAAGACGGGATGGCAGGCGCCGGCCGGTATGACGTTGCCTGGCAGCGGGATGGAGACCTGCAGCGCCACCTTTGTGCCCTGGCCGTCATACAGCGTGGAGCAGCCGGTGGCATTGTCGTTGATCCAGAACGGACTTCCTGCCGGACTAAAGGCGATACCCCAGGCGTTCTGCAGGACCCCGTCGACCTTCGGGGCAGAGCCTGCCAGGCTGGATACAAGCGGTGTGACGACGTAAGCTTCATCGGCAGCAGCATGCCCGATTGTGAAACCGGCGGCTAAGACGATCACGGCCGCCGCTTTGAGACCCCACGAGATCTGAGACATAACTTCCCTCCGCGTCTGACTGGCGAAATATCGCCGCAGGCTAAACGACCGCTGTACTTCAAATATTCCCGCTCGACGCAAAAAATTTCCGCCAGCCACCGCATCCACAAGCCGTCATCACCTGGCGCGTCTGCTTCCTCAACGCGGTTGTAAGCCTTGCGCCATGTTCGTGTCACGCCGGGGTGTGATTCTCCGCTGGCAACCGGGCAAGCGCACGTATTCAAACATCAACGCTCTGTGCCTGGCTCCGGTCGTTGCACGGTCGTCCGCCTCAATTCCGTAAGCCAACATGTCTGCCTCCGGTTCGGTTCACCGTTCCGGAGGCCCGGCCGCGTATTGAATCAGGACTGCTACTTTTAAACCGATAACATCTATCCAATGAGAATGAGGGGAACATGAGCGCGATGTTGCTCGAGTCAGTCTGGAACTATCACTTGCAGACGAACGTAATCGACATGCATATCAGCAACCTGCGCCGCAAGTTGAGCTTCAACGGGCGGCTCTCGGCGATGGTCGTTACGGTGCGCAACGCGGGCTACATCATCCACGCAACGGCTTAAGAGGCGCGGGCATGCGCGAATGAGGAGCGTCGGCTGGCTGCTGGTGGCGTTCGTCGGCTCGGCGATCATGCTCTTCGCGCTTCTCTACTTGCTCCCGATGAAAGGGAGTCCCAGCGCGCTCCGGCATCCGCGCCCGGCATACGGTCTCGCGTTGCCAAGCCCGGTCGTTGGACGCGTGCTCGCTGGTATTGCGCATCCGCGGAGTAGTCCTGACAGAAGTCGGCCGCGTCTTGCGCTCCATTTGTTCGGCGCTCGCCGCTCTTCGATCGCTTTTCTCACAAGTCCCGACCCGCCAGTGCCCCGTATCGAACCGCATCAGCCAGTCGACTCGACATTCGTTATAACATCGTAGACCGTGTTTTAACCGGTACCCTCTGGAGGCAGCATGCGACCCGACAGAATCATGTTTATCCGCCACGCGGATAAACCCGCCGCAAATGAAGGTATGGGAATCGAAGCGGACGGCAAGCCTGACGCGGAGAGCCTTTGCGTTCGCGGTTGGCAGCGTGCTGGCGCTCTGGCACGATTCCTTTGCCCAATCGAGAAAGCGCATGCGGCGCAACTCAAACCAGCCACCGTATTCGCTGCGGGTGCAGGTCCTTCGAGCAAGAGCAAGCGGTCGATGCAAACTGTGGCGCCCCTTGTTTCGCTGCTGCGTGAGACATCGCAGGTCGACTACGTCACGACTTATCTGAAAGACGACGGTCGAGCGCTAATGGCAGACGTACTCACTCGCGCGGGCGTCGTGTTGATTGCATGGGAGCACAAAGTGCTGCCGTCGCTCATCGGGCACATGCCGCGCGCGCCCATCGTCCCTGCAACGTGGCCCGATGACCGTTTCGACGTCGTATGGATATTCGATCGCACCGGGGACAACTGGTCATTTTCGCAGCTCCCTCAATTGCTCCTTGCGGGCGACTCGACCGCGCCGATCCGCTAGGCATTACTTTTTGGTTTCGGTCCGTTCTCGCATTACCTCAGATTGGTTTCATCCGATATTAAGAATCGGAGCATGCCGCAACTTCAGATCGCGCAAAACTACAAGAGATATGACGGAAAGAGACCGTCATTCGTAAGTTTATTGCCGTTTTTTCCTGACTTCGGCGAAGAAAGCGGGCGCCCAATGTCTGCCCAAAAAATGGAGAATCGGCATGGATGTTATCGTGATTGTGTAGCGGCTCATGCCACAAACCTGCCGTCCCTGAACATCGTCCCGATGCGTTCCGGCATTTCGCCTCACCACAGGAGGGCCCTTGAACGTGCCAACTTCGCAGATCCCATCCGCGCAACAACAAGCACTCGCGGTCGAACCGCAAGCGATCGATGCGCCCTGCTCGGCCGCCGCCGCTTTCCTCGTACTCGTGGTCAAGGACGACAACGCGTCGATCGCTCTCGCTCGATCCGTCATCGCCAGCACCGACGATCTTGTCAAAGACGTCCGGATTCGAGCCAGCGGTGGCCACTTTAGCTGTAACGTAGGGATCTCACATCGCGCCTGGGGGCCACTCACCGGGAAGCCGCTGCCGAAGGAGCTCAGACCGTTCCAGGAAGTACGGGGCGCGACTCACACCGCCGTCGCAACCGCGGGCGATCTGCTTTATCACGTACGCGCGGAATCGACGGACGTCATCGTCGAATTCGAAAGAATTCTCCTCGAAGCCTTCGGCACCGCAGTCGAAGTCATTGACGACGTGGCGGGATTCCGTTATTTCGACGGACGCGATCTGCTGGAATTCGTCGATGGCACCGCGAACCCCGATGGTCTCGATCTGCCCGACGCAACAATAATCGCGGAGGAAGACCCGGAATATGCCGGCGGCAGTTATGTCGTGATCCAGAAGTATCTGCACGACATGGCTGCCTGGCGAGCACAAAGCGTGGAGACGCAAGAAGCCATCATAGGTCGAAAAAAATTCGATAATGTCGAGCTGGCGGACGCGACGACGGGCCAGAAATCGCACAAGACGCTCTGCACCATTGAAGATGCAGACGGAGAACACGATATTCTCCGCGACAACATGCCGTTCGCCGCGCCGGGGCGTAACGAGTACGGCACCTATTTCATTGGCTATTCACGCCATCTATGGGTGATAGAAAAAATGCTCGAGCGAATGTTTATCGGTGATCCGCCACCGCTCCACGACCGGATTCTGGACTTCTCGAAGGCCGTAACGGGGGTGACGTTCTTTGCGCCGGCGCGACAATTTTTAAGCAGCATCGCAGGGTGATCGCGGCTACTTCCCGTCGCGTGGCGGAGTAAGTGACAAGCGGGCGAAGTCAGCGGCCGGCATCGCGCTCGCTTTCCTCCTGTACCGTTAGGATTGCCTCGGGCAGTACCTTTAGTCGCTCGATGGGAATAGGTTCGCCGCTATTGTCGGAATACCCATAGGTGCCTTCGGCGATCTTTTCAAGCGCACGCTGGATGTCGGCGATCCTGCGGTCGTTCACGCTGCGCAGCGCCTGATTGGCGATATCCTGCTCCATCTTCTGGGCATCGTCCTCGAACTCCCTCGCCTCGTCGCCGGACGCCTCCTCCTGATTGCGCTCGGCCGAAATCGTCCCTTCTTCACCGCCGAGCACCTCGCGTTGCATCGCCAGCAAGCGCTGACGCTGATTCTCGATGAACGCTTCGCTCAATATCTGGCCAGTCATAGCGATTCTCCCGAAGACCCATCAATGACACTGCGAGCTAGTGAACCAAACCCTTGAATATTGTCGTCAAACTTGCGGCCATCATTTCGACTGCGATGGCTGCCAGTATCATACCCATCAGACGTCTGGCGATTGCCGTCACCTTGGCAGACAGAAAGCGCCCGAGATACGGCGCGGAAAACAACGCAACGGCCAGCAATGCGAGGAATACGACCAGCCCAATGGCGAGACTCCCAATCTCTCCGTTGGCGGCTGCGGCGTGCCCGAACACGACCAGCGTGGCGATCGTGCCGGGGCCGACAAGAAGAGGCGTCGTCAGCGGGAAGATCGCCACGTCCTGATCATAGCCGCTCTCCCCCACTTCGCGTTGCTGCGGCGTGTGCTGCGCGCTGGGCGAGCCGTGTACCATGTCCAGCGCGATGAGCAATACAAGCAAGCCTCCCGCGAGACGGAAATCGTCGATGCTGACCCCAAACACGTTGAGGATCGTCTCGCCCAGCGTGACGGAGATGGCACAGCCAATTGTCACGCCGATAAAGGTTGTGGCCGCAACGGCCCGCTTCTTCCCTTCCGCCATCCCTTCGGTTAGCGAAAGAAAAACCGGGATGTTCGCGACGGGATTCATGATCGCAAAGAGCGAGGAGAAGACCTTCATCGAAAACGTGAAGTCGATGGCCATGAGCAACCTCGTGATCGCAGTCCACCCTACGATTCCAACGCGTACCGTTCGACGAACGCAGCAGACGCTTCAATCCAGCCCGGGCCGCCCGCCTTCGCGACAGGCTTGTGTGCGCCGCTTCGAGCATATCATCACGCGGCCACCGACGGCTTCGATGAGAGTCGGCCCACAGGCTCGCCATCGAGCTTGAAAATGGCAACGCATGTACACAGTACCTGTGCCTGCTGCGCCATGGTCTGTGCCGCGGCAGCAGCCTCTTCGGCTAAGGCCGCGTTCTACTGCGTGACATGGCCATCTGGTTTATCGCCTGATTCGCCTGTTCGATCCCGGCACTCTGCTCGTGCGAAGCGGACGAAATCTCGCTCATAATTTCAGTGACGCGTCCCACCGAGTGAACGATTTCGCGAATGATCTTGCACCAATCTTTGGCTTGATATTTGCCACGTTCTTAATTGAAGCATGCACAGTCTATGCCAGTCCCGAAATAAAATCTCCCTCATCTCTTCCGATACTTGGCATCACGTGTAAGTCCGGTGTTCGCGGGCCTGCTGGACCAATCCGTCTTGCTTGCTCGCGCGTGCCGGTGCCATAATCAGTTTCCTGACGACCAGCGGGAGTCAATCGTGGCGCTTGAGCGAAAGAGCCGAAGGCACCGTTTTCTGCACGATCTGAAGTGGATGGCCATTCTCTGGTGCGTCGGATTCGGCGCGACCGTTCTACTCACGCTACCGTTTCATTTTCTCGTTATGGCCATGATGAAGAAGTAGGAATACGCAGAGGGTTATTTCACAGGAATCCACTGCGCGCCGCGCCGCATCAGATCGACAAATAACATTCAAGTTGCGTGGTGCATGCCGTTGACCAAACGTTGACGGCACATCACGGCCCGGTACAAATGTACGACCGCGCGAACTCGTCCGATATTATGACTTTGGTTGCTGGCTTACCTGAGCAGCACGCTTTCCCTATCGCGCGCACGACGCTGCGAGTTTGCCGACCGTGATGACCGCCTGCTCGATTTCCGGCGACCACGGCGTGCTGTAATTGAGCCGGATATAGTTGCGATAGTTGTCCGAGACGGAAAACATATGGCCCGGTCCGATCGTGATTCCCCGCGCCAGGGCGAGCTGGTAGAGCTTCATCGAATCCACCTTCGCCGGCAATTCGATCCATAACACGTATCCACCCGTCGGACTCGACGTGCGCGTGCCCGCCGGAAAAAAGCGCGCGACCATCGACTTCATCAGATTGGCCTGTTGCGCGTAGTTTTTGCGGATGCGCCTCAAGTGATGCTCGTAACCATCCCGTTCGAGATATTCGGCGATCGCGAGTTGGGGAATCACCGAAGTCGTCAGCGTATTGAGAAACTTCAGCTTTTCGACTTCGTCGCGATAACGGCCGGGTAAAGCCCAGCCGATGCGATACGCCGCTGTCAGACTCTTCGAAAATGACCCACAGTGAAGCACCATGTTCTTTTTGTCATACGACTTGAGCGTGGTGGGATGCGAATCGCCGAAATACAGTTCGTTGTACACACCATTTTCGATCACCGGTATCCCCGCCTTCGCAAGCAGGGCGACAAGTTCGCGCTTGCGCTCGTCAGGCATCTGAAACCCGAGCGGATTCTGGAAATTCGGCATTACCATGCAGGCGGCAATCGGCCCTGATTCAATGATCTTCTCCAGCGCCTCTATTTCGATGCCGTACTCGGGGTGCGTTGCCACCTCGATCGCCTTCATGCCCGAGCGCTCGATGGCGTGAAGCATGGCGTAGAACGTGGGCGATTCCACGGCGATCACGTCGCCCGGTTTGGCGACCGCCTGCAGACACAGATTGATGGCCTCCGTCGCCCCCACCGTCACGATGATCTCGTTGGGGTCCACGGCCATGCCGTTTTCGAGGTACCGCCGGGCAATTTGCCGGACCAGTTCCGGTGTGCCCGGCGGCAGCGCGTTGGTCACGCCCCATAGTGACTTCCTGCGTCCCGCGGCCGACGCGTAGCGGTTGAGCTTTTCATAGGGAAAAAGCTGCGGGTCCGGATACGGCGAACCGAGCGGCACAGCGTCGTCGGCGCCGATGGAGCGCAGCGTGGACAGCACGAGGCGGCTCACATCGACCGTCGCCGACACCGCAATCGGCCGGCTCGTGCGCAATTCGTCCGAATGCGTGCGTCCTTCGCCCACGCGCGTGCTCACAAAGTACCCGGACTGCGGGCGGCTCTCCAGCACGCCGCGGCTTTCCAGCAGCAGATAGGCGCGTATCACGGTGGTAATGCTGATGCGGTGCTGCTGGCTCGCCTGGCGAACCGACGGCACGCGGTCGCCGGGGCGGTAGACGCCCTTGCGAATCAGCGTCTCGATATCGTCCGCGAGTTTTTCATAGAGTTTCACTGTGGTCTCCCCGACAATCTCTCACAGCACAGTTCATACAGTGTACTGCGGAGGACGAAACTGTACTCCATGTTCCAGGTGGATTCGCTTCGTCATGCAAGCCCCTCTTAACTTCTACGCTTGCGCCTATCCAGATACCGCGCACACCCTCATGGGCACATCGGGCCGCGCAAGCAACGAAGCTGCGTTCCTCTATCAGTTGTTCGTACGCATGTACGGCACCAACAATTTCCCCGACTGCTCGAACATGCGCCAAGAGGCCACGAGCCGCGGCCTGCCGACAACAGTCGGCATCGGCAATCGTCGCCATATTCACGCCCGTGGCCGCCGCCTCGGACAGCACCCCCCTTACGCCTATGCTGTTCGGCATTGGTATCGTGTTTCCGGTCATGATCGGGTACAACCTCTATCTGTTCCGAGGCAAGGTGGTACCGGTCAAGCACTAACGCCTGCGCTCCCGATAGCTAATATCGGTTAGGCGGCAGTTCACGACAACGCGCTGCATCCCTAGAATGAGGTGGAGAATTTTAGCTCCACCTCATTTTTGTTCGGACGATCGTCATGTGAGGGTGTCTGTCCAGAGCAATGGAGATCGAGATATTCGAATATACACAACGATAAAATAAAAAGTCGAAGTTAATAAGTTAATTCTTGTTCCGAATTCGGGATTGCCTAGAATCAAGCGTGGCACGCCGGATATCATCCGCGGACTTGTGCGGTCCCGGTATGGCATTGTCCCGGCTTTTCGCAGCGTGCGTAGAAAACCCAATGGAGTTTCCCATGACGAAACTACGTGATGTGCCCGGCGTCCATCCCTACACCGGCCCCGCCGGCGGCTGGGGCGCGCTCAAAGCAACCGCGCAGGCGATTCACGATCAAATGGAAAGCATCGAGGCGCCCATTACGCTGATGCGGACCAATCAACCCGATGGTTTCGATTGCCCCGGCTGTGCGTGGCCGGACAAGGAACACCGGTCCACGTTCCAGTTCTGCGAGAACGGTGCAAAGGCGGTGACCTGGGAAGCCACCACGAAGCGGGTGACGCCGGAATTCTTCGCTGCGAACACAGTCAGCTCGCTGCTGCAGAAAACGGACTATGAGCTCGAAGACATGGGGCGGCTCACACATCCTCTTGTATACGACCGCGCCACCGACAAGTTTCAGCCCGTCGACTGGGAAGACGCATTCGCGCGCATCGGTGAGATCCTGCGCTCGCTTACGCCGGACCAGGTCGAGTTCTATACGTCCGGACGCGCATCCAACGAGGCGGCGTTTCTGTATCAACTATTCGCACGCGAGTACGGAACGAACAATTTCCCCGATTGCTCGAACATGTGCCACGAGCCGACCAGCGTTGGTCTGCCGCAATCGATCGGGATCGGCAAAGGCACTGTCTCGCTCGAAGATTTCGATTCGACCGAACTCATTCTTTCCATCGGTCACAACCCGGGCACGAACCATCCGCGCATGATGGGCACGCTGCACGAAGCTGCGCGGCGAAACGTGCCGATCATCGTCTTCAATCCGCTGCGCGAGCGCGCGCTCGAACGCTTTGCCGATCCGCAAAGCATGATTGAAATGGCGACGTTCGGCTCGACCCGCATCGCGTCGACCTACTTTCAGCTGGACGCCGGCGGCGACGCGGCCGCGCTCAAGGGCGTCATGAAAGCGCTGCTGCAGATGGAGTCGGAGCAAGGCGACATACTCGACAAGGCGTTCATCGCTCAGCACACCGAAGGCTTCGACGCCTTCGCGGCGGACCTCGAAGCCACTTCGTGGGAAGACATCGAGAAAGCCAGTGGCCTTACGCGGCCCGACCTCGAACATGTGGCGATCGCCTACGCCAAATCGAACGCGACGATCGTCACGTACGGCATGGGCGTCACGCAGCACAATAAAGGCACCGCCAACGTGCGCTTGATCGCCGATCTGCTGTTGCTGCGCGGCAATTTCGGCAAGCCCGGCGCCGGCATCTGTCCGCTGCGCGGCCACTCGAATGTGCAAGGCAACCGCACGGTCGGCATCACCGAAAAGCCGTCGAAAGCGTTTCTCGGGCTGATCGAGAAGGCCTGCGGATTCACGCCGCCCGAAGCGCACGGTCACGACGCGGTGCAAGCCATGCAAGCCATGATCGACGGCAAGGCCAAGGCGCTGCTCTGCCTGGGAGGCAATTTCGCCGTTGCGCTACCCGACTCCGAACAGTCGTTTCCCGCGATGGCTGCACTCGACCTGGGCGTGCACATCGGCACGAAGCTCAATCGAACCCATCTGCTCGTTTCGAAGGAAACCTATCTATTCCCGTGCCTCGGCCGCACGGAACTCGACATGCAGGGTACCGGGCGTCAATCCATCACGGTGGAAGATTCGATGTCCATGGTTCATGCATCGGCCGGCAAGCTCACGCCCGCTTCCGAACAGTTGCGCTCCGAACCCGCGATTGTTGCCGGCATGGCGCGCGCCACGCTGCCCGCCACCAAAGTGGCGTGGATGGACCTGATCGCCGACTATGACAAGATTCGCGATCTGATCGAGCAGACCGTACCCGGCTTCGAGGACTTCAACCGGCGCATTCGCGTACCGGGCGGATTCCGCCTGCCGCTTCCGCCAACCGAACGGCAGTGGCACACGCCATCGGGCAAGGCCGAGTTCTCCGTCTATGGCGGCGTGAAGGAAGACGCTGACGTGCTGGGTGCGGAAAACGTGCTGCGGCTCATCACGATCCGCAGTCATGACCAGTACAACACGACGATTTACGCAATGGACGACCGCTACCGCGGCGTGTTTGGACGGCGCGACGTGCTCTTCATGAACGCGGACGACATGGCCGCGTACGGCATCGAACACGGCGATCTTGTCGACATCGAAACGGTCACCTCGGGCCGCAAGCTGCGGCTCAAGAACATCACGGCCATTGTGTACAGCATCGCACGCGGTTCCGTGGCGGCCTATTACCCGGAAGCCAACGTGCTTGTCCCACTGGACTATATCGACAAGGAAAGCGGAACGCCTTCGTACAAGTCAGTGCCCGTGCATGTCGTGCGCGCGGCGGGAAACTAGTCTCATGGTATTCCGGTAGTCCGGCCGGGTGCCCGGCTTCCCGCGGCCGGCCTGTCCTTGGCAGGCAAATGCAGTCGTCACCAGGAGCTCAGAAGAATCATGGACATCTTCGACGCATTTCATCTCGCCAGGCTGCAGTTCGCATTCACCGTCTCGTTTCACATCGTATTTCCGGCGATCAGCATAGGCATGGCAAGCTTTCTCGCCGTGCTCGAATGGCGCCTCCTGCTCACGGGCGATGCGGCCTATAAGGACATGTACCGCTTCTGGTCGAAGATTTTCGCGGTGGGGTTCGGCATGGGCGTGGTCTCGGGCGTCGTGATGGCTTACGAGTTCGGGACGAACTGGAGTGGGTTCTCGACGATTGCGGGCAATATCACGGGTCCACTGCTCACCTATGAAGTCCTGACCGCATTCTTTCTCGAGGCGGGTTTTCTCGGCGTCATGCTGTTCGGCTGGAATCGCGTGAGTCCGAAAGCGCATTTCTTCGCCACGCTCATGGTCGCGATCGGCACGCTCATTTCGACATTCTGGATTCTCTCGTCAAACAGCTTCATGCAAACACCGCAAGGCTACGCGATTCAGAATGGCCGCATCGTGCCGGTGGACTGGTGGAAGGTGATCTTCAATCCTTCGTTCCCGTTCCGTCTGGCGCATATGACCATCGCAGCCTTTATCGTTGCCGGCTTTATCGTGGCCGCCTGCGGCGCGTGGCATTTGCTTCAGGGGCGGCGCGACGTGCCGGTGAAGCGCAGTTTCTCGATGGCGCTGTGGATATTGCTCTTTCTCGCGCCCATTCAGATTCTGGTCGGCGACGCGCACGGCCTCAATACCCGGGAGCATCAGCCGGCGAAGATCGCCGCAATTGAAGGGCTCTGGGAAACCGAGCACGGCGGCACCGCGCTCAATTTAATCGGCTTTCCCGACATGAACGCGGAAGTGACGCGTTACGCGATCCGCATCCCGCATCTCGGCAGCCTGATTCTCACCCACAGCTGGAACGGCGAAATTCGCGGACTCAAGGAGTTTCCGCCGGAGGATCGCCCGTTTTCGCCAATTATCTTCTGGACGTTCCGCATCATGGCCGGACTCGGCATGCTGATGTTGCTCACCGCCGTGGTCGCACTTTTGCTTCGTCGCGGCGGCCGCCTTTATGAAGCGCGCTGGTTCCAGTGGTTCGTATTGTGCATGGGCCCATCCGGCATTCTGGCACTACTGGCGGGCTGGATTACGACTGAAGTGGGCAGGCAGCCGTGGACCGTGTACGGCATCGTGCGTACCGTCGACTCCATGTCGCCCATTGGCGCGCAGCAGGCGGGTGTTTCGCTGCTGATCTTCGTGATTGTCTATTTTCTCGTGTTCGGAACGGGCGTCTATTACATGCTCAAGATGATGAAAAAAGGTCCGGCCACCGGAGTGGAAAGCATCGAATCGCTCAAGTATCCGGGACTGCACAATCGCGCACTCGACGCTGTGGTGGGGGAATGAGGCCATGCAAATCGATCTTCCTGTGATCTGGGCAATCATCATCGGACTCGGCGTTTTCATCTACGTGATGCTCGACGGCTTCGATCTGGGCATCGGGCTGCTGTTTCCGTTCTTCGAAGGGAAAGCCGAACGCGAGGTGATGCTCAATACCGTCGCGCCGGTATGGGATGGCAACGAAACGTTCCTCGTGCTCGGTGGCGCCGGCCTCTACGGCGCGTTCCCGATCGCCTATTCAACGCTGCTGCCCGCCAACTACATGCCGCTGATTCTTATGGTGGTCGGCCTGATTTTCCGTGGCGCGGCGTTCGAGTTGCGCGCAAAAGCCACGCGCACGCAACATGCATGGGATCTCGCGTTCATCGGCGGTTCGGCGCTCGCGGCAATGTGCCAGGGTATCACGCTCGGATCGCTGTTGCAGGGGATCAAGATCGTCGACGACAAGTTCGCGGGCGACCCGTTCGACTGGTTCTCGCCGTTTAGCGTTTTCTGCGGTTTCGGCGTGTTGCTCACGTATGCGACGCTCGGCTGCGGCTGGCTGATCCTGAAGACCGACGGCGAACTTCAGCGCAAGATGCGCGTGGTGATGCGCCCGCTGCTCGCGGTTCTGCTCCTCGCGATTGCCATCGTCAGCCTCTGGACGGTGCTAGGCCTGCCCGCCGTGAGACAGCGATGGTTTTTCAGCGGCAATCTCGGCTGGTTCCTGCCGGTGCCGATCCTGGTTGTGCTGTGCGTCGTGGGCATCTACCGCGCGCTTAACCAGAGCCACGAGTCGACCCCCTTCCTGCTCTCACTGGCAATCTGCTTCCTCGGTTATACCGGCATTATTATCAGCATCTGGCCGTACATCATTCCGCCCTCGCTCACAATCTGGGACGCGTCGTCGAGCCACTCGAGCCAGCTGTTCGCCCTCGTCGGCACAATCATCGTGCTGCCGATCATTCTCGTCTACAACGCGATGCAATATCGCGTTTTCCGCGGCAAGGTGCGTGAAGGAGACCACGGCTATCACTGAAGCACATGATTCCTCGCGGCGCGCGCAAGCTCCGAATAACTACGGCGCGCGCCAGCGAGGAAACCTGAATGGATCACGCATGCCTTAAGGCCAGGCGAACGTATTTCCTTATTCCAGATAATAAAAGTCCATCATGATCGTCCGGCCCCGAGAAAACTGGTTCCGGTTGCTGTTCGTCTGGAACGGCTCGGTTCTGTCATCCATCATCCCACAACTGTGCTTCATGGCGGTGGTGAGTACACTGGCGGTCTTCACGCACGGGCGCGTATTTGGAGAAAAGATCCCGCTCAACACCGCGCCCTTCACCCTGTTCGGCGTCGCACTGGCTATCTTCCTCGCGTTTCGAAACAATGCGAGTTATGAGCGCTTCAACGAAGCGCGGCATCTCTGGGGTGTTTTTCTGATCGCATCACGCACGCTCACTTCGCAGATGCTTTGTTACATTCCGGAGCGCGCAGACACCTTGCGCATCGCCCAGCTGATTGTCGGATTCATTTACGCCCTCAAGCACGAACTGCGCGGCACCGATCCCACGGTGGATTTTCAGCGGCTCCTCGGCCGCGAGCAGGCCGAGATCGTAGGCGGCCAGATCTATCAACCGATGTACATTCTCAACGAAATACGGCGCGAGCTCTCGCTCCCGAAGCATCGCCTTCACACGCCCGACACGAAGCTGTGGATGCTCGACGCACAGATCGACGAACTGGGCAAGGCATTGGGCGGCTGCGAGCGTATCGCCGCAACGCCGATTCCGTTTGCTTATAACGTGTTGTTGCATCGAACCGTCTATGCCTACTGTGTTTTACTGCCGTTCGGGCTCGTGGATTCCACGGAATTTTTTACGCCGCTGCTGTGCGTTTTCATTGCCTATACGCTGATAGCGCTCGAAGCGATTGCCAGTGAAGTCGCCGATCCGTTCAGCGTCGCGCCCAATGCGCTCGCACTCGACGCGATGTCGCGCAATATTGAACGCTCCGTTCTGGAGCTATGTGGATGTCCCGTTCCCGACCCGGTTGCTCCCGTTCGCCCCTATCAGCTTACCTGAGTGGACACGCAAGCTCATTTGAGCCGATCTCCCTGCAACTGTACGGGTTCGATCATGCGTGGTGGAGAAGAGCCCTGACGGAAAGCTGTCCGTTCTTGAGCGGCAAACGCGGTCCTTCTGGGGCACGACGATCGGCGCGGTGACGGGGGCGCTCATCGGCCTGCTCGGTGGGCCGGTCGGCTCGATTATTGGCTTTGCTATGGGGGCGAGCGCCGGGTTGACGGGCCATGCGCTACGTGCGCTGCTTGACGATGAACCGCCATATCGCGCTGCAGAAGAAGTCTTTCACGCTTGCATCGAGATCGGGTTCGCTGAAAATCAGGACTCCAAATTCATTTTCCACGTGGTACGCGATCGACGTAAGCGCCGGCGTGAGCGGCAGAAAGCGCAACGCGAGCGCGTCCGCAGCCGTGGCACTGTGCAGCCAGCTTGCGCCAGCGCTCCCGGCACTGGGCGATCCAGTTTCCATAACAGTTCAGGGCTGGCCAGGGCTCCAACTGTTATCTACGCTCTTCACCCGGCGCTCGTGCATCCAAACTGTACTCTACTCAGTGAGTGCGATTTGTGCGTTCCACGCATGAGTCCCCCCTCTTACTCTTGTTCCATCGCCACGTCGCCTCTTCTGGATGCGACGCAAGAATTGGAGTTAAAGAAATGAGAGGAATCGTATGTCAACGCCACTTACGGAAGGACGCACCGCGAATATCCCCGGCCACGGCAGGGAACGTAATGTGAATCTGCTGGAGGCTATGCGGATTTACGTCAGAGTCGTGGAAAGAGGCAGCATCTCGGGCGCAGCGAGAGATCTGGACATCGGCCAGCCGGCCGTCAGCGAGCGCATCGAGCGGCTCGAAAAGTACCTTGGATGCCGCCTGCTGCTGCGCAACGCGCGCGCCTTCAAGTGCACACCTGAGGGAACCATCTTCCATGAACGCAGCAAGGCTGTTCTAGGCGCTGTGGAGCAAGCCGTGGCCGAAGTCTCGAACGACGAACAGGCAATGAAGGGCGCGATCCGTATCGCAGCGCCGCATTGCTTCGGCGAAACCCTTCTGCCGGAGGGCGTCAAGCGTATCCGTGAAAGCTATCCGCGCATCGACATCGAGCTCGTGCTCAACGACAAGGTCACCGATCTTGTCACCGAGGGCGTCGATATCTCGTTTCGTCTCGGACAGCTAGGCGACGGTGCGTATATCGCGTGGCCGCTTGGGGACATCGAACGCGTGCTCGTTGCTTCGCCGGATTATCTGAGCCGCAGCGACGCGATCGACGACCTGGCGGATGTCTCGCAACACAATCTGATCCGCGTGAAGGGTGCTTTCGATGCGGACCTGCTACCCATCTGCCGGGACGGCTCGCTCATCGATTCCGTGCCGGTTCAGACGATCATCAAGACGACGCATTGGCGTCCGATGTATGAACTGGTCTTGGCTGGACTCGGGCTCGGTGTGCTCGAAGCGCCGGCCGTGAAGGACGCCCTCGCGACCGGCGAACTGGTGCGGGTGCTTCCCCAATATGAAGTGCCCGCGCTTGCCCTGAACCTGCTTATCCAGCCGCAGCGTCCAATTGCCCTGCGGGTCCGTAAAGTCGTCGACACGCTCAGAAGCTACATCTCGGAGGCGTTGAACCAATAGTTAATATCGGAATAATGTTCAATGACGCGAGCATCCCGATTGACTATCTTGAAGAGTCCCGGATGATGATCACAGGAGAGGGCATGACTCAGAAACTGATCGTGGCAACGTTTGGCAATCTGGATGTCGCTCAAAGAGCTTCGCGCGATCTGCACAATTTCGAAGAGGACGATGACTTCAAGATTGAAAGCGGCGTGATGGTCGAAAAGACTGCGGACGGCAAGCTGCACGTGCTGACGCAATACAGCGAGCCGCACTGGGGCGTCGTGATCGGCGCAGTAAGCGGTGCGCTGATCGGTCTGTTGGGTGGGCCGCCCGGCGCAATCGCGGGCGCTGTCGCAGGCGCGGGTGCCGGGTTCGCGGGTCGGGCGCTGGAGCACGTTCTGGACAAGAAGCTAACGGGCGCGATTGAACTCGAACTCCGTCCGGGGACCTTCGCGCTCATTCTCGAAACCAGGAATCCGCCTGACAATGAAGTGGAGGACGTCGTGCGCGGTTATGGCGGCAAAATCTTCACACAATCTCTATCGTGGTAAGGCGTTGCGTTGCAGCCTGATTCGCACGCGGCACAGCTTCACCATCCCGGGAAAGGGTCGACCGATATGAGTCGCCAACGCCGGACCAGCTTCGGGTCATCGTAGACGAGTGCAAGGTTGCAATCGATCACTACGCCAACAATGTCGACGACAGTTGATGCGGCGCGGTACGGCCACGGTGCATGGCGTGGTTCGACTGCGCTAGCGGGTCCCCTCAATGCGCATCGAGATCGCGGACGATCTGCTGCGCTTCCTGCGAGGTTTCGAGTCTGAAGAACCAGCGCTCCGCGTGCTCGCGAACGGCGACCCACGAGCGATCCTGGCGGTCGTTCTTTATGCGGTCGATGAATTTGCAGCCTCGCTCGAGGCCATCCCGATTGGCCTCCGTCTCCGTCAACCATTCCGGCTGGACGGTGTCAGGGCTGCAAACAAACAAACGGCCGTCGCGACGAATCTCCACGTGCGCGATCCAGCCACCGCGCTCGTTGTTGCGGGATCGTGTCGTTATCACAAACCCGTTGTACGTCACATTCCCGGTTGGCACCATCCGGGGTCTCCGTGATTACGCAGGCTGCTGGTCGTCAATCCGCCGGCGCGGCCGGCCGTCCGGTCGTCGAGGTTCTCATCTCCTGCACTGCGCGATGAATTGCTTCCGTTAGCGTATTGTTAACTTCAATGAGGCTGCGCATTTCGTCCTGCAGTTTCAGGAGTGCCTCGGCGTCCTTGTAGGTTTGCAATGCCTGCTTGTCGGATGCCGCTGCTGCCACCTTCTGGCCGACCATGATTACCGAAAGCAGTACGAGCTGCAAAAAGGTCTGGGCGATCCACGCAACGAGCGCTGAAATGCCGCTTTGGATTGCCGAGGGTAAGCTCACAAGTGCAATCGCCGCAAAGACATAAGCGCACCACATTGTCCCCACCACATTGGTAATGGCGACCGCAATCTTGCCGTTCAGCCCCACATGTTCGTGCGTGGTCAGGTGCGGCCCGGCTTTTTTGGGCGCATCCACACGCGCGCTCGCCTCGTTATCGAATTTCATCACTGAACCCCGTTGGAAAGCGCTACCGGACCGGCGGCAGCTGACGAAACCAAAAATCAAGACCCCGTGATCAGGTCGGGGCCGAACGGGCGCCTCATGCATTTCGTGTGAGCAATGCAATGCATTTATCGCCGCATTGGACAAATCGTACATCGAAATTCACCACGCAAAATTGTCGGGTTCCTCTCCTGAACCCGATAGCTGATATCGTGAATTGGCTCGGTCATGAATTCGCCGATATAAAGTATCGGACGGCGAGATGTTCACTTCCGCTGAATCCGACAATAGAATTCAATCGTCAAATTGTCCCTTTTTGGTTTCGCCGCGATTTCCCCCAACCCCGGGCGCGGTCTTCCGGATAGTCCACGGTGTATTGAAAGGCGGCTTCTCGCCGGACTGAAACAGTGTGATTCAACGTATTGACTGCGTGGATATCACACATCGTTATTCAGGAGTCTCCCGATGAAGAGGCCAGGTACCGAGCCGCAAGCCGTGATGCGTTCCGTCGGCGCCTTCGCGAACTTTATTGCGGCGACGATCGACCTGCGCTTCGAGTTGGCCGCACACTTGCCCGACAACCGCGGCGACGCCACCACGGTCGTGAACAGCGACCCCGGCTCTCGCACCTGGAACGCGCGCGCCATGATACACGCGGGGGCGACTACGAGCTCCATTTCGGCGAGGAGCTTTCCATCGGCTATCTTGGCCACACCGACACTACGGTCAGGCTGTATCTGCGTGAAACGTTCACTTTCTTGATGCCAACAAGCGAAGCGTCGGTGCCGGTTGCCCTTTCACAGGCAACGGACGGCGCCCGCTGACTTCTTCAGGTTAACCCCCAACGGTTAAAGGTGCTTCGATCATGGCTACACTCTGCGATATCTGCCACGCTCGCCCCGCTGTTGCGCGAGTCGTTGTGACCGAGAACGGCGAGCGAAAGTCGCTGTCGATCTGCGACTATCACTATCGACAGCTGATGCGCCACCAAAGCATGCTGAATCCGTTCGACTCTCTGCTCGGCGGGGGCGGCGATCTGTCCGGTCTGCTGAGCGGGTTCGGTGACGAGTCCGGACTGAGCGCGAGTGTGCCTCGAGAGTCCGTCGACGCAACCGATGCATTCAGTGAACAGACCATGGAGCTGCTCCAGCGCGCGGCGGAAAAGGCCCACGAGTTACACCGCACCGAGCTGGATACGGAGCATCTGCTTTACGTGCTCGCCGACACCGACGTGTGCGCGGCGCTACTGAAAGAGTTGAAGCTCTCTCCCCAGGACATCAAGAGCTATATCGACGAGCACGCAAAGCACGGGACCGCCAGCGACGACGAATCGCTCGAGAGAATGACCGTATCGCCGCGTCTGAAAAAGGCATTTCAGTTCGCATTCCAGGCCTCCCGCGATCTCGGACACTCCTATGTTGGCCCGGAGCATCTGCTGATCGGCCTTGCAGCCGTCCCGGAAAGCCTTGCGGGCACGCTGCTGAAGAAGTATGGCGTAACGGCTGAGGCGCTGCGCCAGAAGGTCGTAAAGGTCGTCGGCAAGGGCGCGGAAGACGGGCGTGTCGAAACACCCACCGGCACGCCGAACCTCGACAAGTTCGGCCGCGACCTTACCGCGCTCGCTCGCCAGGGCAAGCTCGACCCGGTACTCGGTCGCGCTCAGGAAATTGAAAGCACGATTGAAGTGCTAGCGCGCCGCAAAAAGAATAATCCTGTACTCATTGGCGAACCGGGCGTCGGCAAGACCGCGATTGTTGAAGGACTCGCACAACGCGTCGTGAATGGCGATGTGCCTGAAGTGCTGCGGGGCAAACGCCTCGTCGAGGTCAATATCAATTCGATGGTCGCCGGTGCGAAGTACCGCGGCGAATTCGAGGAGCGCGCCAAACAGTTGATCGACGAGGTGACGGCCAAGCAGGACGAACTGATTTTGTTCATCGATGAGCTGCATACCATCGTCGGTGCCGGACAGGGCGGCGGTGAAGGTGGCCTCGACATCGCGAACGTCTTGAAACCCGCGCTTGCGCGCGGCGAACTGAGCCTCATCGGTGCGACTACGCTCAACGAGTACCAGAAGTACATCGAGAAGGACGCGGCGCTGGAACGTCGATTCCAGCCGGTGCTCGTTCCAGAACCCAGCGTCGAGCAGACCATCGTGATCTTGCGCGGCCTGCGGGACAAGCTTGAAGCGCACCACCAGGTAACGTTCTCTGATGACGCATTCGTCGCTGCCGCGGAGTTTGCAGACCGCTATATCACCTCGCGCTTTCTCCCGGACAAGGCCATCGACCTGATCGATCAGGCCGCCGCGCGCGTGCGCATCGGCGCCACGTCCCGGCCGGCCGACATCCAGGAACTCGAAGCGGAAGTTGCCCAGCTCAAGCGCGAGCAGGACTACGCGTCGTCGCGCAAGCGCTTCGATGAGGCCAAGGCATTCGAGGAACGCATCAACGACAAGCAGAAACAGCTCGATGAGCAGATGGAATCATGGCAGCGTAAAACCGGCACAGAAACACTGGAAGTTACGGTAGCGTCCGTCGCAGAGGTCGTCTCGCGCCTTACCGGTATTCCTGTTGCCGAGCTCACGCAGGAGGAACGTCAAAAACTTCTGAAGATGGAAGACAAGTTGCGAGAGCGCGTGGTCGGTCAGGACGACGCGGTCGTGGCGGTGAGCGATGCCGTTCGCCTGTCACGCGCGGGCCTGGGTCAGGAGCACCGCCCCATTGCAACGTTCCTTTTTCTCGGGCCGACGGGGGTTGGCAAAACCGAGCTCGCAAAGGCGCTTGCGGAGAGCGTTTTTGGGGACGAGCAGGCAATTATCCGTATCGACATGAGCGAATATATGGAGCGCCATGCCGTCGCCCGGCTTATCGGCGCTCCGCCTGGATACGTGGGTTACGACGAAGGCGGACAGCTCACCGAGCGCGTGCGGCGGCGCCCGTATAGCGTAATCCTCCTCGACGAGATCGAGAAAGCGCACCCCGATGTCTACAACGTCCTTCTGCAGGTGTTCGACGACGGTCGTCTCACCGACGGCAAGGGCCGCGTGGTCGATTTCAGCAACACGATCATCATCGCGACGAGTAATTTGGGCGCCTCGATCATCATGGATAACCTCGAGCAGCCAGAGGCGCAGCGCAAGGGCGAAAAGGAGGTGCGCGAGGAGCTGATGAAGGTGCTCAAGGGCCACTTCCGTCCAGAGTTCCTCAACCGGATCGACGATATCATCGTGTTCCATTCCCTTTCAAAGGAGAATATTCGCGCGATCGTACAGATTCAGCTCGATCGCGTAGTTCGCACTGCAGCCGCACAGGACATCACGCTCAAGGTGAGCGAGTCGCTGGTGGACCATCTGGTCAATGTCGGCTATCAACCGGAATTCGGTGCGCGCGAACTGAAACGGCAAATCCGCCAGGAAGTGGAAACACGCCTTGCAAGGGAAATACTCGGCGACACGCTCAAATCCGGCGATAGCGTGGCAATTGACTACGACAAAGAAAGCGAAGAAGTGAAATTTAACAAGCTCGAGCCGGCGGCCACGTCTGAGCCGCAGATAGGCAATGGCGCTGAGTCTAAAGAAGACGCAGACAAGGCCGCACCTTCGACCGGAGCCGCCTCCGGCAAGGGGCGCAAAAAGCGTAGCGACAAAGAGTCGGGGCGGAACGCCAGCTAAATAGTCAGGAATGAAGTGGCGCCCGGTGGTTAAACCGTTAATTCTTTAACCTCCGGCGCCCATTCTCAAATTTTTCTACGGTATTGAACGACATCGGGCGATCGACAGACCCCAACGGGAACCATTCGTATTGGTGCTCCCCATTGTTTCGGCGAAGTGCTGCTGCCCTCCGCGCTGGTATTCGTGCACGAAGCCCATCCGCAACTGGACATTGACCTCGCGTTAAATGACAGGGTCGTCGAACTCTACACCGAAGGGATCGACATCTCGTTTCGCCAGGGTCCGGTGGGCGACGGTACATTCCATGCGTTCCGTCTAGGTCACGTGGAACGAACTCTTGTCGCCTCGCCGGATTATCTCGCCGGGCATCCGCCGATAGGGGAACCCTCCGACCTGACCGGGCACGCGTTCATCCGCATCAAGTCGATGTTCGGCACCGATCACCTACCGCTTGCCGACGAGTTCGCAAAGCGCGATAACGTCGCGATCCGTACCACCATTACGACGAACCACTGGAGGGCGATGTATCAGATGATCAGGAACGGGATGGGGATCGGAGTCGTCGAGACCTTTGCGTGTGTCGACGCGCTCGCCAGCGGAGAACTCGTGCCGCTATTGCCTCAGTATTGTGTCCCGCCCCAGGAACTGCATCTGCTGATTCGGGCGCAAAGACCGATTCCCACGCGCGTGCATACGGTCGCCGAGATCATGAAACAGTGCGTGCCCGATCTGCTCCGCACACTGACCGTGAACGACTGCCCTGAGCGCGAACCATACCGCGCCGGCTAGGCATGATCCATGCAAGGATACAGCGAGTTCGCTTTGATGGTTCTCACTCGGACTCCGGCAGACTCGCCAGTACAGCCTTTCGGATATGCCCAATGGAAAGAGCTACCGAATTTCGGTCAAACGCGAAGGCGGAGGCGGAACAATTCCGTCGGGGTTTGTTTCGTGCCTGCTGGCCTACTGCGAGGAATGCCGTCTGCTCATCCCCCGAGTTCCTGGAACGCATGCCCGTTCGCCTCCAGGTTCTTCAGCGTTTCAGCATCGAGCTCGCTTTGCCAGATGTGACCGGAAAACTGCCACTTTTTTGGGTCGGCAAGATCGGGCAAACCCATGCCTTTGCGCACATAAAGTCCCAGCGTCGGCTTGGCGAGATTGATATAGAAGTCGAACTCCTGCTGCTGTTGCGGTGCGGGGGTCGTTGCGGGTTGCTGCGGTTCCATGAGTCCTCCTCCTGGCGGTGTTGCGAGCACGCCGTGATGCGCATCCCTATTCTTTCCCGGCCTGGGTCAGCCATCGTTTTTCACAAAGACGAGGATACATCTTTCGGGCGCAGCATACGCCGTTGGATGAGTAGCTTTCATGTCGATCGCAGGCTTTGCGGACCTCTTAAAGAATCGATGAGCAATGCATCGATACAATAAGATACGTATTCCTATCTAAACCGTAGGAATATACCCTCGCGTCGCCCCGACGTCCCCCCCGCGGTGCATGGCCGGGTACGATTTTCACCAGAGAAAGCTTTGACACACGAGCCTCAGCAGAAGCTCCAGTCGGAAGCGCAACGCCACGCTCAAGCAGCGGAGGCCTCCCTCCCCGGAGCGAGGCCGCCGTACATCCGCTCGCACAGTCCAACGCTTGCACCGAGCTTCCTCGACAGTTCCGATGCGGCGCGCAGCATCACTGTCGCGATGTCGCCCGACGTACGCGCGGCGTCGAGCCGCGACGCCGGTCCGGAGAGCGTGAGCGCAGCCATGAACTTGTCGCCGGACCCGAAGATGGGTGCCGCGAATGCAGCCGTATGGAGATCGCGCGCCCCCGACGTGAAAAGCGGCAGCTCAGGCGTCGTGTCGAATATCGCTTCGCCGAGCCCCCAGAATCTCAAGACCTGACCGATCGCCGTATCGTCGAGCGCGAACACGGTGCCGGGCAGCCGCGTTTCGCGCAGACCTTCGGATGGCTCCGCGCGGAACAGGCAAAGGCGCTGCGAGTGATCGATGACGTAGTACGACGCACTCTCCTTCGTCGACGTCGCGAGCGCATGAAGTGCCGGCTCGACCACCGACGAAAGATGGAACGACTGCTCATAGAGCTTGCCGAGATACAGCACGCGCGGCCCCAGCGAATACGAGCCGCTATCCGAGCGGATCACGTAGTTCATGCGCTCTAGCGAATTCATCAGGCGATATACAGTCGTCTTATGCATGCCCGATGCTTGCGACAGCGCCGCGAGCGACAGCGACTCGGCACCCGGCTTGAAGATGTCGAGTAGCGAAAGCGCCTTCTCGACAGACTGCACCCCTTCGTTTCCCATCGTCCCCCCTCCAATTTCTGTTGCTCGATTGTACATCGTACAACATTCTGCCCCGGTGTTTTACCATGTACAACTGTGTTGTACATCGCGGAGGGTAAACGAGGATGGCAGGTGCGCCTTACGCACCGTTATAGTGATTTCACCTTGTACAACAGTGTTGTACTACGTACAACGCAATCGAAGAGGTTGATTACCATGAGCGCATCTTCCAGCATCACGCCCGCCATCGTTCGCGACATCACGCGCGTCTCGCCCGAACTCGTCAAAGCCGCGTCGCAATTCCAGGCGGCCATTCTCGCCGACGTCGCGGGACGTCGCGGCACGCTGCATGGCCGCGTCAAGCCGGTCGCTCCCGGCATGAAGGTCGCGGGCCCCGCGTTCACAGTGGAGGTTCGTCAGGGCGACAACCTTGCCATTCACGCCGCGCTCGCCATCGCCAAGCCGGGCGACGTGATTGTCGTTGACGGCAAGGGCGACCTGTCGTGCGCGCTCATCGGCGAAATCATGACGACACAGGCCCACGAAAGCGGCCTCGGCGGCCTCGTCCTCGACGCCGCGGTGCGCGACTCTGCCGAACTGGCGAAGAACGGCTTTCCCGTGTTCGCCGCTGGCCTCAACCCGTGCGGCCCGACCAAAAGCGTGGCAGGCCGCGTCAATTTCCAGATTTCCGCGGGCGGCGCGACGATCAACCCCGGCGATCTCATCGTCGGCGATGCCGATGGCGTCGTCGTGATTCCGCGCGAGGACGTCGAGCGCATTCTCGTACTGGCGCAACAGAAGGTCGACGCGGAAACCGCGCGTATCGCCGCCATCCGCAAGCGCGAGGCGCTGCGCCCGGCGTGGCTCGACAAGGAACTGCGCGCAGCGGGCATGCTCGCCGAAGGCGAGGTCCTGTAATGAACGCTTCGACGCAAAAGCCGGCCCTTATCGTCACCGGCGCCGATCTCGCAGCGGAAGCGCTCGAGATGCTGGGCGACTTCGAGGTCGTATTCGCGGGCCGTCAACCGACAGAGGGCGACCTGGTTGCGCTCTGTGCCTTGCACAAGCCCGCTGCCATCATCGTCCGCTACGGGAAGATCAACGCGCGCGTCATGGACGCCTGCGGTGGCAACCTGCGGGTCATCTCCAAACACGGGAGCGGCATCGACGTCATCGACCAGACCGCAGCCGCTGAACGAGGGATCGCCGTGCGCGCCGCCGTTGGAGCCAACGCGGCGGCGGTTGCCGAACACACCTGGGCGCTCATTCTCGCCTGCGCGAACTCGGTGCCGCAGCTCGACGGGCGCATGCGTGCGGGCCACTGGGACAAGTCCACGCACAAGTCTCTCGAACTTGCTGGTCGCACCATCGGCCTCGTCGGGCTTGGCGCAATCGGGCGGCGTGTAGCGGCAGCCGCAACGGCATTCGACATGCGTGTGCTCGCGTTCGACCCGTACGCGAAGGAAGCTCCCGCCGGCGTTGCGCTCGTCAGCCTCGACGAACTCTTCTCCTCTTCCGACATCGTATCGCTGCACTGCCCGCTAACCGACGAGAACCGCAAGATGATCAATGCGCAAGCACTCGGCAAGTTCAAGGCGGGCGCGATTCTGGTCAACACGGCGCGTGGCGGCTTGATCGACGAAGCCGCGCTCGCCGAGGCGCTCTCGAGCGGCAAGCTGCTCGCGGCCGGCCTCGACAGTTTCGATGTCGAACCGATGCCCTCGCCCCATGTGTTCCAGGGCATCGCGAACGTCATTCTGTCGCCGCATATCGGCGGCGTCAGCGACGCAGCGTACGTGAACATGGGTAAGGGTGCGGCGGCGAATGTGATCGCCGTATTCGAAGAGCATACGCGCAGCGCTTTGCAGTCCTGATCGAAAACGCAGGTTCGAAATGTTCTATCTCAAGCAGCCGGAAGTCCGCCAGGCGGACGTGTTCACCCGCATGCCGGAGCACTTGCGCAAAGCAGGCGTGCAAACGGATTGGTCCAGAGCGAATCGCGGCGGGCAGCCGACCGACTCATTCCTTGAAGGTCCGGTCTGGAGCCCGTCCGGCCATCTCTATGTGACCGACATCCCGCACGGCCGCGTGTTCCGTATCTCAGCCGACGGCAAGTGGGAGCTCGTCGTCGAATACGACGGCGAGCCGAACGGCATGAAGCTCGTCGATGACGGCCACCTGCTCATCACAGATTACCGCAACGGCCTGATGCTGCTGGATATCGAACGCGGCGAAGTCACGCCATATCTCGAGCGGCGCAACACGGAACGCTTTCGCGGCGTCAACGACCTCACGTTCGACTCGAAGGGCAACCTGTATTTCACGGACCAGGGCCAGACGGGCCTGCACGACCCGACCGGGCGCGTCTACCGGCTCACGCCCGAGGGCAGGCTGGACATGCTGCTCGGCAACTGCCCGAGCCCGAACGGACTCGTGCTTTCGCCCGACGAAAAGGTGCTCTACGTGGCGATGACCCGCGGCAACTGCGTATGGCGCGCGCCGCTTCAGGCCGATGGCTCGGTGAGCAAGGTCGGCCAGTTCTTCACGTCGTATGGCCCGAGCGGCCCGGATGGCCTGACCATCGATAGCGCGGGAAGGCTCTTCGTCGCCAATCCGGGGCTGGGTCGCGCGTGGGTGCTGAATCACCTCGCAGAGCCCGAACTGATCTTGACCAGCCCTGCGGGCGCTTCGCTGACGAACCTGTGCTTCGGCGGCCCGGATATGAAGACACTTTTCATGACCGAATCTGTCTCCGGCACCGTGCTGAAGGCCGAGCTGGACATCGCCGGGCCCCTTCCCAAACAGGCAAAAACGCTAAACCAGGCGACCTGAAGAAAATTGCCGGCAGCGCGCAAACGCCAGCCGGCTTCGAGACAGCAAGTTGCATCGAGCAAAGAGCAACTGAGGAGCGCACATGCAGATCTCCCAATCCCTCCGCGAGGCGGTTTCGTCTACGGACAATAAGGATGCCGAATCGACTTATGCGTCGATGTCGGCCGCACAGCACGCTGAAAGCGAGCGCACGCTTGCGCGCGCGTTCCGGCGCATTCTGCCGTTCATTTTCGCGTGCTATGTGATCAGCTATCTGGACCGCACCAATGTCGGCTTCGCGGCGCTGACGATGAACAAGGATCTCGGCCTGACCGCGCAGCAATTCGGCGTGGGTGCGGGGCTCTTCTTCATCGGCTATTTCCTCTTCGAGATTCCGAGCAATCTGATCATGCAGAAAGTGGGCGCGCGTATCTGGATCGCGCGCATCATGATCACGTGGGGCTTGATCTCGATGGCGACGGCCTTCGTTGTCGGGCCGAAAAGCTTCGCCGCCGCGCGCTTTCTGCTCGGCATCGCCGAAGCCGGCTTCACGCCGGGCATCTACCTGTATTTCACGCAATGGTTCCCGGGCAAGTGGCGCGCGAAAGTCACAGCGGCCTTTCTCGTCGGCATTCCCGTTGCGAACATGATCGGCTCGCCCGTATCCGGCGCGCTGCTCCAGCTCGGCGGCCTGCACGGGTTGCGCAGCTGGCAATGGTTGCTGCTCATGGAGGGGCTGCCCGCGATTGCGCTCGGTATCGCTTGCCTCTTCATCCTCGCAGACCGCCCCGAAAAGGCCCGCTGGCTGAGCCGCGAGGAAAAGGACGTGCTCGCGCATCGCCTCGCGCTCGAACAGCGCAGTATCGCCGGCAAACACGGCTCCAGCCTGCGCGACGCCATGACGAACTGGCGCGTGTTCGTGCTCGCCTTGATCAACTTCTGCGGCATTGTCGGTTCGATCGGCGTGGGCCTGTGGATGCCGCAGATCATCAAGCAGTTCGGCGTCGGCCACGCAACGGTGGGCTGGCTCGCAGCCATTCCCTATGCGCTCGGCGCCGTCGTGATGCTCTGGTGGGCACGCCTCGCGAACCGTGCCGCACATCGCATTCCCTACGTGGCCGGTGCTCTCGTCATCGCGGCCGCCGCGCTCGCGATCAGCGCGATGCTCGACACGCCGCTCCTCAAGCTCGTCGCGCTGTGCGTGACCGTGAGCGGCATCCTGGCGTTTCAGGCGACCTACTGGGCGATTCCCTCCGGCTTCCTCACCGGCCGCGCCGCCGCGGGCGGCATCGCGCTGATCGTTTCGATCGGCAATCTCGGCGGCTTCGTCGGACCGTCGATGATCGGCGCCATCAAGGATATGTCCGGCGGCTTCACCGTGCCGCTACTCGCCGTGGCCGCCGTGCTGCTGCTCGGCGCGCTGACGATCGCATGGCTTGGCGACCCCGGCGCGGGCGTGGGAGAGGAGCCGAACGCCTGAATCATTTTTTCGCTTTTTCGTTGTCCGCTTCTCGCCAAAATCCGCACGCACTCAAACCAACAACCGGAGACACCATGCAGGAACACAAGACCTACACGACGCACGCCTTCACGCGCACTTCGCCGCGAGCTTTCGCGGCGACGGCAACGGCCGCGGCAGCAACGGCGGCATTCGCCCTCGCGCCGCACGCCGCTCACGCCCAAAGCAGCGTGACGCTCTATGGCATCGTCGATGTGGGCATCGAGCACATCAACAACACGCCAGGCGGCGGCGCGACCACGCGCGAAGTGTCGGGCAATCTCTCAGGTTCGCGCTGGGGCCTCAAAGGCGTAGAAGATCTCGGCGGCGGCATGAAGGCTATCTTCACGCTCGAAAACGGCTTCAACGTCAACGACGGCACGAGCGCGCAGTCGACCAAGGGCTTGGGCGCGAACGCGGCGACCACCTCGCGCCTGTTCGGCCGCCAGGCGTGGGTGGGCCTCACGTGGCATGGCCAGCAGATCACCTTCGGCCGCCAGAATTCGGTGCTCTACGATCAGGCCGTCGTGTTCGATCCGATGGGTGCATCCTCACGCTACTCCACGCTCTCCATCGACTACGCGACGGCGGGCCGCGTGGACAATTCCGCGAAGTACGTGGGCGCCTTCGGCCCCGTGAGTGTCGCTGCGATGTACAGCACGCGCTACGACACCGGCTACGGTAGCGAAGTGCCCGGCGCGCAACTCACGGGCCGCTACTTCGGCGGCTCGCTCACCTACGCGGGCGGACCGCTCGCCGCCAGCCTCTCGTACGAGCAGCGCAACAGCAACGGTCGCGACCAACACTGCCACGGAGCGCCGCGCCACCGCCGCCGCAACCTGGCTCGTCGGCAGCTTCAAGGCGTTCGCGGGCTATCGCTACCTGCAGGCGTCGCGCGCCTTCCTGCCCGCGAATCCGATCGGCGCCGCCAACGGCTCGCAGTCGGGTGCGGCCAATCTCTGGTGGGCCGGCGCGAACTACGCGTTCACGCCCGCCTTCTTCGTGACGGCGGCCGCCTATTACCAGGACGTGCACGGCAGCAGCGCCGATCCGTGGATGTCCGTGCTGAGCGCCGACTATCTGCTCTCCAGGAGCACCGATATCTATGCCACCGCTGCGTTCGCACGCAACAAAGGCGGCTCCGCGCTCGGTGTGAACGGCTACGGCACGGTCGCGGCGAATTACGACCAGACCGGCTTCGTGGTCGGCATGCGCAAAAAGTTCTGAGCAAGAAAACCATGCAGATCGTCCACGCCCCGCATCTTCCAGTTCGCGACGCCTGGCTCGCGTTGCATCGCGAAGATGCGCTGCTGCCGGAGCTTCCCATCGTCGATGCGCATCATCACCTCTGGGACCGGCAGACAGGCCGCTATCTCGCCGACGAGTTCCGGCAAGACATGGCAGCCGGGCACCGCATTGTATCGACGGTGTTCGTGCAGTGCCGCTCGATGCTGCGAACCGACGGCCCGGATGCCATGAAGCCCGTGGGCGAGGTCGAGTTCGCCAATGGCGTCGCCGCGATGTTCGCGAGCGGGACGTATGGCGCGATGCGCTGCTGCGAAGCCATTGTCGCCGGTGCGGATCTTGCGCTGGGGCATGACGTCGATGCAGTCATCGAGGCGATGCTCGAGGTCTCCGGGGGCAGATTGCGCGGCATCCGCAACCCGTTGGCGTGGCACGCGGACGAACGGGTTCGCTCGAGCCCGGTGACGCCGCCGCGCGATCTCATGCAGAACGCGGCGTTCATCGACGGCGTGCGCACGCTGGGCCGGTACGGACTCTCGCTCGACGTCTGGGTCTATCGCACCCAGCTCGACGCGCTGTTCGAACTGGCGCGCCTCGTCCCGGACGTCACCATCGTCATCGACCACTTCGGCGGCCCGGTCGGCGTCGGTATTCACGCCGGCCAAACGACGCAGACGAGAGCGGCGTGGTCGGCATCGCTGCGGCGTCTCGCCGCCCTGCCGAACACACGGCTCAAGCTCGGCGGCGCCGGAATGCCCGTGTTCGGCTTCGACTTCGCCCAGGCCGAGCGTCCTCCTGCTTCGGAAACGCTCGCAGCCGCGTGGAAACCGTACTTCGACGTCTGCATGGAGCTATTTGGCGCCGAGCGCTGCATGTTCGAAAGCAACTTCCCCGTCGACAAGGGCATGTTCAGCTACACCGTCCTTTGGAACGCCTTCAAGCGACTCGCCGCCAGCGGATCGATGACGGAGAGGTCGGCGCTTTTCAGCCGCACCGCTACAACGACATACGGCCTCACGGTACCAGGAGACGAGTAAATGAAAGTGAACACCCCTATCGCCGGCGGGGCGCCCGCGAGTACGAAGCGCGCCGGCATCCGCTCCGTGACTGCGCCTGAGTGGCGGGCGCTGTCTCTCGCGGGACTCGGCTGGACGTTCGAGAGTTACGACTCCTTCCTGCTCTCGCTCCTGCTGCCGACACTCGCCTTGCAGTTTGGCCTCACGAAACCCCAACTCGCCGTGTTCACGAGCATCACGGCCGCCGGTCAGATCATTGGCGGCATCCTCTTTGGCTATGTGTCGGATCGAATTGGCCGCGTGCGCACCGCGCTGCTCTGCATCGGCATCTACTCCCTCTTTTCGGGCCTGCTCGCAGTCGTGCCGAACGAGCACTGGTTCGCCGTCACGCGGCTGTGCGGCGCGCTCGGCATGGGCGGCATGTGGACCGCCGGCGCGGCGCTGGTGGCGGAGACCTGGCACGCGAGCCGGCGCGGCAAGGGCGGCGCGCTCATGCAGATGGGACTTCCCATTGGCGCGATCATCGCGATCAGCATCGCGGGCATCGTGACCGAACTGAATGGCGGATTGGGCGGTCAGGGCTGGCGCACGCTGTTCCTCATCGGCGCCGCGCCGTTCTTCATCCTCTTCTGGGTTGCGCGCAAAACTCCGGAATCTCCGATCTGGCTCGAGCGCAAGGCATCCGCACAGCGGGCCGCCGCCAGCCGGAACGCGCCGCGCGCACAGCTCAACGTCCGTGGCTTGCTCACAGCTTTCTTCTTCATCTTCTTTCTCCAGTACCTCTACTGGGGCGTGTTCACCTGGACGCCGACCTTCCTCGTCACGGTCAAGCACTTTGATTTCGCACACAGCCTGAAATTCGTGCTTGCACTGCAGTTCGGCGCCATCGCAGGCTTCCTGCTTTTCTCGGCGCTGGTCGACAAACTCGGGCGTCGCCCGATGTTCATCGCGTATCTCCTCGTGGGGGCGGTGGCGGTCGGCGTGTACATCGGCTCGGCGGAGCCGTTGTTGATTCTGTGCGCGATCTTTCTCACGGGGTTCGGCGTCAACGGCATCTTCGCGGGCGCCGGTCCATTCCTCGCGGAAGTGATTGGTGACACCGCTTCGCGCGGCTTCCTCATGGGCCTCGCCTACAACGGCGGGCGTCTCGGCGGCTTTATCGCGCCTCTCATCATCGGTTCGCTCGCCACCACGCCCAGTGGTTTCGTCGAGGGACTCGCGACGACGATTGTTGCCTTCGCAGCCGCTGCGGTCGTCGTTCTGTTTGCACCTGAAACGCGTGGGAAGACGCTCGCATGAATACGGCGGCACGTCAAAGTGCATTTTACGACCGGCTCTTCCCGGCGCTCGCGGAGCCCGCGCTGCGTCGCTACGCATGCGGGCAGGTGCTTTCCGTACTCGGCAGCTGGACCCAGAACATCACGCTGAACCTGCTCGTCTATCATCTCTCGGGCAAGGCCTCCGTATTGGCACTCCTGAATTTCCTGCTCTACGGACCTCAGCTGATCGTCGCACCCGTGGCCGGCTCGCGCATCCGCGCCGCGAATGCACGCCGCGCCACGCTCTGCGTACTTGCCACGTCATTGACGCTGACGTCGATCCTGCTCGTTCTGTGGTTGGCTGGCGCACTCGGCGTGAAGCTCATCCTCCTGCTCGCGCTGGCGATTGGCATTTCGAGCGCAATCGAGACGCCGGCGCGGCAGCTCCTGCTCGTCAGCAGTCTGCGAAATCCTTTGCTGACGTCCAACGCGGTCGCCATGAACACGATGGTCTACAACGTCGGACGCATGGTGGGTCCGAGCATCGCCGGGTTCGTCTATCCGCTGCTGGGGCCGGCGGCGGCTTTCGCGATGTACGGGTGCGCGTTGTGCGCGATGGCGATGTGCGTGCGTTCGATCCACCCCGCCAATCTTTCGGCGCGTTCGCGCGCGGACGGAGGCGGACTCCGGAATGCCGTGGGCTACGTCCTCTCGGATATGTTTTCCGCTCGCTACCTTCCGACGCTTGCCTGCATGGGCCTTTTCGCTGCGAGCTATCAGACGCTGGTGCCGCTGCTTGCCGACCACGCCTTTCATAACGCGGCGCGCTATACGGGCATTTTCTTCGCCGCTGCGGGCGGCGGCTCGCTCACTGCTGCGATTCTGCTCTCGTCCGCGTGGGGGCCACGTGCAACCAGGAAGCTGCTCGCTTTCGCACCGTGGCTCGCTGTCACCGCGCTTTTCACGCTGGCGTTCACCAACGACGCCAGCCTTTCCGTGCCCGCTTTCTGCGTGCTCGGCTTCAGCCTCACGTTTTCAGCAACCTCTACAAACGCCACCATCCAGCAGCGGTGCCCGGACCACGTTCGCGGCGGACTCGTCGGCATGTACGGCATGGCCTACAACGGCACGATGCCGTTCGGCTATCTGCTCGTCGGTACCGTGTCCGAAGCGTTGGGCGTGCGTTCGACTTTCACGGCGATGGCGATCGTGCTCGCATCGAGTGTCGTCGCCATTACCGCCCTGCACCATTTCAAGCAACGCCGCACAGGCGCACAATAAACGCATTGGAGACGCGTATGAACATTTCCAGCACTGATTTCGCAACCGAAGTGGAGACCCGGACCATCAAGAAAGTCGTCCTGCGTCTCGTCCCCTTCCTCATGCTCTGTTACCTGCTCGCATTCATCGACAGAGGCAACGTCGGCATGGCTTCGTTGCAGATGAACAATGACATCGGTCTGTCTGCACAAGTATTCGGATTTGGCAGCAGCCTGTTTTTTGTCTCCTATTTCATCTGCGAAGTGCCGAGCAACCTCGCGCTCCAGAAGTTTGGTGCGCGTGTGTGGCTTGCGCGCATCATGATTACATGGGGCCTTGTTTCCGCCGGCACCGCGCTGGTTCGCTCGCCGTCGAGCTTCTACGTGCTGCGCTTTCTCCTCGGTGCCGCAGAGGCCGGCTTCTTCCCTGGCGTGCTCCTTTACCTGTCGTACTGGATTCCGGCGAAGTATCGTGCGCGCATCATCGCGACTTTCATGGTCGCCATCCCGGCGGCAAGCTTTATCGGCTCGCCGATTTCCGCCGTATTGCTGCATATGGACGGATTCGCGGGCATTCGCGGGTGGCAGTGGCTGTTCATCCTTGAAGGCATCCCGACGGTCATTCTCGGCTTGATCTGCCTGAAACTGCTTACCGACAAGCCGACGCAAGCGACCTGGCTGAAGGATGATGAGCGCGAATGGCTCACGGCAGCGCTCTCGCAGGAAAAACGGGAACCCAAAAAAGTCGCTCAGATGTCCCTCGCGAAACTGTTCTGCAACCGCTACGTCCTCTGCCTCGCGCTCGTCGATGTATGCGCGTCGGGTGCGGGGAGCACGCTCTCGGTATGGCAGCCACAGTTGCTGAAGTCATTCGGGCTGACGGTCATGCAGACCGGCCTCCTCAATGCGGTTCCGTACGCGCTTTCCTCCGTCCTGATGGTCTACTGGGGACGTAGCTCCGACCGCCGCCAGGAGCGACGCTGGCACACTGTCATCCCCATGCTGCTGATCGGCCTCGGCCTCTTCGGCACGTCGCTGAGCGGCTCGCTCGGGCCAACCATCGTCATGCTCTGCGCGGTTCTCGTCGGCGCGTACGCCTTCAAGGGACCGTTCTGGGCACTGGCCTCCAGCATGCTTTCGAACAGCACGGCCGCAGCTGGACTGGCCACCATCAACGCCATCGCCAACCTGTTGGGCGGCGGACTTATGGTCAACGTCTATGGATGGGTGAAGGGCGCAACGGGAAGCTACGCGCTCGCGCTGATGCCGCTCGGCGCGCTCACCCTCGTCAGCGTCGTCACGCTCGTGTTGCTCACGCGCCCCGGCTCGGGCAAGCAACTCCACAAGAACAAAGTCGAAATCGCCTGAGATGCAGACCACTCGCAGAAAGTTTCTCGCCGCGATCGGCGCGGCTGGAATTACGGCCAGCATGCGCGCGTTCGGCGCTGAAGAAGAAGTCTGGTCGACGGGTGTCAATCCGCCGTCGTTCAAAATGCCGGCAGGTGCTATTGATTGCCACATGCACATCTACGACGACCGCTTCCCCGTTGCGCCTGGCACTTCGCTTCGGCCGCCAAATGCGACAGTCGAGCAGTATCGACGCCTGCAGAAGCGCCTCGGCATTCATCGCAACGTTGTCGTTACACCGTCGACTTACGGAACCGACAACCGCTGTCTCATCGACGCACTTCGGCAGTTCGACGGCAACGCGCGCGGCGTAGCCGTCGTCGACACATCGGTGACCCGCGAGCAACTCGATGAAATGAATACGGCAGGCGTGCGGGCCATCCGATTCAACCTGAGCTATCCAGGTGCCACGACCATCGACATGCTTGCGCCTCTCGCAGCGCGTATTGCGCCGCTGGGCTGGCACATCGAACTTGTCGTCCAGGGTGCCAGGCTGCCGGAACTCGCACCACGCCTGAACGCCTTGCCGTGCCCGCTGGTCATCGACCACATCGCGCACATCCCGCAACCGGACGGCCTCGGCTCGGAGGCAATGAAGGCCGCGCAGCGCCTCGTCGACAACGGGAAAACGTGGGTCACACTCTCCGGACCATACGTGGATACAAAAGCCGGCGCTCCCGCCTATGCAGACGTGGCGCCGGTCGCCAAGGCCTTGATTGCGATGGCGCCCGACCGGATGCTGTGGGGAACCGACTGGCCGCATCCTACGGAAAAAGCGCGCAAGCCGGACGATGCCTTGCTGGTCGACGTCATGGCTTCGTGGATAGGACGAGCGGACTGGCGGGAGAAGATCTTCGTCGAGAACCCGGAGAGGCTTTATGGATTCGTGGGCGCAGAGTGAGCGAAACAAATGGTTGTGAGGGTGTACTGAGGCGGAACGGCCACGTCCGCCGCACGCTTTTTCGCGAAACATTGGGCGCTTTCCTCTGTCGATCGCGCACTGAGATTGCCCGGTTTGATGGACGGATTTGCAGTCGGCGATCTGCGGAAGCATCGTGGCGTCCAATACCTGGTTCCCCTCACCTCTACCAAACCGGAAACACGACGTCTGGTTGCGGCGTAAATTCAATGCCCGAGTCGGGGCAGGATACGCGTCCCCTGACGGCAACCCGCTGTTTCAGATACGGCAGCAGGAGCGTGGGGGATGGTTCGCCCCCCTCTCCAAGAAGGATGTCGGACACCACCTTGTGGTTGCAGGGCGAGGTGGAGGGGCGATCCAGCATGATTGTCGTATAGTCACCCGGCGCATACTCCCCGCTGCCACGCTGGACAGTCCCGGTGATCCAGATGTCGTGTTGCAGGGGCAAAGTCGGCAGCGGCGGGCTGGCTGACATGGCGTTCTCTGACCATAATCCGGCAATCACAATTGCCGGGACCAAGGCACACAATCGTCTGTTCATGGTGCAAGCCTCTTGACGTCCAGTGACGCTCCCCTGCATGTCACGTTTTCCTTTCACTTCCCTGAAGCATGCCGCCGTGCGTACGTGCCTCACGACGAGCGTGTGCATACGGATCTCCAGTCCGTTGCGTATCTCGACTCTCAGCCGTTCCATTGAAGCACTCACCTTCGCGCGGGTACCGGTATCGCACCCTCCATGCGGTGCTCGCGCGAAAACCGCTCCGAACGCGGCGCTGAACGCTTCGTGGGACGGCACCGGGTGCACGGCGCCAACGACGGCATACCGTCGTGGCAAACGGTGCCCGCGGGGCAACCGCCCTGCCAACGGCGGCACAGGCTCGACGTGAACTGGTGAAACGTCAGCTACCCGGCGGCGATGCGCTCCGACAGCGTGCGCCGGGCACGCTGCGCCACCGGCTGGAAAACGCCGGACACGGCGACGATCGTACGGGGGACGTGCCCGAACAACGTAGTCGAAGCCGGGCGGAAATGAAGGCAGCTCATCGTATTCTCCTTCGACGCAGCAAGGAAGAGAACGGGCTTGCGCGCTCCAGTTCGCCTGCCATGCTGCGGGGCAAACAAATCGAAACACGCAGCATGCAACCGATCCATCACCGGGCACACTGCCAGAGCTGGATATAAGTTAGTTTCACTGATGAAAATTTTCAAGGTGGCGCGATGGATCCCGCTCACCTGGACCCGACATCCCGGATTATCGGACGCTGAAAGCCGGCGTTGCCTGTCGGACGGATCGCGTCAGGATATGCGCCCGTGGCTCACGGAGGACACCACCTTTTCACGGTGGCGGGCCGGAGTGCAGCCGGGACCGGCTTGATAAAGGCAGTCGTCCCACTGCACCGGCCCCGGCATCGAAGGTGGCATCGCCGTAGGAAGCAGAATCCGGATGTGTGCCAGAGCAGCATGCGCCCGGATCTGGCGGCACAGCTCACACACCGGTCAGCGACATCGTCCAGTCCGTTATGATCAGATCGGTGGCTGGCGCAGGGCATGGTTGAGGGCCTCCACGCCATTGTGTGCGCAGTGCACGCCGTACCCGTTCGAGGGTGAACATGAGGCAGTAGGCGTCGGGCAGTTCAGGCGGGTCGTTGACAGGCAGGATAGAAGGTATTCTGCTGGTCGGTGGACTTGCTTCCGCCAGGCGGAGCAAATTGCGTTCCCGGCTGCCATCCTGGTCATTGTCCATTGACGGTGCGAGGAAACGATAATGTGTCCTCGCACGCAGGTCTTTCGAAATGGTGTCACGCATTGGTACGGATCATGACCGATTCTCAAACGGGAACTACCCTGCAGGCCCTCGCCGGATTTCTACGACGGGAACAGGCGCGCCTGACGGAAAGATGGATGCAGGCCGTCGCTGCGGATGCCGACCTCATCGAAGCCGACCGGCTGACGTGGGAGCAGCTGGCCGATCATCTGCCCGCTATCCTGAGCGGCATCTGCATCGCGCTCGAAGAGCAGGATCTCCAACCAGTCGAGCGGGCCATTGAACGCAATGCGAGGCAGCACGGGAACGTGCGCTGGCAGCAGGGGTACCGCGTTGATGAACTCGTGCGTGAACTGGAGCTGTTCCGGCAGGAACTGGCCGCCGCCGTCCGGGCATTCGCGGCGTCCGACGACACGTTCACACGCGACCACGAATCCCGCGCCCTGCATCTGATCGACGAGGCGCTCAGCTTTGTCACCCTGACATCGATCCGCGAGGTCATCGGCGAGCGTGACCGGACCATCGCCGAATACACGAGCCAGCTGGAGCGTGCTAACGAGGAACTGCGTGAGCAGCAACGCGAGGTCGGCGAACTGTACCGGTCGCGCATGCAGGTCACGCGCGGCCTCGTGCACGACCTGCGCAACTTTCTGAACGCCTTTTCGATCGACCTGCAACTGATTGCGCGCGTTCCGTCCCGAGCCGAGGCCGGACTTGCGCTCGCGACCCGGCAGGCGGAGGACATGAAGCAGCTGGTCGACGAAATGGTGGAATATTCGGTTGTCGTCGGCGACAGCAGCCAGATCTGCATCGAGCCGGTTGATCTGCCCATGCTGTTTGACGAACTGGTCACGAACGCCCGTCCAGCGATCGAAGGAAAAGGCCTGCGTCTGTCCGCCTCGCTTGAGGCCGGACTGGTCCGTGTGCAGTCCAACCGCATCAAGCTCAAGCAGGTTGCGCTGAACCTGCTGTCGAATGCAACGAAATATACCCGCGAGGGGGGAATCGAACTGGTCATCGCGAGATGCGGTGACGGCCGGTGGTTCATGCGCGTGGCCGATACCGGTGTCGGCATTGCGCCGTCAGATACGGAGCGCGTGTTCAGGGAGTTCGAGCGGGCCGCCAGCGACGACATCCCGGGCGCCGGCCTGGGTCTGGCGATCGTCAGGGAGCTGTGCCACGCACTCGAGGGCGAGATCCACTTCGAGTCCCGCGAGGGTCAAGGCACGACCTTCGAAATCCGCTTTCCGGTCGACCTGAAGCCGCGAGGCTGACGCGGCGCCCGCCCGGCTCGTGATCTGAACGGATGTAAGCAGGGTGAGCGCCTTTCGGTCAGTGTTCCCGGCGGGGTCCATATCGCGGATCGAGCCCGACCTGCTCCGCAGGACGGCCTTCGGCCGACGCCTCACGTCCTTGTCGCGCCGGGGCACACTCCCTCGGTGCCCCCGGCCCGTCTGCAGCCCTGTCACTGGATCGGCGGTGCGGTGCCCAGCTTTTCGGCCAGCATCCGCTCGTACACGCCGAAGTGCAGGTCCACTTCAGACTGATCGACTGCGGTAACGATCAGGGTGATCTGGTCCGGCAGGAGACCAAGCACGCCTGCGATAAACGTTTCGAGCTGCGGCGCGCATACCTTGTCCTTGGCGACGGTCGTCCCGATCGTGACTTCATAGTTTTTTTCCTGTCGGCAGACCACCTCCACCAGGCGCGCGCGGGCGCTCATGTTGTTGTCGACCGCAGTCCGGATGACGTCCACCGCCTTACGCATTGCTTCCGTCGGAAAACCTTTGGTCGAGCGCAGACGCACGCGGTGCGGGCCCAGGGTCAACCAGTCGGTATCGAATTCCATCGTGTCCTCCGCTTGCTACATGTTTCCGCCGCGATGATATGAGCTGGCAAAATTTTTTCAAGGTGCACCGCTGCTTTTGCTCCTTGAAATCCTCGCCAGAGTACCTATCTTAGGATTCGCTCAGGCAGACGCGCGGGTTTCCGCGTCCCGTGCGCTGCGTGTTTCGATTGTTTGCCAGACGCTGGCAGGCGAGCTGGAGCGCGTAGGCCGGTTCGCCTCCTTGCGTCGTTCAAGGAGAACTGCATCATGAGCGATCTCTATTCTGGATCCGACCTCTTCAGCGAGTTCGACCGGCTGCAGCAGCAGATGGCGAGCCTTCTCGGTACTTTCCCCTCCAGTCTGCGGGCGAGCCGCTTCGGCACGTTCCCGCCCGTCAATATTGGCGCCACCGACGACTCGATCGAGATTGTCGCGTTTGCACCGGGCATCAATGCGGCGGAGCTCAACGTATCGATCGACAAGGGACTGCTGACCATCAGCGGTGAGCGCAAGCCGGCGCAACCGGATACCGGCGAGGACACACGCGTTTATGCGCAGGAGCGCTTCACTGGCGCGTTCCGGCGGGTCATCGAACTGCCGGAGAACGCGGACCCCGACAAGGTTCAGGCACGCTACGAGAACGGTTGCCTGTCGATCGCCATCGGCAAGCGCGAATCTTCGAAGCCTCGAGCCATCACAGTCCAGTAATCCAGGGAGCTGAAAATGAGCGATACCACCGAACTGAGCAGGCGCGACCCGTCAGCGGTCGCGCGCAGCGAAAGCCGGCCCTCCGCACGGCGGATGACGATTACTCCCGCTGTTGATATCTACGAGAACACCCAGGGCGTCACGTTGTGGGCGGACCTCCCCGGTGTGACCCGGGACAAGCTCGATGTGCGAGTCCACGACGGCAATCTCGCCATCGAGGCTGAGGCGGTTGTGCCGACACCGGCAAATCTGCGGCTGCAGCATGCTGAGGTTCGTGAGCCGCGCTTTGCGCGCACGTTCACGCTCTCCCCGGACTTCGATACCTCGAAGATCGAGGCGAGCCTGAAGGACGGCGTACTGAAGCTCACGATCCCGCGCCGCGACGAGGCGCGCCCACGACGGATCGAAGTGCGTACGGGCTGAGGTCGGCGCGCGGGCAACAACGGCAGGAAGCACCGGGTGGCGGCTGCCTGGCTGCCACCCTCTGACAGCGGAGGCCCGCCGACGGCAGAAAAACGGCGGCGCGGGAGGCAAGTAGAGCGGCAGTTGCACGGTATCGATCTGCTCCTGAAGCCTGTCGAAAAGGTCCATAGAGCCTCCCGGTAGACATGTTGCAGGGCCACTTGAAATTTCCGTTCCTTGCGCTATTTTATGCATCGCTCAGGCAGTCGCGATCATGCGCTGCGTGTTTCGATTTGTTTGTCGGCGGGGTTTCCCACGGGCAGGCGGACTGGAGCGCGTGGTTCCGTTCGTCTTTCGTGCGCGGCCCCGGTTTCAGGGAGCCAGTCATGAGCGATCTTTTCTTCAGCACCGATCTGCTGGGCGAATTCGACCGCCTGCAACGGCAGATGGCCAGCGTCTTTGCGGGCTTGCCCGCGAGCCTGCGCGCCACGCGCAGCGAAACCTTTCCACCCGTCAACATCGGCAGCACCGACGACAGCCTCGAGATCGTCGCGTTCGCGCCAGGACTCGATCCCGCCGCCATCAACGTTTCGATCGACAAGGGGGTGCTTGTGATCAGTGGCGAGCGTAAGCCGCCCGGACCTGAAGCGGACGATGAGACCCGCGTCTACGCCACGGAACGCTTCATGGGGGCATTCCGGCGCGTGATCGAGCTGCCGCAGCACGCGGACCCCGACAAGGTCATTGCGCGCTATGTGAACGGCTGCCTGACGGTGAGCGTCGGACGTTCCGAGGCGTCGAAACCACGCGCCATCGCCGTCCAGTGAGCCCGGCGCAAATGGAGTACGTGAAAGCACGGAGGACATCATGAACGACAGCACTGAACTGGCCAACCGTGAGTCGCGCACTGACGTTGCCTCGCGCGAGGGCGCGCAACCTGCGAAGCAGCTGACCCGGATCTCACCTGCGGTTGACATCTTCGAGGACAGCCGCGGCATCACGCTATATGCAGACCTGCCTGGTGTGCCGCGCGAAAAGCTCGACGTGCGCGTGCAGGACGGCAGTCTGAACATCGAGGGCGAGGCAGTGATTCCCGTTCCATCAGGACTGCGCCTGCAGCATGGCGAGGTGGTCCACCCGCACTTCAGGCGCGCCTTCACGCTTAGCCCCGATTTCGACGCCTCGCGCATCGACGCACAGTTGCGCGATGGCGTCCTGAAGCTCACCGTTCCTCGTCGTGAGAAGGCAAAGCCGCGACGCATTGAGGTGAGCGTTGGCTAGGCGTACGCACAGGGGCAAGGCCGGTCATGCGGCGTGGACCGGACGGCCCGCGCCGCGTGACCTGTCACGCGGAGGTATTTATGGACGACGTACGCAGCGAATGCTGGAGGGGCTTCGTGATCGAGACCCGCGCGTTTCCGGTTCGGCACTGTGCGCTGCCTCATGCCGGCCGCGACACGTACGTGGCCGTCGTGCGCATCCGGCACGCGGAGCAGATGGTCGCGGACTGGCATCTGCCGTGCTACGCCCAGCACTGGGCAAGCGTGGACGAGGCGCATCGGGAGACGGCCGAGTACGCGATACGCGCCATCAACGCAGGCTGTCTGAACGACACGGGTTCGCCGGCGCGATTCCTCGCGTGAGCGCGCCGCGTTGCACGGTGGCGCAGCCCCTTTCCGGCTTGCACTACGTTTCGTTTTTCTGCAGGGGACCGCTGCTGTCGGGACCCTGTCTTACGGGAGAAGAAAATGCTTAGTCCACACGAATTTGCGACCCTGATGCTGGTTCGTCAGGCGCCGGACCAGCTCGACATGGACCGCGCCGAGCTCGACGCGCTGCTCGAACGCCAGCTGGTCATGCTGGAACATTGCGCCGAGGGCGCACGCCGCGCATACCTGACCGGGAAGGGCCGAACGTTCCTCGACGCGCTTCACCCGGGCGACGCAGCCCGCCGAAGCCGGAAGACCGCCGGCAACGGCAGTGGGGAGAGGCCGGAGCCGCCCCCCGTGCCGGGCAGCCAACCGGCGGATATCGTGGTGCCGGGACATGCAGGCTGAATGGGTGTGCGATCGCAACGCCTGGCTTGTCATTTCCGCGGTCGCGTGTGGGCGCGAGGTTACCGTGAAATTCTCCGGTAACCCCGGTGCGATACAGGTCGTCGCCGGGCGTCCAACCGATGGCCACCCGAGCGTGCAGGTCGGGGAATGACACGTGCTGCGCTTGAGGGACTGGACGCGAATTCCGCGTGTCCGGTCATGTTTCGGAAATGATGCTCAGCTGGAGATGTCATATGCAAACGGACAAAGTCATCGAGTATCACGGCTGCGAGGTCCGGCCGGTGGTCACCGCCACCGGGAGTGGCCGTTACGCAGCCGCGGCCGTCGTCACCGACCGGGCGGGCGAAATACGCACGCTCGGTGTCGATGGAGATTTTGCCAACGCCCAGGAAGCACGCGATGAAGCGCTGGAGCTTGCCGTCGCGTGGATCCAGCAGCGCTCGGTCGTTTCAGACCGGTATGTCCGACGAACCTAGCCGCCAATCAGCAACTGCCGTCCGGACGCACGGTGAACAACGGCGGATTCGAGGGTCGATCCGAGTCCGGTTCGCCGTGCTTCCGGAACTGTTTGGGCGCAAGCCACATCAAGGAAAAGAGAATGACAGATATTGCAGTCATCGATCCCGACGACGAAGACGCGCTTTATGAACGCATCCGGCTCCTGCTCTTTAGCGCTGACCTGCCGGTGCAGCGTCTGCAAGCCGACATCGACGACATCGGACGTTTCACCACGCCGGATGTGCGCTCACCGCATCTGCACCTGGTCGAGGCCATGCCGCCGCTTACGCCCGCTGCGGAAGCGATCGTGCGCGCCATGATCCGCGCATACGGCATGGAGCTGTTCGGGCGCGGCAGCGCGGATTCCGGGCTGCGTGCCTTGATCAAGGCTGGACCGGTCAAGTTTGGACAAACTGCCTTGATGCTGGGGCCAGACGCCCCCGTTCCGGTGCGTGCCCGTCCACTCGTCGAGGCGTTCAACCGAATTTTCGAGCACTACCCCGAAAGCGGCTTCCCGCAGGCGCGATACTTTCTTTCGGCTATTGGGCTGCCAGTCGGCCGCGACATGAATTCGCGAGTGCGTCGCTCGCTCCAGCGCAACTAGCACAGGCGTCGTACAGCCAAATATCCCGCGTCGGGAACTTCGCTTCATATCATAGCGGTCACCGAAATCATCGGCTGATGCGTCACTGGAAACCGATCAGCTTGGAACTGGAGTGTATGCGGCGGAACGATTTTTGCTGGGCATAACGTTGCCCGCACCGCTTTGGTCTTTCGGCGGCCGGGGCCTCCGATGCGCAAGGGCGCAGGCGATCCATCCCTCCGGTGTCATCGATGAAAACTACCGACGTATTGACGGCAGGATCGGGCGGCCATGCCGACCACTGCGTGCACTTCTATGAAGACGACGCGCCGCTGATCCGGCGCGTCGCGGACTTCGCGGAAGAAGGGCTGGACGCCGGCGGCAGCGCGATCCTGATTGCAACGGAGCCGCATCTCGCCGCGCTTCGGGCGCGCCTGAGCGGTCGCAGCGTCCGCGGCGATCCTGAGGCCCGCGAGTCGTCACTCGTCATGCTCGATGCGCAGACGACGCTCTCGGGTCTGAGCGTTGACGGCTGGCCGGACGAGCGTCTGTTCGATTCGACGGTCGGTGCCATTGTCGCCCGCGCTGCGCGACGCAGCGGACCCGTGCACGCGTTTGGCGAGATGGTCGCGCTGTTGTCCGCGCAGGGCCGGCATGACGCAGCCCTGCGGCTCGAGCACCTGTGGAACGCGCTGGGCACCCGGTACCACTTCTCGCTGATGTGCGCCTACCCGCAACGCCTCTTTCCGACTGGCGAAGAAACTGGCGTTTTCCGGCACATCTGCGACGCCCATACGCGCGTGCTGCCAGACGACATTTTCACCGCCGATTCGCCAGCGGAGGCATTCCGGCACACTGCGCTCTGGCGGCAAAAAGCGGGCGCCCTGGAGGCGGAAATCCTGCGCCGGCAGCGCGCCGAGCGACAGCGTGACGGCATGCTGATGAATTCACCTGTCGCCTCCGCACTGCTCGTCGGTCCCGATCATTGCTTCCGCCTCGCGAATCTCGCCTACGCGGCGCTGGCGGGTCACGATGACGTCATCGGTTGCCGCTACGCCGACGTGTTTCCCGGGGATCATGAGGTCGTACAGGCGTTGCGGCGCGCGTTCGCGCGCGGCGAGGCGGTCGTCATCGACGAACACCGCCGTCACGGAGCCGCTGGCGCTGGGCGCGTGTTCACCGTGCACATCAATCCGCTGCATCCGGAAAGCGGCCAGCCTGTCGACAGCCTGATCCTGACGGCCGTTGACGTTACGGAGCATGTGCGTACGCGTGAACGGCTGGAACGACTGCATGCGGAACGGGCCACGCTGGTCGCTGATCTCGAGCAGGCAGGTCGCGTCAAGGATGAATTCCTCGCCATGCTGGGTCACGAACTGCGCAACCCGCTGGCACCGATTGTCACCGCGCTGCAGCTGATGCGGCTGCGCGGAGAAACGGCAGTGGCCCGCGAGCATTTGATCGTCGAGCGCCAGGTGGACCACCTCGTCCGTCTGGTCGATGACCTGATGGATGTTTCCCGCATCACACGCGGCGACGTGGTGCTGAAAAAGGAAGCCGTCAATGTTCGGGAGGCGATCGCGAAGGCAGTAGAAATGGCAAGCCCGCTGCTCGAGCTGCGCGGACACGCCCTCGAGGTCGATATCGGGAGCGACATGATCTGCGACGCAGATCCCGTGCGCTTCGCGCAAATCATCAGCAATCTGCTTACGAACGCGGCACGTTATACCGATGCGGCGGGCAAGATAAGCGTAAGAGCTTCATGCGACGGTCAACATGTCCAGATCCGCGTACGCGATAACGGCATGGGCATCGCACCGGACTCGCTTACGCAAATCTTCTTGCCGTTCTATCGCGGCAACGCAGCCGACGGACGCGGTGCAGGCGGACTGGGGCTCGGTCTGGCGCTCGTGAAAAATCTCGTCGAGCTGCACGGCGGCTCGGTGCGCGCGACGAGCGACGGGCCCGGATGCGGCAGCGAATTCACCGTCGAGCTGCCGCGCGGCAACGTCGAACCGCTGCCTGCCGATGCGAAGGGCGGTATGGCGACTGTGACGGCAGCCGCGGGGCGGCGGGTCCTCGTGGTCGACGATAATGAAGATGCGGCCCTTGCGCTCGCCGAGTGGCTGCGGATCCATGGTCATATCGTAGAGACGCTTCATGATCCGGTCGCAGCCCTGCAATGCGCGCCGTCAATCGATCCTGACGTCGTCGTGCTCGATATCGGCCTTCCTGGCATGGACGGTTACGAATTGTGCAGGCGCTTACGCACCCTACTCGTCTCGCGGGCGCGCACGTACGTGGCGCTGACCGGCTACGGGCAGGACGGCGACCGGGCGCGCAGCCGCGCCGCAGGCTTCGATCACCACTTCGTGAAGCCGTTGCAGCCGCCCCTGCTTCTGGATATGATCCTGGCCTCGCCAGCAGGCAGGGAGCGGAGGTGATGCCATCTCGCCGATCATTGCGGTTTGTTCGCGCGCACACCGACGTTCATTCCTCACAGCCTGGGCCCTCGCCCCTCCGAGCCGTATGTGCAAGTTCGCCGGGAAATATCGCGGACGGCAAGGCGGCTCCGCGACGCACGCCGCCCGCATGGGAGCGTCCAATCGGGACGCCTCGGGACAGTACACGGTCTTCCGGCGCCCTCGCCTGTTACCCGCGCCCCGATCTGCGCGACTCCTCGCAGGCTTCATGAGTTTTAGTTTTCCTTAAAAATCGACACTCAATGTGGTACTTGAGTAAGTATTCCTATCTAAACCGTAGGAACGTACCCCCGCGTCGCCCCGACGAACGGACGTTCACGCACTCCCAATCGGGCTCTACCCGGTCTTCGGTTCAGTTGAAGTCTTTGTAGATTTATCGACTCGCGCCTGATTTCCTGGACCAGGTACCTGGCACGAACTCTCCTTCGGCGAAGAACCACGCCGACATCGTCCGTGCCAGCTCGAGCACGACTTCCGCGTCGGTCCGGCCGGAGGACGCGCGCACGTGGAACGAATGATCTGCGTCGTCCACCACATGCAGCGTGGCGCGTGGCCCCAGTGTCTCGACGACCGACCTCAGCAGGTGAAGCTCGGCCAGCTTGTCGCGCGTGCCCTGCAGGAAGAGAATCGGCACCGTGACGTCCGCCAGGTGCCGTGCTCGCTCCACGCCGGGCGCGCCCGCCGGGTGCAGCGGGAATGCGACGAAAGCGAGGCCACGCACGCCGTCGAGCGGTGCGATGGCTTGGGCCTGGGACGTCATGCGGCCGCCGAACGACCTGCCGCCCGCGAAGAGCGGCAGGTCTGGCAGCCGCCGGCGGCCCTCTGCGACTGCTGCCTGCACGGCAGCATGTGCCACGGCCGGCGAGTCCACCCGCCTGGAGCCCCGCTCCATGTACGGAAACTGGTAGCGCAGTGTGGCGACATTGGCCGACGCAAGCGCGTCGGCCAATGACGACATGCCGGCATGCTGCATGCCCGCCCCGGCGCCGTGCGCGAAGACATACAGGGCTCGCGCGTCCTCCGGCACTCGGAGGAGCGCAGAGACCTTGGTGCCGTCGGGCAGTGCCAGGGAAAGCGATTCTGGGTCGTCCATGGTATTCATGGTCGTGTCGTTGTGGCCATTGCGCCGATTCTGCATCAAGCGGTGTAATTGCACGCCTGCATCATTGTCAGCGAACTGTTACGACACTGCAATCAGCGTCAAAGGAAGTTCTCGAAGGGCAGTTCATTTAAAGGGCGAAGCCGCCAATCGTCGCCACCGATAATAATACTTAGGTATCCAATTTACTGAATGCAAACATATTGAATAACATGCATTTTGGTTGCGTTCACGCGTGTTTAGGAGATGGTAGATTCGCAATCGAATCCTTCCGGGTTTCTTCTTGACAATTCGATCCGCCTACCTATTATTAGCGAGGCTTAATTACAACTCAACCGACAGGGCACAACTAGTAGGGCATTGACTGTTCGGGGCCTCGCTGTCCAACATTTATCGTCGATGGGTCGGTCTCCCAAGGTCGAGTTCACTGAACTGACAAGCTTCCACCGGCGGGTATTGGAGGGGCTGGCATGGCTGCAAGATCGATTCGTCGCGCATCGTTAAACACTTTTGCAGGCGTCGCGCGCAGTCAATTGGCGACATCGCTGACGACGCGGCATCAGCGGCTCAACTCCCTCAGCATCCTCCATGCCGTCTGGCTCCTGGGCCTGTCACCCGTGCCGGCGCTGGCACAGCAGATACCCACTGAACTGCCCAATCTCTCCGGGAGCGGAGCCATCGACACTCCCCCCAACCACGTCCTGATTGTTGGTACCGATGGCACCGACACCGATTTCTCCGGCACGATCAACAACGCCGGCGTTGCGAGCGATCCCGTGTCGCTACAAGGCCAGTTTGTCAAAACCGGGGCCGGGACGATTACGATCAACGGCGCGACGATCCAGGGCGGCTCGGCTTTCGTGGTGGGCGGTGGACTGGCGCTCACCAACGGCAGCACCGCGATCGACTATCTTTCGCTGGGCACCGGATCGACGTCGTCGGGCACGTTGAACGTGGGCGGCGGCACGCTCACGTTCAACTCGGCGCTTCAGGTCGGCGACTTCGGTGGCACTGGCACGGTGACGCAGACCGCGGGCAATGTCGTCTTCGGTACGCCGGGCACGCCAGTGTCGCTGAATATCGGCAATCAGGGCGGAACGGGCATCTACAACCTGTTGGGCGGAACGGTCACGTTCGGCAACAGCGTCACCGACTTCGTGACGCTCGGCCGCAATACGCAAGGCAACCCGAGCAACGGCACGCTCAACCTGAGCGGCGGCACCTTCAACGTGGCCAACGGGTCGCTGTTCCTCGGCTCGAACGTCGCGTCAACGGGTACCGAGGGCACCGGTACGATCAACCAGACCGGCGGCACCCTGGCAATCGGCAGCGGGTCGAGACTGTTCCTCGCGGCGGCCGGCAACGGTACGTACAAGCTGTTGGGCGGGACACTGCAGATTGGCGGGAATTCGCTGTTCGGCGACTTCAACAATCTGGGCGGCACGTATGCATTCAACCTCGGCGGTGGAACGATCCAGGTGGTGGGTTCGGCGCTGAACGCAGGCGTCAACGCAACGCTCGTCGGCGGCACGACGTCGACCATCGACACCAACGGCCTCGGCGCGACATGGTCCGGCGTGCTTTCCGGAAGCGGCGCGCTGACCAAGGTCGGCAACGGCGTGCTCACGCTGACCAATGCGAACACCTATACCGGCATGACGACCATCTCGGCCGGCACGCTGGCGCTGACCGGCAACGGCAGCATCAATCTGACCAGCGGGATGTTGAACAACGGCACCTTCGATATTTCGGGCGTCACGACCACGCCGATACCGGGGATCCCGACCGGTGTCGTGCCGCTGCCGAACCTGTCGGGCAGCGGCACCGTGATCGACGGCGAGAACATCCTGGTGCTTGGCACCGATAACACGAACACCACCTTCTCCGGCACGATCGTCAATACCGGCACGGTGAACGACGCGCTGCACGGCATCTTGGTCAAGACTGGCACAGGGACGTTCACGATCAACGGCGCGCGGATTCAGGGCGGCTCGGCTTTTGTCGTGGGCGGCGGACTCGCGGTCACTAGCGGCAGCGCCGCGATCGACTATCTTTCGCTGGGCCTCGGCAATGCGCTGGCGACGCAGGTGCCCGGATCGACGTCGTCGGGCACGTTGAACGTGGGCGGCGGCACGCTCACGATCAACTCCGCGCTTCAGGTCGGCGACTTCGGCGGCACAGGCACGGTGACGCACACCGCGGGCAATGTCGTCTTCGGTACGCCGGGCACGCCGGTGTCGCTGAATATCGGCAATCAGGGCGGAACGGGCACCTACAACCTGTTGGGCGGAACGGTCACGTTCGGCAACAGCGTCACCGACTTCGTGACGCTCGGCCGCAATACGCAAGGCAACCCGAGCAACGGCACGCTCAACCTGAGCGGCGGCACCTTCAACGTGGCCAACGGGTCGCTGTTCCTCGGCTCGAACGTCGCGTCGACGGGTAGCGAGGGCACCGGTACGATCAACCAGACCGGCGGCACCCTGGCAATCGGCAGCGGGTCGAGACTGTTCCTCGCGGCGGCCGGCAACGGTACGTACAACCTGTCGGGCGGCACACTGCAGATTGGCGGGAATTCGCTGTTCGGCGACTTCAACAATCTGGGCGGCACGTATGCATTCAACCTCGGCGGTGGAACCATCCAGGTGGTGGGTTCGGCGCTGAGCGCAGGCGTCAACGCAACGCTGGTCGGCGGCACGACGTCGACCATCGACACCAACGGCCTCGGCGCGACGTGGTCCGGCGTGCTTTCGGGAAGCGGCGCACTGACCAAGGCCGGCAACGGCGTGCTCACATTGTCCGGCCAGAACACCTATACCGGTGTGACCAACGTTCGCGGTGGCGTGCTCAATCTGACCGGCTCGTTGCAGTCGCCGGTCAATGTGGAGGCGAACGGAACCCTGGGCGGTGCAGGAACGGACTTGAATACCGTCACCAATGCCGGAACGGTTGAGCCGGGCTTCGGTCTACCGGCGGGGCAATTCGGTGTGGTGACCGTCAGAAATTATGTGGGGGCCGGCGGCACGCTCGCGCTGCGCACGTTCCTCGGTCTGGATGGCTCGCCGTCGGACAAGCTCGTCATCAACGGCGGCCGCGCCGACCCTTCAGCCGTACGCATCACGAACGCCGGAGGCTCCGGTGGGTTGACGACGGGCAACGGCATTCTCGTCGTCGAGACAACCAACGGTGGCACCACGGCGTCGGATGCCTTTACGCTCGCTGGCGAGGCGCGCGGTGGCGCCGAAGACTATCGTTTGTTTCGCGGTGGCCTCAACAGCAGCAATCCCGAGGACTGGTTCCTGCGCTCCTCGTTCGTCGTGCCGCCTCCACCGGGGGGAGGCGAAGAGGAACTGGAACCGGGAACCGGCACCGGGCTCCCACCGGATCCGCTGCCGCCTGGCATCTACCCGATCATCGGGCCGGAACTCGCCACCTACGGCGTCGTGCAACCGGTCGCCCGGCAGATGGGTGTCGAGATGCTCGGGACGCTGCATGAGCGCATCGGCGACACGCTTACGACGCAGAGCGGCGCAGCGGGCGGTTCGGGCTGGGCAAGCTCCGCCTGGGGACGCGTGTTCGGCGGCCAGATCGACAACCACTACGAGGCCTACGCCGATCCGCGCGCGAGCGGCGGAGTCGGAGGCTTGCAGACGGGTCTCGACGTATGGCGAGGAAGCTTCCTGCCCGGTCATCGCGATGCGGCAGGCGTCTACTTTGCATACGGCTACGGCAGTGCCGATGTCGATGGCCTCGTCACCAACGCCGCGACAACCGGATACGTGCTGGAGCACACCGGCTCGATGCATCTGAATGCCTACACAGGCGGTGGCTACTGGACGCACTACGGCCCCAGCGGCTGGTATCTCGATGCAGTCGTGCAGGGTACGCACTACGACGGCGCCGCGACCACGCAGTTCGCGAATCTGCCGGTTCAGGGTACGGGCTTCGTGACATCCCTCGAGGGTGGCTACCCGATCCCGCTGCCGCTCGGCCCGGGTTTCGAGCTGGAGCCGCAGGCGCAAATCATCTGGCAGCATGTGTCGTTCTCCGACACGAACGACGGTCTGGGCGACGTGTCCCTCGGCTCCACGTCGGGCGCGACTGGCCGTCTCGGCGTGCGCGCGAAGTGGACCATCGAAGGCAGCCATGAAGCGGTGTGGCAGCCCTATATGCGTGCCAACCTGTGGCGGGATTTCAATGCCCAGGCCACCACGACCTTCGGCAATGAACCGGTGCCGCTGAATGTGCAGGCCACGCGGCTCGAGCTCGCCGGCGGTGTCACCGCCAGGATCAAGGATCGGCTGAACCTTTACGGACAGTTCGGCTACCAGTTCGCCGTAAGTGGAAGTAGCAATGTCCGCCGCAGTGGCGTCGAGGGCGATCTCGGCGTGCGCTTTCTTTGGTAGGTAACGCTGTAGCTAGCGCTGCGACGTGTCGAGCGGCGCAGTCTATGTCGCGCGTACTCGACATCGATGCGCAGTTCTCGTTCTCTCGTCAAAAGCCGCCGCTGCACCTCGCGCGCGTCAGGTAAACCCCGCATGGCAGCCTTGAAGTCCGGTGTTTAACATCCCACGACGTTACCGGTAACGTCGCATGGTACGCAAACATGCTTTCTGGCGAGGCACATCACTATAAGGAGACGGGAATGCGTCCATCGGGAGTCGCCGTGCGTGCACTGTACGCAGGCGTCACATTGCTCACGATTGCGTCGATCTCAGGTTGCGCGCACAACCAAACGGCTGCCACCCCCGATGGATTGCCGCTCGCGGCCGCTCCCACGCAGGCCGTGCCGCAACTGAAAAGCGTGATGGCCGCGCATTTCAAGGTAGGCGCGGCGATTGAACCCGATTCCATCGACAGTCCCGCCGACGCCGCGCTGCTGGCCGCCCAGTTCTCGAGCCTGACCGCCGAGAACAAAATGAAGCCGGGCACGATAGGCGTGGCCGCAGGCGAGTACAACTTCGCGCCGGCCGACCAGATCGTGGCGTTCGCGCAGGCGCATGGCCTGGCCGTGCGTGGGCACACGCTGGTGTGGCATTACAGGAGCGGCGAATGGACCGAGGCGCCGGACTGGTTCTTTGCAGGCGACGCCAAAGATCCGCATTATCACGATATCGTCGCGGCACGGCTCCAACGCTATGTGACCGATGTCGTCACGCATTTTCGCGGCAAGGTCTATGCATGGGACGTCGTGAACGAAGTCATCAGCGACGACCCGCATCAGGTGTATCGCGAAGACAGCCCGTGGTATCGCGCGCTCGGCAAGGACTACATTGCAATTGCGTTGCGCGCCGCGCGTGCGGCCGACCCTGACGTCAAGCTCTATATCAACGAGTACAGCACGGACGACGCGGCCAAGCGCGCGAAGTTGCTCTCCGTGATACGCGATTTGCGTGCTCAGGGCGTGCCGATCGATGGCGTCGGGCATCAAATGCATATCAGCATCAACTGGCCGCCGCTGCAAAGTATGAAGCAGGCTTTCGACGACGTCGCCGCCCTCGGACTCGAAAACCAGGTGACGGAACTCGATGTCAGTCTCTACAGCGACCCGGGCGCATGCTGGAGCCATCCGCCTGCGTGCTTGCCCGATCTCGGCCAACCGGTGCCGAACGACGTGATGCGTGCGCAGGCGCAGCGGTATCGCGCGGTGTTCGATCTGTTCGAGCACGAGCCAAGCATCAAGGCCGTCAGCTTCTGGGGCTATTCGGACAAGCACACGTGGCTGACCTCCATACCGGTGCCGCGTACCAATCTGCCGCTGCTATTCGACGCGAACCTGAAACCGAAAGCCGCGTTCTGGGCAATAGCCGATTCGTCGTGGCAGCCGTAAGGCGGATGGCGAAATTGATAGTCCACGATCTTTCCGCCGACGTCCAGGCATCCGTCATATTGCGGCGAGAGAGCTTCGAACAGAATGCGGTCGTCTGGGGGCCATCGGAAGAGAGATCGGAGCAGGCCGGAAGGCCCATGTGGCGGAAGGCAGCCGACTCCTCAGTTGCCGGCGAAGCCGCGCCAGGTTTGACTCCCACCCGACCGCCCTACCCCGTACCCATCATCCTACCCACACAGCAAAATCAATCGCCTGGACAGGCCAGAAAATGGCACGCGGGCGCTTCCGATCCGGTCCCTGCGAACTGGCCTCGAATCCCCACTCGATCAACGGTGCATTCGACGTGCTCGACGGCTTCGACCTGATCCGCGAGCAGAAGGAAGGCATGCGCGCTGTCACCCTCAACCGTGACGAACAGCATGCGTTCGCCGCGCCATGCCAGTTGCGCGTTCTTCATTGAGCGCATTCGTCGCTGCCTCTGGGAGGCTGGAGTGTAGTTCAGACGCGCGTCAGCTGGTGCTCATTAGAGAGGACATTACCCAACCTGACAAAGCGAAGCTCAGTCGGCCGATTCTTGATTTTTTTTCAAGGATGTATTGATTTTACGTATATGCAAATTTCCCTTCCAATGAGGCACACTGCCGCTCGTGCCATCTGTGAAGAAAAACAATTCGAGGGGAACTCGATGAGCATTAAGCCGAAAAGAACCACACAAGGTCCGACTGCGGCACTTCCGGAACCACCGCCTCCATGGCTTGACAGCGTTCTACAGGCTTTGGAAGCCGATACGACTGCCGAGCTTTCAATGACAGATATTGCGGTTTCCGTGAACTTGTCGAAATCCTATTTTTTTCGCATTTTCAGGCGAAGCGTTGGATATACGCCCCATCAATGGAGGTTAAGAATTCGCATTGCCGCCGCGCAGATCGATTTGATTGAACTCCATGACGGGATCGCGCAGATTGCGCAACGATATGGCTTCAGCGATCAAGCGCATTTCACGCGTGTCTTCAGAAGACTCGTCGGAAAAACACCTACCTCGTGGCTGGCCAACGAAGCGCCGGTCATGACCTTGACTACGTGACTAATGCCCGCCCCTGACAACCTTTCCAGAATCTCGACTATTGCCTTGTCGAGCGCTGCCCTACCGCATCCCATCACTTCGCCATACTCGCTCAACAGCCCGCGAAGACTGTTGAACTGCATCGTGCGGAATTTCACGAGTTGCTGACGCATACGACGATGCAGCGCAAGCACGGCCTGCGGCACATCATACCGGACCGCGTTATTGCGACAGAGCCCCCAAGCGCCACCGTCCAGGACTCACGCCCGTGACCCGCGTGAAGCTTCGCGTGAAATGGCTCTGATCCGCAAAGCCACAAGCCTGCGAAATCGCACTCAAAGGCATCTGAGCATCGCGCAGATACGCTTTGGCCAGCTCGATGCGCTGACTGACGAGCCAGCGATAAGGCGGCAGTCCCGTCGTCTGGTGGAAAGCCTTAAGAAAATAGCCACGCGACAAGCCGCATGCGCGCGCCACGTCGGCAAGCGAGATCTTCCCGTCCAGGTGCGCCAGCAGCAGTTCCTTCGCGCGACGCTCCTGCCACGGCGCGAGCCGGCTATGCAGTTTGTCCCTGCGCGCGTTGACGCCGCCATACTGGTGTGCGACGTGAGCCTGGAATGCGAGCGCCATGTGATCGACGAAGAGTTGGGTCGCCTCGTCCGGTCGAGCCAGCGCGGGCAGCAACGCCTGACCAAGACCGTGGATCACAGGATCGACGACGCTTCGATGAGGCGGCAGATAAAGCTGTGGGCGTCCGCGGCCGCCAACGTCATCGACCGTCTCCTCGAGCGACTCGCGGGGCAGATGAAAATGAATGCAATCGAATACGCCCTTGAGGTCCGCGACCCAATTGCGGTCGAGGTCGTGGACCGTCACAGTCCCTGCGTCATACGGCACGAACGGTGCGGGACGCCCGTCGAGCCATAAGTCCTGTTCGCCGAAAGCGCGCAATTGCAAGACGATGAGATCGGCGTTCTCGAGTTCGTATGGCGCGGTTCGCCCCATGTTCCGGCGCGCGCTCTTCAGCCGGCTAATGCCCATTTGCCCACCGGGCAATACCTGGCTGCCCACCCTCTGTCGTACGTCTGCCGGAATGAAATCGGAGGACGGTATGTCCGGCTGGGTAGCGCTCATAGGGGCTGGACGAAGAAACCAAGGATGGTGTTCGAGAGTCTACCAAATCGAAATAACCGCTGCGGCGGCGTGTGATGTTCCCCACGCTGTTTGGCGCCGGTCATAGCGAGCCGCAGCGAATGGAAGCGCACAGCGTCGGTGCTTTGCCTATGGCTAACAGTCGCACTAGATGATCTGTGGAAAGAGCGCCACGCCTGGCTTCATCGCGCGCTTGCGACGGCGGCGCAGTGTGAGCGGCGCGCGCGGAATATCGAGCCACGTGCGCGCGGCAAGCCGCACCGCACGATCGAACGATTCGTCCTCCACGGTGCAGCGCCCATCGATGGTGATCTGCCAGCCGTCGCGTGTGCGCGTGCAACTCACACGCTCGTCCTCCATAAGATCCGCGTACCAGCGCCATACGCGCGCGTCGTCGAGATTCGCACGCACGGCGGCACGCAACCGCGCGAGTTCCAGTTCATGCAGATGCGTACTCATGGCGCCCCCTGTCGATACCCTTCATTACCAGCCGAACTTCGCTTCCACGCCGACATAATCCGCATTGCGTGCACCGAGCGCACGCAGCGAATCGCCCACCTCGAAATGCACCGCTTCGAGTGCGAGTGCCACGTTGTCGCTGACCAGCCAGTCCGCGCGCACCTGCGCATACATGCCCGTCCAGCGATTGCCCTTGCCCGCCGTACCCGGCACCACCGCCATGCCCTGGCCGTAGACCGCATCCGCCGTCGTGTCACGCCACTGGAAGCCCAGCGCCGTGAGCAGCGTCACCTTCGGCGTCACCTTGAACGTGAGCGAAGGCTTCACGTGAATCACGTTGCTGTAACCCGTGTAGCCAGCCAGCGTGAAGTAGTAACCATTCGGAAAAAGCGGATTGAACGTTTCCACACGGCCGTCGCCGGGATGCCGGTCGCCGGATGCGCCGTCAACCTGGAGCCCGAGACGCGGCGTGCCCGGCAGCGCGGCGAGCGTATAGCCGCCCAGCGCACCGAATGCCCACGCGCCCACCGTATCGGCACCCACGCGACCGGTCTGCACCATGCCTTCCACGTCCCAGTCGAACTGTGCCTGTTTGCCTGCGTAGCGCGCGTCGAACACGTCGCGCCGCTCCTTGCCGCTCGCATCGAGAAAGCGCGCGTTGTCGCGCTCGTAGCGCGACCAGTACGCCGAGAGATCGCCCGGCCCCGTGTTCGCGCGCTCCACGCGCACGCCGCTGAAGGTGAGGTGACCGTTCGAGACGTCGTCGAACACGGCGGTGTCGCGGTACTGCACGGGCTGCGTGAGGTAGCCGATGAAGCGCCACTTGCCGATCTCGTAGTCAGCCCACAGCGCGTCGAAGGCCTGGCGCACGTTCGGGCCGTCGCGCACGGAAACGAAGCGCTGCAAGTCGAACGCCATTTCCTGCCGGCCCACGCGCGCCTTGAACGTGCCGCCGCCCACGCCGTAGACGAACGCCACGAATGCCTGCTCGATATCGAGCGGGTTCTTGTCCACGGGGGTGACGGAGTCCTTACCGAATGGCCGCGCGTCTTCGAGCTGGAAAAATGCCTGCACGTGCTCGCCGAAGTGTGCGTCTGCGTGGACTTCGGCGCGCTGGATCACCCAGCTGTCGGGCCGCGCGCTGCCAAGACCGAAGAGCGGCGTGTTGTTGAGTTCGAAACGCTCGCGCAGGTTCGCACCCAGTGAGAGATACCAGGTGGGATCGCTCTTCGAAAGCGGGATGTACTTGAGCCCGTCGAATGGCCTGCGCGGCAGGCACGGATTCGCGAGCACGCCCCAGTCTTCCTGCCAGCGGTTGAAGCCAGGCACGGGGCGCTTGACGTCGCACGTGGGCGTATTGTCCGGCGCGTTCGTTCCCGTCTCTGCGAATGCCGCATGGGCGCTCATCATCAGCAGCCCGGCGGCAGCCGCAACGCCCGCGGCCCTTTTCTTTCGACGCCCGCGCGTCGTGCTCGACACCATGTTTTTCCTTGCCGTTGACGGCGTGTGTTTGATTTCGCGAGACGTACGAAGGGCAGGCGCCCCGCCGCTTCGATTCGTTCGCGTTATGCCGGGTCGGCGGTTGCCGCGCGCTCGTGCTCTCCGGTGGTCAACGCGAGCGCAGCCAGCGCGCACACGGGCACGAGCAGCGCCCAGAAACCCACGTAGCGCAGGCCGAGCGCGCCGCCCACCGCCCCCGCCGCAAACGCCGCGATGGCCGGCATCATCTTCGCGAACCGGGCGCGCGCCGCGGCGCGCAGGCTCTCAGGCGCGCCCGTGTGCACCATGTCCACGACGTCGAGAATCGCCTGCGTGACGTTGCCCGTCATCACCGTATTCGGCACGGCGGCCCGCACGATCAGGCGTGGATGCGCGTTCTGCACGCCCATCGCGAACGCGCCGAGCACGCCGGCCACGACCACCGGCAGCGTGTCGGGCTGGCTGACCGGCGATGCCCAGACGCCCGCGAGACAAAAGCCGAGCATCAGCACTGCTTGCACCGCATGAAGCAGGCGCGCGCCCTGGCGCGCGTGCTGCCCGCTGAGCGAGCGCAACAGCAGGCTGCTGCCTGCCACGCCCGCGCCGAACGCCGGGAACACGATCAGCTTGAGGAGCACGCCCTGCCCGTAGCCAGCCACGCCTGCGCCGATCAGCACGAAGTTGCCCGTGACGTGCGCGGTGAAGAGTCCGAACAGCGCCACGAAACTCAGCGTGTCTACAAAGCCCGCGACCGCCGCCAGGATCGTGTCCTCGTATTTCATTTCGCCGCGTTGGCGTGGATTTCGGCGATGTACCCGCCCGGGAACTGGACGATCGCCGCGTTGCGACCGTCCGAGGTGAACGCCGGCACCAGCACCTTCACACCCGCGGCCTGGGCCTTTTGCAGCGTCTCGTCGAGATTCGCCACTTCGTAGCCCGTCGTTTCGCGCCCGAACGGATAGGGCAGACGGCCGTCCGTCACCAGCACGGTCATCTTGCCGAAGCCCGATTCGATCCGCACGCGCCGATACGTCTCGTCCGGCCGACCGATTTCAACGCCCGGCGCCTTCGCCTCATCGGACACCACCTTGCCGTGAGAGAACTTCACGAAGTCATGCACCAGCTTGTGCAGGCTTTTCGGCGAAACGTACACACGGTTCTCGGGAACCATTTGGAGCGCATCGTAGTGCGGGGCCTGGTTGTGCCAGTAAAGCTGCATGTTCACGCCGTCCGCCCACGAGATGATCGCGTCGCGCCCGATCGGATCGGGGAAGGTGTCGACGATCACGTCCGCTCCATGCGCGCGCGCCGCCTTCACTGCCGCGTCCATGTCAGTCACGAGGTAGCCGGTACGCTCCGAGCCGAAGGGATACGGCACCGGCGTCTTGAAGCCGAACACGGAGATCGTGCCCGACGGTGTGAACACGAGCTGCGACATTGTCTGGCTCGGCGTGGGCGTGACCTGGAACACGCCCTGTTTTGACTTGCTGCCGCCGAAGGTCGCCACGAAGCTGTCCGTGAAGCGGTCGAAGTCTTCCGGGGCAACGTACACGTGCGTCGTATCGTACTGCGGGCCGACGGCCACGGCCGGTGTTTCGGACTCCATCACAGGCGGTTTCGCGAACGACGCGGGTGCGGCGACAAGACCGCCCGCCACCATCAGCGCGAGCAGTGCGGAACGAAGTGCTTTCATCGTCGGATTTCCTTGTTTCATCATAGGTTTGTGCCGGTCAGTCGCGGATATCTTCCAGCAGCGTGGCCAGCACGAGCGCCGCGATCAGCCCGAGGTGCTCAAAAAAACTGTTCAGCGCCATGAAATGCGCGGCGCCCGTATGGTTCCAGAAGTCGTTGGCGACCAGCATGGCCACGAGCGTGAGCACACCCAGCGCGCCCGCGCCGAGCCACGTGAAGCGGCGCAACACCACGCACAGCGAGCCGCCGATCTCCACCACGATCGCAAGCGCGGCCCACAGCGCGGGCGGATGCAGGCCGAAATGCGCCTGCTCCGCAACGGCCGCGTCGAAGTCCAGCAGCTTGTCCACGCCACCGATCAGCCATGCGGAAACCAGCGCAACGCGCACGAGCGGCGCAACCCATGGCTGCGCAAGCAACGCGCGAATCCACGCCGGGTTGCCCCGGCCCGTGAACGCCGCCACGTCAGATCGCCCAGCACGAACAACCGAACGCGCCCCAGAAGCCCTTCGCATCCGAGGTCGGCAGCGCGCTGCCCCATGCGCTCCCGTGCGCATGGCCATGCAGGTTGCACGCGCTCGCACAGGCGCATAGCGCCGCCGCGGCCGCGCGCTGCAATGGCGCGCCAGTCTGCTGCGTCGCGCCCCAGCCGCCGTAGCCGCCGTACTGGCGCACCGGCGACCAGTCGGGCATCGCGGGCGGGATCGGCGCGTCGTGCTCCGAGAACGGACCCGCGCCCCACACGATCCGGCCGTCCACCACCGTAAGCAGCGCTGTGGTGTCGGCGATATCGTCCTCGGCGCAGGCGAAGAAGTCGCGGTCCGGCACCATCAGGTCGGCAAGCTGCCCCACCGCAATACGGCCCTTCTTGCCCTCTTCATTCGAGAACCACGTGACGTACTCGGTCCACATGCGCAGCGCCGTTTCCCGATCGAGCAGATCGCGCTGCGGATACAGGCGCAGGCCGCCCACCGTCTTGCCGCTCACGAGCCACGCAAGCGACACCCACGGGTTGTACGACGCCACGCGTGTGGCGTCGGTGCCCGCGGAGACCTTGATGCCTTTGGCGAGCATCTTCGCGACGGGCGGCGTGGCCTCGGCCGCGCGCGCACCATATCGTTCGACGAAATATTCGCCCTGGTACGCCATGCGGTGCTGCACGGCGATGCCGCCGCCCAGCGCCGCGATGCGGTCGAGCGAGCGATCCGAAACGGTTTCCGCGTGATCGAAGAACCAGTTCAGCCCTTCGAGCGGAATGTCGCGGTTGACCTTCTCGAACACGTCCAGCGCGCGGCTGATCGTTTCGTCATAAGTGGCGTGCAGACGCCACGGCCAGCGGTTCTGCGCGAGCACGCGCACGACGCCTTCGAGCTCGCCCTCCATCTCCGGCGGCAATTCAGGGCGCGCCACGCGGAAGTCCTCGAAGTCGGCCGCCGAGAACACGAGCATCTCGCCCGCGCCGTTATGCCGGAAGTAATCCGAGCCATCGTGATACTTGACGCTCTGCGTCCAGTTCACGAAGTCTTCCTTTTCCGCGTCCGGCTTCTGCGTGAAGAGGTTGTACGCGATGCGCACCGTCATCTCGCCCGCGTCGTGCAGCTTGCGGATGACTTCGTAGTCGTCCGGATAGTTCTGCGAACCACCGCCCGCGTCGATCGCGCCCGTCACGCCCAGGCGGTTCAGTTCGCGCATGAAATGACGCGTTGAGTTGTACTGGTACTCGGCTGGCAGCTTCGGCCCCTTGGCGAGCGTCGCGTAGAGGATCGTCGCGTTCGGATTGGCGAGCAGCAGGCCGGTGGGCGTGCCCGTGGCGTCGCGCAGGATCGTGCCGCCCGGCGGCTCCGGCGTGTCCTTCGTGTAGCCCACCACGCGCAGCGCGGCGGCGTTCAGCAGCGCACGATCGTACAGGTGCAGGATGAACACGGGCGTGTCCGGCGCGGCCGCGTTGAGTTCCTCGATCGTGGGCAGGCGTTTCTCGGCGAACTGGTGCTCCGTAAAGCCGCCGACCACGCGCACCCATTGTGGCGCGGGCGTGATCGCAACCTGCTGCTTGAGCATCTCCATGGCAACGGCGAGCGAGCGCACGCCGTCCCAGCGCAGTTCCATGTTGTAGTTCAGGCCGCCGCGGATGAGGTGCAGGTGATTGTCGATCAGGCCGGGCAGCACGGGGCGCCCCTGCAAGTCGATGACGCGCGTGCCGCGTCCCGCGAGCGGCATGACGTCCGCCTCGCCGCCAACCGCGACGAAGCGGCCGTTGGCGATGGCCACGGCGCTGACGAGCGGGTTGGAGCGGTCCAGCGTGGTGATGCGTGCGTTATGAAGAATGAGATCGGGGTGGCTGTCGGTTGCGCTCACGGGCGTTTCCTCACGTTGATTAAAGACCCAGCAGCGGCTTCAGGGCGGGAACGGCCTGCGCGCCGATCACCATGCCCAGCAAGCCAACCAGGGCGATCAGCGGCGGCGCGGGCGAGCGGACCCTGATCACGCTGTAGATCACGCCGATGAGCACGCCCGCGCCCAGTGACACCAGATAAGATTCCATGCGGTCGGCCTCGCGGTCGGATTGGAATGCGGGACATGGCTGCCGGGGAACCCACGGAGGTTCCGTTTGCAGCAGTTCCGGCATCGGTTGGTTGTCCTGATTGATGTGACAGGCGCGCCGGAGATTCATCGAATCCCGAACCCAGCGCGAGCACGCTGCCAACTAGTGGAAGAAGACGCGGCGCCCCCGCCTGGAGCGCGCCGCATCAATGTCCACAATCACAGAGACGCCGATCAGCGGGCCGGAACCGCCGGGAGAATTTCATGCGGCGCGGACGTGCGCTGCGGCGACTTGTGAACCATCGTGTACGCGTAATCGACGCCCATGCCGTACGCGCCCGAGTGCTCCTTCGCGATCTTCATCACGGCGTCATAGGTCTCGCGGCGCGCCCAGTCGCGCTGCCATTCGAGCATGACCTGCTGCCACGTGACCGGCACGACGCCGGCCTGAATCATGCGCTGCATGGAGAAGTCGTGCGCGTCTTTCGAGGTGCCCCCCGATGCGTCGGCAACCATGTAGATCTCGTAGTCGCCTTCGAGCATCGCGCACAGCGCGAAGGTCGTGTTGCAGACTTCCGTCCACAGACCGGCAACGACCACCTTCTTGCGGCCGTTCGCGGCAAGCGCGTCGCGCACTTTCTGGTCGTCCCACGAGTTCATCGACGTACGTTCGAGCAGCTTGTGGTCCGGGAACACGTCGAGCAGTTCCGGGTACGTATAGCCGGAGAAGCTCTCCGACTCGACCGTCGTGATCGTGGTGGGAATGTTGAAGACCTTCGCCGCCTTGGCCAGCCCAACGACGTTGTTCTTCAGGACCTGGCGGTCGATCGACTGAACACCAAAGGCCATTTGCGGCTGCTGATCGATGAAGATCATCTGGCTGTTTTGCGGGGTGAGTACTTCAAGTTTGGCGTTGCTCATGGTGCTTGCGTCCTTTGATCGAGGAATAGGTAGACCGCCTCTTGGGCGGGACAGCCGAATTTCCGTCTGTCTTCTGCCTGGAGTTCGACACTCCAGCTAGCCGCCATTTGACACGCAATCACCAGCCAGTGGCTCTGAAGAATTCTGAAGAGATCTGATGTTGAATTCCCGGCCAGCGCAAACTTCCTGAAGTATTCTGAATTAGCCTCCTCCATCCAAAAGCAATCTGATACCTTTATCGAACATTATCGAATATCACTTTCACTGCGACACAGGGAAATCGTCCGATGAACGCATACTTATTTTCACTCCTCGCAGGCATTCTTGCGGGGGTCGTTTACAGTCTGATCGGCGTGCAATCGCCCGCCCCTCCCGCTATTGCTCTGGTAGGCCTGCTTGGCATTCTGGCTGGAGAGCAGATACTGCCCGTTGCGAGGCGAATCATATCGGGGCTCAAGCCCGGTGCAGCATGGCGTGAGGCGAAATGCAGCCAGCACATGTTTGGCGCGCTGCCCGGCGGTCGTATCCCCGATGCAGGAAAGGAAGATCGATAATCTTCACGAGGCGTCCTGGCAATCGCTTTTTCTGTGTGACATACGGGCGTCATAATGATCTATGACGCCATGCGTTTTGCCTATTTCGGTCTACCGCGGCTCTCGTGCTCACGGCTCCATAGCGATATAGCGCGAGACGAACACCACGAACAGCCCGCATTTCACAGCACATTCCACGAGTGAGAGCCAGAACGCGATGCGAAAGTTCGCGTATTCGGCGGGCAGCGCGGGCGCGACGGCAAGGAGACTGAGCGCACAGAGAAAAACGAATACCCCGCGCGCCGTTACGCCGCCCTTGAGCACGCGAACCACGATCGCAAGCCAGATCACCGTCGACGCCGCGAGCGCCGCGCGCTCCAGGTCGTCAGCCGCGCTCCAGTACGCAACGGGCAACTCGACCAGCGCCCAGAGCGCCGAGAATTTCACGAGCCTGCGGGTCCACGCGCCGGTGAGCCCGGTCGCCCTTGCGTCGCTTGCAACAGCCGTTCCGCGCCCGCGCAGCCACGCCGAGAAGCGGGCGAACTCAGGCGCTTCATCTATCGTGCGCGCGTCGGCAGTGGCGCGGTTCAAAGCTTCATCGTGATTCATAGTCGTGTCTCCGCACCGTGATCGCCGCGCGTGAAGCGTCAGCCAGATAAGCCAGGTAAGGTTGCTTCGGTCTTTAACGGCCGGAGCCGCGACTTTCAAGGATCGGTCGCGCCGGCATTGCGTTGCAGTATCGGCGCGCGCAACTGGACCGGTGTTCTCAATGCACGATGTCTTTCAGGATTCGCACGCTCATCTGGGCCGCCAGCCCACACCTGAGCAACCCCGCTCGAAAACCCCCGCATGCATCGCCGTGCGATTTCGAAATCGCCAGCCGTGCGCCGCAAGCTGCGGCGGCGCAAACGCGTCACCCTTCGCACACGTGGCGTCCTCCCTCGCCGCGAAGGAATCGACATGGCTAGCGACAAAAAAACAATCCGCATCTATACAGAACCGGCGGGCGGCTGGGGCGCATTGCGCGCCACGGGCGAAGCGCTCGCGCTGCAGGGCGTGGCGGTCTCCGGCGCGCGCACGTTGCTGCGCATGAACCAGCCCGAGGGCTTCGACTGCCCCGGCTGCGCGTGGCCCGATCCGAAGCACACTTCCTCGTTCGAATTCTGCGAGAACGGCGCGAAGGCCGTGGCCTGGGAGGCCACGGACAAGCGCTGCACGCCGGAATTTTTCGCCGCGCACAGCGTGAGTGCGCTCGCCGCGTGGGACGACTACGACCTTGAAATGGTCGGCCGCCTCACCCACCCCATGCGCTACGACGCCGCCACCGACCGTTACGTGCCCATCGGCTGGGACGAAGCATTTGCGCTGATCGGCACGCATCTGAACGCGCTGGAGAGCCCGAACGAAGCGGACTTCTACACGTCGGGGCGCGCCTCGAACGAGGCCGCTTTTCTCTACCAGGTGTTCGTGCGCGAATTCGGCACCAACAACTTCCCCGACTGCTCAAACATGTGCCACGAAGCGACCAGCGTGGGCCTGCCGCAGTCGATCGGCGTCGGCAAAGGCACGGTGCTGCTGGAGGACTTCGAGCACGCGGACGCCATCTTCATCTTCGGGCAGAACCCCGGCACCAACAGCCCGCGCATGATGAGCGACCTGCACGCGGCCTCTCGCCGCGGCGCGAGCATCGTCTCGTTCAATCCGTTTCGCGAGCGCGCGCTCGAGCGCTTCGCAGCGCCGCAGAACCCGATCGAAATGGCCACCTTCAGCTCGACGCCCATCAGCACCTGTCTCTATCAAGTGAAGGTCGGTGGCGACGCGGCCGTGCTCAAAGGCATGATGAAGGCGCTGCTCGAAATGGACGACGCCGCTGTGGCACACGACCGCCCGCGCATTCTCGATACCGAATTCATCGCGGGCCATACCCTGGGCTTCGAGACGCTCGAAGCGGACTTGCGCGCGACGTCATGGAAATCGATCGCCGCCCATAGCGGCCTCGCGCAGGCTGACATCGAATCGGCCGCGAGCCTTTACGCGGCGGCGAAGAACGCGATCCTCGTCTACGGCATGGGCATCACCCAGCATCACTGCGGGACCGCCAATGTGCAGCAGGTCGCGAACCTCGCACTCATGCGCGGCAATGTGGGCCGCCCAGGCGCGGGCCTGTGCCCCGTGCGCGGCCATTCGAACGTGCAAGGCAACCGCACGGTCGGTATCACGGAAAAGCCGCATGCGGCGCTCATCGACGGCATCGAGCGCGCCTTCGGCTTTCGGCCGAGCGCCGAACATGGCCGCGATGTCGTCGCGACCATCGAGGCCATGCTCAAGGGCGAGTCGAAGGTTTTCATCGGCCTGGGCGGCAACTTCGCGGCGGCTGTGCCCGACTGGCCGCGCGTACAGGCGGCAATGCGCAACCTCGCGCTCACGGTGCACATCGCGACCAAGCTCAATCGCAGCCATCTCGTGCACGGCAAGGACGCGCTGATCCTTCCCTGCCTCGGCCGTACCGAAATCGACGTGCAGGCGAACGGCCCGCAATCGATCACGGTGGAAGATTCGATGTCGATGGTGCACGCTTCGGCGGGCCGCAACCCGCCCGCCTCGCCGGACCTGCGCAGCGAACCCGCAATCGTCGCGGGCATCGCGCGCGCCACGCTCGGCGCGCGCTCGCGCGTGCCTTGGGAGCACCTGGTGGCCGACTACGACCGCATTCGCGAGGCCATTGAAATCGTGTTTCCCGCATTCCAGGCGTACAACGCGCGCATTCGCGTGCCAGGCGGCTTCCATCTGGGCTCGACCGCACGCGATCGCATCTGGGCCACGGCCACGGGCAAGGCCAATTTTCTCGTGTTTCAGGGGCTCGACGAAGATCCCGCGCACGGCGACTCCGACGCGCTCTGGCTCACCACCATGCGCAGCCACGACCAGTACAACACTACGCTCTATTCGCATTCGGACCGCTATCGCGGCGTATTTGGCCAACGCGACGTGGTCTTCGTGAACGCCGAGGAACTGCGCCGCCGCGAGATGCACGCGGGCGAGCGCGTGGACCTCGTCGCCCTGTCGCACGACGGCATCGAGCGCGTCGTGCGCGGCCTGACGCTTGTGGAATATGCGTTGCCCGACGGCTGCTGCGGCGCCTACTACCCCGAGGCGAATCCGCTCGTGCCGCTCTATGCCTACGACCCGCAAAGCCGCACGCCTTCCTATAAGGGCGTGCCCGTGAAGATCCGGCGTGCCGGCGCCGCTGCGCAACAAGGAAGCCTCCATGGAACTGTTTGACACGCTCGCCCTCTCGCGCCTGCAATTCGCGCTCACGGCCATCTTCCACATTCTCTGGCCGATCCTCACGATCAGCCTCGCGGCCTTCGTCCTGCTCGTGGAGGCCCTGTGGCTGCGCACGGGCGATCTCGCGTATTACCGGCACGCACGCTTCTGGTCGAAGCTCCTGATCCTGAACTTCGCCGTGGGCGTGGTGAGCGGCATTCCCATGGAGTTCCAGTTCGGCACCAACTGGGCAGGCTTCGCGCAGTACAGCGGGCAATTCATCGGCAACATTCTCGGCTTTGAAGGCGCGATGGCCTTCATGCTCGAAGCAGGCTTCATCGGCGTGATGCTGCTCGGCTGGGACCGCGTGCCGCGTGGCGTGCATCTGTTCGCAACGGCGATGGTCGCGCTAGGCTCCAGCCTCTCCGCGTTCTGGATCATGGTCGCGAACTCGTGGATGCAGACGCCGGCGGGCATCGAAGTCGTCGACGGCAAGATCGTCGTCAGCAGTTATCTGCACGCGATCTTCAACCCCGATGTCGCTTGGGGCGTGGGCCATATGTGGGTGGCCGCGATCGAAACGGGCATGTTCGTGGTCGCGGGTATTTCCGCGTGGCAAATGCTGCGCGCGCGTCAAGCCGAATTCTTCGCGCGCTCGTTCAAGCTCGCGCTCGCGGTGCTGCTCGTCGCGGCGCCCTTGCAGGTGTGGCTCGGCGATTCGAGCGGCGTGAGCGTATTCGCCACCCAGCCCGCCAAGGGCGCGGCGATCGAAGGCCACTGGCACACCAATGCGCCGGGCACGGGCGCGTCGTGGTCGCTGCTCGCCTGGCCCGATCAGGCTGCGCAGCGCAACGACTGGTCGATCGAGGTGCCGGGCATGCTGAGCGTGCTGGGCACCCATACGCTGCACGGCACCGTGAAGGGGCTCGCCGACTTCGCGCGCGAGGACCAGCCGCCCATGCTGCCACTGCTCTACTACGCGTTTCGCGTGATGGCGGGCATCGGCTTTCTGTTCGTGGCGCTCGCGCTGTGGACCGCCTGGTGCCTGCGGCGCGTACACGGCAGGCTCGACGCGCTGCTTCAGCGCCGCTGGCTGCTGCGCGCGTGGGTAGCGGCGATCCCGCTGCCGTATATCGCCGTCGAGGCGGGCTGGATCGTGCGCGAGGTGGGCCGCCAGCCGTGGGTCGTCTATGGCCTGCTGCGCACGCGCGATGCCGTCTCGGCCGTGCCGCCCAGCCATGTCGCAGCCAGCACCGTCATGTTCCTCTCGTTCTACCTCGTGCTGATCCTCACGTTCTTCCTGCTCGCGCGCCGCTGGCTGCGCACGGGACCGGACCTGCTCATCGCTCCGACGCGCGCCGCATCGCAAGCGGCCGATTCATACACCACGGTGGGCTGAAGCCACCGCCTCTCGCTGAAGGACGAAGGAACCCTCATGGATACTTCCACGCATGTCATGCTGGCCTATACCTGGTTCAGCCTCATCGGTCTCATGCTCGCGTTCTACGTCGTCACCGACGGCTTCGATCTCGGCGTCGGCATCCTCACGCTCCTGCGCCGCGAGCGCGCCGATCACGACGTGATGGTCGCCTCGATCGGCCACGTATGGGACGCCAACGAAACCTGGCTCGTCGTGGTGGGCGGCGCACTCTTCGGCGCCTTTCCGCTCGCCTACGCCCTCCTCATGCAAGCGCTCTATGTGCCCGTGATGGTGCTGATCGCGGGCCTCATCATGCGGGGCGCGGCCATCGAATTCCGCCACAGCGCGACGCGCGGCGCCCTCTTGGACCGCGTGTTCGGCTTCGGCAGCGTCGTGGCGGCCGCCGCGCAGGGCGTCATTCTCGGCAAGGTCATCACCGCGCTCGAACCCGGTCCCGTGAGCGCGCTCTTCGTCGCCTGTTCGGCGGTGGGCGTGATCGCGGGCTACTGTCTGCTGGGCGCAACATGGCTCATCCAGAAGACTCAGGGCCCGCTCGAGCAGTGGGCGCGCGGCGCGGCAAACGTGTACGCCAAGGTGTGCGTGGCGGCGGCACTCGCGCTGAGCGCCGCGACCTGGCTCTACAGCAGCGTGGGCCACGACCGCTGGTCGCAAGCACCGGTCGTGCACATGCTTGGCGCGCTCGGCCTGCTCGCGGCGCTGGCCTTCGTCGCGATCCTGGTCGGCTTGCGGCGCACGGCGTCGGCCCTGCCGTTTCGCGCCACCATCGCGATGTTCCTGATTTCGTTTCTGGGTCTCGCCATCAGCCTCTTTCCCGACTTCGTGCCGGGCAAGCTGCGCATTATCGACGCCGCTTCCGATAGCGCGACGCTCACCTTCATGCTGATCGGCATCGGTTTCGTGTTTCCGGTCATGATCGGCTACAACCTCTACCAGTACTACATCTTCCGCGGCAAGGTCAGCATGCCCGCACACGCGGAGGAAAACGCTTGAGACGCGGGCGTTTGTTCCGAACGCCCAATGAAAGAGGGGCGCTCCGTGCGGAGCGCCCCTCTTTCATGTTCGCCTCTTATCGCGCTAGGGCGTGGTTTCCACCTCAAGTGCGCGCCGCTTCGTCGAGAACGAGGCTATGGATCATCGCGTCGGCGTTGAGCGCCTGCGGACGCATCGGGCGCGGGCGATAGACGTGCTCGCCGCGCCGGATCTCGCGCCCGCTCACTGCGCACACGCCCGAGCGGCGCGCGCGGGTGCGATACCACTCCTGATCGCAATACGCGCACCGCGCGGGATCGCGCCAGGCGAGCGTGACGCGCGTGGCCGTGGCGCGCTCCAGCACACGGATCGTGAGGCCGGGCACGGGCTTGTCGGCGCTGCGGCGCGAAGCGGGCTTGCGCGCCGCCGGAACAGGCTGGCTCGGACACGTCTCGCCCGACAACAACCCAAGCAGGCCAATCGTCATTTGCCACGGGTCGACAACTTGCGTTTGCGCTTCCATATTTCGGACTCCTGTTGTAACCGCGTTCAACTTTGCTGTGAATTCTGGGATCTCGCTGCGCCAAAGTTCCATTCGCGGCGGCAGCGTCAACGGTCAAGCTTCAGACGAGGAGAGGTTCCGCTTCGATGCCGCCAAATCCATGCGGCGACTCGACACCCGGCAAGCACTCGGCGGGCGACGGGAGCACCGCCGTTTCCACCTTCGGCTCGTGCGCCGCTTCCGTGGGAAGATGACCGAGCAGATACTGCGTGCTGTGCGCCATGAAGCGCACGAGGTCGCTATCGAAGCCCATCGTTGCTTTTCCTCCAGGAATATGGCGTCTCTCCCACGAAACGCTTGAAGACGGTCGTGAAGTGCGCCTGCGAGCGAAAGCCGCAGGCGAGCGCGACGTCGAGCACGTTGTGCTGCGAGCCGAGCAGCAGCGACTGTGCGTGGTCGATGCGCCGGCGCAGCAGGTATTCATGCGGGCGCAGGCCGCAAGCCTCGCGAAACTGCGCCGCGAAGTGCATGCGCGTAAGACCCGCGCTCTGCGCCATTTCCGCGAGCCCGATGGGGTCGCCGAGATGCGCGTCGACGTACTCCATCACGCGCGTCATGCGCCATTTCGGCAACTCGGCCGCGACGCGCGCGCTGCGCGACGTTCCCGCGTACTGGCGGCTCACGAGGCGAGAAACGATGGCGAGGCTTACGCTGTCCGTAAAGACCTTGCCAAGCGCGGCGTCGCTGGTCTGCGAAACCGCTAGCGCCTGGCTCAGGCGCTCGATCGCGGGGTCGCGCAGCAAGCGGCCGTCGCCGAGCACGAGGTCGCCGTTGTGCGCGTGCTCGAACAGGTCCGCGTAGCATTCCTCGAGCACCTTTTGCGCCACGTACAGATGCAGCACGTCGCATGGCGACAAAAAGCACGCCCGCGCGGCAACACCGGGCGCGCCCACATGCGCGACGCCCGCCGACACGCGCCCACGAATCAGCGGACGCGCGCCGTAATCGAAATCGACCACGGTGCACTTGAGATTGAGTGCCACGCAATGCATCGACGCATGCCCATCGCTCACGACATCGAGCGGCACGCGCGGCCTGCGCGACCAGCGCAGGACCCGCATCTCGGGCGACGTTTGCAGCTTGTCGCCCGGTACGCGCCATTCGGCTTCCGCGTCGATCGGCTGGCGCGCCGCGCGCGACGGCACAAGACAGTCGGACAGATTGCTCATGAGATTCGCTCCTTTCTCGCCGCCGTCGTGTCCAAGTTCCGACCTGAAGCGCCACGACGATGAGTAATGTGATCAGGCTCCACCTTACCCGACGAATATCGCGCCCACTAGTCGTACAATGGATTGCGCCTTTGGCGTGAATGTTTGAGGCACTCATACCGACGTTTAACCCAATGCCCGTCTAAATATCCCGTAGTACGGAATGAAGGCCGAGGTACCCCGCGCGCGCCGTATTTCCGTCGGCCGCTTATTCCCCGTGCACTGATCCGCTCATACCTTGGTATGAGCCGCCGATAAAAAGCGTGGTAGAAGGAATTGAAAATTCCATGAACGGCGGCGCGCCCGGTCATTCGCGCATTGGCGGAAATCGGCGGGCGTGCAAGCGTGGAAAACGGGAGATATGAGGAGCGTTGCGATTCAGGATTCGTCGGCGGACGCGCTAATGCCAAGCGTCTTCGCCTTGAGCACGAAATCGGCGAATGAATTCGATTCCATTTTTCGCATCGCCTGGCCGCGATGAATCTTCACGGTGATTTCGCTCAAATTCATTTCGGCGGCAATCTGTTTATTGCGCAGCCCCGAGGCCACCAGCGCCATCACTTCGCGCTCGCGCTGCGTCAGCGATCCATAGCATTTGCGCAGGTCCGAAACGGAGCGATCGGCGCTGCGCCGCTTTTCATCGGCCGCGAGCGCGTGATCGACGGCGTCGAGCATGTCCTGATCGCGAAACGGCTTGGCGAGAAAGTCCGTGGCGCCCGCCTTCATGGCCTTGACCGTCATGGCGATATCGCCGTGTGCGGTCATGAAGATGATGGGAATGCGCAGATCGCTCTGCGCAATCTGCTCCTGCACCGCAAGGCCGCTCTGCCCTTTGAGGCGCACGTCGAGAATCAGGCAGCTCGGTACGTCGGGCCGCTCGAAGGCGAGAAATTCGCGCGCCGATGCGAACGTCTGCACCGGCAGATCAACCGAGCGCAGCAAGGTGCCCACGGCCTCGCGCATCAAGTCGTCGTCGTCGACCACGTAGACGAGCCGGCCCGGCGCCAAGCCCCCTGCATCGCGCTGAACGTTCATGTGACAAGCTCCTCTTGTGCGGATTCCAGCGGCAGTGTAATCAAAAAGCGCGCCCCGTGAGCCGCCGGCGCGTCAAGGCCAATGCTGCCGCCATGCGCTTCGACGATCGAGCGGCAGATCGACAGTCCCATGCCCATGCCGTTTGCCTTTGTTGTAAAGAATGGATTGAACAGGCGTTCGCGATCTTGCTCGCGGATACCGGGGCCGGAATCCTCGATACTCAATTGCACCTCCTGTTCGTTCAGCCTATGGGTCGCGACGACAACGCGGCGCGGCGCGCGCTCGCGTTCGGCCATCGCCTGCACCGCGTTCATCAGCAGATTGATGACTACCTGCTGCAACTGGACATTATCCGCATGAACGAATGCTTTTTCACGCGCGCGCTGCACGTCGCAGCACACGCCGTTGCGCTGGAATTCGCGCGCCATCAGTTCCACGGCTTCGTCCACGACGTCGTCCAGCGCGATGCAGGTGAATGCTGCAGGACACTTTTGCGCCATGGCGCGTATCTGGCGCACGATCTCGTTGGCCCGCCGCGCCGATTTGATCATCTGCCCGATCGAGCGCGCCGCCTCGTCGACATCGGGCTCGATGCGGTTGAGCCAGCGCAGCGCGGCGTCGCCAGACGTGACCACGGCCGCCATGGGCTGCGTGACTTCGTGCGCCATCGAGGCCGCCATTTCACCGAGCGTGGTCATGCGCGTCACGTGCGCGAGTTCTGCCATCGAGCGCGCGAGTACCTCCTGCGTCTGGCGCGAGTCGGTGATGTCCATGAGCGCGCCCACATAGGCGAGACCGGTCGATGCAGGCGGCCCTGGATGCGCGACATAGTGCACGTATTTGAGCGCGCCGTCCGGCATCACCAGCCGGTACTCCAGATCGATCAGCGGCGCGAGCGTGGCGCCGCCGCCGTGCGCGGCTTCGACCTGGGCGCGGTCGTCGGGGTGCGTGCGCGCGAGAATGAGCGCAAGGCTTGGCGTCATCTCCGATGCGGGGTCGTAGCCGAAGATGCGCCAGGCCTCGTTCGACCAGATCATCTCGCCGTTCGCGGGCGCGAAGCCAATACTGCCGGTCTTGCTCAGCCGCTGCGCGTCGACGAGGAAGGCCTCGCTGCGCGTGAGCGCATCCTCCGCGCGCTTGCGCGCCTCGATATCGGTGTTCACACCATACCAGCGGCGCACCGCGCCGCTCGCGTCGCGCTGCGGCTCGGCGGCGATATGCATCCAGCGGTAGCGCCCGTCGCGCTGGCGTACGCGCGAGAGATTGTCGAGCGGCCGGCCGGAAGCGACCGAGGCTCGCCAGTCGCCGCGCATGCGGCTCAAGTCGTCCGGATGCACGAGGGCCGCCCACAGGTCCATGTCCCGGTCCTTCGTGTCGATGCCGGACTCCTGCCAGCGCCGGTTCACGAACACCACGTCGCCTTCGTTCGGAGCGCTCCAAACCATGCCCGGAATCGCGTCAATCGCCGCACGCAATTCCTTCTGCTGCGCCGCGAGTTCCTCACCCATCTGCTTTTGCAGCGTGATGTCGTTGTTCGTCGCGAGTATCGCGCGCGGCTCGCCCTTGGCGTCGCGCCATACGGCAAGCCGGCTCATGACGCTCACGGCGCGACCGTCGCAGCGCACGCGTTGCAGTTCGCCCGACCAGTGACCATTGCTCAGCAGCGCGGCGTCAATCTCGTCGAGCGGCGCGGCGGCTCGAGTTTGCGTGAGATCGTGGATGCGCTGGCCGACGGCCTGTGCTGCGCTCCAGCCATAGAGCGCTTCCGCGCCGTGATTCCAGAACGTGATCTTGCCGCCCAGGTCGTAGACGAGGATCGCGTCGTGCGTGAGGTTGAGCATATCGATCTGCTCGTGCAATTGCACGGTTTTCGCGAGATTACGCAGCGAGAGGAACGAGGTCGAGCCAATCGCGAGCAGGCTCACCACGCAACGCGCGATCGAGTTGCCCGTATAGTCGCTGCCGTGCGAGAAGACGAAGCCCGCGAGTGTGAGCACGCCGACGGTGACCGCGGTGCCCACCACGGCCATGCTCGATCCGCTCGACGCGACGAGCAGCACGACCACGACATAGAAGACGGCAACGGCGATATCGAGCGGCGTGAACGCGTCGACGCAGAATACGCCGAGCGCGACGAGCGCGGCGAGCCAGAGGACCAGGCCCCCTTCGGGCCGATGCCGAATGGCGTCGGATCGGATGAGCGTGGCGTTCAAGTGGAACGACTGAGTTTTTCCAGGCATGCGAGGATCGCATCCCCGTTGACCGGCTTGTCGAGAAAACACAGCGCGCCATTGGCGAGCGCTTCCTTGCGCCGCGCCTCGGAGCCGAATGCGCTGATAAAGATAATGGGCGGGGCCCACCCCAGTTCGGCGAGCTTGCGCTGCATCTCGATGCCGCCCATGCCGGGCATCTGCACGTCGGAAATCACGCAGTTTACGTCGCCAAGGCGGCCGGAATCCAGAAACGCCTCAGCCGATGCATACACCCGAACGTCGCAACCCAGCGACCTCAGCAGGCTGCAAGTCGCGAGACGCACGTTTTCGTCATCGTCGACGATGGAAACTATCATGGGGGTTTGCAAGCGAATGGTCCTCGTCCAGTACAGCGTTTCGGGCGGGGCTCGAGAAGTGCTGACCGCTCATGTTCGTTATCTTAGATAGGGGCGTCGTCGAGTAACACTATATCTCGATGTGTGACAACTATATCTAAGTATGAAGCGGGTAACGTTTCACTCGTCGGGCCTCGAGCGGCGCTGCCCTCACGCAAGCGCCATGTCCTGCGGCGCGTGCTGCGGGAGCATGGCGGGTCGTGGCGCGCCGTGCAGTTCGTCGCTCAGGCGCGCGAAGGCGAAATCGATGAAACTTCGCACCCGCATGGGCATGGGCGCGCGCCTGGGATAGCAGAGCAGCACCTTGCGGCGCTCGCTCGCATAGTCGGGCAGCACGCTCATCAGACGCCCCGCCGCAAGATCGCCACGCACGAGATACTGCGGAAGCTGCGCTATGCCCACCCCCGCGCGCGCCGCATGCACGATGGCACTCACCTCGTTGAAGGTGGCGACCGCCTGGATCGGGCAACTAAGCGGCACGCCGCTCGCGGCGAACTCCCAGGCCTGGGCAAGCGAACCGCGCGAACCGCGCGAGCCCCTTAGCCCGATGCAGCGATGTCGCGCCAGTTCATCGGGCGTGCGCGGCGCGCCGCGCCGGCGCAGATACGCGGGCGCGGCGCATTGCACCAGCTTGAGCGTGCCGAGCGCGCGCACGATCCAGCTACAGTCCGGCTCCACGCCCACGCGCACGGCCACGTCGATCTGTTCGTCGAGCGTCTCGTTGTGGCGTTCGTCGATCGACACATCGAATTCAATCTCAGGATGCAGCTCGCTGAAGGCCGCGATGAGCGGCGAGAGCATGGTGCCCGCTATCACCGGTGGCGCGCCGATTCGAATCACGCCGCGCAGGGCCGCGTTCGAGCGGCACACGTCGCTCATGCCCGATTCGATCAATTGAATCCCTTCGAGCAGCGGCGCAAAAAAAAGCGCGCCCTCTTCCGTGAAACTCACCTTGCGGGTGGACCGGTTCAACAGCCGTACCTTGAGCGCGCCTTCGAGGTCGGACACGGCACGACTCACGGCGGGCGTCGACAAGCCCGACGCACGCGCGGCTTGCGTGAAGCTTCCCAGTTGCCCGACAGCGATAAATGCCTTGAGTGACTTGAACATGTCCATAGCGAGACTCTCCACTTGTGAATGGCGCCGTAGCGCATGCCGGGACTCGTAACCTGGCGACGAGGTGGATGATGGACAGCCCGGCGAGTCGAGGTGCGTGATTTCTGCCGGCGTTTTCAGATTCGAACGACGCCGTGCGCCCAACCTAAACCAAGGTATGGAACGTCAATCGATGGTCTGAAACGGACATATCAGAGGCTGATGGTGCCGGCGCAAGCGCGTTGCTATCGTTGGACTGGCTACCGAAGCCGCGCCCGGCGCTTAAGCGCAAACATTTTTGCCCTGTGCAATTCTTCCGGACGCGCATCGACTGATGCACCGGACAGGTTGAATTGCCGGCGGACCACGCCGGCATGACGCACGCGCAACCGACATTGAAAAGGACACCCATGAACGTGACGCCCGCAGGCGCCACACCGCCGCGCCTGCGCGACGAATGGCTCGCGTACTGGAAAGACGACCCGCCGCGCTTTCTGCACATCGTCAAGGTGGGCCTCGCGGTCGCGCTTTCGATGGGCCTGTGCATGCGCCTCGAGTTGCGCTCGCCGGCCACGGCCATGCTTTCCTGTGTAATCGTGATGATGCACCAGCAAAGCGGCATCGTGATCGCGCGCGGTTTCTATCGCGGGCTCGGCATGGTGGGCGGGAGCCTCGCGGGCCTCGTTCTGATCGCGTTATTCGCCCAGCAGCCGTTGCCCTTCTTTCTCGCGCTTGCGGCGTGGATCGGACTGTGCGCGTTTGGCTCGGCGTACTTTCGCAATTTCCAGTCCTACGGCCTCGTGCTCACCGGCTTCGCCACGGCGATCACGGCGATGCCCGCGATATCGAATCCGTACGGCGTATTCGACAACGTGGTCTATACGATCAGCGAGGTCGCGATCGGCGTGGTGTGCGCGAGCGTGGTGAGTTCGATCGTGCTGCCGCGTAACGTCGCGCCGGCGCTCGCTGCGGCAAGCCGCGTGAGCTTCACGCATCTGCTGGGCGCCCTGCGCACGACGCTCGAACACGCGACGTCGATGCCGCAGACGCCCTCGTCGGCCGCTCCGCAGGCGGACGCGCTGCTGGGCCTTATCAGCGAGCGCGCGAACGTCGAGTTGCTGCGCACCGGCGCGCTATTCGAAGATCCGTCGATGCGGTTCCTGCATTCCGTTTTTCTCGATCTCGACCGCAGCTTTCTCGACACTGTCACGTGGCTCTACGCACTGCAACGCCTCAAGGCGCACGCGATCGCCGACGCGCATCCCCGCGCGCAGGCCGCCATCGCGGCGCTGACCGACGCGACGCTCGCGCTCATGCCTGCGCAGGCGGGCGCGCCAGGCATCACGGACGCCGCCGTGGCCGCCTTGCTCCCCCAACTCGACGCGTTCGAAGCGGCGCTGCCCGCGCGGCTCGCCGCGCAACTGCAAGCGCTCGCGGATCTGCCGCCATCGCAACGCCGGGTCGTGGCGAGCACCGGTGCCGCGCTCCTTTTCATGACAGCGGATCTGCGCCTGCTCTGCCGCCGCTATATCGAAGCGCGCAACGCCGACCGCCTGCCCTGGAACGTCTCCGTGCTTCAGGCGATCAGCCGTATCGCGCGCCAGCACGCGGTGGCTAACCGCACGGCCGCGCTGGTCGCAGGCGCTCGCGCGGCGCTCGCAGTCCTGCTGGTCGGCGCCGTGTGGGTTGCCTCGGGCTGGGTTGGCGGCGCGACCGCGATCGTCGCGGTGGCCATCACGAGTACGCTGTTCGCGCTCGTACCCGACCCGCCCATGGCCGCGTGGCAAATCTTCATGGGCTGTCTGGCGGGTTGGCTCACCGGCTTCGGCTTCAGCTTTTTCGCGCTGCCCCATCTCGGCACCTTCACGCTGCTTGCGGCGGCGACCGCCATCGTCGTGATGGTCGGCGGCTACCTCAACACGTTCCCGAGGACGGCCGTACTAGGGCTCGGCTTCAACATCTACTTCTGCTTCATCGTCGGCATTTCGAATCCGGCCGTCTATAACCCGAGCGCGTATCTCGACACGGGCTTTGCGCTGCTTTGCGGGATCGCCACCGCCGCCGTGGCGTTTTCCGTGCTCGCGCCGCGCGCGGGCGAATGGATTGCGCGCCGCTACCTCGCGGACGTGCGCGCCCTCATTACCAGCGACGCGCGCGACGGCGAACTGGACGACGATCTGCTCTACGCGTTCGAACAGAAAGTGCGCGACTGCATCATGCAGATCGCCTCCGCGCCCGCCGATCCGCGCGTGGATCGCGAGCGTATGATCGCGTGGGCATTTGCCGTGCTCGAAGCGGGCCGCGCGATGATCCTGATGCGCCTCGACACGCAGCAGCTTGGCGACTCGCTGCCCGCGGCGTGGGCCGATCGTCTGCAAGCGTGGCTCCAGGCGCTGGCCGAATTGTTCGATGCGCCCGCGCCCGAGCGCGCGAGACGTGCGCTCGCCGCCACCGACGAAGCGCTCGCGGCGCTGCCGCCGGGCATCGATCCGGGCCCGAATGCGCAGGGTGACGCCCCGGCCGATCACGAAGCGCTCATCCGTTGCCGCATGCAGGCGTTGCTGCACTTCACGGAACTGGGGCTGCGCGACGACGCGCTCGCACTCTGGGCGCACACGGAGCGTTCCGCATGAAAACGCGTACCGTGCTGTCCTTTTTCGGTCGGCGCACAGTCGCATTCGCGGCGGTGGTGTCGGCGGCGCTTCTGCTCGGCGGGTGCATCAACAGCGGCGGCATCCACACGCACGCGACGATGGTCGATGCAAGTACGCTCGATCCCGGCGCCGCCTTGCGCGAGACGCAAGCCGATGCGCAATGGCCGCCAGACGACTGGTGGCGGCACTGGGGCGACGAGCAACTCGATCGCGTGGTGGGCGACGCCACGGCGGGCAATCCCGACCTGCAAGCGCTCGCCGCGCGGGTGGAGGCCGCGCGCTTCCAGACGGAAATCGCCGGGGCGAATGCGCTGCCGCAGGCGAACATGGATGGCTCGTTCGAGCGCCGCCGCTACGCGCGCTACACCACGCCCGCGCCGCCGGGAGGCACGACAGTGTGGAGCAACGACATCGGCGCGACGCTGTCTTACGACCTCGATCTCTGGGGCAAACAGCGTGCGATCCGCGCGGGCGCGCTCGACAATCTGCACGCCACAGCCGCCGACGCGCGCTTTGCCATGGTCGAACTGCAAACCAGCGTCGTGCGCACCTATGTGCAGCTTTCGCTCGACTACGCGCTCGCCGACGTGTATCGCGCGGTTCAGGACGAGGAGCGGCGCACCTTCGAGATCGCGACGCAGCGCTGGCGCGCGGGCATCGGCAGCCGCCTCGAAGCGACCCAAGCGCAAACGCAGCTCTCCATGAGCGCGACGCGCCTGCAACGCGCGCAGCAGCAAATCGCGCTGGATCGTCTCGCGATTGCCGCGCTGTGTGGCAAAGGCCCCGGTTACGGCGACGCGCTCGCGCGGCCAACGCTCGCCCTGAGCGTGCCGCTCGCGCTGCCGGATGCGTTGCCGGCGGAGCTGGTCGGTCATCGCGCGGACGTCGTGGCGGCGCGCTGGCGCGTGCTCGAAGCGGACAAGCGCATCGACGCCGCGCACGCTGACTTCTATCCCGACATCAATCTGCTTGCGACGGCTTCGCTCGGTTCGGCGGCCACCTTCGGCGGCTTCTTCAACTTCCTCAATAGCGACGGCATCGGGCATGGCGTCGGCGCGGCGATCTCGCTGCCGATTTTCGACGGCGGACGCCGGCGCGGTCAGTACGGAGTGGCGGTCTCGTCGCGCGACGCCGCAGTGGACGTCTACAACCGCACGGTCGTGAACGCGATGCGCGACGTGGCCGTGCAGGCGGTGTCGCTGCGCGCGCTGGAGGATCAGCAGGCCTCGACCCAGTCGACGCTCGACGCCGCGCGTACGGCATACCGCCTGGCCGACGCGGGCTACCGCAGCGGCATCAGCGAGTTTCTCAACGTGCTGGCCGCGCAGAACACGCAGTTGCAGCAGGAGCAGAGTCTCGCGCAGGTGCAGGCGCAGCGGCTCGACGCGTGGGCGTTGCTGATGAGCGCGCTGGGCGGCGGCTATGACGCCGCGCGCTCCGTGAATTCAGCCCGACCCAATCCAGGAGCGAGCGATGCCGCGCGAGATTGAGTGCTTTTCGCTGCTCGTGCCGGGCTTGCTGCCCATTCTCGCGGCCTGCGCGCTGTTGTTCGTCGCGCTCGATCTCGCGTTCGCGCGGCTCGGCCTGTATCGCTTCGTTTGGCATCCTGGCCTCTTTCGCGTCGCGCTGTTCGCGGCGCTGTTCAGCGGCGCGTCACTGCTGTTGCGTCAGTGACCGCGCCCACACTGTGTGACCCACGATGAATACCCGAACCCTCCTGCGCGCCGCCACCACGCTCGTGCTGCTCGCCGTGTCCATCGCGCTCGTGCGAGCGCTGTGGCTCGACTACATGTTCTCGCCCTGGACCCGCGACGGACGCGTGCGCGCCAAGGTCGTGCAGATCGCAACCGACGTGTCCGGTCTCGTGAGCGACGTGCGCGTGCGCGACAACCAGTACGTGCACAAGGGCGACGTGCTGTTCGTGCTCGACCCGGCGCGCTTTCAGTACGCCATCGCCCAGGCCGATGCCGACCTCCAGCGCGCCCAGGCGCAACTCGCCGAAACGAAGGCGCGCATGGCGGCGGCCCAGACCGAGTACGGGATGAAGCGCGCCCAGGCCGCGCGCCGCGCAAGTCTCGCTGGCGACGCGATTTCCGAGGAAAACCGCGCCGACGCCGATTCGCTCGCCCTGCAATCCCAATCGTCCTATGAAGGCGCGGCGGCAGCGTACGCGTCGGCGCAGGCGCAGGTGAAGGCGGCCCAGGTTGCGCAGCGCACGGCCGTGCTCAACCTCGCGCGCAGCGAGGCGCACGCCCCCGCCGACGGCTATATCACCAACCTCGACCTGTACCCCGGCGACTTCGCGAGCGCGGGCGTCGCGCGCGTGGCGCTGATCGACGCGCATTCCTTTTGGGTGTACGGCTATTTCGAGGAAACGAAACTGCCTTCGGTGCGGGTGGGTGACCCGGCGCAGGTGCGTCTGCTCTCGGGCGGCACGCCGATCGATGGACACGTGGAGAGCCTCGCCAGCGGCATTGCCGATCGCGACAACCCCACGAGCCGCGGCGACCTGCTCGCCGACGTCAATCCGATCTTTACGTGGGTGCGCCTCGCGCAGCGCGTGCCCGTGCGGATTCACCTCGACCGTGTTCCCGATGGCGTCAAGCTTGCCATGGGCATGACCTGCACCGTGACACTCACGCCGTCGGCGCGGCCCTAACGGCTCACGCAACGCATGCCCAATCGGCATCGTGCGAATCCGCAAAGCGGGCCGCAGCGCGCAAACACAAGCTTTCCGGCGTGCGCACAATGCGCCTGAAACCGCGTTTTCATTGCGATTTTTGCAACGTGGGATTGCGTGGCGTCCGGCTTCCGCAGGGCTGGCGCCTCTTCTAACCTTCCGATCTGACAAATGTTGCCCTTTATCCGCGCCAGAGGTCGCCGGCGGCGAATACGGGGTCCCGCCTCGCCAGACCGGGAGGCCATCGTTCAAGGAGTTAGCATGTCCACGCCCTCACGGACCCTCGGCGGCAAAAGCGAAACGGTCCGGCTCACGTCGGGACTCGTCGCGCTGTTCGCCTTCGCCTGCGGCGCCATCGTCGCGAACCTGTACTACGCGCAACCGATCACGTTGCTGATCGGCACCTCGCTTCATATGTCCGGCGACACCGCGAGCCTCGTCGTCTCGCTCACGCAGATCGGCTATGCGCTCGGGCTGTTCTTCATCGTTCCGCTCGGCGACCTGCTGGAAAACCGCAAGCTCATGATCGCGACCGCACTGGTCTCGATCGCGAGCCTCGCGGCGGCCTCGGTCGTGCATTCGGCGAGCTGGTTTCTCGTGCTCTCGTTTCTGATCGGCTTCAGCTCCGTCGCCGTGCAGATCCTGATTCCGCTCGCGGCGCACCTCGCGCCCGACCACTCGCGCGGACGCATCGTCGGCACCATCATGGGCGGCCTGCTGCTCGGCGTGCTGCTCTCGCGCCCGCTCGCGAGCGTGGTCGCCGACCACCTGGGCTGGCGCGTGGTGTTCGGCGGCGCCGCGGTTCTGATGGCGCTCGTCACGGCCGTGCTCGCGCTCACGATCCCGCAGCGCCGTCCCGAGCATCGCGCCACCTACCTCGAACTGCTCGGCTCGCTCATCGCGCTTACGCGCAGTCTGCCCGTGCTGCGTCACCGGGCGCTCTACCAAGGCCTCATGTTCGCCACGTTCAGCCTCTTCTGGACGGCGGTGCCGATCGAATTGACGCGTCAGTACGGCCTCACGCAGTCGGAGATCGCACTGTTCGCACTCGTGGGCGCGATCGGCGCCACCTCCGCACCGGTGGCGGGACGCCTCGCCGACGCCGGTCATTCCGTGCGCGCCACGCTCGTCGCCCTGAGCACGGCCGCGCTGTCGTTCCTGCCAGCGCTCGTGCATCCCGCATGGGGCGTATTCGGCCTCGTCGTCACCGGCATCACGCTCGATTTCGCCGTGCAAATGAACATGGTGCTCGGCCAGCGCGAGATCTATGCCCTGCATGCGTCGAGCCGCAACCGCCTCAACGCACTTTACATGACGAGCATCTTCGTGGGCGGCGCGATCGGCTCGGCGCTCGCCAGCACGCTGTTCGAGCGCGGCGGATGGACGCTCGTTGCCAGCGTTGCCCTCGTTTTCCCGCTCATCGCGTTCGTCCACTTTCTGTTTGTCGGACGCGCCCACGTGCGCAGCAGCCGATAGAACGCGCAGTTCGTACCCGCAGTTCAATTTCGAGAACGTGCCCCCACAGGAAACTCGCCATGTCGTCCTTGCTTACTCCTTACGATCTGTCCGGCCTCGCGCTGCCCAACCGCGTCGCGATGGCGCCCATGACGCGCGCCCGCGCGCCGCATCGCGGCGAAGCCACCGCGCTGATGGCGCAGTATTACGCGCAGCGCGCGTCGGCGGGCCTCTTGATCAGCGAGGCGACGAACGTCAGCCCGCACTCCGCCGCGTTCGAACTCGCGCCGGGCCTCGTGACCGACGCCCAGGTAGCGGCCTGGAAGCCCGTGACCGAAGCGGTGCACGCGAAGCACGGCCACCTCTTCGCGCAACTCTGGCATAGCGGCCGGGTCAGTTCGATGGCGCTGCTCGACGGCAATCAGCCGCTCTCGCCCTCGGGGCTCAACGACGACCTCGAACAACTGCAGGTGTGGGGCCAACTGCAAAACGGCTACTACACGAAGATCCACGCCACGCCCTCGCGCGCCATGACGACCGACGAAGTCATCCAGGCCATCGCCGAGTACAAGCGCGCCGCCGTCAATGCGCTCGCCGCCGGTTTCGATGGCGTCGAAATCCACGCCGCCAACGGCTATCTGCTGCATCAGTTCCTCTCATCGACAACGAATACGCGCGACGACCAATTTGGCGGCTCGCTCGCCAACCGCGCGCGCTTTCTCGCCGAAGTCGTCAAGGCCGTGGGCGAAGTCATGCCGCTCGCGAAAGTGGGCGTGCGCGTTTCGCCGTACGCGGGTTACAACAACGTGCGCGACGCGAACCCCGATGGCACCTACGCCTACGTCGCGCGGATGCTCGACGAAGCGGGCATTGCGTATCTGCATGCGGCCGACACGAACGGCTGGAGCGGCCAACCCGACTTGCCCCGCATGATCGGGACCCTGCGCCCCGCGTTCCAGGGCACGCTGATGCTCAACGGCTCCATCACGCCTGCGGCGGCCGATCGCCTGATCGCCACGGGCGACGCGGATCTCGTCGCGTTCGGCCGCGCGTATATCGCGAACCCGGACCTCGTCGAGCGCATCGCCGCGAACGTCGAACTGGCCGCGCCGCGCCCGGTGGGCTGGTATGGCGGGGACAACGTCGGCTATGTCGATTACCCGCCGCATGGCGCCCCCTCCGGCGAACCGGCTGCGGCAAATGCCCTCCCCTCGTGAACGAGGAGATTGCATGAATCGCAAACACATTGTGCTGGCCGTTGGCGCGCTCGCGGTCGTGGGGCTGGCGGTGGCGGGCGCCATCATGTACGAGCCTGCCATCGCGCCCATCACGCCCCCAGCCCCCGACAGCTTCGACGCCCAGCTCAAGCAGGAAGGTGCGCGCGTTGTCGCCCTGGGCGACTGCGTGGTGTGCCACACCGCGAAGAACGGCAAGCCGTTCGCGGGCGGCCTGCCGCTCGCCACGCCGTTCGGCACGATCTACGCGACGAACATCACGCCCGACTCGCAAACGGGCATCGGCAACTGGTCGGAGGCTGCGTTCGCCCGCGCCCTGCGCCACGGCATCGCGCGCGACGGGCACCAGCTTTATCCCGCCTTTCCGTACGTGCACTTCACGCACATGACCGACCATGATGTTTCGGCGGCCTACGCCTATCTGATGAGCCGCGAGCCGGTGCAGGCCACCGTGCCCGCGAACGCACTCATCTTTCCGCTGAACTTCCGCCCGCTCGTGGCCTTCTGGAATGTGCTGTTCCTGCGCCCCGGCCCGCTCCAGCCGGACCCGGCGCAAGGCACGCAATGGAACCGCGGCAAGCTGCTGGTGGACGGGCTCGGCCACTGCGCGTCGTGTCACTCGCCGCTCAACGCCATTGGCGGAGAAAAGTCGGGGCAGGCGTTCGACGGCGGCATTGTCGACGGCTGGGAAGCGCCTCCCCTCAACGCGCTCTACGGCGCATCGAGGCCGTGGACGCGCGAGCAGCTCGTCACGTACCTGCGCACCGGCCGCGCCTCCGAGCATGGCGCGGCCGCGGGCCCGATGCTGCCCGTCACGCGCGACCTCGCAACCGTGCCGCGGTCGGACGTCGAGGCGATCGCCACGTACATTCTGTCGCTGCAAAAGGGCGAGCCGCCGTATCCGTCGCCAACGGTCGCGACGAGCACCTCGCATGAGGCTACACCGGCCGAGCAACGCGGTGCGGTGCTGTTCGCCGCATCCTGCGCGCAGTGCCACGGCAACGGCTCGCCCATGCAGACGATCGGCGAACGCCCCACGCTCGCCTTCAGCACGGCCGTCAACGCCGACACGCCGCGCAACGCGATCCAGATGATCCTGAACGGCATCAACTGGCACGGCGAGGACGCGATGAACTACATGCCCGCATTCAGCGGCGTTTATGACGACCGGCAGGTTGCCGATCTCCTCGCTTACGTGCGCGCAACGTGGTCCGCGAAACCCGCGTGGCCCGACGCCACCCCGCTCGTCGCCAAGCTCAGAAAGGAGGACAGTGCGCGATGATTACCCTGAATGTCAACGGCGTCCCGCACACGCTCGATATCGATCCGTCCACGCCGCTGTTGTATGCACTGCGAAACGATCTCGAACTGCACGGCGCGAAGTTCGGCTGCGGCCTGGGTCAATGCGGCGCGTGCACGGTGATCGTCGACGGCGAGGCCACGTTCTCCTGCCTCGTGCCGGTGAGCGCGATTGGCGCGCGCCCCGTACGCACACTCGAAGGACTGGGCAGCGCCGCGCATCCCGGAGCCTTGCAGAACGCCTTCATCAAGCACCAGGCGGCGCAATGCGGCTATTGCATCGCGGGCATGATCATGCGCGCCCAGGCGCTGCTCGACAAGAACCCGCACCCAGGCGAGCAGGAACTGCGCGATCACATGGAGCCGAATCTCTGCCGCTGCGGCACGCACATGCGCATTCTCGCAGCCGTGCGCGAAGTTGCAGGCATCGCTCAACCCCACACCGAAACGAAGGCGCAACGATGAGCCACCAGGACGATTTCGTCGACGAAGGCCGCCGCCACTTCATGATTTCGGGCGCACTGTTCGTTGCCTTCAGCATGGTGCCGGGCGCAAAGGTGTTCGCCCAGGAGGTGATCGCCGACGAAGGCGCGGCGGTGCATGTCTCGAAGGAGACCCAGGCGCTCGCGGGCAGTCTCAAGACCAACCCGATGCTCGACGCGTGGATCAAGATCACGCCCGAAGGCAACGTCACCGTATTCACGGGCAAGGTCGAACTCGGCACGGGCGTGCGCACGGCGCTGCTCCAGGTCGCGTCGGAAGAACTGAACATGGCGCCCGCGCTCATCACCTTCCTGACCGCCGACACCGGCGCGTCGCCCGACGAAGGCCTGACCGCGGGCAGCCACACCATCGCGGATAGCGGGACGGCCTTGCTCAACGCCGCCGCCCAGGTGCGCGGACATCTTGTGGAAGCCGCCGCGAAGCACTTCAACGTGGACAGCGCGACGCTCGTCGCGAACAACGCCGTGATCCGCGCGCGCGACGGCCGAATGATGAGCTATGGCGAGGCCGTCGGGCTCGTCAATCTCCATCGCAGCGCCACGCCCGCCTCGCCGCTCAAGGACCCGAAAACGTTCCGCGTAATCGGAACCTCGCTGCCGCGCGTGGATATCCCCTCGAAAGTCACCGGCGGCATGAGCTACGTTCAGGACATGGCGTTGCCGGGCATGCTGCACGCGCGCGTGGTGATGCCGCCGGTCTACGACGCACGCCTCATGGCGTATGACGAAGCCACGGTCATGAAAATGCCGGGCGTGGTCAAGATCGTGCGCAACGGCAGCATGCTGGCCGTCGTGGCGAAAGGCGAATGGCAAGCGGTCAAGGCGCAACGCGCGCTCGCCGCGGGCAGCACCTGGACGAATGGCCGCGCGCTGCCCGATCCGCACACGGTGCATCGCGACCTGAAAGTCATCTCGACGGAGCCGATCAAGATCGCGGATCACCACGCGCCCATGGCGCCCGCCGTCAAGACGCTCAGCGCACAGTTCACGAAGCGCTACATGATGCACGGCTCGATCGGTCCGTCGTGCTCGGTCGCCCTGTTCGACGGCACGCAGATGACCGTCTGGACGCATTCGCAAGGGGTGTATCCACTGCGAGAGGCGCTCGCCGAAATGCTCTCGCTGCCCAAGATGCAGGTGCGCTGCGTACACGTGGAAGGCTCGGGCTGCTATGGCCACAACGGCGCCGACGACGTCGCCGCCCATGCAGCGCTGATCGCCGCGGCCATGCCGGGCCATCCGGTTCGCGTGCAATGGATGCGCGAACAGGAACATACCTGGGACCACTACACACCCGCCATGGTGACGGAGGTGAAAGCCGCGATCGACGCGAACGGCCGCATTGTCGACTGGAACTACGCGCTGTGGAGCAGCTCGCACAACGAGCGCATCGTCAACGCGGGGCGTCTGCTGCCCGCGCGCATGCTGGAAAAGCCATTCGTCTCCGCGCCGTCCACCCCGATGCTGCAACCCGAAGGCGGCGGCGACCGCAACGGCATTCCGCTTTACGTGTTGCCGAACCTCTACGTGATGAACAACTTCTCGCCGACCATGCCGCTGCAGACCTCGGCCATGCGATCGCTCGGTGCGCACATGAACGTGTTCTCCATCGAAAGCACGATGGACGACCTCGCCCATATGGCCGGCCTCGATCCCGTCGAGTTCCGCTTGCGGCATCTCGACGACGAGCGCGCGAAGGATGTCATCAAGCTCGCCGCGAAACAATTCGGCTGGCCGCGCGCGCCGCGCGCCCGCAATCATGGCGTGGGCTTCGGATTCGCCAAGTACAAGAACCTCATGGGGTACGTGGCCGTTGCCGTTGAAATCTCGATCGAGCCGGAGACGGGCGAGGTGACGCTCGAACACGCGGAAGCGGCGGTCGATTGCGGGCAGATCGTCAATCCCGATGGCATCCGCAACCAGATCGAGGGCGGCATCATCCAGTCTGCGAGCTGGACACTGCACGAGTCCCTGCAATTCGACACACAGCGCATTCGCAGCTTCGACTGGGGCACGTACCCCATCCTGCGCTACTCGTCGGTACCGAAACAGATCAACGTGCACTTGATCGACCGCCCCGGCGCCCCCTTTCTCGGCGCGGCCGAAGCGGCCATGGGACCGACCGCCGGCGCGCTCGGCAACGCGCTGTTCGACGCGAGCGGCAAGCGCGTTCGGGACATGCCGCTGGCCGGCGACTCGCTGCGCGAGCTCATCGAGGTGTGAACGACCATGGATACGCTACTGTCGATGCGCGTGTTCGCACGCATCGTCGAAACCGGCAGCTTCACCCGCGCTGCCGAACTCACGGGGCTCACTACGCCGCGCGTTTCCGCGCTCCTGCGGCAACTGGAGCAGCACTTGCGCTGCAAGCTGCTCAACCGCACCACGCGCCGTGTGTCGCCCACGGAAGACGGGAGCACCTACTATCAGCGCTGCGTTGCGGTACTGGGCGAGATCGATGACATGGAGGCCTCGCTGTCACGCGCGCGTGTTGCGCCCAGAGGCAAGCTGCGGGTCAATATGCCGACGGCCATGGCCAAACGCGTCGTGATTCCCGCTCTGCCCGAATTCGTCGACCGCTTTGCCGACATCTCGATCGACCTGGCGGTCACCGACCGACAGGTGGACCTCGTGGGCGAAGGCGTGGATTGCGTCGTGCGCGTGGGCGAATTACCGGACTCCGCCATGGTGGCAAGACGCATAGGCAGCATGTCCACCTGCACCTGCGCGACGCCCGCCTACCTGGAGCGGCACGGCACGCCCGAGAACGTGGACGACCTGACTCATCATAGCGCCGTCGCCTACGTATCGGCGGACACGGGGCGCCCGCGCCCCTGGGAGTATGTGGTGGACGGCGCGTGGCGCACGGTGCCCATGCGCGGAGCGATAGCAGTGAGCGACGCCGACGCGCAGGTCGAGTGCGCGCTCGCCGGTCTCGGCCTCGTCAAAACGTCGCTCTACCTCGTGGAGCCCGCCATTCGCGCCGGCCGGTTGCAGGAAGTGCTGGCCGAGTTCAACACGCCGCCACGGCCGGTTTCCGTGGTGTATCCGCCCAATCGCCACATGCCACCGAAGCTGAAGATGTTCATCGAATGGCTCTCGGCGCTCTACGCGGGCATTCCGGCGTTGCAGGGGCAGCGTCTTTCATGAGCGCGCGCTCACATGGGTACCGGAGGGCGAGGCATGGCGCCTGCTAGCCATCGGCGGACAATCTTTGTATGATCCCCACGACGCAACCAGTGGTGATCCAGCATGCCGCGAAAGAAAACGGAGGAAGCCGCGACGCCGCAAGCGCAACCGGCCACGGCGCGCCGCCTCGCGCCCGAAGTGCGCGAGCGGCAGATCCTGCTCAAGGCTGTCGACCACTTCGCCACGCACGGCTTTTCGGGCAGCACGCGCGAACTGGCGCGTCAGCTCGGGGTCACGCAACCCCTGCTCTACCGCTATTTCCCAAGCAAGGAAGCGCTCATCGACCGCGTGTACGACGAGGTCTACCAATGGGACTCGTCGTGGGAAAAGCTGATTCTCGACCGCTCGATTCCCATTCAGGAGCGCATGGTCACGTTTTATCACGGCTATTCCCGCATCATCCTGCGCCGCGAGTGGATCCGTATTTTCATCTTCGCGGGGCTGACCAAGGAAGGCATCAACTCGAAATACCTCGCGCGCCTGCGCGAGCGCGTGTTCGTTCCGGTGATGAACGAGATTCGCGAGGCTTACGGCGTCGAGCCCGCGAACAGTGCGCAGCAACGCGCGGCCGATCTCGAACTGATCTGGAGCCTGCACGCCAGCATTTTCTATATCGGCGTGCGCAAATGGATTTACGGGCTGCCGGTTCCCGACGACCTCGAAGCCCAGATTGCCTTGCAGATCGATGCCTTCCTCAACGGCGTTCCGGCAGCGCTCAAGCATCTGCGGCCCGCGCCCGCGGCAAAATCGCCCCGCGCGAAACAGGCGAAAACGGCGTCCTGACGCTGGCGTTCGTCATCGCGCTTCACGCGAGTGACGCCCGCGTTGACGCACTTACTTCGCATGTTGTTGCGCGATCCGAAACGCGGGATTGCATTGCCCGTAGATTCCGCGTCGCCGCGCCCTCCTTAAGCTACACGTTCCACTTCGCAAACAACCCGCGATCTCGCGCGCGCCCCGTGCGAATCGCGCCCTCATCATCCGGCAGGATCGTATGGACAGCGTGAACATGGAGGTAGTGAAAACGGCGGCCCGGTGGCTCGGCGAGCATCGCAGGGTTTTGCTAGTCACGGTCGTCAAGACGTGGGGCTCGTCGCCGCGGGCGCCGGGCTCGATGCTGGCGATCCGCGACGACGGGCTCGCGGCCGGTTCCGTGTCGGGCGGCTGTATCGAAGACGACCTGATTGCGCAGGTGCGCGCCTCGGGAATCGCGGCGGGAGCGCCGCGCGTGGTGCGCTACGGCATCACCGCCGACGAAGCCCACCGTTTCGGTCTGCCATGCGGCGGTACCCTCGAACTCGTGCTCGAAACCCTGGGCGTTGCGAGCCAGTTGCCGCAGCTACTCGATGCCCTGCAGGCCGGGCGGCTCGTGACCCGCACGCTCGATCTCGCCACGGGGGCCGTACGCATGGGCCCCGCATTCGCGACGGATGGGCTGCGTTTTGACGGCGAGCGCCTGCACACGGTGCTCGGCCCGCGCTACCGCCTGCTCGTCATCGGCGGCGGCCAGCTCTCGCAGTACTTCGCGCGGATGGCCGTGGGACTCGACTACCACGTGACCGTATGCGACCCGCGCGACGAATACGCCGACACGTGGGACGTGCCCGAAGCGAAGCTCGTGCGCGACATGCCCGACGACGTGGTGACCGCCATGCGGCTCGATGAGCGTAGCGCGGTCGTTGCGCTCACACACGATCCCAAGCTCGACGATCTCGCGCTGATGGAGGCGCTCAGGACGCCCGCGTTCTATATCGGCGCGCTGGGCTCGCGGCGCAACAACGACGCCCGGCGCATCCGCCTGCGCGAGTTCGATCTCGACGACGAGCAGATCGCCCGGATGAGTGGCCCCGCCGGCCTGCATATCGGCAGCCGCACGCCGCCCGAGATCGCCATATCGATACTCGCGGAGCTGATCGCCGCGAAAAACGGCGTGCTCGTGCCCGCGCACATGCGGGTGCGCTACGGCAAGGCAGAGGCGGCGAATCAAAGCGCGAGCAGTTGCGGTATCTAGCCCATATTGCGCTGCACGCAACGTCGTTTTCCACTTTGCCGTGATTCTCAGCGTGGCGCTCGCCGCGTAAGGTTTCGTTACGGGATTCGCGAGAGCGCGAATCCCACACCGTCACACACTACGCAAAGGGATCGCCATGTCCAGCACGCTTTTCTCCCCCGTCGATGTCGGCCCGGTCCGCCTGTCCAACCGCGTTGCCGTTTCACCCATGTGCCAGTACAGCGCCACGAACGGCGAAGCAAACGACTGGCACCTCATGAATCTCATGCAGTTCGGGATTTCAGACGCGGGACTTATCATGCTGGAGGCGACCGCCATCGAGCCGCGCGCGCGCATCACACACGGCTGCCTCGGACTCTATGACGACGCAACGGAAGCGGCGCTTGCCCGAGTCATGGCATCGGCACGCGCGGTCGCGCCGCAAGGCGCGCGATGGGGCATCCAGGTTGGCCATGCGGGACGCAAGGCGTCGGCGCAACGGCCGTGGGAAGGCCGCGGCGCGCTCGGCGAGAACGAGCAGCCGTGGACGACCGAAGCCCCTTCCGCCATTCCTTTCGCCGCGGACTGGCACACGCCGCGCGCCATGACAACGAGCGACATCGCCCGGGTTCGTGAACACTTCGTCGAATCGGCTCGGCGTGCCGTGCGCCTCGGCTTCGACATCGTCGAGATCCACGCCGCACACGGCTACCTCCTGCACCAGTTCCTCTCGTCGCTCGCGAACCAGCGCGACGACGAATACGGCGGCAGCCTCGAAAACCGCATGCGCTTCGCGCTGGAGGTTGCCGATGCCGTGGCCGCCGCGCTGCCCGACCACGTGGCGCTCGGCTTTCGCATCACCGGCACGGACTGGCTGCCCGGAGGGATCACGGTGGAAGAAGCGGCGACGCTGGCCACGGCCCTGAAGGCGCGCGGCGTGAGCTACGTGTGCGTGACGTCGGGCGGCGTGACGCACGCCTCGATCAAGGTTACGCCGGGCTATCAGGTGCCGCTCGCCGAGCACGTGAAGGCCGCCAGCGGCATCGTCACGCGAACCGTCGGCATGATCGTCGATCCGCATCAGGCCGAAGCCATCATCGCCGAAGGCCAGGCCGATATCGTCGCCATTGGCCGCGCGTTTCTGGACGACCCGCGCTGGGTCTGGCACGCCGCCGAACGCCTCGATGCGCTCGACGCGATTCAATACCCGCCGCAGTACGAACGCGCGGGCGCACCGCACTGGCGCGGAGCCGCCCTGCTGCGCCCTCACGATGCTCTGAGCCTCGCCTGATTCGAGCGATATGCCCCCTGGAGCGCATGCCCGCTCCAGGGTAAACACCCGTGCGTTTGCGCTTGGTAATCGGGCGGGTTCTTCCCTACAATTTATCAACCGATCAGTTATCGATCGATAAATTACGAGGAGCGTCTCATGCCAATTTCCCGGCTCGCCCACTACTCGATCCGCGCGACCGATCTCGAACGTTCGTGCCGGTTCTACGAACGTGTGCTCGGCTTCAGGCGCGGCTACCGCCCGCCCTTCGACTTTCCCGGCGCGTGGCTATACCGGGGCGGCGACGAAGCCGACTACGGCATCGTCCACATCATCGGCGTGGACGCGGACAACCCCGAGGGACTGGCCGCGTACCTGGGCGACAAGGCCCCGGTGGAAAGCGGCACAGGAACCGTCGATCACATCGCATTTCTTGCAACCGGCGTGCAGGCAATGTGGGAAACGCTGCGCGCCGAAGGGCTCGAATGGCGCGACCGCACGGTGCCGAGCCTCGGCCTGCATCAGATCTTCGTGGAAGACCCCTCGGGCGTCACCATCGAACTGAACTTCCCCGCCGCTGAAGTCGAACAAGGCGAGGCGAAAGCGTTGGCAGCATTGAACGAAACAAGCGATCTGGCAAAGGCAGGGAACTGAGATGAACGGCAAAACTACGAAGGGCACCGCGATCGTGGTGGGTGGCTCGCTTGGCGGCTTGTTCGCCGCCAACCTGCTCGCACGTGACGGCTGGGTGGTAAAGATTTTCGAACGCGTGCCGGAAGCGCTTTCGGGACGCGGCGCGGGCATCGTCACGCACCCGGAGCTGTTCGCGGCGCTGAGTGCGGCGGACATCCGCTTTGACGACACGATCGGCGTGAGCGTCGACAAGCGCGCCACATTCGATCAGGATGGCGAATTGATTTCCGCCTGCGAAATGCCTCAGGTGCTCACTGCATGGGGAAAAATGTATAGCGTGCTGCGCGGCTCGATCCACGACGCTCACTATTACCCCGGCGTGTCGGTCGTGCGCGTGGACGAGGACGCCGAGCGCGCCACCGTCACGCTGGCAGACGGCACGACGCACACGGCAGACCTCGTGATCGCGGCGGACGGCCTGCGCTCGGCAATTCGCGAGCAGTTTTTGCCGCGCGTGGCCTTGCAGTACGCGGGCTATGTCGCATGGCGCGGTCTGGTCGATGAAGCGGCCATTTCCGCGCCCACGCACGCGGCGCTCTTCGACAAGTTCGCGTTCTGCCTGCCCCCGCGCGAACAGATTCTCGGCTACCCCGTGGCCGGCCACGCCAACAGCACCCGGCCCGGCGAGCGGCGCTACAACTTCGTCTGGTACCGCGCGACCGACGAGCAGATAGCGCTTCGCGACATGCTCACCGACGCGTCGGGCAAGCGCTGGGAAGGCGGCATCCCGCCCACGCTGATTCGCGACGACGTGCTGGCCGACATGGAAGACGCCGCGCATGCGCTGCTCGCGCCGCAGTTCGCCGAGATCGTGACGAAAGCCGCGCAGCCGCTCTTTCAGCCCATCTTCGATCTCGAAGTGCCGCGCATGGCCTTTGGCCGCATCGCCCTGCTCGGCGACGCCGCGTTCGTGGCGCGCCCGCACTGCGGAATGGGCGTGACCAAGGCCGCGGGCGATGCGATGGAACTCGTCAAGGCGTTGCGCGAAGGCGCCGACGTGCGCGCTGCGCTGGAAGCCTATAGCGCCGTTCGCACGGAATTCGGGGCCGCCATCGTTCAGCATGCGCGCCACCTGGGCGCGTACATGCAGGCGCAGCTCAAGGATGAGTCCGAGCGCGAGATGGCCGAACGTTACCGCACGCCCGAGGCGGTGATGCGCGAGACGGCCGTTCCCTGGGCGGCTTGACGACACACGCACGGCGCACAACGGCGATGCACGACCAACGCGACGCCGCGCGAGCCAAACACGACATATACGGAGACAACGTGGAACACACTCTTTCCTCTCACGGCGCATACGGGCCCGAAGAGGCGGCGCTGCCCGCCGATCCCCCGCAAACACTGGTCGGCAATCCCCGCTTCGCCGCGCTCGTGAAAAAGCGCCGCGCCTTCTCATGGGGGCTCACCGCCTTCATGCTCAGCGCTTATTTCGCGTTCATCCTGTCGCTCGCCTTCAACGCGAAATGGCTCGGCATGCCCATTACGCAGGGCGAGCCGATGACCTGGGGGCTCCCGGTCGGCTTTGGCATGTTCGTGTTCACGTTCGCGCTCGTGGCCATCTATGTCGCACGTGCCAACGGCGTACACGACGCGATGGTCGAAGCCTGCGCCAAAGGGGAGAAGTCATGAAACGCCTGGCACTCCTCGCGTGTTATACGCTGTCGGTCGTGCCCGCCGCGGCGCAAGCGGCGCCGGCCCCGTCCATCGCACAAGGCCACAATACGCTGGCCATCGGCATGTTCCTTGTTTTCGTCGCCTCCACACTCTTCATCACCAAATGGGCGGCGCGCAGGAACAACAGTGTATCCGACCATTATGCGGCGGGCGGCAAGATCACCGCGCTCCAGAACGGCTGGGCCATTGCGGGCGACTACATGTCGGCCGCTTCGCTGCTCGGGATCTCCGCGCTGGTGTTTACGAGCGGCTACGACGGCTTGATCTACTCGATCGGCTTTCTCGCAAGCTGGCCGATTATTCTGTTCCTGATCGCGGAGCCGCTGCGCAACCTCGGCAAATACACGCTCGCGGACGTCGTGTCATGGCGCCTCGCGCAGCGCCCGATCCGTGCGTTCGCGGCGTCCAGTTCCATCGTCATCGTGCTGCTTTATCTCGTCTCGCAGATGGTGGGCGCGGGCAAGCTGATCGAACTGCTGTTCGGCCTGCACTACAGCGTGGCCGTGGTGACGGTGGGCGTGCTGATGGTCGTTTATGTGTTCTTCGGCGGCATGCTCGCCACCACGTGGATCCAGATCATCAAGGCGGTGCTGTTGGTCGCGGGCGCGGCGTTCATGGCGTTCATGGTGCTCGCGCGCTTTGGCTTCAGCCTCAATGCGCTTTTTGCCCAGGCGGTTGCCGTGCATCCGGCGCATGACGCGATCATGCGGCCGGGCGGCCTGGTCTCCGATCCGGTTTCGGCCGTGTCGCTGGGCCTCGCGCTCATATTCGGCACCGCGGGTTTGCCGCATATCCTGATGCGCTTTTTCACGGTCCGCGACGTCAAGGCTGCGCGCACGAGCATTCTTTACGCTACGGGCATCGTCGGCATTGGCTACGCCCTCATCATCGTGATCGGCTTTGGCACGATTGCGCTCGTGGCGACGGATCCAAGCTATCACACGCCTTCGGGCGCGGTGATCGGCGGCGTCAATATGGTCGCGATTCATCTCGCGCACGCGGTGGGCGGCGACGTCTTTCTGGGCTTTATCTGCGCCGTTGCGTTCTCGACCATTCTTGCCGTCGTGGCGGGTCTCACGCTCGCGGGGTCCTCCGCGATCTCGCATGACCTCTACGCGAACGTGCTGCGCCGTGGCAAGGCTTCCGAGCGCGACGAAATGCGCGTCTCGCGCATCACCACCCTCGTTCTGGGCGTACTTGCCATTGTGCTCGGGCTCGCTTTCGAAAAGCAGAATATCGCGTTCATCGTCAGCCTGACGTTTTCGATTGCCGCAAGCTCGAATTTCCCGGTGCTGCTGTTGTCGATTTACTGGCGTGGCATGACCACGCGCGGCGCCGTGGCGGGCGGCACGATTGGACTCGCCGTAGCCGTGGCGCTGACCGTGCTCAGCCCAACGGTGTGGGTGCAGGTGCTCGGCCACGCTCACGCGGCTTATCCGTACGAATATCCCGCGCTCTTCTCGATGATCTGCGCTTTCGCGGGCACGTGGCTTTTTTCGGTCACCGACCGTTCAGCGCGCGCGCAACGCGAGCGCATGCTGTTCGATTCGCAAACCGTCAGATGTGAAATGGGCGCCACGCATGGTGCGTAAGCCTCTCAAGACACTCTCAACATAAAAACAGAAGGAGACAGCGTATGGATTGCACGTGCTGTATTTCCCCGGCTCGCCGCCGTTTGCTCGGCGCACTGGGCGCGGTTGCCGGGGGAGCCGCACTCGGCGTGAGCGCCAAACCCGCGCAGGCGGCGCAAGCCGTGGCGGCGCCCATCACCCAGCGTTCGATCGATGTTCATGCGCACTATTACCCCGAATCGTACTGCGACCTCGTGGGTAAGGAAGGCTCGAAATACGGCGGCAGTTTCGTATGCGACGGGCACTCGTTCACCTTCAAGACACCGGCCGGCGGCCTGGGTCCGTTGCCGATGAAGTTCATCGACGTCGACCAACGCCTGCGGGACATGGACGCCGGTGGCGTAGACGTTCAGGCGCTCTCCCTGAGCGTCCCCATGGCGTACTGGGGCGACCGCGCGTTCAATGCGCGATTGGCGAAAACGTGGAACGCGGCCGCGTCGGACGTCTATCGCGCACACCCCACACGATTCGTCGTGCTGGCCACGCTGCCGATGCTGGACGCGCACGACGCGCTCGACGAACTCGATCGCGCAGCGGCGTTGCCGGGCGTGCGCGGCGTGTATATGGGCACGAACATCGACAATCGCGATCTCGACGATCCCCGCTTCGATCCGATTTTCGCCCGCATCGCGCAGATGGGGTTGCCGGTCTTTCTGCATCCCCAACAAACCGTCGGCGGGAGCCGCCTGGCCGACTACTACCTGAGCAATCTGCTCGGCAATCCTTTCGACACCGCCATTGCCGCGTCGCATCTGATTCTCGGCGGCGTGATGGACCGCTATCCCACGCTGGAAATCACGCTCCCACATGCGGGCGGGGCTTTGCCGATTCTGCTGGGGCGCATCGATGCCGGGTGGAACGTGCGGCCCGAAACGCGCAAGCTCGCCCAGCAGCCCAGCAGCTACGCGCGCCGCTTCAGCTACGACTCGGTTTCGCATTCCGGGCCCGTACTCGAGTTTCTCATCAAGAACGTCGGCGTGGATCGACTCGTGCTTGGCAGCGACTACTGCTTCGATATGGGATACGAACAGCCCGTGCGTTTTCTCGACCGCGTTCCACTCGACAACGCCGAACGCAACATGATCGTGGGCGGCAACGCCGCCCGACTGCTGCGCATCTAGCCGCGCCCTCCCGCCTCAATACGCGAGCGTCCCGCCACAGCGCGGGCGCTCGCGTATCTGTACGGTCTCATTTCCGTGGGCACTGCGTGGTCGCCCAATCAATCCGGCCATCACACCTGGCAAGCGCTGAGCGGGCAGAATCAAAGCCCCCGCTGGGGCCTGCGCGGCACGGAGGACCTGGGCGGCGGCAATAGCGCCGTATTCGTGCTGAAAAACGGCTTCAATCCCTACACCGGCGGCGCAAGCCAAATTGGCCGCCTGTTCGGACGCCAGACCTATGTGGGCCTTTCCAGCCAGAGATGGGGCACGCTCACGGCCGGCCGTCAATATGACGCCGTGGTCGATTACCTCGGGCCGAACACGGCGTGGAACTGGCTGGGCAGCGGTGGCGACAGCGACAACACGTTCAACAATATCCGCATCCAGATGTGGCCCTGCGTGTGGGCGTGCCCGACCTCGACGACCGTCTCATCGTCAAGACGCCCGGCAAAAGCGAGCGCTTTCTCGTGGCGAGCCCGGCATGGCTGCAGCGCTATGGACACCCCGCAACGCCCACTGACCTGGCACGCGCGGAATGCCTGCAATTCGCCTATAAGCCGGGCCGGCGGCAACGCTGGAATTTTCGCTCGGGCGACGCGATCGTGCCCGTTATCGTGACCGGCCAACTCGTGACCAATAACCTCGACATGATCGCGGGCGCCGCGGTTGGCGGCCAGGGCGTGGCCTTGCTGCCGAAATGGCTCGTCGCGCCCGACGTCGCGGCCGGTCGCCTCGTGAGGCTGTTCGAGGACAGCGAGATCACGGCCGACTCGGGCGAGGCATTCGTCTACGCGACCTACCTTCCCAACCGGCGCCTTTCGCGCAAAGTTCGCGCATTCATTCGATTTGTCGAGAGATTATCCATTTAGAAGGAAACACGCTACAAATTGCAATGAAGCGCGTTTACACTTGAGCACTCCATTGCGCCGTTCATTTTGTCGACGCGCCATTCAACATTAAAGAAGGGAGGCAGAACATGTACGTTTTCGGTCGAGTTTCGGTCTCCCTCGGGGGGCGTCAGGTATATCTCGATGGACAGCCGTTGGCGCTGGGCGCACGGGCGTTCGACATTCTCGAATTGCTCATTCGTGCCGAAGGCGCCATCGTGACCAAAGACGAGATCTTGCGGCTCGTCTGGCCCACCACCTTCGTTGTCGAGAATAATATTCAGGTGCATATTTCGGCGCTGCGCAAGCTGCTTGGCGAAGGATGGATTCGCACTGTCTTGGGGCGAGGCTATCGGCTCGTGCGCCCTTCGTCGCAGCCATCAAGCGCGTCGAGCACCGTTGAGGGTGCGGCCGTGCTGAAGCAGGATAGCGACAACCGCCAGCGCGCATGGGCGCTCGCCGGCCGTGAAGATCAGGCGCGCCGACTGTACGAACGGCTTCAGCACGAATCGCTCATCACGGTCACCGGGCCCGGCGGCGTGGGTAAAACGCGGCTTGCCCTCACCGTGGCGAAAGCGTGGGCCGAGGACAATCGCGCCGCTTTTTGCCACGTCGATTTCGCCGACCATATCGATCGCTGTTCCTGTTATGCGGAACGACTGCCTATGCTGTTGCAGGAACTTCGCGACGGCAGCGCCGGGATTGCGGAAATCGCGAGCGAAATTGGCGATCGGCGCATCGTGCTCGTGCTGGACAATTGCGAGCGTGAAGTGGGGAGCGTCGCCGCACTATGCGAGTGCATTCTCGCCGCGAACCGCAACGCGGTGCTGCTCGCGACCAGCCGCGAGCCGCTGCGCGCAAAGGGCGAATATCTTCACACGGTACCGCCGCTTTCACTGCCCCATGAAGGTGCGGACGAAGCGGCCATTCTCGCCAGCGGTGCCGTAACGATGTTCTTCGATCGCGCGAGAGCCACGGGAACCGAATTTCCGCAAAACCCGCAAACACTCGCGGCAATCGCCGATGTTTGCCGGCGCCTGAGCGGCCTGCCGCTCGCGCTCGAACTCGCGGTTGCGCGCGCCGCTTTGCTGGGCGCACAGGCGCTCGCGCATGAGCTACAGGGTTCTGCTTTGGGTCTCGCCGGCAGGTCGCGAACCGCGCATCCTCGCCAGCGCACCCTGCGCGCTTCGATCGAATGGAGCTATCTCCAGCTTGGCGCAGCCGAACGCACGGTGCTGCATCGTCTGGCCGCTTTCGAGGCGCCATTCGACCTGGCCAGCGCCTGCAAAGTCGCCGCTGTCGACGGCATTCAGCGCGACACGGCTTTGGAATGCGTACACGGGCTCGCCGCAAAATCGCTGCTGACTTTGCACTCCGAAGGGGCGAACCGGCTCTACTCGCTCTTTCCCATCGTGCGCGCCTACGCTGCCGAGCGGCTGGCCGAGTCCGGGAAGCGCGTTCCCCTTGCGCCGCAAAGCCCGCTTTCGAGCGCCCTTGCACCGGATTGCGCGAACATTCGGTCACTGCGCGACTCGAACAGCAAGCTGTACTCGCATTAACGGCGGGTTCAGAGGGTTCTGAATTAATCTGCCCCACATTTCAGCACGCCGGCGATTTTCCCCAACACTACGCTAATGATCGAGCCGCCTTGCTCAATCATTACGACAACGCCTGCATTCGCTAAAAATCCTTAAGTGTTATGAACGCAGGCGGCAATCGCTGGATATGCCGAAACCTGTCCTCCATACTGCGGCTTACGCGCGAGGAATACGCTATTGCAGTATTCCTTGAATACTTCTCCACGAGGTTCTTGCGACGGCGCATCCGCGGCCCGCGAACGCGAAGCTAACAAGCTGCCCATTCAATGACCACGCATGCCAAGCCCTCCCACCCGGTTGCCGCACAGATTGAGAATGGCGCGGCCGTGGACGCCGCTTTCCCTGGCGTGCCCTTCGACATCGCCTGGTTCGAGCGCTGCGAGAAGCGCGAACTCGACCATGCCGACGGCGTCACGACCTGCCTGCTGCGCGAGCCCGGTGACGGCAGGTATTGGCTCGCGCGCCATGCGCTGAACACGTCGGCGATCGGCTGTGAGCGCCTGAAGCGCGAACTTGCCGTCAGCGCACGAATTAGCCTCCCTTGGGGCCTGCCGCCGGTGGAGTCCGTCTGGGGTGGCGAACGCTTCGTCATCGTGTACGAGGCAGGCGCGAGCAGCACGCTCGCCTCCTCTCTGGACACTCGGCAACTCGGCCTCGAAGCGTTTCTCGCCGTGGCCGCGGGCGCAGCGCGCGCGCTAGGCGAAGCGCATTCAGCGGGCCTTTGCCACGGGGATCTGAAACTCTCCAGCATCGTGCTCGCCAATGCCCAGGCCGACCTCGAAACCGACGCCGAAGCCTGCGCAATCCGCCTGACCGGATTCGATCCCGCGCCGCCTGAGGCGTATCGCGAACGCCTGAGCGCGCAGCCGTATCTGGCTCCGGAAGTCGCGCTCAATGACGCCCCTGCCGATCGCAAAAGCGCAGACCTCTATGCGCTGGGCGTGGCGCTCTACGCCCTGCTGACCGGCGAATTGCCCATCGACGCGCGAAGCGCGGCGGGTTGGTATCACGCGCGCCTCGCAATCGAACCTCTCCATCCGCGCCGACGCCGCGCGGACGTGCCCGAACCGCTCGCCGAAGTCCTGCTCAGGCTGCTCGCGAAAGACCCGCGCGAACGCTATGTCACGGCCGCTGCCGCCTATGCGGACTTGCAACGCATCCGCAACTCGCTTTGCGCGCCTGGCGGCGAAGCCCGCGTGGCCGTGGATGCCGGCGCATCGTCTCATCTCCTCAGCCTGCCTGGCCGGTTGTTTGGCCGGGCAACCGAGAAAGCCTTGCTCGACGATGCGCTTGCGCGCGTGGCCGCGACCGGCAAGACCGAAGTCGTGCTGATCTCCGGCAGCGGCGGCTGCGGAAAGTCAGCGCTCGTCGAATCGCTTTTCAACGACGTGCAGCGCCTCGGCTCTCGATTCGCGTCCGGCAAGGCCGACAAGCTTCGCACCACGATCCCTTACGCGCCGGTCGTCCAGATCGTGCGCGCCTTGACGCTGGCGCTGCTCGGCGAGGCCGACAACCTGCTCGCGTCCGTTCGCGAACGCTGGACTCAACGCCTCGAGGGGCAAGGGCGAGCGATCGCCGAACTCGTACCAGAAGTCGAACACGTCATCGGCCCCGGCGCGCCGCTTGCCGACGTGGCCGCGCCGCTCGCCCAGGCGCGTCTCGTGCGCGCGCTGCTGCACACATTCGCAGCGCTCGCACAGCCAGGCGCGCCGCTCGTCATTTTCTTCGACGACGTTCAATGGGCCGACCCCGCGAGCCTCGCGTTTCTGAGGGCGTTCTCTTCGGAACCGCCGCCGCACGTGCTGCTTCTTTGCGCGCACCGCGAATCCTCCGTCGACCGGCCTGGCCCGCACCAGTGGCTGCGCGAACTCGACGCATGCAAGACGATGCGCGTGACGCAAGTGCGTCTGCAAGCGCTTTCGGTGCGTGACCTCGCCGGTCTGATTGGCGCGACGCTCAACGAACCGGCCGAGCGCGTCGAGCCTCTGGCGCGCGCCGTACACGCGAAAACGGCCGGCAATCCATTCTTCTCGCGCCAGCTCCTGCGCATGCTGATCGACGACGAAGTGCTGGGCTACAGCGTCAAAGCCGCGGCCTGGACGTGGGACGAAGCGAGCATCGCGCAGCGCCTTTACTCCGACAACGTGATCGACCTGCTGATTCGCCGCTTCGATCGATTTCCGCAGGAAAGCGTGAAACTGGTCGAGTGGCTCGCCTGCGTCGGGATGCGATGCGACGTGGCACTGCTCGCGCAAATTGGCGGCATCACGCCGGGCGACGTTCATGAGCGTCTGCGCCCATTCGTCGATGCGAATCTGCTCGCGGCTCAACCCGAGGCTTACGCGTTTTTGCACGATCGCGTGCTCGAATCCGCTTACGCGCGTATCGATGCGCAAACGAAGCCGCATTATCACGCGCGCATCGCCTCCGTGATGATCGACTACTGGCGTGCGAGTCTCCCCGAGTCTGCGTTCGATATTGCCAGTCAGATCGAGCGCGCACCCAAAGAAGCGCTCGACCCCGAAACGCGGGTTGCGTATGTTCGTGTATTGATCCTGGCGGGCAAGCGCGCACGCAACGCCGCGGCCCTGGACCAGGCAACGGAATATGCCAACGTGGCCCTCGGCATGGTCGATGAACAGTGGTGGTCGAACCACTATGGCCTGACTTACGGCGCCCAACTGCTGCACTGCGAGTGTTTGCTGGCGCAGGCCAGACTCACGGATGCTCAACAACGCATCGACGCGTTGCTCGCCCACCCGCTCGCGATTCTCGACCGGGCCGGCGTGCATCGCCTCAAGGCCGTCCTGCAGACCGTCCAGTCCGATTACGAAGGCGCTTTGTCCACCGCGCTGGCCGGGCTTGCGCTGCTTGGCGTACATCTGCACCGCTCGCCAACAGCCGAACAGATGCGCGCCGCGTGCGAGTCGGTACAGATCGCGTTGCGGGGCCGCGCGATCGCGAGCGTGCGCCATCTGCCACCCTGCGAGGACCGGCGCATTCAGATCGTCATGGGCCTGCTCGCCACGCTCACTTCCTCGTTCTTCGTGACTGACGGGCTCGGCATCCTGCATCTCGCCAAGATGGTCGAACTCACGCTCGAACATGGCGTGACGCCCGAGTCGCCGTATGGTCTCGCGTGGTTCGGCGTCCTGTTCGCAGGCATGTACGAAGCGGCTGACGAAGGGCTCGCATATGGACAGGCTGCGCTGACGCTGGTCGATCAGCACGGTTTCGAAGCGCAGCGCGTGGCCACGCTCGTTGCCATCGATCAGGTCAGCGTATGGACGCGCCCGCTCTCTTTCGCGCTCGAGCACGCGCGGCAGGCGCGCGTGCTGGGGCGTGCCTCGGGCGACATCGGCATGGCCTGTTACGCGTGCAATCACATTGTTTCCGACCTGATTGCCATGGGCGAGAATTTGTCGCTCGTCGACGAAGAGGTCGAACGGGGACTCGAACTCACAGCGATCATCCAGTACCGCGATATCGAAGCGGTCCTGCTGGCACAACGCGATTTCGTTCACCAGTTGCAGCGAGCGAAGGACAGCACGGATCGACCCGAGCACACCGGCGCCGCGGTTTCGCAGATCGCCCGCTTTTTCCTGTACTTTTATGACGGCCTCGCGAAGCTATTCGCCGGAGCGTATTGCGCCGCGCGCACTCGCCTCGACGATGCGCGGGCGCTTGCCTGGACCGTGCCCGCGCATATCAACGTGGCCGACTGCCACTGGTATGGCGCGCTCGCAATTTCACGCGGGCAATTCACTTCGCACGACAGCGCGCTTTTCGAGCTTCGCACGCAGCGCGTGCAGTTCGCGCGCTGGGCCAATCAAAACGGTGCGACGTTTCGCAACAAGCTCCTCCTGATCGACGCTGAAATCGCGCGGCTCCAGGGCGATGCCTTCGGCGCGCTCGTCGCTTACGAGAAGTCCGCACAAGCCGCCGAAGCAGCGGGATTCACGCACGAACAGGCGCTCGCGCACGAATTCGCGGGCGAGCTTTGCATGGCGCATGCGCTGGAGAGCTCCGCGCGCCATCATTTGCATCAGGCAGCAATCTGCTATGGCCGCTGGGGCGCGGCGTTACCCGAGGAGCGTATTCACGAACGCCACCCACAACTGGCGTCCGTGGCGACCGACGAAGCGAGTCCGCGCAACGAAGTGCGGCAGCAGCCCTTTGTCGAGCTCGGCGTCGAAGCCGCGAAGGCAATCTCGGGCGAAGCCGTGACCGATCGCCTGGTCGAGAGGTTGCTGACGGGCATCACCGTGTACGCCGGGGCGCAATACGGCCTCTTGCTGCTCATGCACGACGACGGGCCGAAAATCGAAGCGTTGGCGCGCGTCGAATCGAATCACATGGCGGTCACGCTCAGATCCGTGGCACCCGACGATGAAGCCTTGCCGCTCGCCGTGCTCAATAGCGTCGTTCGCACGCGAAAGACGCTGGTGTTCGCGGAAGCAAGCGTCGAATCGCCGTTGCTGCGCGCGCGCACTAGCGCCGGGCGCACGCAACGCTCGGTGCTCTGCATGCCGCTGTTGCGGGGCGGATCGCTGGTTGGCGTCGTCTATCTGGAGAACAATCTCGCGCCTGGCGTCTTTGACCCGAGCCGCGTCGCCGGCCTTGAAGTGCTCGCGCCGCAGGTCGCGGTTTCCCTCGAAACCGCCCGCCTGTACGAAAGGCTCGTCGAGGAAAGCGAGCACCGCCTGAATGCGGAAGTCAGCCTGCGCTACGCGCGCGACGAACTCGCGCGCACCTCGCATCTCACGGTCATGGGCAGCGTCGCAGCCTCCATCGCCCACGAGGTGAACCAACCGCTCTCCGCAATCGCCACTTCGGTCGACGCCAGCCTGCGCTGGTTGCAGCGCGCCACGCCCAATCTCGAGGAAGTCGCGGCGGGCCTCGACCACATCAAGAGAACGAGCTTGCGTGCGGTCGAAATCATTCGCGCGCTGCGCGCACTCGCCAAGCAGGCGCCCGCGATTCTCGCGCCGCTACGCATGGACGACGTCGTGCGCGACGTGCTGGACCTGCTCCAACCGGAAGCACTAGCGCAGCAAATCCGCGTCGTCACCCAACTGGAAGCCGGCGACGCGATCGTTCAGGCGGATCGCGTCCAGCTGCAGCAGGTGGTGCTCAACCTGTTTACCAACGCCGTGGAGGCGATGAGCGAAACGGTGCTGGAAACGCGCACGCTTGCGATCTCCACGAGAGTGAGTGAGGGAAAGGTCGTGATGTCCGCGCGTGATCGCGGCACTGGAATTCCGGCAGACGTCCTCGAGCGGATATTCGATCCGCTCTATACGACGAAGGCGTCGGGCATGGGGATGGGCCTGGCGATTTGCCGCTCCATCGTCGAGAGCCATCACGGGACGCTCGATGCCTTTAACGTGGAGGACGGCGCCGAGTTTGTCATGACGCTGCCTATCGCCTGGCACGATGTCGCACCCCGGCGCGCGCGCAGCATTAACATTCAAGACTTTCCCGGTTACGCGCGTTAGCCTCCTGTCTGTTCGGATCCCACGCAATCCGGGTTGAATCGTGAAATCAGCGACATTCTTGAACCAAGAGCTAGCCAGCGAAGTCTTCACGGTCTATGTCGTCGAAGACGACATAGTCATGAACGAGGCCATCTGCCTGCTTGCGCGCTCCGTTGGCGTCGATGCACAGGGCTTTCTGAGCGTGCAGGACTTCCTCACTTGCAAGCGCAGCACGGGGCCGAGTTGCCTCGTGCTCGACATTCGACTGAGGGGAAGCAGCGGGCTTGCGCTGCAAGACCTGCTCAAATCGGAGCATGACCCGATTCCGGTGATTTTCGTCACCGGTCATGCGGATATTCCCATGAGCGTGCGGGCGATGAAGGCGGGCGCCATCGACTTCCTCACGAAGCCGTTTCGCGATCAGGATCTGCTCGACGCCATTGCGATCTCGCTGGAACGCGACGCCGCAAGGTTGACCCGCGAGCGGCACGATAACGATGTGCTCGCGCGCTTCGAAGCGATGATCGAGCGCGAGCGCGAGGTGATGGCCGCCGCCGCGGCCGGTAAATTGAGCAAGCAGATCGCGGACGAGCTTGGCATTAGCGAAGTCACCGTGCGCGTCTACCGCAGCAGTGCGATGCGCAAGATGCGTGCGCGTTCGTTCGCAGAACTTGTCATTCTCGCGCATCGGCTGGGGATCGTCGTGAAGGACGACCGGACGCGCCTGAATTGAAGGCTGAAGCGTGTCGGCCAGTCGTCACGCGCTTTCGCGCCCCATTCGCGACGCGCAGCAAGCGAGCACCCCAAGCAGCACGAGGGGCAAGATGAGCGCCCAGAACGAGCCCATCAACCAGCCCAGCGCCCCGCCGCCCGCGCCCAGCGCGAATGCGAGGACCGGCGGCAGCGTGCGCACGAGCCGCGTGCGCGCTTCGCCCCGGTCAATGTGCGCCGTGCCGGGCGCGAGCAGATCGAATGCGTCGATCACGGCCTGCGTGACGTTGCCCGTCATCACCGTGTTCGCGGCCACGCTGCGCGTCGCGAGCCGCGCGTGGGCGTTCTGCACGCCCATGCCGGCCGCGCCCAGCAGCCCGCAAACGATGGTCAGCGGCGCATTCGCGTTCGTGATGGGCGCAGCGAATAAGCCTGCGAGCATGAAGGCAACGAGGAAAGCGATCTGCAAGAGGTAGAGGCCCACCGCGCGTGTGCTTTCGGGGCGCTCGCGCAGTGTGTCGTCGAGCAGGCGCGCGACAACAATGCCGCTCACGAACGCCGGAAACGCCAGCAGCTTGATCGAAAGGCCGTTGCCCGCACCCGCGAGCCCTGAACCGATCAGGATGAAGTTGCCGGTGACATGTGCGGTGAAAAGACCGTAGAGGGCCACGAAGCCGAGCGTGTCGACATAGCCCGCGATGAAAGCGAGCATGCCGTTCTCGCCCAAAAGCGATTCGAGCACGCTTCCCGCGAAGCGCGCTCGCGTGTTTAGTGTTCGTTGTTGCACGATGATTCGCTCGTGAGTGTGATGGATTTCATGGACGACATGTCGCGTTCTCCAAAAAACAGCGCGGCCCCTGCATCCTCTACTCCAGCCAGGGCGAACCCAGTATCTGCCCGCAAAAATTGATGCGGCGATAGTTGGGGTCGATCCGGTCCAGCACGTCGGCGCACTGATTGCCCACGGTGGTCTGTGGCCGAAAAGCGATGCCGCGCCCGAAGGCGCGAATGACTTCCTGCTTGTAGCCTTGCCCGCGAGGAAACGCCGCAAGCACGCTTGCCCGCTCGTGCTCCGTGTACAGATGCAGGTTCGCACCGATCAGATCCGTGCGAACCGCCGCCGCGAGCAGATCCGAAAGCGGCGTCACCCGCGCCGGAATGCCAGGCGATGTATGCAGGGCGATCGCCAGCCACGCGTCATGCTGCTTCTGGCTGTTCACGCCGTAGTGATGCAGCAGATGCCGGGCCGCGTCCGCGCTGTCGATTTCATAGCGCAGCGTCGAATGCGAATACGCGGGGCTCAGGCCCATGTTCGCGTACATTGCACTGACGTAAAGCGAATCCGTGTCGCATTCCATGCCCGAGCGCTGCGCCCTGAGCATCGCGAACATGAACACCCGGTTGGCGTGCCCGAGCAGAATGGGCGGCAACGTGGCCCATGCGCTTTCCACAGCCGCGGTCGCCACGGGCGTGCGCGGAATCCGCACGCCAGCGACTTCGCTGACGGTGCACCACGACGCTGTTTGCATAGAAGTCCTTCCGGATGTCCCGATCGTTATTTTCGGTGGTTGACGCAAGCGCGGCGCGAGTGACGTCGATGCGTTTCATCTCAGCGTGCTCCCGTTCAAAACGCGAAGCAACTGCAACCCAGCGCGCCCCAGAACCCGTTCAGGTCCGATACCGGGGCGTTGCTGCTCCACGCCCGGCCATGCGCGTGCTGGTGAATGCCGCACAGGTTCACGCAAGCATCGCTGCACGACTGCGCGGGCACGGCGGCATGAAGCGCGGTTGCCGGCTTGTAGCGCGCATAGCTGCCGAATTCGGCCACGGGCGACCACGACGGGCTCACCGGCAGCGCGGGCGGGCTCAGTGCGTCGAACTCCGCGGCGGCATAAACGATGCGTCCGCCCACGACCGTCAGCACCGAAGTCAGATGCTTGATCGACGCTTCCTCGATCGTGAAGAAGTCGTCGCTCAGCACGGCGAAGTCGGCAAACTGGCCCGGCACGAGTGCGCCCTTCCTGGTTTCGTCGTTCGAGAACCAGGCGCTTCCCACCGTGTAGCGGCGCAACGCTTCCATGCGCTCGAGCCGGTCGCGCTGCGCGTACATCGGCGTGCCGCCCACCGTGCGCCCCGAAACGAGCCAGTAGAGCGAAACGAAAGGGTTGTAGCTCGCCACGCGCGTGGCGTCCGTACCCGCGCCCACGGGCAGGCCCGCTTCCAGCATCTTGCGTACGGGCGGCGTGTGGGCCGCCGCTTCGGCGCCGTAGCGCGCGATGAAATACTCGCCCTGGTAGGCCATGCGATGCTGCACGGCAATGCCGCCGCCCAGTGCCGCAATCCGCTCGATGTTGCGGTCCGAAACCGTTTCGCAATGGTCGAAGAACCAGCGCAGGCCGTTGAAGGGCGTGTCGGCGTTCACGCGCTCGAACACGTCGAGAAAGCGGCTGATCGACTCGTCGTAGGTCGCGTGCAGGCGCCACGGCCAACGGTTCTGCACCAGCAGGCGCACCACGCCTTCCAGTTCCTTCTCCATCTCCTCGGGCAGATCGGGGCGTGGCTCCAGGAAGTCCTCGAAGTCGGCGGCCGAAAAGACCAGCATTTCGCCCGCGCCATTGACCTTCAGGAAGTCGTCGCCTTCGCCTGGGCGCGTGGCCTTAACCCAGCGCGCGAAGTCCTCGATCTCGCGCTTCGCGTTCTGCGTGAAGAGGTTATAGGCGATGCGGATCGTGAGTTGCTCGCGGCGCGCGAGTTCCATGATGACGGCGTAGTCGTCGGGGTAGGCCTGGTAGCCGCCGCCCGCGTCGATCGCGCTCGTCACGCCGAGGCGGTTCAACTCGCGCATGAACTGGCGCGAGGAATTCATCTGGTCGTCGATCGGCAGCTTGGGGCCCTTGGCAAGCGTGGCGTACAGCAGGCCCGCATTGGGTCGCGCGATCAGCATGCCGGTGGGGTTGCCGCGACGGTCGCGCTGGATCTCGCCGCCCGGCGGATTGGGCGTGTCGCGCGTGTAGCCGACGGCGCGCAGCGCAGCCGCGTTCAGCAGCGCGCTGTCGTAGAGGTGCAGGATGAATACCGGCGTGTCCGGCGCGATAGCATTGACCTCTTCAAGCGTGGGACCGCGCTTTTCGGCGAACTGGAATTCGTTCCAGCCGCCTACCACGCGCACCCATTGCGGCACGGGCGTGCGCGCGACCTGCGCGCGCAGCATCTCCAGCGCGTCCTGCAACGAGGGCACGCCATCCCAGCGCAACTCCATGTTGAAGTTCAAGCCGCCGCGAATCACATGCAAGTGCGAGTCATTCAGGCCGGGAATCACGGTGCGGCCGCTGAGGTCGATGCGGCGCGCGTCGTCGCGCGCCCATTGCATGACGTCGCGCCCGTTGCCGGACGCGACGATCTTGCCGTCGGCAACCGCGAGCGCCGTGGCGAACGAGCGGCGCTCGTCCTGCGTCGCGATCTTGCCGTTGTAGATCACCAGGTCGGCAATACGCCGAGGTTGATCGGATGCGCTCATCGACGCTCTCCTGTGTCTTGAGGGAGTTCTTTTGCAGTCCGAATATCGCATCCGAAAAATCGTTGCGTCTTCAAGGACTTCGCAGGCACCCCACTCTATGGAATCTGCAACTGAAAGTCCTGTGTAAAACCTGAAGATTTATGACGGCTTTTCGAAGCGCGAGGCGACGCCATTCAAGCCGCGGCGCATAGGCGGCGCGGCTTGAATCACTTTCCCTTCTGCTTCTCAGGCAGGATCGTCAGGCCTTGAGGAAGGCGAGCAGATCCGCGTTGACCTGATCGACGTGCGTGCTGCACATGCCGTGCGGCGCGCCCTGGTAGATCTTGAGCGTGGCGTTCTTGACGATCTTCGCCGAGAGCTTCGCCGAGTCGTCGATCGGCACGATCTGGTCGTCGTCGCCGTGCAGGATCAGCGTGGGCACGCTGATCTTCTTCAGGTCGTCGGTGTAATCGACTTCCGAGAATTGCTTGATGCACTCGTACTGGCCTTTGATCGAGCCGGCCATGCCTTCGCGCCAGAATTCCTGCACGAGACCTTGCGAGACCTTCGCGTTCGGGCGGTTGAAGCCGTAGAACGGCGTGGCGAGATCGAGGTAGAACTGCGAGCGGTTCGCGGCCACGCCAGCGCGAATGCCGTCGAACACCGACATCGGCAGACCGTTCGGGTTGTTGGCCGTCTTCACCATGATCGGCGGCACCGCGCCGATCAGCACGGCCTTGGCCACGCGCTTTTCGCCGTGGCGGCCAATGTAGTGCGCAACTTCACCGCCGCCCGTCGAATGGCCCACGAGCATCGCGCCCTTCACGTCGAGCGCGTCGAGTACGGCGGCCAGGTCGTCGGCGTAGGTGTCCATGTCGTTGCCCTCGGAGGGCTGGCCCGAGCGGCCGTGCCCGCGGCGGTCATGGGCGATCACGCGGTAGCCCTGGTTCACGAGGAAGAGCATTTGCGCGTCCCAGGCGTCGGCGCACAGCGGCCAGCCGTGCGAGAACACCACCGGCGTGCCCGTGCCCCAATCCTTGAAGTAGATCTGCGTGCCGTCCTTGGCGCTCACATAGTTGCCGCCGTGATGATGGCCCGTGCCGTGCGCATGCGCGGGCGCCCCGGTCGTGGCGGCCGCCGCGGCCGGCAGGCTCGACATGGCGGCCATGGCGCCGGCCACGCCCGCGCCTGCGGAAAGGATGCGGCGGCGCGAGGTGAGAATGGTATTCGTATTGATTTGTTGCGTAGTCATGTGTTCTCCGTCGTTGCTTCGCCGCGGAAGGCCCGGGCGAGCTCACTGCGTTCAGGCTGATGAGCGATGGGCGCACAGACCCTGAAACGTCGAACGGTCTGCACCCCGATTTCGCTACCGCAGCTTAGCGACGCGGAAAAGCCATGTCTTTTGTGAAACCTGAATAATCCTGAAACCGCTCTTCAGAAAGCCGAGTGCGCGTGTTACCCACGCGCTACATGGCGTCGGCCATGTCGACGTCACGCAGCCCCGGCGTGTCGAGCTTGCGGCGCAGCGCGGCCAGCTTGCGCATTTCGGGCAGGCGCGGGCCTTCTCCCTGTTCTCCCTGCGCCGCTTGCTCGCCGCCGAAGCGCTCGAACGGCGCGAGCAACGCATAGGCATCGCGAAGCGCGCCCTCCTGCACCATCGACTCGCCGAGATCGAGCGCCGCGCGCAGTTCGAACAGCCATGCGCCCTGCTCGCGTGCGAGCGCCATCGCTTGAGCAAGCTTGCGATGCCCCGCGTCGATGAGGCGCGCGCGCGTCTTGTCGCCTGAAGCGTAACCCGCCCGCGCACGCGCGAGGTCCACCTGGGCGCTTGCCCGCATCAGTTCGGCCTCAAACGCGTGGTCGCCATCCGCGGCAGTGCGCCGCTGCGCCTCGTCGATTGTCGCGAGCGCCTCGTCGAGCCGCCCTTCCAGCAACAACGCTTGCGCGAGCGAAACCGTCAGGGCCGAGGTCAGCCTGCGGAACCCACGAGCCTCCAGGCTCGCCAACCCCGCTTCGAGCCGGGCGAGCCCTTCTTCGCGGCGGCCCGCCTCCAGCGCCAACTGGCCCGCGAGGCATTCGCCGTAGTCTTTCCACACTTCGAAACGGTTGAGCGCCGCTTGCGAGCGCAGCAACGCCAGATGGCTCGCCGCGAGATCCGACTCCCCGCACGCCAGCGCAATGGGCACCGCCACGACCGCAAGCAGATGGCACAGCGAAGGCTCGAGCATGTCCGCGCGCACGAGGTTGATCGCGCGTTCGATCAGGTCGAGCGCGAGCGCGGTTTGCCCCTGCATCCACGCGATGCGCGCGAGCGTGCCCGTGCCGAAGATGCGCGGATCGATGCCGAGGTCGGTGTCGGCGCGGCTTTGCGGCCCGCTCAGCTCGAGCGACGCGAGCGTGCGCTCCAGCCGGTCGCGCGCCTGTTCGTGTTCGCCGAAGCAATGCAGCGATGCCGCCAGCGTCGCGCTCGCGCAAAGTTTTTGCCACGCCGAACCGCCCCGCAATGAGCGCGCCTCGAAACGCGTGGCGAAGCGCAGCGACGCATGAATGTCGCCCGCGGTCATGGCCGCATTCCACAGGCCCCACATGGCGCGCGTCTCGAAGACGGCGTCCGCACAACCCGTGGCCCGCTCCAGCACCCGGCGCCAGAGCGCGGCGGCGTCGGCCGCCGCGCCATCCGTCATCAGGAGCGCGGCCGCGTATGCGGAGCACACGCGCATTTCGCAGGTGGCGTCCACGGCGCCCTTGGGCAGCGCGTCGAGCGTTTCGAGCGCCCGATGGGCGCGCTCGCGGCATTCGTGCACCAGCGAGGCGTCGAGCAGCGTGCCCACCAGTGAGCCCGCCAGCGCCACACCCAGCGCCGCATCGCCATCGGATGAAAACGCCCAATCCCACGTGCTGCGCGCCGCGTCGAGCGAGGAATGCGCTTGCGCGCTCTTGCTTCGATGCGGCACGAGGGCCGAGCGATCTTCGATCTGACGCTGCAAATAACGCAGATGGCGCTGCGCGACGCGCTGGACCTCTCCTTCGTCGTGGAGTTTTTCCATTGCATAGGCGCGCGTCGACTCCGTGAGCCGGTAGAGCGCGATCGCACCATGAAACTCGACCGTGAGCAGCGATTTCGCGGCCAATTCGCCGAGCGCCGTAATGGCCACCGCGATCGGCACGCCGGGTTCGGTGGCCACGGCGCAAACGGCGTCGAAGGCGAATGTGCCGGTGAAGAACGCGAGGCTGCGGAACAGCCCCTTTGCCTCAGCGTCGAGCAGCGCATAGCTCCAGTCGAAGGTGGCACGCAAGGTCTGGTGGCGCGGCAGCGCAAGGCGCAAGCCGCCGCTCAAGAGATCGAGCCGGTCATCGAGCCGCGCCGCCACGCCTTCGATGCCGAGCGTCGCCACGCGCGCCGCCGCAAGTTCGATCGCGAGCGGCAAGCCCTCCAGTTGACGGCAGATGTCCGCCACCGCCCGGACGCTGGCCTCGTCCCCCGCGCAACGCGGCGCGATATCACGCGCGCGCTGAAGAAATAGCTGAACCGCGCCATGATCGAGCATGGCTTCGACGGTATCTTCCGTAGCGGGCACGGCCAGCGGCTCGACCCGATAGACGGTCTCCGCGCGGATGGTGAGCGGCTCGCGGCTCGTGACGAGCACGCGCAGCCAACGCGCATGGGCGACGAGATTTTCGACAAGCTCCGCGACTTCATCGACCACATGCTCGGCGTTGTCGAGCACCAGCAGCACGCCCTCCGGCGGCATTCTCGCGAGCAGCGCGCGCGTGTCCTGCAAGACTTCGGCGGGGCTCACCTGAAGGGCCAGTGCCATCGTAGCGAGCATGGACTCGCGTGAATTCGCGGAGGCCAGTTCGACGAAGCAAACGGTATGGGCGAACTGCGCCTGCGCGACCTCGGCGATGCGAATCGCCAGCGCGGTCTTGCCGATGCCGCCTGCGCCGACGAGGGTGACGACGGCCGACTCCGCCAGCTTCGCGACCACGTTTTCGACATCCGCGTCGCGGCCCACCAGCGCGGTGGGGCGGCCCGGCAGAGTCGAGGCGAGCGCGCCCTGCGGCGCCAGCGGCGCTTGAGGAATGAGAATATAACCGCGGCCCGTGACAGTTTTAATCAGCTCGCGATCGGCCTCTAACGCCTTGCGCAACGCCGCGATGTGCACTTGCAGGCGGTTTTCCTCGACGATCTGGTCTGGCCAGACCGAGTCGATGATGTCGTCTTTGGTCACGATCGAGCCATTGGCCCGAAAGAGCACTTCCAGAATGTCGAACGCGCGCGCGCTTATACGCAACGGCAAGCCGTTGCGCAGAATCTCACGTTGCTCGAAATTCACGAGCAATGCGCCAATTTTGATCATGGACGTTCCCTTGAGCCGCCGGACGGTGCGGCACGATCACTGCCAATTCTGCCTGGCCGAGCTTGCCATCAAAGATCACACGACCGGATTGTAAGCATGATGTAACGCGCGAGTCTTGAAGAAAAATGCACACCGGGCGGCGAGCGCGCTTTGCATGCCAACCCGCTTGAAACAGGGGATAAAATCATCGTATGCACCGTTTTGACGCAGAATTTGATGACTTTTGAACAAGGCGGCTCCAACGCCGTCTTATCCGGCTTCCGAGACACATTAAAAATCAACAGGATGGATCCGGCTTAAGATGGGTCCGAACTGCGTCGCCACAAGGCCTGACTTGCTCCCGATTGCCTCCCGTCCCAATCGAATCGGTTTATTGGACTGCATTTAACGTGGCTGCTCTAATTAAAAAACTTTAATCTTCAGACGTGTTTTAGCGCCCGCAACGCCAATCGCGAGTTCCGATATAATCGACCCGAGTTATTTTTGACTTACGGCGAATGCCGCGAGCGCGGTGACTTCACGCCGGTTGCGCCACCGTACGAGCCATTCCGCACGAGGATCCGCCCAATGCAGCTCGCTAACGAAATCAGCCCGTCTCGCGCCGCTGCGCCAGTCAAGCGCGACGGGCTCGGCTGTACCGCGAGCCGGTTGCGCAAGGACCTGCATATCGGCAGCGGCGACCTCCAGATCTACCGAAAGGGCATGGACGACGCCCGGGCGGAGCGCGTCTCGACCGAGGCCTGCGATCGCGGCTTTCTGGCCGGCATTGCGTTGCAGGGCGGGCATCGGCGCAATCTCTTTCGCGGCGCACGCAGCGAAGAACGTCGCTTCGATTCGAGCTCGATTTATATTCGCGATTTTTCCGAGCCGTATTCCGCTGAACTTCACGGCGATTTCGATTTCGTTCTCGTCGAGTTATCGCCCGAATTCCTCGCCCGTCTCGCCGACGAACACGGCAGCCCCGTGATCCGCGGGCTCACCTGCTCGCCGCGGAAAAAAGACACTGTCCTCTATCACCTTGCGAGCGCGCTGGCTACAACCACCGGCACGTCCGGGCCGTTGAACAAGCTGTTCGTCGACCACGTCGGCCTGTGCATCGGCTTCCATCTCGCGCGTCAATATGGCGACTTCGCGCATCACGAAGCGCAGTCCAAAGGGACGCTCACGCCCGCACAGGAAGCCCGGGCGAAGGAGCTTCTGCTGCTGCGCTCGGACAGCGGCAACTCGATCGCCGACATTGCGAGCGAGTGCAATCTCTCGCGCGCCTATTTCATTCGTGCGTTTGCGCGAACCACGGGTCGCACGCCGCATCAATGGTTGCTCGAACAGCGCATTACCGAAGCGCGCGTGCTAATCGAAACCACGGAAAAGTCGCTCGCAGAAATCGCCATGATCTGCGGCTTTTCGGATCAAAGTCACCTGAGCAGGGTGTTCCTCAAGATGTGCGGTGCGACGCCCGGCGCGTGGCGGCGCGCCGCCAGGACCTAGGGCCTGCTCGCACGCGGTAAGTTGCGCGCCACGCAATCTGGTGTTGCGCGGTCATGGCATTCTGTTCCCACGCCTTCCCGTATAGCCTCCATACGACGCATTTTTGTCTGGAGCACGTTTCGTGGAACGCACACAACTCGTACTTGCGTACGACTTCATATGCCCCTGGTGCTGGATCGGCCATCGCAACCTGAAGGCCGGCGCAAAGATAGCGGATTGCGAGAATCGCTACGACACCATCTTTTTGCCTTTCGAACTGAACCCGGGAATGCCGCGTGGCGGCATGAACCGCCGCGCCTACCGCACGCGCAAGTTCGGCAGCCTCGCCCATTCGGACATGCTCGATGCGGCTGTGACGGCGGCAGGCGTGGCGGCCGATGTCCATTTCGACTTCAGCCGCATCGAACTCACGCCCAATACGCGCCTCGCCCATCGCCTGATCCATCACGCACTCGGCGCGGGCACGCCTGGGCAGGCCGAACAGCTCTACGACGCCATCTTCGGCGCGTACTTCGCGCAGGGCCGCGATATCGGCGAGCTCGCCACGCTGGTTGATCTCGCGGCGAGCGAGGGCTTCGACGCCGACGCGGCACGCACCTACCTCGACTCCGACGCGGGCGACATCGACGTCAAGGCCTCGCGCGTGAAAGCCGACGCACTCGGCATTCGCTCGGTCCCGACGATACTCGTCGACAAATTCATCGTGAACGGCGCACAACCACCGGTTGTTTTCGCCAAGGCGCTTCAAGGGAGATTCGCATGAGCCGTGATACCCAACCGCACGCCGTCGTGGTAGGCGGATCGCTGGGCGGACTCGTCACCGCGGCGGCGCTGCGCGCGGCCAACTGGGACGTGACTGTGTACGAGGCCTCGGCGCATGAACTCGAAAGCCGCGGCGGCGGCGTCGTGTTGCAGCCCGATGTGACGCATGCCTTCGAATTCGCGGACGTCCCCGTGCCGCATCCGCCGGGCGTGCTTTCCGGCGACCGGATCTACCTCGACGAATCGGACCGCATCGTCAGCCGCTTCTACATGCCGCAAATGCAAACGTCGTGGAGCCTGCTCTACAAGGCACTCAAGCGCGCGCAGCCGGACGGCACGTTGCACGCTGGCGAGCGATTTACCCGCTTCGAGGACGATGGCGAGCGCGTCACGGCGTACTTCCAAAGCGGCCATCGGCACACGGCCGACCTGCTGATCGGCGCGGATGGCGTTCGATCGACGCTGCGCACGCTGCTCGAACCCGACACGAAACCCCGCTATGCCGGCTATGTCGCGTGGCGCGGACTGGTCGACGAACCGGACCTGGCCGCCTTCGCCGCCGACACATTGCGCGATCGCTTCGCGTTCTCGGACGGCGTGGGACACTCCGCGCTCGCCTACATGGTGCCGGGCGAGGACGACTCCACCGAGCCCGGCCGCCGCCGCTGGAACTGGGTCTGGTACCGCCGCTACGACACCGATGAACTGCAAGACCTGCTCGTGGATCGCAACGGCGTGCAACGGCCATTCTCGCTTCCGCCCGGGACTGCCAAACAAGTGGACATCGACCGCCTGAAGGATGAAGCGCAAACGCTGCTCGGGCCGACGTTCCGCGCGCTCGTGCATGCCACCGACATTCCGTTCATGCAGCCCATTGTCGACGTGCAGACGCACTCGATGCGCTACGGCCGGGTGCTGCTCACCGGCGACGCCGCTTCGGTTCCGCGCCCCCACACCGCCGGCAGCACGGCCAAGGCGGCCGCCAACGCTTACGCCATGGCGCGCGAACTGGAGGCGGCGCAGCAGCCGCAGCACACGGGCGAAGGCGCGCTCGACCGGGCGCTCTCGCGCTGGAACGCGGAGCAGATGCGAGTGGGCCGCGCCATGACGACGCGAGGCATCATGCTCGGCAACCAGTTGATGCGCATTCCCGCGCACAGCGTCTGAACGTCCGGATGGGTGACGCACATGAAAACTGCCATTGTCGGCGGCTCGATTGCGGGTTTGGCGGCCGCGCTGACGCTGCGTTGCGTCGGCCACGACGTAACGATATTCGAGCGCACGGCCGCCGGCATGCGCGGCCACGGTGGCGGCGTTGCGGTCCTACGCCAGATGATGCGCTTTCTGGAGCAGCACGGTCATGCTACGCGCAAGACGCTTGCCGTGCCGGTCGAGTGGCGGCGATGGCTGGCTTCAGATGGCTCTCTCATCGACGAGGGCCGCGAAATCGTGCCGTTTTCGTCGTGGGACGCGGTCTATCGCTCGTTGAGCGAGATGCTGCCACCCGATGTCGTTCGATATGGCGAGCCGGTCACGAACGTGCGAAACCTGCAAGGCAGCGTGGAAATCGAAATCAACGCACGCGAAATGGTCACCGCCGATCTGCTGGTTGCGGCGGACGGCGCAGGCTCCGGCTTGCGCGCCGTGCTTTTCCCTGATTATCAATCGTCGTATGCGGGCTATCTCGCGTGGCGCGGCGTGGTTGAAGAAGCGCAGCTTCCGGCACATCTGGTCGCCGAACTGGATAACAGCATCACGCTCCTGCGCGAACGGGATGCGTTGTTCATGACGTTTCCCATTCCCGCACTGGATGGGGCGATCGAACCGGGCGAACGGCGATTCAACTGGCTGTGGTATCGAAACGAACCCGACGCAGCGCTAAGCCGCTATCTAACTGATCGCGAAGGACATCGTCACCATGCCTCCGTGCGCCCCGGAGGGCTTTCGGCCGAAGCTACGGCGTACCTGCACGATTGCGCACGCGAAAAGCTGCCGCCTGTCTTGCAGCAATTGATGACGCACACGCAGGCACCATTCATTCAGGCGATTTTCGACGCATTGAGTCCGTCGTTTGCCGTGGGACGCGTCGCCCTGGTGGGCGACGCCGCATGCACGGTCCGCCCGCACACGGCCTCCGGCACCTCCAAGGCGGCCGACGACGCGATCACGCTTGCACAAACCTTGAGCGGCCTGAACCCAGCCGACAATGTCGAAGCCGCGCTGGCAACGTGGGCAACGGCGAGGCGCACGCAACTCGGCCCGCTCATCGCGCGAGGCAAACAACTAGCGCAGTCGTTCGGCCTCGGCGCAAGCACGCAATAGCGTGATCGCGTGATGCAGTCGCGTCAGTCGATCAATGCTCTATTCCACCCGGCCCTCGATGAACTGGAGAAACGCCCGCACTTTTCGCGAGAGCCGCCGGTTAGGCAGATACGCCGCATACGCGACTGCCTCGTCGCCGTGCGGCGTCACGCGGTAGTCCGCGAACAGATGCATGAGTCGACCCGCGTTGATATGTTCCCTGACCTGCCATTCCGGCAATAGCGCGAGCCCCTGGCCCGCGAGCACGGCCTCGAGCAGCATATCGAGACTATTGGAAACGAGCCGCCCTCGCACGTTGATTCGTTCCTGCTCTCCCGCTCGCATGAACGTCCACGTTTGACGGGCGCGATAGCTGCCGCCGTACGCGATGCGCAGGCATTGATGGTCGGTCAGTTCGGCGGGCGTGAGCGGCACGCTGTAATGCTCCAGATATTCGTGGCTCACCACTACCACGCGTGGATTCTCCGCCAGCTTTTTCGCTATGAGATTGGGGTTATCGGAAGGCAGGCCGATGCGGATGGCGATATCGATACGCTCCAGCGCCAGGTCGATCATGTGATCAGCGACGACAATGTCGAGCGCTACATTGGGATGCTCGCGCAAAAACGCTGCAAGGTGCGGCGCGAGCACGACGCGGTTGTAGGTCGTGGGAACCGTGATGCGCAGCGTGCCGATTGGTGCCGCGCCGCTGTCGAGGATGCTTTCGTCAGCCTCCGTCAATCCGTCGAGCACCTTGGATACCTGCTCGACATAGCTCGCGCCAGCGTCGGTCAGGCTCACGCGGCGTGGCGTGCGCGTGAGCAGCGCCGTGCCGAGTTGCGCCTCCAGGGCGTCCATCAGGCGCGCCACCGACGAGGTGGCGACCCCCATGCGCTTTGCCGCTTTGGCGAATCCTCCGGCGTCCGCGACCTCGAGCAGGGTCTTGAGGGCTACAAGTTTATCCATGGCTCCATGACGCGCATGCTGCGCAATGACTTTGTGATGGGGAGGTTACACCCTAACGCCGCGCGGTTGTTGAATGCGTGTAATGAGCAATGCGGGCAATACACTTTAAGGAGCCCGTTACGAGTTCCTTAAATCGTATTGCGCACCGCGCAACCTCATGACCGATTCCATGCATATTCACTGCGCGCTTCGAGATCGATAGTCTTACGGATACTGCGCGCCCGTATAAGGATTGGGACAGGCGCATGAAGAGACCATTGCAAACCAGACCGGATGGAATGATGAAACGCATCGGAAATGTCGAAATCGATCTCGTGACGAGAAAGGTCTATCGGGCAGGATCGGAAATGACGCTGGGAACACGCGCTTTCGACATTCTCGAAGTCTTGATTCTCGCGGATGGCAAGCTCGTTTCCAAGGATGAAATCCTGCAAAAGGTGTGGTCGGATTGCGTGGTAGAGGAAAATAACGTGCACGTACACATTTCCGCCATTCGCCGCGCATTTGGGAAAGACCGCGATCTGATCACCACGGTTTCCAGGCGTGGCTACCGCTTGAAGCAATGCGAAGCCACTCCCGGAACCGGCGAACCCTCGCGCGCAAAGACCGAAGCAGCACGTCATAACCTGCCCCGCACGCCCGGCAAAGTGCTGGGCCGCGAGCACGCCGTGGCGACGCTGTCGGCGCGCGTGGGCGAAACACGGCTTCTTACGCTGCTGGGAGCGGGAGGCATTGGCAAGACGCGATTGGCCGTGGCTTTGGGGTTCGAAGCACTGCCAAACTTCAGCGACGGGGTATTCCTTGTTTCGCTCGATTCCGTCTCGTGTATCAAGGAGATTGTCGCGAAGATCGCAGAGGCAACGCTTGCAGGGTCGGCGCAGCGTGCACATTCTCTTGCATCGTTAGCGCAGGCGCTCACTGCAAAGAAGGCGCTCCTGATACTCGACGGCTGCGAGCTTCTGGCGGATGCGGTGGCGCACTGCGTGGACGCCGTCCTGAAAGACTGCCCCGGCATCCACACGCTTGTCACGAGCCGCGTGCCGCTGAACCTCTCTTATGAGGCGCGGGTGATCGTCCCGCCGCTCTCGTCTTTAACGCTGGTTGCGGCAGCGAAACGCGCACCCGAATGCGGAGCGGTCGAGCTATTTCTCGCGCGTTTTTTTGCATTGAGTGGAGGTAATAGCATGAGCGAAGCCGGCATGGCCGCCGTGCGAGAAGTGTGCAATTCGCTCGACGGTGTACCGCTCGCCATCGAACTCGCCGCCGAAGCCGCTGCGATAGCCGGACTCGATGCTTTCGCAGGCGATTTCGAGCAGCGCATCCTGGCGCTCGAGTCGCGCATGAAGGATTTTTCCGCGCATCAGCGCACGCTGAAGGCGAATTTCCTGCGCAGTGAAAATACGCTCTGCGACCTGGAACGCGTGGTCCTGCGGCGCCTGGCCGTTTTCCCACGCGCTTTCGATGCGAGCGAAGCCGTTCGGATCGCGGCCGATTCTCAGCACGACGCTGCGTCCGTGGAGCGTGCGCTTGCGTTGCTTGCGGAAAAGTCGCTTTTGCTGCGCCGGCAAGAAGGTATGAAAACACGCTTCGAAATGTTCGCGCTGACGAGAATCTTTGCCGATGAGCGGCTCGCGGCATGCGGCGAAGCGGCCGACATGCAGCGCAAGTTCGATCGGCTCCGCACAGAGCAAGACGGCCCTGCCGCCAGGGTGCGCATCGTCGCAAATCATGCGTGGCCCTTCGCAGAAAGCCAGAGCCGGGTGCTCACCCCGGCTTGACGGTCTGCCCTCTCACTTGCCGGCCGCGACGGCGTTGAGCGCTTCGAGCATGCTCCCGGCGTCCCGATCGCCGTCATAACGCCGGCCGTTGATGAACAGGGTCGGCGTGCCGTTGACGCCGCTGCGCAAGCCGCCGTCGAAATCGCCTTGAATGCGTTCGTCATACGCGCCTTCAAACGCCGACTTCAAGTCGCTCGCGTGAATGCCGATATGCGAGGCGTAGGTCGCGAGCGCTCCGTCGTTCAGCGCACTCTGGTTTTCATAGAGTACGTCGTGCGCTTCCCAGAAGCGTCCTATCGCCGCTGCGGCCTCCGACATTTCGGCTGCATGAAGCGCGTGCGGATGCATCGAAGCGAGCGGAAATTGCCGGAACACGAAGCGCAGACGCTCGCCCATCGCTTGCTGGACTGCCTTGATGACGGGATACATCGCGCCGCAATACGGACATTCGAAGTCGCCGTATTCGACGAGCGTGACCGGCGCATCCGCAGCGCCCTGCACATGATCGGCGTGCCCAACGGGCGGAGTGAGATGGCTCATGACAGGTCCTGTTGCGTGGTGGAGACGAGATGCTGGAGGGCGTCGAGCACGCCGTCCACGCCCGGATTGATGCTGATCGGCGAGACTTCCGACCAGCGCACGACGCCTTCCCCGTCGAGCACGAAAAGCGCCCGTTCGCTCACGCCTTCCGCCGCGCGATACACCCCGTAGCGGCTGGCGACCGCCCCTTTGGGCTCGAAGTCCGCCAGCAGCGGAAAATGATAGCCGCGTTGCGCGGAAAAGGCGGCGTGCGACCACGCGCTATCCACGGAAATGGCCACGAACTGCGCGTTGTACCGCTTGAACATGTCGAGTGCGGCGTTGAACAAGCCGAGTTCGTCGCCGCAAACCGGACTCCAGTCGGCCGGGTAAAAGGCGATGATGACCGGCGCGCCGCGCAATTCCGACAACGACATTTTCTGGTCCGGCGTGGCCAGCAACGTGAAGTCCGGCGCTTGCACGCCGGGCTGTAGCGGTGAAGCGAGGTTTTCGGCAAGCAACGTGTTCATGTTCTGAAATGCTCCTGATGGGCTTCGTTGAGTTGTCGCATGGTGCGGCAACCGATGCGTTCCAGAATATCGCCGGGCTCGGCAGCCTCGCAATTATGCAATCGCATCGTGGTCTCACGAGAAAGTTAAAGTGACCGAAACCTTCGTATAACGGTCGGGCCACAAAGTCGCGTCCCGCCGCCTTCGCTTAACGACACGCAAATTTGAAGTGATATATGCTGCCGTTCGGCTCCAACCGTCGGCGTCCGCTTTTTCTGAGCTTCTCCCTATCACTCAACGCACCAGGCATCGTGACCAACGTCGAATTTTTCCACTATCTGCTCTTGTTGATCTGTGGAGCGGGCGCGCTGACATGGCTTGCCGAGCGCATTGCCATTCCTCCTGCGGTCGTGCTGCTTTTTGGCGGCTGCGTGATTGCGGTCGCGGGCAAGCGCGTGCCGCAAACGGACCCGGATCTGCTGCTTGCGGCCATCATGCCGCCGCTCTTGATGTCGAGTTCTTTCTATACCGCGTGGAAGGAGTTTCGCGAGGAACTGGGCACCATCGTCTCGCTTGTGCTGGGCGCGGTGACCTTCACGACGGTTGCCGTGGCGGTCACTGTCCACACCGTCAACCCGGCGTTGCCGTGGGCCGCGTGCTTCACGCTCGGCGCAATCGTCTCGCCGCCCGACGCCGTGGCGGCGAAAGCGATTCTGCAGCGTTATCCCCTGCCCGCCAGACTCGTGGCCGTGCTCGAAGGCGAAAGCCTCGTCAATGACGCTTCGGGCCTGCTGCTGTATCAAATGGCCGTTTCGGCGGCGCTCGCGGCCACCATCACGTTCGCGAGCGCGACGGGCCTGTTCGTCGAGTTGATCCTCATCGGCATCATCGTCGGCCTGCTGTGCGGCCACGTCATGTGCTGGGCCCTGCCGCGCCTGCGCGAGCCGATGCTGGGCATCGTCGTCACCTTCGTGATGGCGTGGGCGAGCTACGGCATCGCGGAAGCCGTGGGCGGCTCGGGCGTGCTGTCGGTCGTGACGTGCGGGCTCGTGCTGGGCATCCGACAGCACCGTGTGTTCAGCGCCGACCTGCGCATCAAGGCGAAAGCGACCTGGGAAGCGGTCGTGTTTATCCTCGACGCGCTAGTGTTCATCATGATCGGCCTCGTGCTGCACGAGATCCTCGCGCGCGTGAATCACGAAAGCGCCGTGGTGATGGCCGGCTTGCGAGTCGCGCTGCCGGCAACGGCGGCCGCTATTGTCGCTCGGCTGGTCTGGGTGCTCGCTGCGGTCTGGTTGCCAAGCCGTTTGCGCGCGCGCCGTTCGGGCGGCGAGGCATGGTCGTTCGCCGAAGCGATCGTCATGGGTTGGGCGGGCATGCGCGGCGTGGTCAGCCTGGCGGCGGCCATCGCGTTGCCGGAGAACTTTCCGGGGCGCGACGTGATCGTCTTCAGCACCTTCCTGCTCATCATCGCCACGCTCGTCGTGCAGGGCGGCAGCCTCGCCCCGCTGATCCGCTGGCTCAAACTACGCCCCGCCACGCGCCATACGATGTCCGAGCACGAAGCGCGCGCCCATTCGTTCGGCGCGGCGCTCGACGCGGTGAAGGACATGGCGAAACAGGGGCTGCCTATTCCGCGTGCCACGCTCGATCGCCTGATCGCCGAATACAAGGTTCGCGTGACTGCGAACAAGGGCGCGCACCTCACAGGCGGCTTGAGGATCGAAGAGCGTGCGCAGCTCTTGCGCGTAGAGCTCGAACTCGTCGGCGTGACGCGGGGCGCGTTGCTAGATCTGCATCGCAACGGCCGAGTGGACGACGCCGTGCTCCATCGCATCGAGTCGGAGCTGGATTTCGAGGAGATGCGGCTCGTTCGTTTGCTGGAGCCCTGAGGCCACGGAGACCGCTGGGGCCACTGAGAGGATAGCGGCGCGCCCCTCACGAAGCCGGCACTCGCCGCGTAAGATCGAACGCGACGAGTTTGCCCGACACGACCAGCAACAGGCCGACCACACCCAGCAGGGACCAGCGGTAGCCTTCGTAACCTCACTGAACTACGACCGTCTCGATCGGGAGCCGCTACACCGAGCAGCAAGCGCCCCGGTCGGAGCCAGCGCATCCGACGAGCATCAGGTAAGCGGCGACACCGATCATCAAATCTGGTCACCACGAGCGACAGCGCCGACCGGGCATGCATCTATCTCGATGCGACACTCCCTTAGGTAAGACCGAACTCCCGGAAAACACATCAGTACTGTATTCCCATCATAACCGTAGGAACGCACCCCCGCGTCGCCCCGACGTTCTCCCGGCGCTACATAGCTGCCCTCTCGGGTGAACTCGTGCGCCCCGAAGGTCAGACAGCGAGCTTCCGGTGTCGGCCGGTTTCGGTCACTCGACCGCGGTACGTAAATCGCCGACAATCTGTCGATCGAAGTTGGCGAGTTCCGACCTATGCGACCAGACATTGCAACTGCCCTAGATGCACCCGTTTCGGTGCTTGACGAAGAAGAACAAAGGTTTGTTCAAAGCATCCGTCAACATGGATGGTTTCGCACGCAGATTTTTGCGGAATCCAACTATCCCGAGTTCTCATTCACAACAGGGTTCTGGATAGGACACGGGTTCCCGGAGATCATCGTATTCTCGATGCCACCAAACATTGCACACGATGTCCTTTGGCACATCTACCGGATGATCTCTACCGGATCGCCGCCGCCCATTGGCGAGCTGACATCGACGATATATGCCAATTCGGATGCGTTGCTCCTGCCCGTAGACAGGAAACACTACCAAGATCATCTTGGATGGAATCGTTGGTTTTATGGGGGCGACGAATTTCCATGCCTGCAACTGCTCTGGCCGAGCAAGGAGGGTGTGTTTCCCCGACATCCCGATGCAGGCGAAGCTTTGAATCTTGCTCAACCTGATCTGACGTGCAGCGCATCATCATTGAGCTGAAAATCGGCCGGGCGATACTGGATTGCAAGACGGTGGTTATGGCCGACCGCATCGGGCAAGGGTCGGCCACTTGAGACATTCGACACGGTCGCCTTGATCGTCGACAATCGCGGTTTCGCCATCAAGGAAATCGCGGTTATGGTGTCTTGGGAAGCCGTCGGCGTGGTCGCCGAGGGGCAGCAAATAAGCCTCTCGGGTTTGAATCCATGGAGTTTCGATTGGAGGCGGTCGTCTGAACCGCCAATCGAGTTGCCGCATCCGCAGTATCGAACGCAACGGCATCTGGCGCGAGTCTTCGAGATCGACTCAGGGTCCGGCATCCTTCGCTTTGCTGCGGCGGAAGTTTCGGAGGAGGTTTGGGCTTTCTATCAGCTTGGCGCCCAGTAAGTGCTACATCGGCCGCTCTTCCGCGCTCCTGTCCCGGGTCGGCCAATTCTGGATATTCGGCGGCGCCGCTTACTGGCATTGCTTTGAGAATATTCCCCTGTCACGATAGCTGGATTCAGTTACAAAACGATCTGCCGAAGGCCGGAGCTTCGATATTCAGCCACTGCAGACGATGCCTACATGACGTTTGAGCGATTGTGGTGAGAGCCAAATGGGACTATCGACAGCAGGGTTAGCTTTCCAACCAACCTCCTCTACTCCTGACGACGAAGAGGAGATGATACGTCGAGCCTTTGGAAAAGCATTTCATGCTGTTTCGGCATCTGAAGTTCGAGGCTCTCATGACGTTCGAGTACTAGGCAACATCGCGGTCGAATCGAAGAACGATGCGATCTTCATTTATAACGGCGAAATTGCTGAGCGAATTCTGTTTAAAGGGGAAGCGGTCGAGTCGACGCTTCTCTCCGCACTCGGAACCCCAGAGCTTGCCGTTGTCTTTTGCCACTATGACTCGGGCGGTTCATTCGGTTACGTCATCTTGGAAGACGGCATGCGGATTCGTTCCCGAATCCATACACTAGATAAGACAAGTGATGAAGGAAACCCAATGGACTTTGAGCTTTCGTGGCTGAAAGCTAGGCTGTTTGTCGAGGAAGAAGGCGAGCCACCGGTTTACCGGAACACTGAGACTGGGCAGACCTCGACGGAAGCTTATGTTACGGCAAACATGCTTGATGTGGCCATGAAAACACTTTTTGGAGTATGCCCCTGGGACGAGTGGAACTATAAAAGCAAATTCAACTATTACTGCACGGCGCTGGCGGCGGAGCCTGCCAAGATAGCGGTCAAGAAAACGCGGTGGAAATTCTGGTAAGTGAATTGCTGCCAGCCCCCTAGACGTTTTCCTCTTCCTCAAAACAACAGCTCAATGACCGCTTCCGGAAAATGTCTATGACTGCTCGGGGTCGGTTATGCCTGTTGCATAAGATGAGGACCGGGGACGAGAGGCGTGCCCGGTCGTGGGACGCAGTGCGGCCAGTTTCGGTCACTCGCATTAGATGCGCAGATCGCTGACAATTCGGTTGCTGAGGCGGTCACGGTCTCGTCGATCTGGCCGCACTGTTAGACTCGTAGTTGCTTTTCGTAAGGTGCGGTGATGCAGCAGGAACTGCTCGAACTAATTCAACAGATGACCGCGCACCAAGACGTCGTTAGCTCGGACGATTCGATCTCTTGGCAGGCACATCGCCAAGCGGAACTGCTTTCCGACATGACTTTGGTCGATGAACTCCATGCGTACCTCGGTCAGAGCCTAAAAAAGGAGCAGCGAGCAGCGGCTTACTTCATCATCGGTAAAATCGGAAAGAACTGTCTCAGCGAAGAGTGCGCGTCGCGCTTAATCGAATACTCGTCAAAAGAGCCGGACAAGTATGCGCTGGCAAGTCTCCTTGAACGGCTTGCCGATATCCCGAAGCCGGAAAGCGTCGATGTCAGACCACTGTTTCCTTTTCTCAAGGATAAGCGATGGCTGGTGAGGCATTCCGCAATTCAGTCACTTAAGCGCTGCACAAGCGACGAGGCTGAAGACAAGTTGCTGGAGATTCTCGCAACCACCTCAGATCCCTATGACGTCATATACTGCCACGCCACTCTTAATCAGATTGGCACGCGCAAGGCGTTGCCCGCTCTCACTCAAAACCTAAGGTCTCGAAAGCGCGATGTGAAAGTGTCGGCTCAAGCGGCGATCGAGGCGATTAAGGCACGTGACGGCCAGCCTGTCGCGAAGGCCGGTGATGGGTCTGCGCCTGCCCGAAGTTAGAGTTTGAGAAGGGTGATTCAACGTCCGTTTTGGGATAGTGCGGCCGTACGCTCTGGGTCGGTTATGCCGTTGCGTGAGATGCTGGCCGGGGGGCGAGCGCCGTGCCCGGTCGTGGGACGCAGTGCGGCCACAAGCGGTCCTTCGACACCGCCGCGGAAATCGTCGACAATCTGCATATCTTCTTTATCCGCGGTGTTGAAGAACCTAGATGGAATCGCACGTAATCCAGTTTACGGAGAAAGAGCTTAGCCACTGGGCTGGCATGGGTGAATATGTACTACTACCGCCGGACGGCAGCTACGAGATAGCACTGAAATACGAAGGGGAACCGCCGCATGGTGACTCGTACCACACCGCCATAGTGGGCGGCCGCCAGTTGCCCGGCTACGCGTGGGGCTGCATATTCTCGATGTCCGCTTGCTCGGGTTTCGTAGCATTCAGTTGGATGGAGCGTAAGTTCGAAAGGCTGACGACAATCGTCGATGTGAGACGCAGCTTGTACTTTGTCCTGCCCATGTATATCTACTATCCGTGCATCGAATGGCCCGCAGTTCTACCTGGGCCAGCCTCCGGGCCGGAACACTACGCATTCGTTGGCTCCGAGGTCTGGAGAGCGTTTTGACGCCGCCATGATCGCTATATCCGGCGCCGCTCATATAGCATCAGTCGGCCAGGGGCGGTCATTGGGCTAGTGCTCCCAGATGAACGACAATCTAGAACGTGCCAATGGCAACGCTGCTTGTCAAAATTCCACCACAGAAACCTGAGGCACCCTGATGCAACTCGTAAGCTATCTCGGCAAAAATCTGAAGAGCGACTCGGTCATCGAGGTACTAGAGCACTTTGACATGGACGTTGTCTATGATTTCGACCGCCTACACGAAAACACTGCTGATAGCTTCAGTTCGTCTGCGAAATCGGCGGGCTTTGAATTCCGATTCGACGAGACGCAACGTCTCTCGGTCATCTGGTGCTACATCCGACCTCGCTCCGGCTTTTCCGCGATAAGTAGTGACGTCATTGGAGTTCCCTGCTTCAACGCCTATGCCGCAGCCATGCATTTCGCAACGAGCGCTGGCATCAAGACGTCTCAGGCGAAGGATGGAGCTGCGTGGATTCGATTTGAACAGCAGGGTGTGTGGACTCACTATGAGTTCTCAGACGACCAATTGTCGCTCGTGACACTGACGCTTCCATAGCGACACGCCAGTGTCCGCTATATCGGGTCGGGTTATGCCGTTTGTATCGCGCGCACGCCCGAGACGATCATCGCGTTCGGTCATCTGGCGCTGAACGGCCATTTTCTGCCGGTCGACATCGGTGTTTGGATCATCGACAATCTGTAAATTCAAGGCTGCAGCAGCAGCACTACAACGGATTACGGGGCGCATATGGGCTTACGGAGATTGCTGCTGAAAGGCATCGTCGCTAGTGTTGTCGGCGTAATTGGAGCCCTTTGCATCCTGCACGAAGATAGTCGCGCGCGTGCTGACGTTCTTATCGATCGGCCGCCTGCCGATGTCTGGAAAGTCGTATCAAACAGCGCCGCGTATCCCGATTGGAATCCCTTCATTACTCGGGTTGACGGCGAGTTCAGGGAAGGAGCAACAATCCGCATTGTGCTAGGCACTGGACCGGATTCGATGGTATTCAAACCGACTATCGTGCGCGTTCGTCCGGAACAAGACCTTTGCTGGCGTGGCAGTGTATGGATTCGCGGTGTCTTCGACGGTACACATTGCATTCACCTGACAGCCGTAGCCGATGGGACCCATCTTGAGCAAACGGAGTCCTTCTCTGGATTGCTTGTTGGATGGTTGACGAAGGACGTGATCGAGGAAACTCGGCGAAACTTTCAGGCAATGAATGCCGCGGTCAAGCAGCGCGCGGAATCTAAAACGCCTTGAGCGCCCGCGCCCGCTTCTCGTGCGACTCCGCACAAAATCCTTACTCCCACCGATTTACCTGTAAAAGTTGAGGCAATTATGTCGAAACACCCGCGCGCGTTGCTTAAGGCTGCCGATATCGAGGCGATGACGCCGCAGCGTTCTGTCCATCCATTAAACGAAAAGGCCGTACGCCTCAAGAAGTCGCTCGGAGACATCACGGGGATCACGCAATTCGGCTTTCATTTGGTGACACTCATGCCCGGGCACGAATCCGCCGAATATCATCGGCATCTCTATGAAGAGGAATGTGTCTACGTCCTTTCAGGGGCCGGGGAGGCAGCCATCGACGGCCAGGTGTATGAAATCGGAGCGGGAGATTTCTTGGGGTTCGCACGGGAAGGCGCCGCCCACAATCTTTCGAACACTGGCGGCATCCCTCTGGTATTAATCATCGCCGGTCAGAGGTTGGAGCACGACGTTTGCGATTACCCGCGCAAACGCAAGAGGCTATACGTGGCCGGCCCCAATGAGGTACTCGTTGACTTTGGCCACGACGGCACAGAATAAATATCGTCCATCGAAGTCGCGCCGACGTTCTGCACTGTTTACAGCACCATTCGTGCAAGACGAGCGACTCCCGCCAATTGTCTGATTCGACCTGGCTCGAAGATCGCCGACGATTTGCGGCCCCCGGGGCGCGGCCGAACGGCCGCTTCCAGCAAGTCCGAGCGTCCGTAACGGGTCGGTCAGGGTCATCTGGCCGATGCGGCGGACCACCGCGTTGACGTCAGTCTCGAATGAGGTACCTGTCGCGGTTTTTCGCGTCCTTGATTCCAGTTAGGTGCACGCCCCCTCCCCGACCACGTCGCTCCCGTTTTCGGGTCGCGGTATTTGGGGGCCACCACGCCGCCGGGTCTTGGCGAGCGTCCGCTCCGCCCGCGCCCGAAGATATCCCGCTTGGTAAATCCGTATTCGGTGACCTTGGTCCTGACGTCCGCAAGCACCTCCTCGAATTCCGCTGCGCGTGCAGCAACCGTTTGCTCCTCAAGCACGGCCATTTGTGCTTTCAGTTCCTTGAATGTCGCCAAGATTCGCCCCTCCACTTGACACGGTGATGGCGATCATAGCTTGCGTGAATTCGGCACGGTCGCAAACTAGCCACTGACTAGCCTGACCCGGATACAGAATCCGCCGTTGTCGGTCTACCGCTGGCAACGGAACACCAGAACGGTTCGTACACACATGATCGCTTCGCACCGTCCGATAGGAGCGGCCGAAGCTTCCCCTAAACGATCGTCTCGATCCCCGATGGCTCAAGGCTTTTTGCGCCACCGGGTTCGGACGATTCGTGAAGATGCATAACAGGGGAAGTAAACGGGCAAGGCAGCGAACGGCGGAACGGTGGAGGGCCTAAGAAGCCCACCCAGCAAGGGCTTCCGTGACCCTAAAGGCACACGCTGGAGCTTGAGGGAATAGCGAATGGTGGGCCGGGTGGCATTCCCCATCGCCCCACGGTTTTCTCTCAACCATGCTCGAGGATCCTCTCGCATCCAGCCCCAGTGATCGCGAACGACACTCGGAGCGAGTGAAGATTTGTCACGTTTAGAGAGGAACACTAGGCCGCAACTGGTTGCGACACAGGTTCCCCAGCTGTCGCTACGCTCTCGCGCCGGCTTCCGCAATAGTGTCCCCAGTCTGCCATCATCTGGCGCCGACGCTCGAGCTGGTCGCGACGCCGGTAGGCCGCCACCGTCTGCGATACGATGACGTGAGCCAGAGCTTCCTCAGCGAGCGAATCGGGGTAGTCCGTACATTCAGCAACCCAGTCGCGGAACGTCGACCGGAAACCGTGTACGGTGATTCCGTGTCGTGACATGCGTCTCAGAAGCGTCAGCATCGCCATGGTCGACAACGGACGCCCTTCCTTGCAACCCGGGAACAGATAACCGTATTTTGACTTTGGCAATGCGCTGCGCACGATCTCGACAGCTCGATCACAAAGCGGTACGCGAAGCGGCCGCCCGCTCTTTGTACGATCACCAGGAATTGACCACGTGCGGGCGTCCAGGTCAAACTCCTCCGGCCGCGCGAAACGCACCTCGTTCGTGCGCGTCGCTGTAAGGATGAGCAGATGCAACACACGTGCCGCCTGCCGGGGACGGTGCTCAAGCTCGCGGATAAACGTTGGCAAGTCCTCCCAAGGCAGGGCAGGATGGTGGTTCGCCTGCGAGCGTTTCTTCGACCGCGGCAACACAAGCTGCAGGTGGTCAACGTAGCGTGCCGGATTGCTGCCGGTGCTATGACCCGGTACCGTCTCTGCGTCGAGAATCGCCTTGATGCGGCCGCGTACACGACGCGCAGTCTCCGCCTTCTTCGTCCAGATCGGCTGAAGGATCCGCACGATCATCGCGGTGTCAATGTCGCGTATCCGGACGTCGCCGATCACCGGATATGCGTATGTTTTGAGCGTGTTACCCCACTGCTGAACATGCTTGCGATTTCGCCACTGGGGTTCGTGCGCGCGGATAAACGCTTCCGTTGCTTCACGAAAAGTCACGTTGGCGTCCGACGATATATCGAGCAGTTGCCTTCGCTGCTGTTCACGCCGCGCGAAAATGGGATCGATCAAGTCCCTAACCATATCGCGGTGCCCGGCGGCCAGTTTCCGCGCCTCGCCCAGAGAAACTCGCGAGAGTGGACTGAGCCCCATCTCCCGCATGCACCCGTGCAGTCTGAACCGGAACACCCATGAACGCGCACCGCTGTCCGCGATTTGCATATAGAGGCCACCGCCATCCGCGTAATGGCCCGGCGCCACTTCCTTCGCGACCCGCAGCGCGCTGAGTCGATGCAATTGACGTCCAGCCATGTTGCCCTCCCTACCCACAAACCCACATTGCTACCCATACTTCGTGAGGAAATTGTGAGAGACGTCAACGGTAGCCGCAAGCACAACGTTACCCATAAATCGCTTTAAAATCAGCAACCTGCAGAACGTCAGCGGAAGATAAGTGTAGAGTTCATCAATTGATGTCGCGCTGGAACAACCAATTCTTGTCGCTTTGAAGGGTGAAATCCACCTTAACGACGACTCAAAACCGCACAAGACAAGCAATTCCTGTCGCATCAGCACATGGCCGCTTAAAAGATCGGCGCTCCGCACCTTTTTGTCCGTTTCCAACGCTTCTCGGTATGGTCCGGCGATTGCCGCTTCCGCTGGCTCGGACTGCATCCCAACGACGTCTTGTGTCCAACGATGAGGTATCGCCGTCAGGAGGTGGACACGATATTCCCAAGAACTTTACTGACCTCGAGATGGTTTGCACATCCGCTTACCGCTGCCCGGCGGTTTGTGGCAGATTACTTCCCGACGCGGCCTGCAGTAGTCGAACCGGGGGCACCAGTCGGACGCTAGACGGGCAGCAGCCCAAAGCGGCCGTCGTGACGGCGCCAAGCGATGTCCGCTCGAGGCGGGTGTTGCGCAGACCCTGCTGGGCCACGCCCCGGTGCAGACGACGGCAGCCTATGCGCGTATGGGACGAGCCCAGTCGTAGGCGTTTGTGGAGGCGAGTTTCGGGTCTTCCGCCACCGTTCCTGCCGAGCCCAAAGGACGCATAACTTCGTAACGCGGAAAGGCAACCTACTCAGAACGAGCGTAAACTCTTCTTCAGCAGTTGAATCCGTTGCTCTTTGTCCCGCCATATCGCCGACGCCGGTGCGACGCGAGGCGAAGCGCAACAGCGCAACGGTCCACAATTGCGAACTGCATATTTCGGGACTTTACGATGTATGACATAAGTCCAGACTCTCCTTCTTCGCTTATACCGCAACTGGTCGCCGATCCGGACTTCAAGAATCCAGGCCACGACCGCTTGTTGCTATGGCTCGTCCAGCATCTCCCACAAATCGTCAGGCGTATGTACTCACCGCCATGGTCGAGCCTCGTCGCAGAACTTGCCTACGCAAAGTGCCCAGACAGCATCCGGAGTACCACGAGCACTCAGCAAGCGGTAAATGCGCCCGATGATCTGAAAGCCTCGAAAATCTACCGGCGCCTACAGCCCCAGTTATTTGCACGGAACATTATGCAACTTCTTTTCGACATCGAGACATCTGAAGACAAGAGGACGCCGCTCGGCTATGTCGACATGACTGTGCAGGTGAAGCTACACAAAAAAATTCAGGTCTGCAGTCGCACGCCTGTTCCCTGCTTAACCGCACACGGGATGCGACACCGATCCGAATCATGGGACGACGCGCGCATCGTCCCAAAGTTGAGAGACGGTGAACACTCGCTTAATCGATGGGGATGTACAAAACGCACTGACAGATACTTCTTCGACGTCCGTTATCGTCGACCACCAAACAGTGTCTTGATCCGAGAAGTTCTCACAGTCTCACGACTTCTGCCTGATCACGTGCCATGCCTCTTTACAACCGACATGCCCGCGCTAGAACGTTGCGCGCTCAATAGGATCGGGATCATTGTCATTACATGGGCCGATTTCAACTACGCCGATCCAACGCTCGAATAGAGACAACGCTGGATGGACGCTCAACAGCGCCATGCGAGACTGTAATACAACGACAAGAGTGCGCTAACCTGCGTTCTGGCTATCGTACGATAACGAGAGTTTGCCTTGGTCGGCATAACGTGCGGTGGCTTGACATCCCGCATTTGCCGCATGCGTGGGAATGCGGCTTCCTCATCGGAACCACGTCGGCAACCCTTCTTTTCGGCGACCTCTTCACTCAGGGCGGCTCCCTCACCCAGCGCTTATCGAGAGCGACATCTTTGAACCGAGTGATGCGTTCCGTCGGCGCATCGAATATCTTTCGCACGCGAGAAACGCCGAGGCCATGCTGGAGCGCCGCGCTGCACTTGAGCCGACCACGCTCGCCTGCATGCACAGCATCGCGTGGCACGGCGCAGACGTCGCCTTGCTGCTGGGATCCGCTGACAGTGTTGAAAGCGACCAAGCGAAATCCTGAACTACTGCGACGCGAAATGGTGAAGAGGAAAAAGATTTGGAAACATCGCGTCGCGAGTGAAAATAAAAATCAATACGCATTAATTCCTTGCCCGAAAGAAGTCGCCAAGCCGAACCCTGGTGATTTCTTCGTAGGTATCCTAGAGTCATCAGGTAGCCGCAGCTTGTTGCAGACCATCTGGATGAGATTGCACGATCCGAAACTAGCGTGCGCGCTCAATCGAGCCTATCGCACGGTTGGCTTCGTTCGCGCGAAATGAGCGAGGCGGAGAAACTCAAATGCTTAGCGATATCGAGCACGCATGCATCATGAATCATTTGCGGATCCTGCTTGGTCGCGCCGACTTCGCGTACGGCTACTTTGAGAGAACTCCAGGCGAGATATTCTACGCAACCGAATACAAGCTTTGGCCGCCAATCGTAAATCTGATCCAGGGGCTATGCGGCCGCGGATTTTCACCAAAAAACTTTGTTGTCTGCAATAGCACATCGAATTCACCTGCAACCATGATGTGTATGGGCATGCTTGAGTATTTCTGCGCCATTTACCGGTTTAATGACACCCCTGTCTCGCTGATATCGCTCGAAGAAGACGAAATACAGGAGGTTGAGGACCCGGACAGCGATGGTGCCGTGCAGGATGCATATAAACGTGTGCTGACCACCCGCTTCACGCCGTTTGATCCTAAGCTGGTGCTCGACAGAGACTACCTATCCAGATGTGCGAACCCGGAAACCGGCGCCGTGCCAGGAGTTGACGTCATTTCGGGAAACGCTACGCATATTCATCGCCTCTATATGGCCGCGGCATACCGTAGAGCAGGGCATCGCGGCTATTTTCTCGGACATCCTGCCGATGGAGTCGGAAAAATACTAGACCACGGACACAGCATTGCTGCCCTGTTGGTCAATTCACAGGGCCGCGTGCTCGCGATAGCTGAAAACATGAAAGCGAGCAACGCAACCTATCACGCCGAGGTCAATCTGGTTCAGGCGTACATGTCAAAATTCAATTCGCTCCAAAAAGGACGGGAAGGCGTCGTCGCTATATACACCACGTTAAAGCCCTGCAAAATGTGCGCGGCGATGATCGCGCATGCGTTTCCTTACTGCAAGGTGATTTTTTCTCAAGATGATCCGGGTACTCATGCCGAAGACGTCGATACACCAGCACTCGGAATGCACCAACTCTCGCAGATGGGCCCCACCGTCAAGACCTTGCAGATGTATGACCCCAACCAGATGACCGGCAAAAAGACTGGCGAAATAGCGCAGGCTCTCGACAGTACATGGCAGAAACACAGGGCAACGAGCGAATTCAAGGGTTTGACGAACGCACTTGATACGAGGACAGCTGGCTATCAAATGCTCTCTGCGGCACTGTCAATAGACAGAAAGCTGCAGCGATATGCACAAGGAAAGAGTGTCAAACATCCAGAAGTCGTCAAGGTGCTCAAGCATCTTCAACCAATGCTAGAGAAGCTCTGAGTAACACCGTGCTTTTTCGCGGAGCGCGGACGCCGTTCCCCCTTCGCGCTACGTGCCCAGCCGCCCCTTCCGCTCAGTGAGCATCGTGCGGAATTTCACGAGTTGCTGACGCATACGATGCAGGGCAAGCACGGCCTGCTGGGCTTCGGTTTTTACGGCAACTGCCTTGCAGTCCACCTGGGTGGCCATCCAGATCGCATGCGCGTCGGCAGCATCGTTCTTATTACGGATGTTGAAAGCCTTGACGAACTTCCCCGGCATCAACTTGACCTGGTGCCCCATTTCAATCAACCGCCGAGCCCAGTGCTGTGATCCGCCGCATGACTCCATCCCGACGAGGCACGGCTGCCGATTCGCAAAGTACTGAAGAAACGCCGCCCTCTTGACCGACCGGTTCACGACCTCACCGGTGTCCGGGTCCACCCAGTGGACCTGCATCACGTTTTTTGCAATGTCCACGCCCACAATCGTATGCGCCATGACAGATCTCCTTCGGTTCCTTGAGTGAACCATTATGATCAGCCTGAATCTCAGATCGATGGCTTTTTGCTGCCAGCGATCGAGCCGATCGCGCGAAGCCTGCGATTAGGTGGGGGCGTTCATATCATTCAAATTTCAAAACTCGTCCTCTAGCTCGCTTCTTGTAAGCGTTGGTTCATGTAAGTTTGTTCCTGTTTTGCAGGTAATTTTGTTCTCTAGCAGCCTCGCGAGCTTTCCGAAGCGTCGTGCTCGTCAGTCACCTGCTCGGTGAGCCAGTACACTTCACGCTGCCGGATAAAGCCGATAGATCACGAGTACGGCTGGTCCGAGCCGGTCATGATCGCCGCGGTGTTGCCGCATGCGTCATCAGGAAAGGCCAGCAGTTCGGAGCGCTTGGCGGAAGTGAGCAACTCACGTCGAGGAATTCTTGTTGGTCTCCACGTCGCTATTCTGCTTTCTGGTCCAGTCGCTTCGGGGCGGAGACGCCTGCGCGGTGTCGAAAAGGATACAAAATTGGTTGAACTGTCGGCCGAAGGAACAACTTCGCTTGAACTTTTTGCAAGCAATTTTGTTCCCGATGGCCAGTTGTAGCCGCTAATTTCCGGCCGCCTCGCGGTAACAAAATTGCTTGCACCGACGCGAGTAGCCGCAGCGCGCGGCTGCGGTCCAAACCTGATCGAATGGATACGGATGCACAACAGATGCAACGCTACAACCCACAACTGCTGCGCTTGAGAACACGCACGCCGCTACTCGCATAGCGCGATCGAGTGATTCCCCTACAGGGGGGACGCACGGCGGTGAAACGTATTCGCCATCATCAGCGCCGATGTCGCTGACCACCTTCGAAGTTGGCGCGATACTCACGAAGTCACCGAACAGCCAGACCAATACCTCCAAAGCGCTCGGGCTAGCGAATCCAAACCCGATCTATCCTATGCAGGACGTTGACAGATCACCCCGTACCAGCCCAGACCGCGGTAGGTCTCGTAGCCCGGTGTTGCTGCGAACGAAACGATCGTGCCATCTGCCGTACGATAAAAGCCCGTTGCCCTGCCATCAGTCTGCAGACGGAAGCGCTCCTCGAGAACACCTTTTTCGTCTGACGCAGCAATCACACGAAACGACGAATCAACGATCATGCAGCGCGTGCGTCCCCATTCCTCTTCACTCAGACGAACCCCTTTAACAACTGCTGCAGCCTGCGGTGCCCAATCGAAAAAAATCACCAGCGCACCCAGTACCCGGCCGTTCACCGCGCCTCCTTCGCGAATTGCAGTCGAGTAAGTTGCAACCTGTGCGCGGTCAAGCGCCGCGATTGTCTCGACGTCGGAAGCGGCGTAGTCCGCACCCGAGCCGGTCTTCATAGCTGCCCGCCACCACTCCGCGCCCGCTACACTGCGACCGCGCACCGGATGGACCGCGTGACGGCCGTTGGCGACTATGACTCCGTCCGCGTTGACCACCCAAATATCGCGGTACACCGTATAACTATCGAGAATCACGGACAGACGACTGCATGCATGGTCGGCAGACGCCGAGCTCTCGCTTGCAAGACATTCGACCACTGCGGAATCTGTCGCCCACCAGCGCACGTCGCACGAACGCTCATACAGATTGCGGTCGACGATATCGATCATGTTGAGTGCGAGGTCAGCGCAGCGCTGGCCATCGAGGTAACGCAACCGCTCGATCATGCTGTCGCCAAGCTCGGTCAGCCTCGTGAGTGATCCCGCCAGCTCCTTGTTCAGTCCTGTGGTGATGTCGGAGATCCGCTTTGATACGTGCTTCACCTGGTTCGCTACGACAGCAAAGCCTTTGCCTGCGTCTCCCGCCCGGGCCGCCTCAATCAGTGCGTTCAGAGCGAGAAAGGTGGTTTCACGGTTGACGTCGTTGATGTCGCTGATCTTGCCTGTGGCAAGACGCCTGACCTCATGTGTCAGGTCAACAATGGCTTGCGGATTTGACATACGCTCCCGGCAGTGTGTGTTTCGCGTTGTAATGAGTTGTGAGGCGGGGTTTCACTGTCGTGACGCGGCTGTGTGAATGTTCTACCCTACGCACGGTCGCGTCACGATTGCCCACTCCTCATGCAATCAGAAAATCAGAACTGATGTCGCAGGCCCACTGTGACTGCCACCTGCGTACCTGTCGACGACGGCGACAGGGTATTGATCATCGCGTCAGCGAGCACCGAGTCCGCCGGTGCACCATGAACTTCCTGATAAACGCCTTCCAGGTAGACGTCAGTACGCTTGCTCAACGAATAGTCTGTCTGCAGCATGACCGAATTCCATTTTGGAGATGCGTTCGTCGCACCCTGGTTATAAGCACCATCAGTGAACGTATACGCGCCGGATATGCTCCACGCAGATGTCACCGAGTAGTGTACGTTCACCTCGTAATTGTCCAACCGCAGTGTGCCGCCAAGGGGCAGATAGCTGCCGAGGCCCAGAGAAATGACACCCGACATGTTGTCGATCTGCGTATGGCTCCACAACAGCCCGACAGTTGCGGGGCCGAACGTGTAATTTCCGCCGAAGCCCCAGATGCGCTGGCGCTCCGCAATGAAGTTCGCGCTGCCGTCGCCTTGTGCAATCGCCCCGTTGGGATTTGTGCCGGTTACGCCGCCGCCAGCGTTATTGAACTGGAGGTACCCCGCAGCAAGGTTCACCGGACCCTGGGCATACCCTACGCTGAAGCCATAAGCGCGATTGTCTGCGAATCCGCCCGCCTTGTTGCTGAAGGAATACATGCCTTCCAACGTGACGCCAGCATACGTGGGACTCACATATTTGACCGAGTTGTTGACGACTACGGAATCAGCGGCGAGGTTGTCGTTCTCGAACGGATGTGCAGCGAGGTTGCCGCCCCATGTGTTGCTTCCTGCAGAGATCGGTCCGAGCTGGTCGTTCAAGACGTCAAACTGGCGACCCAGCGTCACAGTGCCGAGATTGTCGCTTTGCAGCCCAACCCAGGCCTGAGAACCAAAACCGTCGCCTGGGAAAGCCTGGGTGCCGTTGTTCAGGTTAAAGCCCTGCTCCAGTTTGAAGATCGTATGGAGACCACCTCCCAGATCTTCAGAGCCTTTGAGGCCGAACACCGTATTCTGGGTAGAACTGGTTGCCATTTGCCAGTTGCTATGGCCGGTCTGGTTGTTGGTATAGATGACTCCCGTATCGATAAGTCCGTACAGGGTCACACTGTTTTGCGCATGTGCAGAAATCGAAAATGCGCTGATCACCCCGATTGCCAGTAGGCTTTTTTTCATGCCTTATCCCCAAATGATTGCATAGAAATGGAACAGCTTCTTTTGAATTTCACTTCCCTATTCGCAACGTACTATCAAGGTTGCTCGGCTTACGCCGATCTGGTCCCTGCATCAAGAGGCGTTTCCCGATCGCAGTTAAACAAGGACGATGGCCGCGAACTGACCTAAACTGGATTCGCCAGAAGAAAGCTCAAAAAATCCGTGTCAACGACGCGCTCGCGCCACATTCCGAAAAGGCCAACCGAAAGTATCAGACCAAACAAAAAAACTGACTCCGCATCCTGCGCCAACCCATCTGTAATGCCTGACGATATGTTCGGTGAATGCGAACGTTGCCAGAAAGCCGAACTGAGATATGAGAACAACCAATACGGCAAGATGCTGCTGATTATTCATTTTCATTAGCTGGCGGAAATTCGATTGCTCGAACGCGGCCCGACCTCCTCACTCGCCCGCCCAAACTTCGACATTGCGGGCGCGTATCGAAGCACACAACCGCATGCCATGAAGTAGCGGGGGGCGTTCCGGCACGTGTCGTAGCCTGGCCGCTCTGATGCGCCTGTCCACCAACCCCAGGCTTGCAGGTGCGCGCGGGCGCCCGCCTTGCATGGCGCAGATGCCTGCAGGCACGGGCTGCCCCAGAAGACAGGATGCCCGTACCCGCTGGCCTTCTCAACGTGCAACCGTTATTCGACTGCCTCGCCATGCAGAACCAGGTCCAGGCCTTCGCGTTCTTCTTCTTCCGTCACGCGCAGACCCATCACTGCGTCGATTGCCTTGAGCAGGACAAACGAGACCACCCCGCTGTAGATCAGCGTCGTTGCGACACCCTTGAGTTGCAGTATCACGTCACCGTCCGCGCCGCCGATATCCTTCACCGCGAACACGCCCGTGAGGATCGCACCCACGATACCGCCCACGCAGTGCACGCCGAACGCGTCGAGCGAATCGTCATAACCGAGTTTGTGCTTGAGCCACGAAGCCGACCAGAAGCAGATCACGCCTGCAGCGACACCGATTACCAGCGAACCCGTCACACCAACGAAGCCCGAAGCCGGCGTAATCGCCACCAGACCTGCCACTGCACCCGACACGATACCGAGCACCGACGGCTTACCCTTGGCGATCCATTCGGCGAACATCCAGCCCAGTGCAGCCATTGCAGTTGCGACCTGCGTAGTCAGCATGGCGAAGCCGGCACGGCCGTCAGCCGCCACTGCCGAACCTGCATTGAAGCCGAACCAGCCTACCCACAGCATTGAACCGCCGATCAGCGTCAGCACGAGGTTGTGCGGCGCCATTGCCTCCTTGCCGTAGCTGGTGCGCTTGCCGAGCACCAGACAGCAGACCAGACCCGCGATACCCGCGTTGATGTGCACCACCGTGCCGCCTGCGAAGTCGAGGATGCCGGCGCTGGCGAGCCAGCCCGTCGGCTCCCACACCATGTGCGCGATCGGCGAGTAGACGATGATCGACCACAGCGACATGAACACGAGCATCGCCGAGAACTTCATGCGGTCGGCAAACGCACCGGTGATGAGCGCCGGCGTGATGATCGCGAACGTCATCTGATAGACGAAGTACACGGTCTCGGGGATGGTTGGCGCGAGGTGGCTCACGGTGAGCGTCGTCGCCTTGTCGCCCTTGATGTAGTTCATGCCTTCAAGGAAGATCCGCGAGAACCCGCCGATGAATGAGCCGCCCGGCGTGAACGCGAAGGAGTAACCCACCACCGTCCAGATCACCGTGACGACGCATGTGATCGCGAAGCTCTGCATGAGCGTCGCGAGCACGTTCTTCTTGCGGACCATGCCGCCGTAGAAGAGCGCGAGGCCCGGGATCGTCATGAACAGCACGAGCGCCGTGGAAGTCAGCATCCACGCGGTGTCGCCCGAATTGATCTTCGACGAATCGACAGAGAACGGCTCGGTCGGGGCCACCGGAGCTGCGGCGCTGGCCGCTGCGGCTGCCGGTGCGGACGCCGAAGCGTCCGGCGCCGGCGCGCTCGCGGTAGTATCAGAAGCGGCCGCCGAGGCGGCTGAAGCCGCTAACGCGTCATCCGCGAGGGCAACTCCGATGCCGCCCGTTATCAGCGATCCAGCCATCAACAAAGACATTAACAGTTTGCGCATTTCTCTTTCCCCTTGTCGCGGTTACTTATAAGGCGTCAGCGCCGGTCTCACCGGTGCGAATCCGAATCACTTGTTCGATCGGCGTGACGAAGATCTTCCCGTCTCCGATCTTGCCGGTCCGCGCCGCACGCTCAAGCGCTTCAATTGCCTGATCGACGATGTCGTCCGAGACAGCAGTCTCAATCATCACTTTCGGCAGGAAATCGACGGCGTACTCAGCTCCCCGATACAGTTCGGTGTGTCCTTTCTGACGCCCAAATCCCTTGACTTCCGTCACTGTGAGTCCAGCGACGCCAAGAGATGACAAGGCTTCTCGAGCATCATCGAGCTTGAATGGTTTGATCACTGCACTTATTAGCTTCAATTTGCCTCCTCGTTGATTTCGCAACCAGACGTCGGCCGCCAATAACGCTGGCTCAGCGCAGGATCTTTAAAGCAAGGGGCATGCCAAACTCATGGCAGAGCGAAAGCGTGCAGGATATCGGAGGCGCTGTGTTTCGACTCCTTCGTCGGGCAGATGGTAGTGTGAAGACGAGAACAAAATCCGGTGGCAGGACGGTCAAACGTTTTCCTGAAATCACTTAGGCACACTCATTGATTGTACGTCTGCACCAGATGCGAGCGCGCTTTCTGTCGCTTACCTCATAGAGTGCACGCTTGCCCCGACTTGCCCCTGCGGTTAGCAGCAGATCACCACACCTACCTGTCCTCGATCCGCTCCAGCCGGTACCCATAGCGGTAAACCGACATCAGCCGGTAGCCATATTCAGGCCGGAGCCCAAGCTTTGCACGCAGCATCGAAACGTGCGTGTCCATCGTGCGTGAGGGTATGTCAATGTCCCGCTTCCAGATGGCTTCGAGAATGTACGCACGCGATAGCGGTTGACCCAGATGCCGGAAAAGCAGCAACGCCAGTTCAAATTTATTGCTCGTGGTCGTTCGATATATTGCGGTCCGAATTCGCTCAGCAAAGCCATCCCGTGTGATCGACACGGTGAGGACATATGCACTGGCTATGCCGATTATCGCCGCCGCTAGGCCAAGGACCAGCATGAGATTGCGCGCCGATTCGATAACCTGCCCGCCTGCGCGCCCCGCTCGTTAACGAGGCGTCGCTGCAATTTCACCAGATCCGTAACGTTTCGCTAGAGACGCACGGGCGTCGGCACGATCTCAGTGTTCATTAATGCCGTCGCCTGATCGCGGCTCCCTTGCGCTAGCAACTGGGCCACCTTGGTAAAGGATCCCACATAGGCAGCTCGCGACTCCCTGATCTTTGCCAGCAAATCTCGTCCATCGGCCCTGTCCACGAGTTTGTCGAGCGTCGCGAGCGCCCGGTCGATCACAGCCTTGTTATCCTCTATTTCTTGATAGATAGTAGTGATTCCGCTTGGCTCGTTCGTGATGAACAGTTACACCTGACACTACCGACATGAAATTGATGAATATAGAAAAATGAGAAATTGCCCGACCGCAAAACGTCGATTGGGATACGTACGTACCACCCTCCCATCCTGCGTAGCTGCTCCAATGGAGCGGCAGTGATCGGCCGTGACATCGAGGCACGGCCGACCAGCTGCAAGATCATTGTTTATACGGGAAAATCGCGTGGATCACAGAGAGGCCTTCAGCAGACGACCCATTTCCGACGGGTTGCGCGTCACCTTGATGCCGCACGCGTCCATGATTTCCAGCTTCGCGTCGGCCGTATCCGCACCGCCCGAGATCAGCGCGCCGGCGTGGCCCATGCGCTTGCCCGGAGGCGCCGTGACGCCCGCGATGAAGCCAACCACCGGCTTCTTCATGTTGTCCTTGATCCACTCAGCGGCGTTCGCTTCGTCCGGACCGCCGATTTCGCCGATCATGATCACGGCGTCCGTATCCGGATCGTCGTTGAACATCTTCATGACGTCGATGTGCTTCAGACCGTTGATCGGGTCGCCGCCGATACCGACTGCCGACGACTGGCCGAGGCCGATCGCGGTCAGCTGGGCAACCGCTTCATACGTCAGCGTGCCCGAACGCGACACGACGCCGATGCGGCCCTTGCGGTGAATGTGACCCGGCATGATGCCGATCTTCAGCTCGTCCGGCGTGATCGTGCCGGGGCAGTTCGGGCCGAGGAGCAGCGTCTTGCGGCCTTCGCGGCGCATACGGTCCTTGACTTCGATCATGTCGCGGACGGGAATACCTTCCGTGATGCAGATCGCGAGATCGAGGTCGGCCTCGACGGCTTCCCAGATCGCAGCAGCAGCGCCTGCCGGCGGCACGTAGATGACCGAAACGGTCGCGCCGGTGGCGTCCTTCGCTTCACGCACGTTCGCGTAGATAGGAATGCCTTCGAAATCTTCGCCGGCCTTCTTCGGGTTCACGCCAGCGACGAACGCTTCGCGGCCGTTTGCGTACTCACGGCACGCGCGGGTATGGAACTGACCGGTCTTGCCGGTGATGCCCTGCGTGATGACCTTGGTGTCTTTGTTGATCAGAATCGACATGTATTGACCTCTTTTCGTTTGGCGCCGCGCGTCGCGTCATCCGCGCCTTGCGTTGCGGATTTCGCGCCGGCACGCCGCCATTCGTGTCCGGTGAAAATTACTTGCCTTCGGCAGCCGCGACGACCTTCTGCGCGGCTTCTTCCATGCTGTCTGCCGAAATGATCGGCAGGCCCGATTCGGCCAGCATCTTCTTGCCGAGGTCCTCGTTCGTGCCCTTCATGCGCACGACGAGCGGCACGTTCAGGTTCACGGCCTTCGAACCAGCGATCACGCCTTCCGCGATCACGTCGCAGCGCATGATGCCGCCGAAGATGTTCACGAGGATCGCCTTCAGGCCCGGGTTCTTGAGCATGAGCTTGAACGCTTCCGTGACCTTCTCGGTCGTGGCGCCACCGCCCACGTCGAGGAAGTTCGCCGGCTCGCCGCCGAACAGCTTGATGGTGTCCATCGTCGCCATGGCGAGGCCTGCGCCGTTCACCAGACAGCCGATGTTGCCGTCGAGCGAGATGTACGCGAGGTCGAACTTCGAGGCTTCGATTTCAGCCGGATCTTCTTCGTCCAGGTCGCGGTAAGCGACGATTTCCGGATGACGGGACAGTGCGTTGGAGTCGAAGTTGAACTTCGCGTCGAGCGCGATGACCTTGCCGTCGCCGGAGACGTTCAGCGGGTTGATTTCAGCCAGCGATGCGTCGGTTTCCCAGAATGCCTTGTACAGGCCTTGCAGGATGGCGCGGGCTTGCGGAATCGAAGCAGCCGGCACGCCGATCTTCGCGGCGAGGTCGTCGGCCTGAGCGTCGAGCAGACCCGTCGACGGCTCGACGATGACCTTGTGGATCAGTTCCGGGTGCTTTTCGGCGACTTCTTCGATGTCCATGCCGCCTTCGCTCGAACCCATCAGAACGATCTTTTGCGACACGCGATCGACGACGAGGCTGACATACAGTTCCTGCTTGATGTCGGCGCCTTCTTCGATCAGCAGACGGTTGACCTTCTGGCCTTCCGGACCGGTCTGGTGCGTGACGAGCTGCATGCCGAGGATCTGGTTCGCGTATTCGCGGACCTGCTCGATCGTCTTGGCAACCTTCACGCCACCGCCCTTGCCGCGGCCGCCAGCGTGGATCTGCGCCTTGACGACCCAAACCGGACCGCCCAGCTCTTGAGCGGCCTTGACCGCGTCATCCACCGAAAACACCGGGATGCCGCGCGGGACCGCGACTCCGAATTTCCGCAGGATTTCCTTACCCTGGTACTCGTGAATCTTCATGCGTGATTCCCTTCAGTCTGAGAGTTGGATTGAGTTGTTTCGATCGAAAATTGCGAGAGGCGTTGCCCTGTACAAGCCGCAACGGAGGCGAGACAACCGATTGGTGCACCAAGAGCGAACCGCGTGAAGCCGGTCGTCGACAAAGCACCCGTCTCGGCGCCAGCCCATTTTCATATGTCTGAGAACGGTAATGGAAATCCTATCGGGACGCCACGCGGATCATTACCTTGCCTTCATTAGCACCGCTAAAAAACAGCTTTACAGATTCAGCCGCGTGCTCGAGCCCGTCCACCAGGTGCGCACGATGCTTCAGCTTGCCCTCGGTGAACAAATCGAGGAGCACTTCGTCGAACTCGGCGTAACGATGTTCGAATTGCGAAACGACGAATCCTTCCATCCGCGCTTGTTTGATGAGCATGAGCGGAAGATTCTTGATTCCGTATGCTTCGCTCTCGGTAGCCAGGTCATACTGCGAGATTGCGCCACAGACCACAATGCGGCAACCAACAGCCATATTTTCTAAGACAGCGTCAAGCGTCGCCCCCCCGACGTTGTCGAAGTAAAGATCGATGCCGTCGGGACACTCGCGACGAAGCGCTGCATCGAGTGGCTCAGACTTGTAGTCAATCGCACCATCGAGTCCCAACTCGTCGAGCAACCTGCGGCACTTCGCCTCACCGCCGGCAATGCCGATCACGCGGGCGCCAAATGCCTTGGCTATCTGCGCCGCAAGGGATCCCGTCGCCCCCGCTGCACCCGACACCACCACAGTGTCCGACGGACTGAGCGCGCCCACTTCGAGAAGACCCACCGCGGCCGCACGCCCGATGTGCGAAAAGATTGAAAGGTGCGTTTCCAACGGAACGCCTGGTGGCAACTCGATTTTCTCAAGCGCGTCGGGACGGGCAACCGAGAATTCTTCCCATCCCCATAGTCCCTGCACGAGATCTCCTCGGGAGAAGCACCCCGACCCCGACTGAACGACCTCACCCACGGCCATGCCAACCATCACGCTGCCTACTCCGAGTGCCGAATGGGAAGATGCAGGATCGAGCCTGAGCCAATTGCGACTACTCGGGTCCAAGCTCAGCAATAGCGTGCGCACGAGAACCTCTCCGCCCGCCTGACTCGGCCTCTCTCGCTCCTCAAGCTTCAGACAGCTAGGGTCATAGGCGCCTCGCGCCGGCTTGTGGACAATCCACGACTTTTGCTTCATACGTTCTCCATGCACCGCTCGGTTCCGCGATCGCTATTCCGAAATTCTCAACAAATAGGCGAACAAGGACGCTGCCTTATCGCGGTTTAATGGGTGTGTCCGACGGGAGACCGCAGACATTCATCGTCGGACCGGAGGCACCGTGTCACGTCCTCGTTCACCCTCGACCGTCTCACATCGCCCGATGCTTCGTGCAACAGGCCAAGGCCGCGATTTTCGGCGGCCCGTTTAGCCGCGCGTATGGCATCGTGAAAATTACTTTCGGCTGCAACTCGAACTCGATCAACGCTCACGACCCATTGATCGAACGCATAGCGCCACCGAACTCTGCGCTCTTCGAGAAGCACGCAAAACCAGCGCCAAATCGAAGCGTCCTCCGCATTGGCCGCGGCAGCCGCGTCAAGGCGGGCCTGCTGCATCGTATCCATCGTTCTGTTCCGCCTTAGATAGCTCCGATGGCGATTTCGACGAACCTCAGTTGATCCGCTCAGTCAGTTCGGGCACGGCAACAAACAGGTCGCCGACGAGCCCGTAGTCGGCCACGCTGAAGATGGGCGCCTCAGCATCCTTGTTGATTGCCACGATCACCTTCGAATCCTTCATCCCGGCCAAGTGCTGAATCGCACCCGAGATGCCCACCGCCACATACAGTTGCGGTGCGACGATCTTGCCAGTCTGGCCCACCTGGTAGTCGTTCGGCACATAGCCCGCATCCACGGCCGCGCGCGAGGCGCCCAGCGCCGCACCGAGCTTGTCGGCCAGCGGCTCGAGCACCTTGGTGTAGTTCTCGCCGCTCCCCAAGCCGCGGCCACCCGACACGATGATGTTCGCGCTCGTGAGCTCCGGGCGATCGAGCTTCGTCACTTCGCGGTTCACGAGCTGCGAAATGCCACGGTCACCTGCGGCTTCGATCTTGTCCACCGATGCGCTGCCGCCTTCGGCCGCTACCGCATCGAAGCCCGTCGCACGCACCGTGATGACCTTGATCGCGTCGCCGGATTGCACCGTGGCGATGGCATTGCCCGCGTAGATCGGACGCTCGAACGTATCGGCGGACACCACAGCCGTGATTTCGCTGATCTGCGCCACATCCAGCTTGGCCGCCACGCGTGGGGCAATGTTCTTACCATAGGCCGTTGCCGCCGCCACGATGTGCGAGTAATCCTTCGCAATGTTCAGCACCGTGGCTTCGACGTTTTCCGCCAAGCCTTGGGCCAGATGCGGCGCATCGGCCAGCAGCACCTTCGCCACGCCCGCGATCTTGGCCGCTGCCTCGGCGGCGCCATGCGCATTGTGGCCGGCGACCAGCACGTGGACGTCGCCGCCAATCTTCTGTGCGGCAGCAACTGTGTTCAGCGTCGCGCCCTTGATCGACGCGTTGTCATGTTCCGCAATTACCAGAATCGTCATTTCGTCTCGCTCCGCGCGTAATCTCACAGCACCTTGGCTTCGGTCTTCAGCTTCTCGACCAGCGTCTGCACGTCCGGCACGATCACGCCGGCGCTGCGCTTGGGCGGCTCGGCCACCTTCAGCGTCTTCAAACGCGGTGCCACATTCACGCCGAGGTCCTCGGGTTTAATCGTTTCCAACGGCTTCTTCTTCGCCTTCATGATGTTGGGCAGCGTCACGTAGCGGGGCTCGTTGAGGCGCAGATCCGTCGTCACCACGGCAGGCAGCGTCAACGTCAGCGTTTCCGCGCCGCCGTCCACTTCACGCGCAACCGTGGCCTTGCCGCCTTCGACCGTCACCTTCGAGGCAAACGTCGCTTGCGGCAGATTGGCCAGCGCGGCGAGCATCTGGCCCGTTTGATTCGAATCGTCGTCGATCGCCTGTTTGCCCAGGATCACGAGCTGCGGTTGCTCCTTATCGACGAGCGCTTTGAGCAGCTTGGCCACAGCCAGCGGCTGCAGATCTTCGTTCGACTCGACCAGGATCGCGTGATCGGCACCGATCGCCAGTGCCGTGCGCAGCGTCTCCTGGCATTGCGCCACACCGGCCGACACCGCCACCACTTCCGTAGCCACACCCGCTTCCCTCAGACGCACCGCCTCTTCCACGGCAATTTCGTCGAACGGGTTCATCGACATCTTCACATTCGCAATATCGACGCCCGCGCCGTCCGACTTGACCCGGACCTTGACGTTGTAGTCGACCACGCGTTTCACTGAAACCAACAATTTCATCTCAATCACCGTTCATTGAAAAATGCAAAACCCTCCGAGGGCTCGGAATTTCTTACTAAACGACGGAAACTTCTAGCTGCTCCTCAACCTGGCGGCGTTCGGATGCCACCGTTCCTTCAGTGCTCTGCCGCAACACGAAGACTGATACCGCGTCGCCTAGATTTTTTGCTTGCTCCTGGAGTGACTGCGCGGCGGCGGCCGCCTGTTCGACAAGCGTCGCATTCTGTTGCGTCGCCTCGTCCATCTGCGATACCGCCTGCCCGACCTGCTCGATCCCGCGGCTTTGCTCGTCGGACGCGCGTGCTATTTCGGCAACGATATCTGAGACGCTGCGGATGGCCTGCTTGACGTGCGTCATGGTTGCGCCCACGTCCGTAGCTTGCCGAGCACCCTCCTGGATCATCGCCACAGACGCGCTAATCAGTTCCTTGATTTCCTTAGCCGCAGCCGCAGACCGTTGGGCAAGGCTGCGCACCTCACTGGCAACGACTGCAAATCCGCGTCCCTGCTCGCCGGCGCGCGCCGCTTCGACTGCGGCGTTCAAGGCAAGAATGTTTGTTTGAAACGCAATGCCTTCGATCACGCCAGTGATATCTGAAATCTTGGACGAGCTGCTGGCGATTTTCTCAATAGTTCCAACCATGCCTTGTACTGCTTCGTTACCCGTGTCGGCTAGACTGGCTGCGCCAGTCGCGAGATCATTCGCCAGCATTGCATTGTCTGCATTCTGCTTCACGGTCTCTGTCAGCTGCGTCATGCTCGCTGCCGTTTCCTCCAGCGACGAAGCTTGTTCTTCAGTTCGTGAGGAAAGTTCCATATTGCCGCTTGCGATTTCGTGAGACGAACGCCCGACCGAGGCAGCGGACGCCAGTATGCGGCGAACCGTCGACGATAGCTGCTCATCCATCCTTTTCAGAGCCGCGAGCAACTGACCGAATTCACCTCCGCAGTCGACGATTAAATTGTTCTCCAGCTTGCCGACAGAGATGTTACCGGCGACACCTATTGATTTTTCGAGGGGGCGCGAGATCGAACGCAGGAGATAGACACTTATAGCGATTGCTGTGAGTAGGCCCATACCCGACATCGTCAACGCGAGAATCAGCGTTGTATGATAGGTCGCATGCCCCTGGTCGGCCCATTTTCCCGCTTCAGAACGTGTAACATCGACGCCATCATCAATGGCAGCCGTCAGTGCTTTCCAGACCGCTTCATCGGCGACGATATACTTTTCCGCAGTATCTCGGTCGCCGGCCGCATAGGCCGAAGCAATCTTCGCGTCACCGTCCATGATCCGAGGAAGTAACGCCACAATGCGGTCGGCCACAGCGCGTCCTTCGCCACTCGCAGCCCCACTGGCGTAGTAGTCATTCCACGCCTTATGCAGGAGGTCTTCATCTTCGCGAATTGCATCCGTGAACGATGAGACAGTGGACGCATCGGTCGTTGCCTGTATGCGGCGCAACTGTAAGCGTATGTCCAACAGCGCCTTGCGCATGTCGCCGAGGTTTGCAACAGGAAGCGCGCCTTTGAGGTAAACCTCCGCGACACGTGTATTTAGCCTGGATAGTCCGATAGCGCTAAAGAAACTCATCGCAGCCAGCATAACAACGCAGACAGTCGCACCCACAATGACCGTGAAGCGCATCGTTCCTATCATGCCTTTCATAAGTTATCCACAGTTTCCTGCAAGGCCAAGGTTATGGCGCGCGCACAGGCATATTCGTGCACGCCTGTGCGGTCAAAAGTCATACCCTTTCGTCGGTCTTCACCGGCTCCGGTCTAGTGACGAACGCATCGCTTAAGAAATTTCCCGCGGGAAGTCCGTTCGCTAGAGTGAAGGTGTGCCGCGCTGCGTCGACCATCATCGGGTTGCCACAGGCGTAAACTTCGTGCTGCGAAAGATTCGGGAAATCCGCAGACACGGCCTCATGCACGAAGCCTTTGCGTCCGGTCCAACCGGGCTCGTCGCCCGACAGAACCGGAACGAAGCGGAAGCCGGGATGGGCCTGCTCCCACGCGCATACCTCGTCGTATGCGTAGAGATCGCCAAGACGCACGCCTCCCCAATAGAGCACCGCGCCACGTTGCTGGATGACCGTCTCATGCGCCTTCAGCATCGCCGCAATCGGCGCGTAACCCGTTCCCGAGGCCAGGAAGATAACGGGCGCAGACGAATCTCGTAGCATGAACGTGCCAAATGGTCCCTCGATTCGCAGCATGTCACGCGGCTTCAGGGAGCGGTAGACGTGGTTCGAGAAGCGCCCGCTTGGCACCGCGCGGACATGCCACTCGATCGTTCCGCTCCCGTCGGGCGCGTTCGCCATTGAGTAGCTGCGCCGCGTCCCATCCCGCAAGACCACTTCCACATACTGCCCCGGTTGAAAAGCAAAACCCGTTTCCGTTGGCACTGCCAGCCGCACGCAGGCCACGTCCTCGCTCACGCGCTGGACCTCCAGCACCCGCGCGCCTGTCTGCAAAACACGCTGTCCCGGCGTGGACGCGACCTCCTGGGCCTCGATGGTGACATCCGTCGTGCAGCGAGCCTGACAGGTCAAGACATAACCGTCGCGCACGCCTTCCGGCTCGAATCCGCTCGGATAGCGCGCGTCGGACAGGACGCGCGCCTCGCACGCGTTACATTGGCCACGCCGACAGCTATGACGCGGAAAGTAACCGGCAGCCAGCGCGGCGTCGAGCAGGCTGCCTTCGGCGGAACACGGAATTTCGACACCTGCCGGCTCGATTCTCAGCTTGAATGCAGTCATGGCACTATCCGGTTACTCGTTCGGCCTCTTTTGCCTTGAGCAGATCAAGCGCAACGTCCACAATCATGTCCTCCTGGCCACCGACCATACGACGGCGGCCAAGTTCAACGAGGATGTCGACGGTCTTGAGTCCGTACTTTTTTGCGGCAACTTCGGTGTGACGCAGGAAGCTCGAATAAACACCGGCGTAACCGAGCGCGAGCGTTTCGCGGTCGACTCGCACCGGCCGATCTTGCAGCGGGCGGACGATATCGTCTGCAGCGTCCATCAGCTTGTAGAGATCACAGCCATGGTTCCATTCGAGTCGAGCGGCCGCCGCGATAAATACCTCGAGTGGCGCGTTGCCGGCACCCGCCCCCATCCCTGCAAGACTCGCATCAATGCGATCACATCCTTCCTCTACCGCCACGATGCTGTTCGCGACCCCAAGGCTCAGGTTGTGGTGTGCATGAATGCCGGTCTGCGTTCGGGGATCAAGTACGTCTTTGAATGCGCGGAAGCGCTCGCGGACGTCGTTCATGCCAAGGGCACCGCCCGAATCCACGACGTAGCAGCACGTCGCTCCATAGCTTTCCATGAGCTTTGCCTGCTGAGCCAGATGCTGCGGCGTCGTCAAATGGCTCATCATCAAAAATCCCACCGCTTCCATCCCAAGCTTGCGCGCATGCTCGATATGCTGTCGCGAGACATCGGCTTCGGTGCAGTGGGTTGCAACACGCACGATGCGTGCACCGGCATCATAGGCATTGCGCAAGTCGTGAATCGTGCCGATGCCAGGCAAAAGTAGCGTCGCGACCTTGGCATGCTTGACCGTCCCCGCCACTGCCGCTATCCATTCGAGGTCGGTGTGTGCGCCGAAGCCATAGTTGAAACTCGATCCTTGCAAACCATCGCCATGAGCGACCTCGATCGAGTCAACTTTCGCCTCGTCGAGCGCCCTGGCAATGGCGACGGCCTGTTCCACGCTGTATTGGTGACGAATCGCATGCGAACCATCGCGTAGCGTCACGTCGGAAATGTAGAGCTTTTTGTCAGATGTCATGCCGTCTCTCCCTTCAGGCAGTGGTACGGGCGACCATTTCGGCGGCCATGCGTTCAGCACAGGCCATCGCCGCGGAGGTCATGATGTCGAGGTTGCCGGCATAAGACGGCAGATAATGCGCGGCCCCCTCCACTTCGAGGAATACCGAGGTCTTCAACCCGCTCATCCGCGCGCCGACCCCGGGGATATTCAACGGTTGAGTGGCGTCAATGCGGTCAAATTGGACCGTCTGCTTGAGGCGATAGCCAGGTACGTAACGGTTGACGGCAGCCACCATTTCCTCGATCGACTGCGCCACGGCATCCTCGTCGGCCGGCTCTGACAAGCAGTACACCGTATCGCGCATGATCAGTGGCGGCTCGGCTGGATTCAGGATAATGATCGCCTTTCCCTTCGTCGCTCCACCGATCTGCTCAATCGCCTTTGAGGTCGTTTCAGTAAATTCATCGATGTTCGCGCGCGTACCCGGGCCTGCCGATTTGCTCGAGATCGACGCGACGATTTCGCCGTAGTGCACTTTCGCGACACGAGAGACGGCGGCGACCATCGGAATCGTCGCCTGTCCGCCGCACGTGACCATGTTGACGTTTAGCGCATCGACATGCTCATCAAGGTTCACAACCGGTACGCAATACGGACCAATCGCTGCCGGCGTCAAGTCGATCATTCGGACGCCAGGCTTGAGCCGACGTAAGAACGCGTCGTTCTTCACATGCGCGGCGGCGCTTGTCGCATCGAATACGATGTCGATTTCGTCAAACACCGGCAGACGGGTCAGCCCTTCGACGCCCTCGTATGTCGTGGCTACGCCCAAGCGCGAAGCACGTGCGAGGCCGTCAGATGCACGGTCGATACCGACCATCGCCCCCATCTCGAGATGCTCGCCATGTCGCATAATCTTGATCATCAAATCGGTGCCGATATTTCCGGATCCGATGATCGCGGCCTTCAGTTTCTTTGCCATTGCTCGTCCTTCGCTATTGCGTTCAATGAGTGTTGGTGGCGGGAAAGATGACCGAGGCGCCCCCGCCAAATAATCGCTCGACCTCGTGCGCTCGCAACGTCAACACCCTCCGTTGATTGATGTATCCCTTGTCCGTAATCTCGCCCCTCTCCTGGTTCGGCGGACAGTCGACGATGATTGCGCGTGCGACTCGGCTAGCAGACCCATGACCTTCGTTGAGCGAGGAGAGCGCGGTTGCAATCCTTCTTCGGACTTCTGCATAGGCCGCTAATTGCTTCCCCGTCATCGCACGCGCGTCGTCTCCGACCAACGTGTGCAACGCCGGTGACGGAAAAACGAGCAGGCCAACTTCATCGCGATCATGTCCAGCCACAACAACGTCCCGCGCGTACGGCATCAGGGCGGCAACGGCACGCAGGCGCAACGTGCCGACCGATACCCGGCTCCCCGTGGTCAGCTTAAAATCTTCCGAGATGCGTCCATCAAACAGAATGCCAGCGTTCGGATCTGCGGGATTGGCCAAGCACCCTGCATCCCCTATCAAATAAAATCCTTCCTCATCGAATGCCTTGTCTGTTAGCTCCCGCGCATGGAGGTACCCGCGGAAGACGTGTTGGCCGCGCACTCGCATTTCGAGCTTGTCACCGTTCGGTACGAACTTAATTTCCGCGCCCGGAACCGGCACACCGAGATTGCCGGGCTCGGGATAATGGAAGTGCAGGCTGGTGATAACCGGTGAAGTTTCCGTCGAGCCCCACGCCGAACTGAACAGTGGCGGCGCATCGCGATGGCGTTCAGCGGCCGATTTCAGGCGATCCCATAGCGGCTTTGGCAACGCAGCGCCCGCGAAAAAGATCGCCCGCATATTCTTGAAGAAATGCCGTGCAAACGTCTCGTTTTGCTCGAGATGGGGCAGCAACACATCGAATCCGCGTGGCACGTTGAAATAGAGTGTCGGCGACAGTTCGATTAAATTACGCACCGATTTTTCGATCGACCCAGGCACGGGCCGCCCATCATCGATATAGAGGGAGCCGCCATTGCGCAGGATCATGTTGAAGTTGTGGTTGCCGCCAAATGTATGGCTCCAAGGCAGCCAATCCACGACGATCGGTGCGGCGGAGTCAACAAACGGCCAAACCTGAGCGATCGCCTCCTGGTTTGCACAAAGCATTCCGTGCGTATTGATTACGGCTTTCGGGATGCCCGTCGAGCCTGACGTCAGTAGGTATTTCGCGTGCGTATCCGGCATGACGCGTGCGTGAGCCTCCATGATGGCTGCCGTTTCCCGCGTCTTGCGCAGGCAGCCGAGATCGATCCCACCGTCCGGTACATTCCGCGAATACACGAGCGGGCATTGCCTGCCGCTAGCCTGCATTGCCCTGCCATAAACTTCTCCGTCGTCGGCATACATCAGACCCGGATCCAGCACATTCAGGAGCGCGTTCAATTTGCTGCAATCGTGCGCTGCCCTCGAATAGGCTGCCGATATGAACATCACCGGCAAGCCAATATGCATCGCGGCCAGCACCACAAGCGCAGCATCTTTGCTGTTATCCGATAGAACGACAATGGGCCTCCCGGATGCCAGGCCGATATCGAGCAGGCCTTGGGCGATCGCGCCCACCTCTGCTCGCACTTGCGCATACGTCAAACGGCGCCAGCCCGCACCGTCGTCAGTACGCTCCGCCAGGAAGACCTGTCCAGGCGTGGTGCGGCTCCAGTATTCAAGCCAGCTGCCGATGCACCGAGCGTGCGGCCTTGGCGGCATGCGCGAACGCAGAATGAAGCTGCCGTCCGGAACGTCAATGCGTTCGATATCGGGCGTTGCCAAGGCAAGCTCCGCTGACGCGTGATTCCAGCCAAGCCCGTCGGGTACATCATGCGCCGAGTTCATCGCGTCACTCCAGCGCGCAGCTCACGCGCCCCAGACCGCTGATCTCCACGTCGACGCGATCGCCCCTCGTCACCGGCACCATCGGCCCGAGCGCGCCCGACATCACGACGTCACCGGCGCGCAGGGGTTGGCCGAGCTCAGCCATCTTTTTGGCAAGCCAGTACGTCGCGCTCAGCGGATTTCCGAGGCAAGCCACCCCTGACCCGACGGAGACAGTCATCCCATTCTTCCTGAAGTCCATCCCGCATCCGGCCAGCGGGAGGTCGCCTATACGGCGCGGCTCGAGGCCGAGAACGTAGAGCCCGCACGACGCATTGTCAGCGACGGTATCGACAAGCGTAATCTTCCAATCGTCGATCGCACTGTCAACAACCTCTATCGCCGGCAACGCGTATTCCAAACCGATGAGAAAATGCCCCCAGCTCAAGTCTGGGGCATCGAGATCGCGACCAACAACGAACGCGATCTCCCCTTCGGCTTTTGGCTGAATCAGCATTTGCGCCGGCAGTTCAGCACCGCTCAAATACTCCATGTCCGCGAACAGTACGCCGTAGTCGGGCTGATCGACCCCAAGCTGCTGTTGCACAGCTTTCGATGTCAAGCCAATCTTTTTTCCACAGACTCGTGCGCCCGCCGCAAGGGCGCGGTTGGCGTTGACCTCGGCGATCGCGTAGGCATCCTGCACCGTTTGAATGTCGAAGGTCTCCGACACGCGAGCGATAGTCTTCCGTTCGGAGCGCGCCTGCCACAATGCTTCGGCTGCTCCCTCAATGCCTGGTTTCATGCCTCTCTCCTCGTAATATTCACGGACCGACGCGTGTCACGCGGATGCCCCTCGCCAGCGGCCCAACAGTGCACCGGTTTGTTCCCGTTCAGTTGTCAGCATTTCGAGGTATTCGCATTGGAGCTGCCGTACCAACTCAGCGACACTGCTCGAGCGCTCGATTGCGCCTAGCCCTTGTCCCGCCGACCACACGTCCTTCCACGCCTTTTTCCCGGCACTGATGTCGCCCGAAAAATCGATCCGTTTGCCTTCACTATTCAGAGACGCATCGATGCCGGCCGCATGCAGCGTGGGTTTGAGCCAGTTAGCAAGAACACCCGACACGGCTTTCGACTCAACCAAATCCTCAATCCGGCTACTCACCACCAGATCGCGATATTCGGCGGACGCCATGCTTTCGCGAGTCGCAATGAAGCGTGTGCCGGCCACGACGAAGTCGGCACCGATCAATTGGGCGGCGCGGATATCGCGTCCGCTCGTAATGCATCCAGCGAGCCCAAGGGGTCCGCTCCAGAATTGGCGGACCTCGGCGACGAACGCGAAAGGGTTGTAATAACCCGTGTGCCCGCCCGCGCCATGGGTAACAAGAATCAGCGCATCGACGCCTGCATCGACGGCCTTGCGCGCCAGCGTGGGCGTGACAACATCCGCCATCACGATGCCGCCGTAGCTATGCACATGCTCGCGCACGCGCGCAGGGTTGCCGAGCGCGGTAGAAACGATGCGGGGCCGATATTTCATGATCAGCGCCAGCTCTCGCTCGAAGCGATCGTAGGTGCTATGCACGATCATATTGAGCGCCCAGGGGGAAGCGCCCGGCATATCGCGCAAAGCGGATGTCACCTGCGCGAGCCATACCTCCAGGAGATCGACATTGCGAGCATTCGGGGCGGGGAAGCTACCGACAATGCCGGCTGTTGCACAGGCGATCGCAAGCTCCGGTCCGGAAACCAGAAACATCGGCGCCGCCATTAACGGCAACCGACCGGCAGGGAACAGCTCGTCGAGGCAGCCGCGGTTTGTCGCACCGTCCATCTTCGTCACGCCTCCCATATCCGTCATGCTTTGCGCGGGGGACGCCCGCGCACCTCCCACCCGCCATCGCTTTGAATGATGTTCGCCGTCGTCGCGCATGAATTGGTGCGCGAGGCGAGCAGCACGTAATGTCCCGTGTGGTCTTCCGGTTGGGCCATAAAGCCGAGCGGTACGGCGTCCGCCACGGCATCCGAGAATCCTGGGATCTCGGATAGCCGCGCGTCATGCTTGCCTAGTGATTCCGGGCCTTTGAGAGGGGTCGCAGTGCCGCCCGGGGCCACGCCGTTCACGCGAACGTCCGGCGCGAGTTCATAGGCGAGTTGCCGAATCATCCCGACGCAAGCGTGCTTCGAAGCCACATAGACGGGTCCGCCACCACCGGCATAAAAACTAGAGTTGGAGAGCGTAAAGATCATGCTGCCCCTCGTCTCACGCAATAGTGGCGCCGCAGCGTGCGCGGCAAGCAAATACCCCATTACGTTGACCTCAAACACTTCGCGGAAAGTGTCAGCGAGCTGCTGTCCGTCGGCAAACTTCCGCAGCGATGCGAAGTAGTCCCAAACGCCCGCATTGCCAATCAACGTATCGAGTTTGCCAAATGCGCTCAGCGTCGCAGCGACAGCCTCTTCGTTGGCCGTGGCGGAGCGAACGTCACCAACAGTCACCGCGACGCGGTTTCCGAACTCCTGACGTAAGGCATCCGCGCCTTGAGCACTACGCACCAGCGCCCCGACGCCCTTCGCGCCCTCCTGCAGGAAACGCCGCAGCACGGCGAGCCCGATCCCGGAATTGGCGCCCGTAATCAGCGCTACATCGTTGTCTAGCCAACCCATGGTCAAAGGAACGTATTAAGGTTCTTGGACATCAGCAGCGATTGCGTGATGACGATCTTGCGGCTCGCGATCTTGAAGCTGCCGTTGAGTTCGCGGAGTAGATCCTCGCGTCTGCCAAGTAGTAGGTCGTTGTCCGCCTCGCCGCGGCTGCGGTAATTGACAAAGACGGAATGGACGACATACTCGCCAGGCCGAGAACCGGGCAACGCCTCCACATTGCTGATCGCATGCACATGCCGGGTTGGCGGATCCTCCGCCCATGCCGACGGTTGCTTGAACCTTGCAATGCGGCGCTCCAGATCGAAGTGGTTGTCGTCGAAGTAAGCGGCACGACCCGGGGCATACGCGCCGAGTTTGTCTGCGCGCCTGCGGTTCTCGATGGCAGGCATCCAATAATGGATATCCTCTGTCATGAGCGAGAGCCAGTCGTCCCATGCCTCCGTATCGAGCAGCCGTGCCTCACGGAAGAGGAACTGCTCGATGCGATGGGCAACCTCCCGATCCACCGTGCCATCCGCCGGTCCGGCGGATACGAGCGTAGGTACCGCACTCATGCGACCTCCTTTGCTGCCTGCCCGTGGACAAATGCATTCTCATCAAGCCTCGCCGAGTCGCGTTTCGGCACGTCACTCCACGAGCGGGCCTGCATTAGATCGAGCCAGCGCCGATAGAACGCACGGTGGTTGGCCTCGTTGACCTGATTCCGGTAAACATTGCCGGGCAGGTCGCTGTCCTCAAGACGGCTGCCGCGACCAAGCCCCATGTACAAGTCCTGTTGCCGCGTGACGAAGCCCGCATTGGTACGCGTCGAAAATTCAAAATTTTCGCCGTCGTCCATCTCGAACACACCCGTCGGCGAGAACGTCATCATCGTCCCCTTAAGCCACTTGTCCTTGATCTCCTGCGGCGCGCTCTTGTTGACGATGGTCCACGTGTGCAGTTCGATCTTGCCCGGTCCTCGCGGATGCCAAACGCGGAAAGTGTTCTGCCCCGGCAGGAACGAGAGGTTCGGAAAGACGCTGACAGACGAAATCGAACCGATCATCTTGGAGCGAAACTCGCCAAGTCGCTCTGCAACTTTCGGTTGAATGCCATACAGATACTTGCGAATTTCCTTTTCGCCCAACGTAGCCGCGTTGCCGATGATGTCGAGATTGAACTCCCAGCCGTGGCCGTTGAAGTTCACATGGTACGAGTCGGGATCCTTATAAACTTCCGCAACCGGTCCGCCCAGCATTGCGCGTGCCGCCGAGTCGTGCGTCCAGAGCGCGTGGTAGATATCGCCGATGAAGTTTTCCGTCGGAATCTTCCAATTGCAGTTGATCACCGACTTGACGCAGCCGCCGACAAACTCGGTGCCCTCCCCGTCCATATCGAGGATCACATCGAGGTAATACCGGAAATCGCCAAGGTATTCGTTCAACGAGGGCGCATCCGGATCCATATTGCCGAATACCAAGCCCTTGTAGGTTGCGACCTGAGCGACGGGGTGCAGGCCGTGCTCGGCGCGATTCATTCCACTTTCGTCGAACAATTCCTGGCCGGCCATACCGCGCAGCGCACCGTCGATGCCGAAAGCCCAGCCGTGATAGTTGCAGACAAAACTGCGTGCGTTACCAGCGTCCGTGAAGTTCAGCTTGTTGCCACGATGCGGACAGGTGTTGAGGAACGCTTTGATGGATCCGTCCTTCTGTCGAACGACGATGACGTTGTCTTCGGCCATATAGGTCGTCAGATAATCGCCGGCCTTGGGAATCTGGGACTCATGCGCGACAAACAGCCAACTCCGGGCAAAGATCTTCTCGAGTTCCTGCTCGTAGATGCGCTGATCCCAATAGACCCTGCGCGACAGACGCCCGGCGTCGAGGTCGATCAGCCGGTCGAGGCCGGCAAGCGGCTCGCTAGCCGGATCCTTGCGCAGCCGCTCGCAGCTTCCGGTGCACTCATGTGTCATTTCTTCGCTCCTCAGATTGCCGACGCCGCCGCGTCCGCTTCCTGTTCAAGGTCGGCGTAAATATCGTCGCCTTCCTCGATCACCTTGTAAGTCCGCAGATCCACCGTGCATGGGAACGCCATCGCTTGCCCGGTCGAAATATGAAATTGCCCATCGTGGAGCGGGCAGGCGATCAGATCGCCGTCTACAATTTCGCCTTCCGAAAGCGAAGCGGTCGCATGCGTGCACATATCGGACGTCGCATAGAAAACACCGTCGACGTTGTAGACCGCAAGCGGGCAGCTCGACTGCTCAACCTTGCACACCTGTCCTGGTTGCAGCTGGTCTCGTTTGATCAAGAAAATCTTGTTGCTCATATCAGGAGTCCTTCTCGCTTCACTGCGGATGCAGCTGTACGAAACCCAGCCCGGTCACCCACTCCGGCACTGCCTCGTAGGCAATCGTTTCTCCGCGGGAGCCTTCGAGCGCTCCCATGGCGCAGGCCCAATTGCGGATTTCCATTCCACCCTCACCGCCATGCTCGAGGATGTACTCGTCCGACAACGCGCATAGCGCATTGAGATCGCCTGCCTCGGCGTACCCGATGATTTCGCGATCGAACACAGCGTTCACTCGCCCCATTTGGGCAGAGCCTACCCAATGACTTATTCCACCGCTGCCGATCACGACGACGCGCTCATCGATGGGGAAAGCCTCGACTGCCCGCCTGATCTGTCCGCCCAGTTCCGCGGATCGCCGTAACGTGATGTACGGATCGACGCCGCACGCCAGATAGACCGGAATGGTTTTGACATCTACGCTCATCGTGCGCAACGGATCAACGATAAGCTGCTGAGGAATCGCCACCGAATGGTCCGCTGTGAACGCGCGCGCCACCGCCCAATCGAATCCGTTTTCACGTCCGTACGTAGCGATATGTGTCGCCAACGCCTCGTTATTGCTGAACGCAGCGCGTTTGAGTCCGGGTAGCTGATCGATGGGGCCGTCGACGTCTCCGGTCGCTATCAGGTAGCTCGGCAGACACTGCGGACCGAACAAGATGTAGTGATCGCAGCCGATGATAATTACGGTGGTCGGCTCTAGCTCTTGCAGGCGCTGCGCGCACTCCGCATAGGCCTGCCAGACCGCATCGCGCTGCTGCTTCGCCGGCGCCTCCGGCGCCACATACATGACGGGATCATGCGGGACCAGAAACGCTCCTACGATTTTTCCCATAGTTGATCTACCCCTTCAGTGCCGCTGCAAAAACCGCTTCCCCGTCCTTCACATCACGCAGGCGCGACAGATAGGCCCTCATGTCGCGATTCGGCGAGAGCTCCTGCCAAAAACCCATGGTCAACATGCTGTTCACCCCGTATCGCTGAAGGCCTTTCACGTCGAACGACAAGATCATCGCGCGCTCGGCGTCAGTCAGCGGCAAGCGCTCGAGGAACTGCTCCGCGCCCTCTTTAAACCGCTGTTTGGCGCCGCGATCGATACACAGCTGATGCAGCACACGCTCCACGCTGTTGCGGCTCATGATTGCTGTCCAACGAAATCCGTGACGAGCCGGAGGAAATCGTCTCTGCGCTCCGTTTGCACCCAGTGGCCGCACTTGGCGAACTGGTACAGATCGGCGTTGGGAATGTGCTGAGCGAGTAGGGCACCGCAAGCAGGCGGCACGACTCTGTCCTCGCGCCCGTGCAGCACGAGCGTCGGCGCTTCGATGCCGGCGACGGCGGACGCGGGGAATCCCTTGACGATCGTCGGCCCGTCGTCATTCGGCCTCGGAATCAGCTTACGCAAGGCGTCTTGCGCACCAGGACGAGCGCTGGCCTCATAACGCGTCCGGACCATCTCATCGGTGATTATCGCCTGGTCATAAGGGAACAAACGCATCGTCTGCTCCATGTTCTCGAGCGACGGTTCATACGTCCATGCCGACCTCAGGCCGGGGGTCTGTTCGAATTCGCCTGCAGGGGTGCCTAGCAACACTAGCCGGTCAACGCGTTGCTTGTCGAAAAGCGCAAGACCGATGGCGAGCGCGCCGCCGAACGAGTTTCCGACGAAGGACGCCTTCTCGATACCAAGTGCGTCCATGATGCCCGTGAGATGGCGCACCCAGAGCTTGATGTCGTACTTGCTGCCTTCCTTGAACTCGGTGAAACCAAAGCCGGCGATGTCTGGCACGATCACGCGAAACTGCTCACCAAGATCGCTCATCACGCCCTTCCAGTTGGTCCAGCCCGACACACCGGGACCGGATCCATGCAGCAGGAAAAGCGGCTTGCCCTGCCCGACCTCGTGATAGTTCGTTCGATGGTCCGCCGCCTGCAGCGTCTTTCCAACGCCTGCCAAATCGCCCATTCTCGCTCTCCTCGCGTTCTCTCCATACACATACGTATGTGTATGGAATGAATCGTATGTCGTGGCAGAGATGAAGTCAATAACCCTCGTCAGTCAAATTTCCAAGTGTTAACGTGAGTACACATGACCATACGGCTCTGCATGTGTCGATGAAGTAAAATATTTCTTTTGCCCTTACGGACACGCAATGTCACGATCTTCGGTAGCGCGTACTTCGGACGCGTCAAGCAAACCTCAACTCACGCCGGATGACTGGATCCGTGCAGCCGCAGAAGTTCTGGTCGACAAGAGTGTCGAAGCCGTGCGTGTAGAGGTTCTGTCGAAAAATCTTGGGGTCACACGGGGCAGCTTTTACTGGCACTTCAAAGACCGCGACGATCTCTTGAGTCATTTGCTGACGTGGTGGCGCGATACCGCCACAGAGCAAATCATTGAGCGTTTTGAGAAACGCAACGTCAAGACGCGGGAACTGCTGCGCGAACTGCTGGCGTTGCCGTTTCACGGCGAAGCAGCGCAGGTGGCCGCCGCGATGGAGTTAGCGATACGGGGATGGGCAAGGCGGGACGAGATGGCCCGTCAATTTGTGGATGAGGTGGATGCGAAGCGTCTTGCTTATATTGCCCAGTGCTTTAGTGCACTCGGCTTCGATATTTCGGAAGCACGGAAGCGCGCATTCGCCCTTTACAGTTATGAGTTGGCCGAATCCCTACTTTCAAACCAGGGTACCGATAAGCAGCGGGACGAGCGGCGCTTTTTCATGGAGCGCATGCTGCTGCGCGACGAACACTAACTCTGGCCTACGAAAGCAGGACCTCGCAGCAGCGCCCGTCCTGACTTTCAGCTTCAGCAAGCCGTACCACCAGGTCATGCTGCGACCGGCTGCTTGCGCATCCTGATGCCGTCAGGCGGGGCACAGGGCACAGCGACGAGCTTTTGTACGCAATCTTCGGCACAGTAAAACAACCCAGGCCTGGAACACTGGACTTAGTAATCGTCCAGGGCCGGTCCCGCGCTGCCGATCCGCAAACTTCTTGGGGTTACGCCGAACGCCTGCTTGAACGTCCGACTGAAGTGGGCTGCGTCGTTGAATCCCCATTTGTAAGCCACGTCCGTCACCGTCTTCGTACTGGCAGCCGCACATAGTTCGCGATAGCAGACTTTCAGCCGACGATCACGGATCCAACGACTGACCGTTGTCCCCGTACCTGCGAAGGTAACGTGTAATTTTCGCACCGAAATATGATGAGCGTTTGCGATTGACGCAGCGCACAATTCGGGGTCGTCCAGATTTTTGTCAATGTACTGCCGGATCGCATTTAGCAGTATGGCCTTTGAGGAAGGACGATCGGTGTCGACGGTCAGCGCCGCGTCGAGCAAGTCGAAAAAGGACTGACAGGCAATCGCCAATGCGCCATCGGACAGTTGGTCGAGCTCCTGGGAGATCGTGCGGAGGTGCTCACCGGCAATGGCCGGCAGGCCAGACCCTTGCACCGCCGGTAACGCGCCGCACAAATGAGTGGCAGCGCTCGCAACCGTCAAGGGAACTCGCTCGCGGGGCAAAAGCAGATAGAACTCGCGATGAGACCCCTCAACGTCAAAGTCAAAACCGAGCTCACTATCCCAGATCAGCAGATGATTGGGAGGCAGTACGACCTCGCGCCCATCTTCGTAGCGGCACGCTAGCCGTCCACTGAGGTTCATCAGAACACCCAGTAGCGGTGCATCTCCCGACGCCGCTCGTTGGCCGGTAATCCGGCCACTCCGCAACTCCCCGATTGTCAGACGATCCACTTTCCGGTACCGCACAGATGCGTCAAATCCGTCCGGCTCTGGGATCGATAACGTCCAATTTACATGCAGATCAGAGAGCTTGCTGCTGAATGCGTCCTGCAAGAGCTTGTGGGGCAACCCGTGGGTCGACCAGGTAACAGCTGCCATTGGGTTCCTTTCCATTGGCGAATTGACAGATAACAACTACCAGCGATCGTGTGGATCAGGAAGGCCGCCGTCAAGTGCGCAGAAACCCCAATCCGGGCCCACGATGCACAAACCGACAAGTCGCATGCACGCATGTGCAAGCGCCGGATGCCAGTCACCCAGTACAGTCGGCCATCACTAACAGCAACCAAACTATTAAATAGGAGGAGATGATGAGCGATCTGCGTCCTGTCGTCATCTATGGCGCCAGCGGTTACACCGGACGGTTGGTGGCCGAGTACCTGCGCGAATACAACATCCCGTTCGTCGCCGCAGGTCGAAACAAGTCGAAGCTACAGGAAGTCATGGCTTCAGTGCCCGGAATCGAAACTGCCGATTACGAAATCGCCGAAGTCGACGGTTCTGTCGAGTCGCTGGTAGCGCTTTTCAAAGGCAGAAAGGTCGTCTGCAATATGGTCGGCCCTTTTTTGCGATATGCGCCCCCAGTCCTCGAAGCCGCGCTGCGCGCCGGATGCCACTATCTCGACACTGCCGGAGAGCAGCAACACCATCTTCAGTTGCTTGACGAATGGGGCCCCAAATTCGCGGCCGCCGGACTGGTCGTATCGACTGCTGTGTCCATGCAGTATGCGGTTCACGACATTGCTGCCCGCATAGTTCTGGAAACACCGGGAATCGACACTCTCGAGCTTGGGGAGTACGTCAGCGCAGTTCCGACAGTGGGCTCGAGCCAGTCGATGTTCGATGTGATTCGCACAGATTCTTACTACCTCCAGGACAACGTCCTTAAAAAGTACGACGGCATCGTCCAGCAGGACATGGTGGTGCCTGGTACCGCATATGTTGTCCCGGGCCTTCAGTGGGGTGGCACGGCACTCCCCGTGTTCTTCCGGGATGACCGCAGGGTGCGCAACTGTCGCATGTTCGTCGCGATGCGTAATGACAAGGGTGATATTCCCCAGCGGGTTCGTGCAGCGGAGCGCATGTTCAAGGTCATGTTCCAATGGTTGCCTGAAGAGAAACTGCACCCGGTGCTAGACCGGATCGCAGCCAGCATGACGCCCAACACGCCGCCTCGTGAAAACCGGCAGGTGCACCGATCCGTTGACTGGTGTATTGGCCGCGGGAACAACATCACCGCACGCGCAGTTATTCACGGCACTTCCGGCTATCAAATCACTGGTGTTTTGCAGGCTTATGCGGCCATGCGATTGCTCGGAAACACCTACAGCGGTGTGGGCTTCCGATCGCCGGCGCAGTTCCTGGGACATCGCGAACTCATGGGGGCTCTGGAGGCGTTTGGCCTTGCACGCGTGACCGAGGAGACAGTGGCATGAGCGCGGTGCCCGTTTGGGTCGCTGGCGTAGGCATGACCTCGTTTGGGGTTAGGCAAGACGCGTCGGTCAAGGATCTCACGAGGACGGCGGTGCTTGAGGCCATCTGTGACGCCCGAGGCGATCTGAGCGCCATTGACGCAGCGTACTTTGGCAATACGTGTCAGGACGTCCTCGAAGGCCAGGTGGTAGTGGCCGGCCAGATGGCGCTGCGTTCGATGGGCTTCGAACGCATCCCGATCGTGAACGTCGAGAATGCGTGCGCGACGGGGGCGACAGCCTTGCATCAGGCGATCATGCATGTGCGCTCCGGGGCAGCAGACGTCGTGCTGGCGGTCGGCGCCGAAAAACTGAGTATTGGCGACAAGAGCAAAGCACTTGGAGTCTTCGACGGCGGTGTCGACGTCAATGACAGGCAAGGTGTGCGAGCCGTTCTCGAGGAGTTGGGGGGCGTGATTCCAGACGATGGGCAACCTCACAGCCTGTTTATGGATATCTACGCCGCGCTCACCCGAGCACACATGAATGCGTTCGGAACTACGCAGCGACAGCTTGCCGTCATCTCCTCGAAGAATCACGCGCATGCTGTCCATAACCCTCTCGCACACTTTCGCAAGGAAATGTCAGTGGAGGACATCCTGGCGGCACGGCCGGTGTCGGGGCCGCTCACAGTCCCGATGTGCGCTCCACTAACAGATGGAGCGTCCGCAGTTGTCGTTTGCAATGCAGCCGGCCTGCGACGTCTCGGCAGCGCCCAGCCGATAAGGGTACTTGCAAACGTTCTGCAGAGTGGGACCGTGCGTCCGCTCTCGGCCTGGGATCGATCAGTCACCCGCCTCGCTGCTCGGTCCGCCTATGAACAGGCGGGAGTCGGACCCGAGGACATTTCCGTGGCGGAGGTCCATGACGCATCTTCATTTGGTGAGCTTCTGCAATCCGAGTTGCTTGGATTCTGTGAGATCGGCGCCGGCGGCCCGTTCGCGGAATCTGGTGCAACGAAGCTCGGCGGCAGCTTGCCGATCAATCCGTCCGGTGGCCTCGAATCCAAAGGTCACCCAATGGGGGCCTCTGGCCTCGCCCAGATCTATGAGCTTGTGCACCAGCTTCGCGGTAACTGCGGAGCACGCCAGGTTCACGGCGCCCGTATAGCCCTCGCGGAGAACGGCGGCGGGCTCTACGCAGGTGAGGAGGCGGCCGCCGCAATCACCATTCTCGGCTCCTGAATCGTCCGCATATCTTCTCGGAGGAGACAATGACCTACCAGACACTTAACATCCGGCGCGATGGCCGGACTCTTTTCGTTGATTTCAACAATCCGCCGCTGAACCTGATCAATGCTCAGATGATCGGCGAACTGTTCGACCTTGCGGGATCGCTCGCGTTTGACCGTGAGACCGCAGTCGTAGTCTTCGGCAGCGCGAATCCGGAGTTCTTCGTTGCGCATTTTGACCTGAACGACCTCCTCCGGCTCTCTAGCGACCCGACAGCGCCCCGGAGCCGCTATGACGACATCAACGTGATGCAAGCGCTCTCGACTGCATGGCAGACCCTGCCGCAGGTCACCATTGGCGTGGTCGATGGAATCTGCCGCGGCGCGGGGCTCGAATTCATACTCGCCCTCGATATGCGCTTCGCGACGCCAGGAAGCAGGTTCTGTCTGCCAGAGGCCAGTGGCGGCATCTTGCCTGCAGGCGGCGGTACCACACGTCTTGCGATGTTGATCGGGCCTGCCCGTGCTCGCGAGGTGATTTTGTCGGCACGCGATTTCAGCGGCGACGAAGCGGCAACCTACGGTTTCGTGAACCGGACGCTGCCGCGCGAGGATCTCCATACATACGTAAGCACCCTTGCCCACGGTGTCGCGAAGCGACCGCCAGGCTCGATTGCCGCTGTGGACGAGGTCATCAAAAGCGTTTTTGGCTGGGCCGTCGACGCACAATTCGCCGGCTTCGCCAGTGAGAATGCGGCGTTCATGAAGCTTGTAGACGAGCCCCCTGTCCGGGAGGGCCTGGAAAAGATGGCGCAAATGCAGGACGTCGAGCATGAGCGTGACCTCCCAGCGCTTCTCGCCGCCGCCGAGTAGCCGAACGACCGTTGCAAACAGGAGACGCCGAAATGACACAACAGGTCGAACACGCTGCGCTGACTTCAGTGCGGCCGGATCTGCCGTACGTCGAACTCACGGGATTCGAAGTCCTCAGCGAGGAAGAACGCAACATCCAGCAAGCGATGCACAAGTTTGCACGAGATGTAATGCGGCCTACGGCGATTGCCATCGACAAGCTGAGCGCCGAGGATGCGATTGCACCGAGCTCTCCCTACTGGGACTTTATCAAGACCGCAGCTTCAGCCGGGATCAGTTTCGACACCGACGCTGATGATGTGCCGCCCCAAGCACTGGCCCGGCTACAAGCTATCGTAATCGAAGAATTCGGGTGGGGTGACGTGGGACTAACGGTATCGCTCGCCGCAGCCGCGTTCCCGAACATGATCGCCAAGCGGGCCGCCAACCAGGAACTCATCGATCTGACTGCAAACAAGCTCGGATGCTGGATCGCGACCCAGCCAGATCGCGGTTCCGACGGCACAATGCTCTACCCAGGCGAACGGCACGCTACAGCACCGCAGGGCAACAAAGGCAATCTCACAGCGAAGGTCAGCGGTGGCGACATTGTGATCAATGGGCAGAGTTCTGCCTGGGTCTCAAACGGTTCTGTAGCGCAGGTTGCAATCTTGACGATCGTGGCCGACTACGGTAACGGGTTCTTCGACGAAGAAGGGCATCCGCATGGTATCGAGGTAATTGTTCCTTTGGACCTTCCAGGCGTGAGCCGCGGCAAGCCGCTTGAAAAGCTCGGCCAGCGGGCGTTACCGCAAGGCGAGATCTACTTCGACAACGTCAAGGTGCCCCTGCGCTACGCAGTGTCCTCAGGGGAGCAATATTGGCGCGGTCATGCAAATACGTGGTCGACAGCGGGCGTTGGCATGGGCCAGATGGCAACCGGCATGGCGAGGGCTGCATTCGAAGTGGCGCTCGCCTATGTGCACGAGCGGCGCCAGGGTGGCGCACTTCTCAGCGACCATCAAATGGTCCAGTACCGGCTCGGTGCCATGGCGCGGAAAGTCGAAACCATTCGCGCGGTGGCCAGGCGTGCCACTGAATACACCCTGCTCTCGCCGGCTAAACATCCGTACTTTACCGGCGCGTCGAAGGTTACGTGTACCGACCTCGCGTTCGAAGTCGTAGACGAGGCCCTGCAGCTGTTCGGCGGTTATGGATTGACCCGTGAATACCCGCTAGAGAAGCTCTTCCGGGACGCCAGGGCTGCTCGGATCGAGGACGGCGAGAATCATCTTCTAAACATGAAGTTTGGCTACCTGAATTCCCTGCTCTACCGCAGCGATCGAATCGGGTTGTGAACTAGGAACTTGTATGGCTATCACAGATTTCTTCGACCGCGGGTGGCGGGCCAACCCCGAGAAGATCGCCTTCATCGCTGGCGATCGCACCTTCACGTACAGGCACATCGGCGAGCTGTCCTGCCGCGTCGGCAATGCCCTACTCGGCCGCGGTATCGAGCGCGATGCCAAGGGCGCAGTGCTGGCAAGTAACGACCCTGAGGCGTGGGGTTGTGTGCTTGGACTGTGGCGCGCGGGGCTCGCCTGGGTCCCGGTCAATCCGGCGAATCCGCCAGAGGAGACCCAGCGGCTGCTGGACGGCTTTGACTGCGAAGTACTGTTCTGTCACGAGCAGTTCCTGCCGCTTGTGCATGAAATTCGTGCTGACCTGAAAAAACTGCACACCGTGATCTGTCTGGGCGACAACGTCGAAGCTGCATCTGCAGCGGGTGCCGTTACGCTCGAATCGTTCCTTGCAAACGCGCCAGCCTCCCTTCCGGACTTTGTCCCGGAACAGGGCTCCCTCGCCGGCGTGATGCCGACCGGGGGAACGACGGGCGCACCGAAGGGTGCGATGAACACTCACCGAAGTTTGTCCGTCAGCGCACTGCACCAGATGTTTGCGGCGCCATACTCTTCGGACGAGCCGATCGTGAATCTTGTCGCCGCTCCGATGACACACGCCGCCGGCACGCTTACCCTGCCATGTACCGCGCGCGCAGGGACGATTGTGGTGATGAATCGAATGGACCTGCATCACCTGCTTGATCTGATCGAAAAACACCGTGTTACGGAACTCTATCTGCCGCCCACGGTAATTTATCGACTTCTCGAAATTCCCGGGATCGAAAAACGCAACTTCTCGTCGCTAAAATACTTCATCTACGGCGCAGCTCCGATGTCAACGGAGAAGTTGCGTCGCGCGATCGAAGTCTTCGGACCGGTGATGTTTCAGGGATACGGTCAAGCTGAAGCTCCCTCCGCCATTGCATTCATGCGTCCCGAAGACCACTTCCGCAACGGTGAAATTGCCGACGACGCGCGGCTGTCGGCCGCCGGGCGGCCTGCGCCGCTCGTGCGTGTCGAAATCCTCGACGACAATGGGAAAATTCTTCCCATCGGCGCGGCAGGTGAGATCTGCGTTCGTGGCGATCTGCTGATGGCAGGTTACTACAAGGCCCCGGACAAGACCGCTGAAACAATCATTGATGGCTGGCTCCACACCGGCGACATCGGTTATCTCGACTCAGAAGGCTTCCTTCATATTACCGACCGCAAGAAGGACATGATCATAAGCGGCGGATTCAACGTCTACCCGAGCGAGGTTGAGCAGGTCATCTGGACCCACCCGGCGGTGCAGGATTGCGCCGTGATCGGCATTCCGCACGCAGACTGGGGCGAAGCAGTCACGGCTGTGATCGAACTGAACCAGGGCGAACAAGCGACCGAGGACGAGATCATTGCCTATTGTCGCCCTAAGCTCGGTGGAATCAAAACCCCCAAGCGCGTCGTGTTCGTCGATGCCCTTCCCCGAAGCCCCAACGGCAAGGTCCTAAAAAAGGATGTGCGCGCGCCTTTCTGGCGGGACGAGCAGCGCAAAATCTGACGTTCACATGGGGACGTAGAAGTTCGGCCGGTCGGCATACTCCGACCGGTCTTTTCAAACTCAATAACGATTATCTTTATTCGCATAACGAAATAAAAAGTGGATGCCTAGCCCATCTTTCGTTAGCGATGGCAGAGAGGAGACATTGAATGGACAAGAACCGTCCTTTGGTTACACCGACAGACGTCAGGCGGATGCCAAACTGCGTCAAAGTATTGTGTCGTGCTGCAGCAATGCGTGGCAATGCGGAGGTGCACGGCCATGTTCAGTAATCTCGTCGTGGCCATCACTGGTGCGGGGTCGGGCATTGGCCGCGCGCTGGCTATCGAACTCGCTCGCAAGGGCGCTCGTCTCGCACTGTCAGATGTGAGCGAGCAGAGTCTAGCGAAAACCGTCGAGCTATTGCCGGTCGCCACCTCGTCACGCTCCTACTTACTCGACGTATCAAGTCGCGATGCAATGTTTCGGCATGCTGACGAAGTAGCCAGTGACTTCGGGCAGGTCGACTTTGTGATCAACAACGCCGGAACCTCGGTGCTGGCCTCAGTCGAACACGCCACGATAGAGGAGTTCGAGAAGGTAATCGGAATCAACCTGTGGGGTGTGATCTACGGCACCAAAGCCTTCTTGCCAAAAATGCTGGCCCGGCGCCAAGGCTGCATCGTAAATATATCGAGTGTTTTCGGGCTAGTGGCAACACCCTGCTCGGCTGCATACACGATCTCCAAGTTCGGCGTTCGAGGACTAACAGAAACACTGTGGCAGGAATTGGAGGGCACCGGCGTGCGAGCCGTACTCGTGCACCCGGGTGGCATCAACACCAATATCAGCAACGTTCCGAAAGCCGAACACGAGACGGATTTTGAGCGTCGCCTACTGGATGCCAACAAACGGCAGATGACGACAACACCCGAGCAGTGTGCACGCGAGATTGTGGCGGGACTGCTACGCGGCGACAAACGGCTGCTGGTCGGCAATGGCGCGCGCTCCCTGCAATGGATTGCTCGTCTGTTTCCCGACAGCTATGGCGCACTCGTGCGCAGAAAGTTGGGGGTTTAACCCGGCCCGACCCGGCGTTACGTCGCGGCAACGTCCTGGTTACCGGCCCGCAAATCGCCACGCCAACCCGTTCTAGCACGAGCGCGTCGCGGAGCACTGCGGCGGCCTTACTGTCCCACGGTTCCGCGAAGGCCGCCCCTCCCAATATGGCCTCGCTGAACTGTCGGAAGCTGTAGTTCGACCACAACGTTTAGAAAAAAACGACAACGGAGACAATTATGTGGAAGTGGAAATACGCAACAACGGCATGCCTGTCAGGCTTGACGCTGATTGCTGGATCTGTCGACAGCGCTCACGCACAGGCGGCTGGCGACAACGTCGTCAGTCTTGGCTGGGCGCATGTGGCGCCACAAACCGGTAGCGGTCCGCTGACGGTAACAAGCGTCGGCGGAACGCCTGTCAACATGCCGATTCCGGGTTCAGGGGCTGGTGCCCGAAGCGCAGACTTACCCGCCTTCATCTTCGAACACTACATTACCGATCAAATTGGCGTTGCGTTTTTGGGTGGCTGGCCCGGTCGAATGCAGCTAGAGGGGCGGGGCGTGATGGATAGCTATGGCGTTCTGGGCGATACGCGGACGTGGGCTCCCGAGGTGGTATTGCGTTACCACTTTGGTCAGCCCGACAGTCGATTCAGGCCCTTCGTCGGCGTCGGCGTCAATTACACGTGGTTCACTGACACGCGTGTCACGAACTCCGATTTTGTCGAGCAATCCTTCGGTCCCGGTGGAACTGCGACCGCACATGCCTCCAGTTCATGGAACCCGGTGGTACAGGCTGGCCTGGACTATCAGATATCCAAGCGCTGGTCTGTGGACATGCTGGTTGCATATATCCCTACCGACACCAATGTGACGCTGACAGGGAAAACGGCAGGCGGAACAGAGATTGTCAGTCATGCGAAAGTCAGGCTTCATCCAATCGTGACTTTCCTCGGTATCTCGTACAAGTTTTAACGGTCGAAGGCGCTGCCTGAGCTCCGACGGTATTCGGACGGAGCATTCGAACTCCGTTCTGGCGAACTGTAGCAGACGCGGCGCTCATTCCAGCCGTCCATGAGTTCGCGACGCGATCCGTCCCACTGGGTGAGGCAGAAGAGGTCGCAGAGGTCGTGCTCTTTCTCTGCTCTAGTGAGTCATCGTATGTGCAAGCTACCGAACTCTATGTTGACGGTGGGGTCACCGGTGCGATGATGGGGGCTCCCGCCTATCGCCAAGGTTAGCCTATCTGCTCTCACTATGGTGTGACACCTCTTTGGTCCGCACCACTTTGACGCTGCTCAATCGCTAACCCGTAACTCCGCCGAACCTCTGAAGATGGATCGCAGCAGGCTCGAGTTCCGTCCGCTCGTCGCGAAATGCATCGCAACCCGTCGGGATATCAGGTTCTCACAGCAGAGTGAGCCGGCGGTGTCGGCTGAATCGACACGTCTAGATCGTCTCTCGCATTCGGCGCAGCTATAGGGGAAGTCTGGTTGTTAGCGTCGGGTGCACGTCAACCTATTGTGGGGCGGCGCTGAGTGCTCTCCATACAACCTTCGTCGCTGCACGAAGCGCTTCAATGTCGGCCGAGCTTCCGCGTACTGGGCGAACGAGGACAATCAGTCCCGCCATATGTGAATAAAGCAGACGACCGCGAAGCGCGCATTCTTGAGGCGTAAGCGACGGGTTGATGTTCCCTACCAGGCTCGCAAATGTTTCCTGAAACTGACGGTTAAACCTAGCCACCAGGGCCCGGGCAAACTCTTCGCGCTCGCCCATGCTCCATCCTTCGAGACAAAACGGGGCAATGTGGGTACCAGGTTTGGTCAACTCATCAAAGGCGACGTCCACTATGGCGTCGAGCCGAACCTCAGGCGACCGTTCATCGTCCTTGACCAAACTTTGATACAGCGTCAGGTATCGCGTCGCGACCTCTTCCATCGCCGCCCGCAACAAGTCTTCCCTGCTCGGGAAGTAGTGCTGCAAAGTGGCCAGGTGAATACCTACCTCACTGGCAACGCGCCGGAGAGCGAAACCGACGTTACCGTACTTTGCGAGTACATCGATCGCCGCCTCGAGGATTTCCGGAGTTCGCGTTGTCCTGTTACCGCGGCGCTTCGGCTCGTCGGGCTCCACTTTCCTGCCAGCCAAGTTGATCGCGACCTGTTTCACTTATGAACACTCCTAGCTGATTGCCAGTTGTCCGGGTACGGCGGTCGACGCAGCTGCACCGCCGAGCGATGACTGCCTTGATGGGGCACGACCCACGGCGTACCACGGTTGATTACCGCCCTCAATAGGGAGATCCGTCACTGCTCCGTGCTCAGATAATAACGTCAAACGACCAATAATTACCAGACAACCGACCGGTTCTCAATCTACACGTCCGAAATACTACCAATAGACAGACAAGTCCGTAGTTTCCCGGTTGCCGAGAATCTTGATTTATTGGTCGCATGACTGTATAAATCAGTCATGCGACCAATGTTAGAGATTGCCTGACGCCGACCTTCCATCGGCCACGCATTTCTCCGTCGCGCACGTTGGTGACGCAGCCAACCCCGTTCCACGTTCGATAAGACACAGTCGAGGACGGGCGACGTTGGTAGTCGCGCCTGTGAATGCTTGATGTATCCATGGAGGTCGCGATGAGCCTCAGCGAGAAATCCTTGCGTAACCTGATCGACAAGTGGCTTGCGCCAACTCCGGCATCACCGGTACATCTAACGCGGTCGCGTTTGAGCAATACGGCTTCGGGAGAAGCGCGTTGCGTCTTCGCGAGGTCTTCCAGACTGACTGGGACTGTGCCGCTCGAAATTATGTTCTTCAGACACGATGACGGCCGTTGGTATGTATATCCTCCTGCGACCAAACGGCCGTCAATGCGCACCGGCTGATTTTGCTCTAGAGGCAATTGCGACCGCCGGGACGCATCTCACGTTCGTCAACATTCGTCCGTATCCGCTTCCCTTCTGCGTCGCTGAATCGTCGTGCGATTTTTAACGATAGTGTCCAGAAGCACGCGCCATGCGTATGGAATAAACCCATGCATCATAGAAGCGTGTGTCAACGGTCTACTGACGGTCTCGACAATTTCTTGCCATTCATCTGAATTTTCAGGCAGACATCTGTATGTCAGCTGAGCCCACGAAAACGGCCACAGAGGTTACGCCGCGTCGAAGGGCCCCTCAGGGTGATCAGGGTCATCGAGTCGACGGAGCGGCCCCTAGCAGCATCGCGATAGGGAAACCCGTCACAGAGCCTCGTCCCACGACGCTTCCCGCAGCTCAAGTGATGTTTGCAAGACCGGCGCTTCACAAACTGCCGCTTCATGTAACGGAGTTTATTTATCTGAGCCCCTCGGTCTCCAAGCTTGCCGCCCGCTACCGCGCCGGCTTTTTTCTGCCTGGCGTCAATCACGAATCAGGTACCTGTCGCGATTTTTCACGTCCTTGATCCAGTGGGGCGCACGCCCCCTGCCAGACCAGGTTGCGCCCGTCTTCGGGTCGCGATATTTGGGAGCCACGACAAAGATATCGGACCAGGCCGTAAGGCCCATATGGCGGAAGGCAGCCAGAGTCGAACTGACCCGGGAGCGGCTGACGCCCCCAACCGGGTTTGAAGCCCGGCCGTACCACCGGATACGAATGCCTTCCTTCGTGAAACCCAACCACCTGCAACCACACGCACATATCGATGTGCCTACAACCATTCGCGCATCCGGCTGTCGTGCCGTAGCAGATGCGTATCGCGCTGAAAGCGAGTATATCCAACGCGGTCGAAGTACTCCAGAATCTGGATCGCACGTTTGCGGCCCAATGCCGTGGCGTCGCGAAACGCCGCGGCGTTGACCGCACCGCCCTGCTCCGCGGCAATCTGTGCGACGGCACGCGCGAGCGTCTGCACCATGTCGCGATCGTAGAAGAGATCGCGCACGACCTGATACACCATACCCAGGCGCGCAAGCTTGCGCAGCAGCGCACGCACCTTCTCTTCCGGCTGCCGCGTCTCACGCGCGAGATCCCGCACCCACGGCGGATCGAAACGCCCTTGTGCGAGCAGCGGCATGAGGCGCGCGGCGAGCGCTTCGTCTTCGGCGTCGAGCGTCACCGCGTGTGACGGCAGATGCAGCCACGGCCCGCTGCGTGCCACGCGCCCCTCGCGCTCGAGCGCTTCGATCGCGGCGCGCCACACCGCATCGCTCACGAGCGGCGCCGCCATGCGGCGCAACCGTGCCGCGTCCGGCCCCTGCTCATCGGGCGAGCGCGCATGAAACTCGGCGAGCGCCTCGACAATGCGTTCGGTGAGCCTCGACCAGTGCGCGTGTGCGATCACCGCGCCTTCGTCGTCGCGTCCTTGCGGTACGATGGAAATCGCATCGGCGGGCAAAGCGAGCGCAGCGTCGTCGTAACCGGTCAACTGCGTCAACGTCGCGCGCGCAATGCCACGCGGCGCTTCTTCGATCAGCGGCGCCAGGCTCGCTTCGTCGAGCCATGTGCGCAACGCGTCGAGCCAGGCACGCCGTTCTGGCGTCCGGCGCCGCCGCGACGGACCGAATGGATCGAGCACACGCCCGCCACCTATGGTGTGGTTTGCCTGCGCGTTGCGGACAATGAAGCGGTCCCCCGGCAACGCGTGCAACGGCACTTCGAAGACGAGCTGCACTCGGGCAGCCGCGCCCGGCGCGAGCGTTTCGCCTTCGAGCAACGCAACGTTCGCCACGCGATGCGTCGTGCCGAGATGCACATGCAGCGGCGACCAGTGCTGCAACGTGATACCCGCGTCGTCGAGCAACTGCAGTTCGACATCGAGACGCACGGCCGGCTCGGCCAGCCGCGCATCGACGATCCAGTCGCCGCGCTCAATTTGCTCTTTGTCGATGCCCGCGAGATTGAGCGCGCAACGCTGGCCGGCGTGGCCCGCATCGCCGGCCTGTACCGCTCGGTTCTGCGCATGCAGACCACGCACGCGCACAGGCGTGCCGGCAGGTGCGAGCACGAGCGCGTCGCCCGCCTGTACGCGCCCGGCGAATACGGTACCCGTCACCACCGTCCCCTGGCCCGTCAGCGTAAATACGCGATCCACGGCGAGGCGAAAGAGTCCATCGTCTCGTCGCGCCCGCCATGTACTCGCGCGCTCGCGCAACCAGGCGTCGAGGCGCGCCACGCCTTCGTCATGCGGCTGCGTGGCATTGGTCTCGAATACGGGTGCGTCCGCAAGCATCGTGTCAGCAAGCCACGCGGCGATTTCGGCACGCACGGCGTCGAGTTGCGCCGCATCCACGCGATCGCACCTGGTCAGCGCGATGGCGCCTTGCTGCACGCCCAGCAGTTGCAGAATGGCGAGATGCTCGCGCGTTTGCGGCATCACGCCGTCGTCGGCCGCAATCACGAGCAGCGCCAAGTCGATGCCGCACGCACCAGCCGCCATCGTATGGACGAGCTTCTCGTGGCCGGGCACGTCGATGAAGCCCAGCACGTCGCCGTTGGCGAGCGGCAGGTACGCATAACCCAGTTCGATCGAAATGCCGCGCGCCTTCTCTTCTTTCAGGCGGTCGGTATCGACGCCGGTCAACGCGCGGACCAGCGTGGTCTTGCCGTGGTCGATGTGACCCGCCGTGCCGACGATCACAGACGCAGCTCCGCGAGTTGCGCCACGAACGCCTCTTCGTCCGCGTGTTCGAGGCAGCGCAGGTCCAGGCGCAGGGCGTCGTCGGCAATACGGCCGATCACGGGACGCGGCAGTTCGCGCAAGGCGCGTTCGAGCCTGAGCAGCGCACGGCCACTGCCGCCCTTCCCCGCATGGCGCACGACGAGCCCGCTGCTCGGCAGCACGTCTACGGGCAGTGCGCCGCTACCGATCTGGCTGAACATCGGCTCGACGCTCGCCGCATACGCTTCGCCTATGGCGCGCTGAAACGGGGGCAGCGCGCGCTGCGCGGCCTCTTGCATTTGCAGGGCGGGCCGCGTGAGCAGGCGCAGCGTAGTGAGCCGTTCCTGCAGGAATTCGGGCGCTCGATAGAGCCGCAATACGGGCTCGAGCGCAGCGAGCGTGAGCTTGCCGACCCGCAACGCGCGCTTGAGCGGGTGCTTCTTGATCTTCGCAATCAATTCCTTGCGACCGACGATCAGTCCCGCCTGCGGGCCGCCCAGCAGCTTGTCGCCGCTGAAGGTAACGAGGTCCGCGCCCGCTTCCACGGTCGCGCGCACCGTAGGCTCGGCCGGCAAGCCCCACTGCGCGAGATCGACGAGCGTTCCGCTGCCCAGATCGACCGCTACGGGCAGGCTGTGCTGACGCGCCAGCGGCGCGAGTTCATCGAGTTCGACACTCTTTGTAAAGCCACTGATCGCGTAGTTGCTGCAATGGACTTTCATCAGGAGCGCGGTGTGCGCGTTGATCGCCGCTTCGTAATCCTTGAGATGCGTTCGGTTCGTCGTGCCGATCTCGCGTAAGCGTGCGCCCGCCCGGCTCATGATGTCGGGAATGCGAAATGCCCCGCCGATCTCGACCAGTTCGCCGCGCGAAACGACGACCTCCTTCCGATTGGCGAGTGCGCTCAACAGCAGCAACACGGCCGCCGCGTTGTTGTTCACGACGGTCGCGGCTTCTGCCCCCGTCAGTTCGCAGATCAGCGAGTCGATGAGGTCGTCGCGGTCACCGCGCTTGCCGCTCGCGAGATCGAATTCGAGGTTTGCGGGTTGCGTGAGCGCCTGCACCACCGCTTTCACGGCCTCGTCGGGCAGCAGCGCGCGGCCGAGATTCGTGTGCAGCACCGTGCCCGTGAGATTGAAGACGGAACGCAGGCGGCTTTGCGCGCGTTCGGCCAACCGTTGCGTGGTCGCCTCGATCACGCGTTCCAATGAAAATGGTTCGGCATCCTTGTTTTCATGCGCCAGAACGCCAGCTCGCACATCGCGACGCCAGCCGTCCTGCGTGGCGCGAATCGCGTCGATCACCTGGGTGCGTCCGTACTGAGCGATCAGCGGCTGCGCTTGCTCCGAGGCAATCACGCGCTCGACCGCCGGCATTTTCGCGAGCAGCACATGCAGGGCGTGCGCATCGTGCTCCGCTGCTTGTCCCACGGCTTCACTCATGGCGTGCGCGGCTCCTTACTGGTCGCCCGGCACTTCGGGCCATAGCAACGGATTCGGGCTCGCGCGACGGTAGCCCGCGTCGCTCATCAGCAGATCGAGCGTGAGGCTCGCCAGGTCGTCCGCGAGCGGCTCGAAATCGAGGTCCTTCTCCTGATAGCCGATCTTGCGGTACGTATGGCATTCGTCGCACGATTCGGCCTTGAGTGCGGCATTGCTGCCTTCGATGCCGTGATACGCAATGCCCTTGGTCGAATCGCAGTTCGTGCACTTCACGCGCACCACGTGAGCCTCGGTGCCGCAGAGGCCGCACTGCGCAAACCGGTAGCCCTGATACACGCCGCCAATGCGCACGATGCTGGCAACGGGCGGCGATCCGCACACGGGACAGACGCCTGGCGCATCGACATAAGGCACGTCGCGTACGTCGATGCGGCTCGCGAGGTCGGTCCACACCACCTGCAGCGCGGCCATGATGAACGGCGCGGTGGCGGGCGCGACTTCGGTGTAGCGCTGGGCGAGAACCGCATCGGCCTGGGCATCGAGTTGCCCTTCGTTCATGGCGCGCAGGTCGCCCAGCACCTTCGCGAGCGCAGGCGCAACCGCTCCTGCCGCTTCGACCCGATCGGCAAGGCGCAATAGCACGGCGCGCCATTGCGGATCACGCTCGCCCGAAAGCGCCGGCAGGATCGGCATGGAGTGATGCTGCGCGTTCGTAATCGCTTCGCGCGAAGGCATGGAGGCGCTGCAATGTTCTAGCGCCTCCTGCTGCGCATCGACGAGCGCCGCCATGAGCCGCACGTAGCCGCCAATGGGATTGTGGTCCGCAAGATGCCGCAGGCGCACGGCGCGCGTGCTGAAAAAGGCGACCCGTTCGGGCAGACGAATGCGCGGAATGGCCGAAGGATCGAGCGATTCGATTTGCTGCGGGTCGAGAATGCGTTGCGTCACGACGGGTCGACTCCAGAACGGCTTCACGAAGAAAAAACCGCCGTGCCCTCGCGGGCGCCGGCGGTTTGCCGCTCGCGCCGCCACTGCCTTCGCCAAACGGCGCGGCAGGCGGCGCGCAGCCTGTGCGTTACTTGATGCTCTCGCGGAACCAGCGCGGATGATGCTTTCTCGCCCAGCCCCAGGTGACGTAACCGCGCGTCATCGCGCCGATCGACCCCTTCACCCATATGGCTGCATAAATATGAATGATGATGCCGCAGATCAACACGAATGCCGCTACCGCATGCACCAACGCTGAGAGCCGGATAATTTCGATCGGAAAGTAGACCGAAAAATATCGCCGCCAGATCACGATGCCGCTCAAGAGCAACAGCACGAGGCAAACCACCATCACAAAGAATAACAGCTTCTGGCCCGCATTGTAGCGACCGATCTCGGGCAGCCTGTCTTCGCGGTTGTTGAGCACGTCGCCCATCTGTTTCATCCACTGGATGTCGTCCTTGTCCAGATAGTTGTGATGCCAGAAGCGCAGCGCAAGGATCAGGAACGAGACGAACATCACCACGCCGATGAACGGGTGCAGAATGCGCGTCCACTGGCCACCGCCGAGTACCGCGTACAAAAATGCCATGGCCGGGTGAAACATCGCGAGGCCCGAGAGCGCAAGCAGGATGAAGCAGATTGCGGTGATCCAGTGGTTGCTGCGCTCGTTGGGCGTATAGCGCTCGATCAGTTGCGGTTCATCGTCTTTCATCGCCGCGCTCCTCCGGTGGTTCGCCACGCATGCGCCGCGCCTCTTCGCGCGCCGCGGCTTCGTCTTCAGCCGTCACTTCGTTCGGGCCGACCCGCGTGTAATGGAAGAAACCGGCCAGTGCGGTGAACGCCATGATGGCGAGCCCAATCGGCTTGGCCACGCCCTTCCAGATCCGCACCATCGGGCTGATGTGCGGATCCTGGGGCAGTCCGGCATAGAGCGACGGCCGGTCCGCGTGATGCAGCACGTACATCACGTGCGTGCCGCTCACGCCCGGCGGATCATAAAGCCCGGCGTTCTCGAAGCCGCGCTCCTTGAGGTCCACGATGCGCTCGGCCGCGTGCTGCTTCATGTCTTCTTTGGTGCCGAAAACGATCGCACCGGTCGGGCAGGTCTTCACGCACGCGGGCTCCTGCCCCACGGCCACGCGGTCCGAGCAGAGCGTGCATTTGTAGACGCGGCGTTCGCTCGACATGCGAGGAATATTGAACGGGCAGCCGGTAATGCAATTGCCGCAGCCGATGCAGTTTTCCTGGTGGAAGTCGACGATGCCATTTGTATATTGCACGATCGCGCCCGGCGAGGGACACGCCTTCAAACAGCCCGGGTCCTCGCAATGCATGCAGCCGTCCTTGCGGATCAGCCATTCGAGGTTGCCCTGCGAGTTCTCGTATTCCGTGAAGCGCATCACGGTCCACGAGTGCTCGGTCAGATCGTGCGGATTGTCGTAGACGCCCGTATTGATACCGATTTCGTCACGCAGATCGTTCCACTCCATGCACGCGGTCTGACACGCCTTGCAGCCGATGCATTTGGAAACGTCGATGAGCTTCGCGACCGTGCCAGTCACCGGCTCGCGCACGCCGGGTGGCTCCGAGGTAGTCGCGGAGAGGCGTTTGACGTCAAGTGATTGCCATGCCATGTCGTCGCCCCCTTATGCCTTTTCGACCTTCACGAGGAACGACTTGAACTCGGGCGTCTGCGAATTGCCGTCGCCCACGGGTGGCGTGAGTGTATTCGTCAGATAGCCCGGGTGCGTGAGCCCCTTGAAGCCCCAGTGCAGCGGTACGCCAACCTGATGCACGGTCTTGCCCTCGATGGTCAACGGCTTGATGCGCTTGGTGACGACCGCCACCGCGATCAGATAGCCGCGATTGCTCGACACCTTCACGCGCTCGCCCGCCACCACGCCCACCTCCTTCGCGAGCGCCTCGCCGATCTCGACGAACTGCTGCGGCTGAATGATCGCGTTCAGCCGAGCGTGCTTCGTCCAGAAGTGGAAGTGCTCGGTGAGCCGGTACGTGGTCGCCACATGCGGGAACTGCTGCGCGGTTCCAAACGTCTTGCGGTCGTCGGGGAACACGCGCGCCGCCGGATTGCTCGTGGCGAGCGGGTTGTTCGGGTGGAACGGGTTATAGCCGAGCGGATTCTCGAACGGTTCGTAATGCTCAGGGAACGGACCTTCGTTCATGCCGTCGCGGGCGAAGAAACGCGCCACGCCCTCGGGGTTCATGATGAACGGCCCCATGCCCTGATCGGGTGCCTCATCGGCTTTGAAGTCGGGTATGTCCGCACCCCTCCATGCGCTGCCGTTCCAGGCAATCAGCTTGCGGGTGGGATCGAAGGGCTTGCCCGCCACGTCGCATGAGGCACGGTTGTACAGCACGCGCCGGTTCGCCGGCCACGCCCAGGCCCAGTTGAGCGTCTGCCCGATACCCGTGGGGTCGTCATTGTCGCGGCGACCCATCTGGTTGCCCGCCTGGGTCCACGCGCCGCAGAAAATCCAGCAGCCGCTCGCGGTCGTGCCATCGTCCTTCAACTGCGCGAACGCCGAGAGCTGCTCGCCCTTCTTCACGAGCACCTTGGTCGGATCTTTCGCGTCGGTCTGGTCGGCGAGCGCGCGGCCGTTGTACTCCCTCGCCAGTTCCTCCGGCGTGGGGCTCGCGGGATCCGAATACGGCCAGTCGAGCTTGACTATCGGATCGGGCAGCTTGCCGCCGTCCTTCTGATACGCGGCGCGTACGCGCAGGAACAGGCCCGACATGATCTCGAGGTCGCTCTTCGCCTCGCCCGGCGGCTCCGCACCCTTCCAGTGCCACTGGAGCACGCGGCTCGAACTCACGAGCGAGCCGTTTTCTTCCGCAAAGCACGTGGTGGGCAAACGGAACACTTCGGTCTGAATCGAAGTCGGATCGACATCGTTATAGTCGCCGTACTTCTTCCAGAACTCGGCAGTCTCGATGGCGAGCGGGTCCATGATCACGAGCCACTTGAGCTTGCTGAGCGCCGAGACGGTCTTGGCCTTGTTCGGGGAAGAAGCGAGGACGTTGAAGCCCTGGCAGATATAGCCGTTGACCTTGCCCTGATTCATCAGCTCGATGGTCTGCAGCAGGTCGTACGGCTTGTCGAGCTTGGGCAGCCAGTCGTAGCCCCAGTTGTTGTCCTTCGTCGCCGCGTCGCCCCACCACGATTTCATGAAGCTCACGAAGAACGCGCCGTAATGCTGCCAGTAACTGAGCTGGTTCGGCCGCATGGGCTGCGACGCGCGCTTCTTGATGTAGTCGTCGTAGTCCTGCTCCGCTTCGGACGGCAGCGTCATGTAACCCGTGAGCAGGTTCGACATGAGCCCGAGGTCCGTCAGCCCCTGGATGTTCGAGTGGCCGCGCAGCGCGTTCATGCCGCCGCCCGCAATGCCGATGTTGCCGAGCAGGAGCTGCACCATCGCGCCGGTGCGAATATTCTGCGAGCCGATCGAGTGATGGGTCCAGCCGAGCGCATACAGGATCGTGCCCGCGCGGCCCGGCACGGCGGTGGTCGCGAGCATTTCGCACACCTTGAGGAATTTGTCCTTCGGCGTGCCGCACACTTTCTCGACCATTTCCGGCGTGTAGCGCGAGTAATGCTGCTTGAGCAGCTGGTACACGCAGCGCGGATTCTGCAGCGTGTCGTCGGTCTTCACGAAGCCGTCGTCGCCGAGCTCGTAGTTCCACGACGACTTGTCCGGGTACGAATGCTTTTGCGGATCGTAGCCCGAAAAAATGCCGTCGTTGAACGCGTAGTCTTCGCGCACGATGAACGAGAAGTCCGTGTAGTTCTTCACGTACTCGTGCTGGATCTTGTCGTTGGTGAGTAAATAGTTGATCACCGCGCCGAGGAACGCGACGTCCGTGCCGGTGCGGATCGGCGCGTAGAAGTCTGCGACCGATGCGGTGCGCGTGAAGCGCGGATCCACCACGATGAGCCGTGCACCGCGGTGCGCCTTTGCCTCCGTGACCCACTTGAAGCCGCACGGATGCGCCTCGGCCGCATTGCCGCCCATCACCAGAATCACGTCCGCATTGCGAATGTCGACCCAATGGTTCGTCATCGCTCCACGGCCAAACGTCGGGGCAAGACCTGCCACCGTCGGGCCGTGTCAGACACGCGCCTGGTTGTCGAATGCGAGCAGGCCCATGCTGCGGGCCACTTTGTGCGTGAGATAGCCGACTTCGTTGCTGCCTGCCGATGCGGCCAGCATGCCCGTGGTCAACCAGCGGTTCACAGTCTTGCCGTCGGCGGTCTTCTCGACGAAGTTCGCGTCGCGATCTTCCTTCAACAGCTTCGCGATCCGGTCGAGCGCGTCATCCCACGAAATGCGCTTCCACTCGTTCGAGCCGGCCGCCCGGTACTCGGGATACTTGAGGCGGCTCTCGCTATGAATGAAATCGATCAGACTCGCGCCCTTCGGGCACAGCGTGCCGCGATTGACGGGGTGATCGGGATCGCCCTCGATATGGATGATGCTCGTCGTAGCATTCTTCGCGCCATCGCCGAGACCGTACATGAGGATCCCGCAGCCAACCGAGCAGTACGGGCAGGTATTGCGGGTTTCAGTGGTGCGCGCCAGTTTGTATTGTCGGACCTCGGCAAGTGCGTTGTCGGGCGCGAAACCCATCAACGCGAGGCTGGAACCCGCCAGCGATGTTGCCGTGACCTTGAGGAACTGGCGCCGGGACATCTGCAGCATGATTCGTCCTCGGCTTGATTGTGGGTTTTTTCAGTATAAGACGTTTTGGGAGACGGATCGCGCTGGATGCTCGCGAGCGTTACGCGCGTACAGCGCGAGCTCGCCCGGGAACCGCGCTTGCTAATATCGAATGGCGAATGAACCATCTTTGTGACGAAAACGAACCACTGAAGCACCACCGCGGGGCGCACCATCATGTCAACGCTTTCCACCGAACGACTGCAGTCCGCCGCACGCAAGGAAGCGTCGTGGGTGGTGGGCGCGTTGCGCCAGTTCATCGCCAATCGCTGCCCGTCGCTCGCGGCGAGCATCGCGTTCTATTCGGCGTTTTCGCTCGCGCCGACGCTCGTGATGGTGATTGCCGTGGCGGGCTGGTTCTACGGCGTCGATGCCGCGCGCGGCGAACTCTTCCGCCAGGTCCACAACGTGCTCGGCGACGACGCGGCCGCGGGCATCACCACCATCGTGCAGAACGCGCATCGGGCGGGCGGCAAGGGCGGCGTCGCGGCGATCATCTCGCTCGCCCTGCTCGTGATCGGCGCGTCCGCAACCTTCTCCTCGCTCAATTCCGCGCTGAACATCGTCTGGCCGCCGGACGGGCAGCGTCCCTCCAGCGTGATGGCGCTCGTGCGCGTGCGGCTCATTTCGTTCAGCCTCGTGCTGGGCGTCGCGTTCCTGCTGATCGTCTCGCTCGTGCTCGACACGGCTATTACGTTCGTCGGTCAGTGGCTCTGGGGCAATTCCCCTTATGTGGTCATCGGCAACCTGATGCAGCTTGCCGTGGGCCTCGTAGTGCTGGCCGTCGCCTTCGGCGCCCTGCTGCGCTTCCTGCCAGACGCCGACGTGCGCTGGCGCGACGCGATGGTGGGCGGCGTCGTCGCGGCGGTGCTGTTCTCGGCGGGCAAGAAGCTGTTCGCGCTCTATCTCGCGCACGCGGGCATGGCAACGGCCTTCGGCGCCGCCGGCTCGCTCGCGGTGCTGCTCATGTGGCTCTATTTTTCAGCGGCCGTGCTCCTGCTGGGCGCGGAATTCTCGGCCGCGCGCGGGCGTATGCACGATCCGCGCGGCGCTTGGGGTTTCCTCGAGGAAACGCCGCCCGGCAGCCGCGCCAAGCTGGCCTCGGTGCTCGCCGCCTCTACCATCGTCGCGCGGCACGACACGAAGCGTGGGGACCGCCCCGCTGCGTCGGCGCCGCAGGCCGTGCCGATCGGAAACGGTGGCGCAGCCGCCCCGGCAATGCCTGCGGCGCTGGCGGCAGCTGTTTCGGCAGACAAATCGACACTATCGGAAACCCCGCTCGGCGCGATTCGGCGCGCGAGCGCGCATGGTGGCCCATTCGGGAGGCTGAAATCGGGATTGCATATCCGCCGTTCGGTCGTGCGCATGGAAGACAGCGCCACCTACGCGGCCGCGCTCACGCTGGTTCACGCGGGCCGCACGGTCGCCGCCGCCGACCGCTATGTGAAGCGCCATCCGTGGGGTTCGGTGCTGTTCGTCGCGAGCGCGGCGCTCGCCATGACAACCGCCGGCAGGCGCCGCCACCCCCATGCCGCCGCGCCGATTAAGGCTGCTACCAAAGGTCGCAACAAGGCGCAAAAATAACGGCTGTTTACGGAACTTTTATCAAAACCAACAATAATGCTCGATCAACAATCCAATATTTCTTGAAACGGCATAATGGACGGAGTCCCCGCCTGACAAGGGATTCTGGCCGGTGTCAGGTTTTCGCGACAATCTTTATTTTTTCATTTCAGGTCGCCTGGCCTGCTGCGTTATTCTCCAACGCGCAACAACTACACAATTTCTGCGTGGAGAAAACAGAATGAAACGAGTCGCTCTCTCGACCCTCTCGCTGGCCCTCTTGGCCGCAGCAGGCACCGCGCACGCTCAAAGCAGCGTGACCCTCTATGGGGTGATCGACGAATCGATCCAGTGGGCCCACAACACGATGGACGCCAACAACAAGAATGCAAACCTGGTCGGCCTCGCCGGTGGCAACCTGTCGGGCAACCGCTGGGGCCTGAAGGGTACGGAAGATCTGGGCGGCGGCCTGAAGGCGATTTTCCAATTGGAAAACGGCTTTGACATCAACAACGGCAAGCTCGGTCAGGGTGGCCTGATGTTCGGCCGTCAAGCCTATGTCGGCCTGACGCACGACCAGTTCGGCACGATCACTCTCGGCCGCCAGTACGACCCGCTGGTCGACATGGTTCAGCCGCTGACCGCGGACAACTATTTCGGCAGCACGTTCACAACGCCGGGCGACGTCGACAACAACGATAACAGCTCGCGTACGAACAGCGGCATCAAGTACGTCTCGCCGGTTCTCCAAGGCTTCCAGTTCGAAGGCATGTACGCTCTGGGCGGCGTGGCTGGCGCAACGGGCTCGGGTCAGAGCTGGGGCGCAGCGGCTACGTACGGCATCGGTTCGTTCAACGTCGCTGCTGGCTACTTCCGCATGGACAACGCGTCGTCGCTCGCTGCGCGTACGACGACGTCCAACGGCGTGAGCACGGTGGGCTGGGCTTCGGGCGCAACCTCGGGCGCCATGTTCGACAGCCAGATCAACGAAGCCTACGCGTCGGCCAAGTCGGTTGGCACCGCTGCGATCGCTGCGCAATACGTCGCTGGCCCGTTCACGTTCGGCGCACGTTACAGCAACGTTCAAATCCGTCCTGACGGCTACTCGACGTTCTCTTCGACCCAGCGTTACAACGTCGCCGCTGGCTTCTTCGGCTACCAGCTGAACCCGGCCCTGCTGCTCGGCCTCGGCTACACTTGGACGCACGGTGCTGGCGACTCGTCGAACACGTACAACCAGGTTTCGATCGGCGCGGACTACAATCTGTCGAAGCGCACCGACCTGTACGGCGTCGCCGCATGGCAGCACGCCAACGGCCAGCAACCGGGCGAACCGGCAGGCACGGCAGCCGGCGCATCGATCGGTTCGTACGGCTTCAACTCGGCTTCGAGCTCGCAGACCCTGGTCAGCCTGGGCATCCGCCACAAGTTCTAAGCAACGCTTTACTCCGGGCTTCGGCCCGGCGCCGGAACTGGCTGACGAGCCAATCCGGCGAAGCGAGCGAGACCGCGCAGCTAAAACCTACACGCTGCACAAACCAGCCTCGGGCGCAAGCCCTGGCTGGTTTTTTTATGGCCGCCGGGTTTTAGAAGCGATCCTCCAGGGTGTTCTCACGCAACGCCACAACTTGCGCCGTTTACACGCCTTTTACACGAGCGAAAGGCTCAGCGCAGCCGCGCCAGCGCGGCTGCGGCGTGCCACACGAACGCGTCGCTGAGCGCCGTCGCCGCGCGCTGTGCGCCGCGCACGACATGGAGCGCGCTCGACAGCGTGGGCGTGAAGCGTTTCACGCTCACCCGTGCGCTCGCGTGCTGGGCGGTCAGCGCGTCGACGAGCGCGATGCCCATCCCCGCTTCCACTATCGCCACGACCGATTGCGCGAGCGCCGCTTCGACGCCGGGCTCGCGCACCACCCCGCATTCGGCAAAGAGCCGGTCGATGGAGAGGCGCGCCTCGCTCGCCGCGGCAAACGAAATGAAGCGTTCGCCCGCGCAGTCTTGCGCATGAATCACGCGTTTGCGCGCAAGCCGGTGTCCGCGCGGCACGATGCAGCGCAGCGGCCATTCACCCAGATACTCGAGACGCGCGCCAGGATGCGCGACGGCTTGCGCGACGAAACCGAGATCGCAGCGTTGCGCCGCCACGCGCTCGGCAATCCCGGCGGCTTCGCCAGTCAGCAGTTCGAAATCGACGCCTTCGTGCTCGCTTGCAAACGCGGCGGCCACGCGCGGCAGGAAGTCGGCGCAAAGATCCGCTGAAGCGGCAACGCGCACGACCCCGCGCCGTTGTGCGCGAATCTGCGCGGCCGCCTGAGCCACGCGCTCGAAGCCGAAGAACGCGCGCTCGACTTCATCTTGCAGCGTATGGGCCTCGACGGTCGGCAGCAAACGCCCCTGGCGCCGCTCGAAAAGCGCGAACCCCATCCTGGCTTCGAAGTCGGCAAGCAAACGGCTCACCGCAGGCTGAGAAATGCCGAGCGCCTGTGCCGCGCGCGTGACGGTACCCCAGTGCATCAGCGCGCGAAACGCTTCCACCTGCCGCAAACTGAGGTCGGTTGCCTGCATAACACTATGCTATGGAAATTTAAATTAGCGGGTCTACGACATCGTTTTCGTACGACATGAATGACACTGATGCCTCTAACACAGGGACATCATACCGGATACCTGACCATAACATCAGAGCATAGATATGCATGTTCTGTGCGCATTGCACGCACCAAATGAAAAATCCCCGTGAGCTCGACGCCAACGGGGATTTTTTGGTACTGACAGGTAACCGCTACCCGAAGGTCGCGGCTTCAAGCGCAATCAGCGCAATCAGGCTGCTGCTGCGTCCTTCAGCTTCTTCAGGGCGCGCGCCTTGATGCGGACCGATGCGGGCTTCGCCGGGAACCAGCGCTCTTCACCCGTGAACGGATCCTTGCCGAAGCGCTTCTTCTTCGCCGGCACGGCCTGGACGACGATCTTCAGAAGGCCCGACAGCGTGAATTCGCCAGCGCCCTTCTTGTGGACCGAACCGAGGATCGTGTCTTCCAGCGCGGCGAGCACGGCCTTGGCAGCCTTCGGCTCGACGCCTGCACGTTCAGCGACGTGGGTAGCCAGCGAGGCCTTCGTGAAGGTGTCCTTGATCGGCGTCGGTACGCCGGACGCCTTCACGGCGACCTTCTTAGCTGCGGCCGTCTTGGTGGCGGGCGCTTTCTTTGCGGCAACCTTCTTGGCCGGGGCAGCTGCCTTTTTTGCGGCCACTTTCTTTGCGGAAGTCGGCATGTTTCTCCTACCAGTGTTGGTCAGTGAATCGAAGAAGCACTGCGGAATGCACGTGCTTCAACGGCGGATTCTACATACGCGCAAGCGTTTTGCGTGAAGCTTTTGCATTGTCGTTACGATTTTGTTGCGCAGCGCTGACTCTCGAACACATTTTGACGCCTGTTTACAGGGGTAAACGTGCACCTGGCGCAGCCGGATCACCGACGGACGATACGCTTCGGTGGGGCGCAGCGCACGGCGCGTTCGACAGGAAAGCGCCACACGTATGGCGTTTTTTCGCGATTTCGGCTGCCATGCCGGTGTCGCCGCGACGGCAAAATGCAGTCAAAGCGTGCGCAGCAGCGTGGCGAGCGATGTCAGCGCGGCGTCGATACGCTCGGCGTCGACCCCACCGTAACCGAAAAGAAAACCGCTCTGCACAGGCGCTTCGAGATGAAACGGCGCGAGCGGATGCAGGCCGATCGACGCGCGGCGCGCGGCCTGCGCCACCGCGGCAGCGTCGAGCACGTACACGAGCCGCGCCGCTTTCGGCAGCCGCGCGACGACGAGCCCGTCGTGATCCACCGGCACCGGCACGACCTTCGCGCCCAATGCGGCAAAGATGTTGCGCGCGAGCAGATCGAGCGCCTGCTGCGCGCCCTGCGTGACGATCACGTCCTGCCAGATGCCCTGCACCGCGCGGTTGAAAGCGAGATAGCGCGACACCGCAAGGCGCAGCTTCTCCTCGCCCGCCGGATCGCGATACATGCCGAAACCGCGCGCCTGCACGCGCAGCGCGTCGTTGATGCAGCGCCGCCAGACGTCGAAGGGAAAGCGCGACTTGTCGGTGACACCGCCCGCGAAATCGCAGGCGAGCCGCGTATCGAGGCGCGGCAACGAACCGTGCAGCGCCTCGGCTTGCGCCTGCGCGCCACGCGCGGCACCTTCCCGGTACGCGCAGAAGTGATCGCCGCGGTGGCCGCGCGTATCTGCGGATTCGGATGACCGTGCTCGCGCGCGGGCAGGCGTTCGAGCGTCTGCGCCACGAAAGTGCCCGAGCCGCGCCGCGATTTCAGATAGCCTTCGGCGAGCAGCCGTTCGAATACGTCGAGCGTGGTCTTGCGCGAAACGCCGAGTAGAGCGCGCGAGCAAAAGCTCGATTGAAAAGCCCCTCGCGGAACTGGTGCGCCTGCGCGCTTCGCAGATCAACGGCTGCGCCTATTGCGTGGACATGCACACCGCTGATGCGCGTAAAGGCGGCGAAACCGATCGCCGGCTCGCTACGGTATCGGTGTGGCGCGAAACCCCGTTCTTCACCGAGCGCGAGCGCGCGGCGCTCGAATGGACCGAATCAGTCACGCTGCTCGCGCAAACGCACGTACCCGACGAAGTGTGGGAACGCGTGAAGCCGCATTTCAGCGACCAGGAGATCACCGACCTCACGCTGCTGATCATCGCGATCAACGGCTGGAACCGCATCGCGGTGACGTTCCGCAAGATGCCGGCTTGAGTCCGAAGCAGCAAGCGCGCTGCTGCAGCTGCCGCAAATTAAGCGGCGACTGAACGCGGCGCGGGTGTCGATCACCGAGTGCTTTCCGATTGCGGCTCGCGCGCCGCTGGCAGTTTTTGCGCGGTTTTTGGCATGGTTGTGGAGCGGCGCGAGATTACAGTGATTCCCGAATCATCGGCACACGGCGTCGGCCTTTTCGACAGCCAAACCTTGACCGGGAACACCACATGGCACTGCAGATCGGATTTTTCGTCTTCCCCAACGTTCAACAGCTCGACCTGACCGGCCCATACGACGTGCTCGCCTCGATGCCGGACACCCGCGCGCGGCTCATCTGGAAGACGCTCGACCCGGTGCGCTCGAGCACCGGCCTCATGCTCACGCCCGACACGACCTTCGAGGACTGCCCGCCGCTCGACGTGATCTGCGTGCCGGGCGGCAGCGGCGTCTCCCAGCTGATTCCAGACGACGAGACGCTCGCGTTCCTGCGCCGCCAGGCGAGCACGGCGCGCTACGTCACTTCGGTTTGCACGGGTGCGCTCGTGCTCGGCGCGGCCGGGCTGCTGCGCGGACGCCGCGCGACCACGCACTGGGCCTTCCACGAACTGCTGGAGCCGCTCGGCGCGCTGCCCGTGAAAGCGCGCGTGGTGCGCGACGGGAACGTGCTGACCGGCGGCGGCATCACCGCGGGTATCGATTTCGCATTGACGCTCGCCGCCGAACTGATCGGCGACGAGGACGCCCAGGCGCTCCAGCTCGAACTCGAGTACGCGCCCGCGCCGCCGTTCGATGCGGGCGACCCCGCCAGCGCACCGCGTGCAATCGTGGAAAGGTTGCGCGCGCAGACAGCCGCATCGCTCGCCGCACGCGCACGCGTAGTCGCGGCGGCGGCCGCGAAGCTCGGTGCTTGAGCGCCCGTTGAGGCCGCCGGGGTAACTACTGCGATTACCGGCAAGCCAGGGTCAGCGCTTGCTACCGTCTTTGATGGGGATCGATTACATTGAGCAACGGGCGCGCCGCAGTCGTTTGCGCCCGTCCTCCCAGACCTGGGTAAGTCGTTCAAATCAACCATTAAGGGAATCAATGCGCTCCACCACCAGCAAGCTGACTCTCGCCGCGGCGACCGCCGCATTCCTGATCGGCGTTGCCGCGCCGGCATTTGCGCAAACGGAAGCCAGCGCACCCGCCGCCACGGCCTCGCAACCGCTCACCAAGGAACAAAAGGCGCAGGCCAAAGCTCAAGCCAAAGCGCAGCGCAAGGCCGAACGCAAGCAGGCCCGCGCGAAGAACAATGCCGAGTTGAAGAAGCTGGAAGACGCAGGCTACAAGCCGGCGCTGAACGACCCGAACTATCCGCAGAACCTGCAGGACGCACAGAAGAAAGCTAACGCTGCTGCTGGCGCCAGCCAGTAATTCGCGTCAGCGGCCGTTTTAACCGGCTGTTTTGCCGGTTAAAACGCCTTCACCATCAGCTTGCCCGCATCACCCTCAGCATGCTGCAACGCTGCGCTTCCCCCGCCTTCGCGCTCGCGCGCTCCCGCTGTACACACTAAACGCTTCATCAGTCGAATGGCAGTACCATCCGCGATGCGAATGCGCTGACTCGTTCGCAAGCCGCCACACCGCCGCTTTTCGATGCTGCATGCGCTCTGCCAGAAGCGACACGCGAGCCATGCCGCGTGCATGCCCAACAGGGAGTCATCGCCATGAACGCACCCCAGCCAGCCGCCAATGCGAGCGCCGCGCCGCAGAAAAAAGGCATACCTGCGGGCCTGATCGCGGGCGTGGTCGCCCTCGTCGTCGTGCTTCTGCTGCCCCTGCCCGATAGCCTCCCGCCCGCCGGCCAGCGCATGCTCGCCATCCTCGCGTTCGCCGTGGTCGTGTGGCTCACCGAAGCCGTATCGTACGAAGCGAGCGCCATCATCATCACGTCGCTCATGGCGTTTCTCGTGGGCACCGCGCCCACCATCGAAAACCCCGCTGTCGATTACGGCACCAACAAAGCCATCAGCATGGCGCTCGCGGGCTTCTCCAATTCCGCGCTCGCGCTCGTGGCCGGCGCACTCTTCATCTCCGCGGCGATGACCGTCACCGGGCTCGACCGGCGCATTGCGCTCGTCACGCTCTCGCTGATCGGCACCACCACGCGGCGCATCCTGATCGGCGCGGTCGCCGTGACCATCGTGCTCTCGCTCGTCGTACCGAGCGCCACTGCGCGCAGCGCGTGCGTCGTGCCGATCATGGTGGGCGTGATCTCGGCGTTCGGCGTCGACAAGCGCTCGAACATCGCGGCGGGCATCATGATCGTGGTCGCGCAAGCCACGAGCATCTGGAACGTCGGCATCCAGACCGCCGCCGCGCAGAATCTGCTGACCGTGGGCTTCATGGACAAGATGCTCGGCGCGCGCGTCACGTGGCTCGACTGGCTCATTGCGGGCGCGCCCTGGGCGATCGTGATGTCGGCGGCGCTGCTCTTCATCGTGCTGAAGATGCTGCCGCCCGAAGCCGATGCCATCGCGGGCGGCAAGGAAGCCGTCGAAGCCTCGCTGCGCGAACTCGGCCCCATGACGGGCCCGCAGAAACGCCTGCTCGGGGTGTCCATCGGCCTGCTGCTCTTCTGGGCGACCGAAGGCAAGCTGCACCCGTTCGACACCACTTCGGTCACTTACGTGGGGCTCGTGCTGCTGCTGTTGCCGCGCTTTGGCGTGATGGACTGGAAGACCGTGCAGAGCCGCATTCCGTGGGGCACGGTGATCGTGTTCGGCGTGGGCATCAGCCTCGGCACGGCGCTGCTCACGACGAAAGCGGGCCAATGGCTCGGCGACCTCGTCGCGCATCACACGGGGCTCGACACCGCCACGCCGTTCATGGCCTTCGCGATTCTCTCGGCCTTCCTCATCCTCATCCACCTCGGTTTTGCGAGCGCAACGGCGCTCACCTCCGCGATGCTGCCGATTCTCGTGTCGGTGCTGCAGTCCATGCAGGGCGACTTCAACCGGCTCGGTCTCACCATGCTGCTCGGCTACGTGGTGAGCTTCGGCTTCATCCTGCCGATCAACGCGCCGCAAAACATGGTGTGCCTCGCCACCGAAACGTTCACGGCGAAGCAGTTTGCGCGCGTGGGCATCGTGCTGACCGTCGTCGGCTATGTGTTGTTGCTGCTGTTCGCCGCGACGTGGTGGCGCTGGCTGGGCTGGATCTGAACACTGCACCCGAACGCTGCACGGTTAGCAAGGAGCCGCTCATGGAAGTCAGGATCGACGACGCACGCCGCTTCGCCACGGCCGTGCTCACGAACGTCTCGGTGCCCGAAGACATCGCCGCCGACGTGGCCGACCATCTGATCGAATCCGACCGCGTGGGCTACGCGAGCCACGGCCTGTCGATCCTGCCTAACTACAAGCGCGTGCTGGCCGCGGGCTTCGTCACCGCAGACGGCCGCGCCGAGCGCGTCGTCGACCGCGGCAGCCTGATCGGCTATGACGGCCACAGCGGCTTCGGACAGCACATTGGCAAGGTCGTGATGGAAGACGCGATCGCTCGCGCGCGCGAACATGGGCAGTGCATCGTAACGCTGCGTCATAGCCATCACCTGGGGCGCATGGGCCACTACGGCGAAATGGTCGCGGCGCAGGGCTACGTGCTGCTCGCCTTCACCAACGTGGTCAATCGCGCGCCGACCGTCGCGCCGTTCGGCGGACGCGAGCCCCGGCTCACGACCAACCCGCTGTGCTTCGCGGGTCCGCTGCCGGGCGGGCGGCCGCCCTTCGTCGTGGATATCGCCACGAGCGCCATCGCCGTGAACAAGGCGCGCGTGCTCGCCGAAAACGGCCTGCCGGCGCCTGACGGCTCGGTGATCGACGCGAACGGCCAGCCGAGCACCGACCCCAACGTGTTGTTCGCCGACCCGCCAGGCGCGCTGCTGCCGTTCGGTCTGCACAAGGGCTATGCGCTGGGTCTCGTGGCGGAACTGCTCGCGGGCGTGCTCTCGGGCGGCGGCACGATCCATCCGGACAACCCGCGCAATGGCGTCGCGACCAACAATCTGTTCGCGCTGGTGCTCGATCCGCAGGTGGACTTCAACACGACGTGGCGCTCGCAGGAGGTCGAATCGTTCCTCGACTATCTGCTCAGCTGCCCGCCGCAGGATCCGTCGCAGCCGGTGCAGTACCCCGGCCAGTACGAAGCGGAAAATCGTGCGCGGCACATGCAGACGATCACGCTGCCCGACTCCGTGAGAAAGCCGTTCGCCGACATCGCCACCGAACTGGGCATTGCGCCGCTTACGGCGATTTGAGGCGATCCAACGCGACGCTGTAAACAAAAAACCGCGCGAACCCTGCGGGACTCGCGCGGCCGTTTCATGCGTTGAGCTTACCTCACACGGCAACCGCGCCCACGTAGTTTTCGGCCATCGCCGTCGCGGCGGCGCGGGACGTGGTGACATGTTCCAGTTCGGCAACCTGCAGGCGCTGCTCGAACGGCGTGGCGTCGTCAAGGCGGTGCATCATGCGCGTCATCCAGTACGAGAAGTGTTCGGCGCGCCAGATGCGGCGCAGCGCCGTTTCGCTATAGCCATCGAGCAGATCGGTGCGGCCTTCCTGGTAGAACGCCACGAGCGCCGCGGTCAGCACGCGCACGTCCGCCACCGCGAGATTGAGGCCCTTCGCGCCGGTCGGCGGCACGATGTGCGCCGCATCGCCCGCGAGAAAGAGGCGGCCGTGCTGCATCGTGGTCGTGACGAAGCTGCGCATGCCCGCGATGTTCTTCTGGAAGATCTTGCCTTCCACCACCTGGTGGCCTTCGCGCGAATCGACGCGCGCGTGCAGCTCGGCCCAGATGCGGTCGTCGGACCAGTTGTCGACGTTGTCCGTCGGATCGCACTGGAAGTACATGCGCTGCACGTTCGGCGAGCGCGTGCTGACGAGCGCGAAGCCGCGATCGTGCCGCGCGTAGATCAGCTCGTCGGAAGTGGGCGGCGCCTCGACGAGAATACCGAACCAGCCGAACGGGAACACGCGCTCGTAGTCCTGGCGCAGCGCCGCCGGAATCGAGGCGCGCGACACGCCGTGGAAACCGTCACAGCCGATCACGTAGTCGCAGTGCAGCTCGTGCTCTTCGCCTTCGTGCGTGAAGCGGATCGACGGCGTGCTGGTTTCGACGCCGTGAATCGACGTGTTCGAGACATTGAAGAAGAGCTTGCCGTCCGCGGCCACGCGCGCCGCCACGAGGTCCTTGAGCACTTCGTGCTGCGCGTAGACGGTGATGGCTTTGCCCGTGAGGCCGGTGAGATCGATGCGGCGGCGCTTGCCTTCGAACGCCAGTTCGAAGCCGTGATGCACTGCGCCTTCGGCCTTCATGCGCTCGCCGACGCCCGCTTCGGTGAGCACGTCCATCGTGCCTTGCTCGAGCACGCCGGCGCGTATGGTCGATTCGATCTGCTCGCGGCCACGCAGCTCGATCACGACCGAGTCGATGCCACGCAAATGCAGAAGATGGGAAAGAAGCAGGCCCGCGGGCCCGGCGCCAATGATGCCAACCTGGGTGCGCATGAGATGTCTCCTGATGCGGCGTTGCTTGAATTGATTTTTGGCAAGTTTCGCCGCAGCAAGCGTTATCGCGCAACGCGATATGGAGAATATGGACTATCTCTATTTTGAATAGTGTTGCAGTCGCCAGCCGTCTCGCATCGCCATTGTGCGGAACGGAAATTGCTCATTGCCGCGCTTCGCCTGTGCCCAGGTTTGCGCACTGGCGCGCTCGTCGCCCCTCAAAAACATAAAGCCATGTCTTTCCCGTTCCGCTCCCGCACGCCCACATCCGCCACGACATCCCGCCCCGTCCCGTTTGCCGCCACGCTCGCCGCTGCGCTGTGCCTCGCCTGGCCGCTCGCGCAAACCGCCCATGCCGCCGACGCACAAGCCGACGTCGCAGCCTCCGCTAGCGCACCCGCCAACGCGCAGGAATTACAAACGCCCGCGCGATCGGCAAGGCCGGTTCGCTCGCCGGCGCAGCATGACGCCGCAAAAGAGAGCCGGCCCGCCACGCCCGCCGACCTCTATGGCCGCCTCTATCACGACGTGCAGCTCGCGCAGATCTTCCCCGACGGCAAGACGTTTGCCGACATACTGCCCAACGAGCGCCCGAGCCAGATCACGGCCGCCTACGAGCGCTGGCGCCAGCAACACGCGGGGCTGCACGACAGCGCCGCGCGCAAGGCCGCGCTCACGCAGTTCGTGAACCGGTACTTCACGGCCCCCGCGCAAACCGAAGATCACTACGTTTCCGATCCGAACCAGAATGTCGTCGGCCACATCGACACGCTCTGGAACGTGCTGAGCCGCCGCCCCGACGCAAAGCCGAATCCGTTTTCGTCGCTGCTGCCGCTGCCCTATGCGTACGTCGTGCCGGGAGGGCGCTTCAACGAAATCTACTACTGGGATTCGTACTTCATCATGCTCGGCCTGGAAGCGAGCGGCCGCCACGAACTCGCGCTCGACGAGCTGAGCAACTTCGCCGCGCTGATCGACCGTTACGGCCACATCGCGAACGGCAATCGCACGTACTACCTGAGCCGCTCGCAGCCGCCGTTTTTCGCGCAGATGGTGAGCCTCGTTGCGGAAAAAGACGGCGACGCCGTGTACCTCCACTACCTGCCGCAACTGCGCAAGGAATACGACTACTGGATGGCCGGCGCGCAGACGCTCAAGCCCGGTCACGCCGCGCGCCACCTCGTGCGCCTGCCCGACGGCACGCTGCTCAACCGCTACTGGGACGCGCGCAACCGCCCGCGCGACGAGTCGTACCGCGAGGACATCCTGACCGCGCGCGCCACGCCGCAACGCGACGCCTCTGACCTCTGGCGCAACCTGCGCGCGGGCGCGGAAACGGGCTGGGACTACAGCTCGCGCTGGCTCACCGACGGCCAAACGCTCTCGACTATCGATGTGACCTCGCTCGCGCCGGTCGACCTCAATTCGCTGATGGTGATCCTCGAACGCACGCTCGCGAAGGCCTATGGCCTCAAGGGCGACGCGCGCGAGGCCGAACTGATGACGAAGCGCGCGCAACAACGCGCCGACGCCATCGACCGCGTGCTCTGGGACCCGCAACTGCATGCCTACAGCGACTACGACTTCGCGCACCGCACGCTCACGCACCGGCTCACGGCGGCGACCGTCTATCCGCTCTATGCGGGCGTGGCGACGAAGGCCCAGGCGCTGGAAGTGGCCGCCGCGGTGCGCGCCGGGCTGCTGCGCCCCGGCGGCCTCGCCACCACCCAGGTCGCGACCGGCCAGCAATGGGACGAGCCGAACGGCTGGGCGCCGCTGCAATATCTCGCAGTCATGGGGCTGCGCCGCTACGGCGCACAGGACCTCGCGCAGGAAATCGCCACGCGCTGGATCGCGACGAATCTCGCCTACTACGCGCGCACACACAAGCTCGTCGAGAAGTACGACGTGAGCGCGTCGGCCACGAAGGCCTCGTCGGCAGGCGGCGGCGAATATCCGCTGCAGGACGGCTTTGGATGGACCAACGGCGTCCTGCGCGTGCTGCTGCAGATGTATCCGCAGACGGGCGCCGCGCAAGGCGCACCGGCGGCGTCCGGCGCGGCCGCGGCCAGCACGCACTGAGGCGCCGCCGCGCGCCCGCCGCGCCGCACGCCGGCGGCGCGCGGCGTACACTTTTTGCGCCACCGCAGCGTAATCGTCGTATAGCAACCAGGAGCCCCCCATGCGCAACGAAACGGCCTTTTTGTTCGACCTCGACGGTACGCTCGTCGACAGCGTGTATCAGCATGTGCTCGCATGGAAGGAAGCGCTCGACGCGGACGGCATCGAGCTCTCGGTGTGGCGCATTCACCGGCGCATCGGCATGAGCGGCGGTCTCTTCATGAACCAGTTGCTGCGCGAGACCCACGAGGCCCACGAGTCGATCGCCCCCGAGCGCATCGCGCGCTTGCAAAAACTACACGCCGACGCCTACCGCCGCCACGCCGACCAGGTGCGCCCGCTGCCCGGCGCCCGCGCGCTGCTCGACACCCTCAGCGCGGCGCAAGTGCCCTGGGCGATCGCCACGAGCGGGCGGCTCGCCACGGCGTCCGTGAACCTGCAGGCGCTCGGCGTGGACCCGTCCGTCACGACGGTGGTCACGCGCGACGAAGTGCGCCACGCCAAGCCCGACCCCGATCTTTTCGTCGCCGCGGCGCTGCGGCTGAACGTGCCGATCGAGCGCTGCCTCGTGGTGGGCGACAGCGTCTGGGACATGCTCGCGGCCCAACGCTGCCGCGCGCTCGGCATCGGCCTGCAGTCGGGCGGCTACGGCACCGAGGAGCTGCAACGCGCGGGCGCGCTACGCGTGTACGAAGATCCCGCCGACCTGCTCGACCACCTCGACGAAGTCTGCGCTCGCGATTGAGCCGCTGATCGAGCCGCCGCTCGGACTGATTGCGCGCGCCGCCGCACGCGGCGCGAAAATTGCGCAGCTCTCGGCTGTGCAGTGCAGCACCGCGGCTGCGCCGCCCCGCCTCTGGCGCACGTCATGTACTGCATGTCGCGCGCCATCGGCGTATGCTGACATAGGTCAATTCGACAACTCACCGGCCGGCTCCCGCCGCCTGCTGCGATGAACGACTCCGCCCCTGCCCCCGGAACTCCCAGCGCGCCGCGCGTGACGGTGGTCGTCCTCACGCGCAATCATGTACGTCAAACCATCGATACCGTCGCGCGCCTCACCGCCCTTCCCGAACACCCGGACGTCATCGTGGCCGACAACGGCTCCACCGATTCCACCGTCTCCCTGCTGGCGTCGCTCTTTCCGCAAGTGCGCATCGTCCAGTCGCTGGGCGATCACGGCATGGCCGGTTTTAATCGCGCCGTGCTGCTCGCGCGCACCGACTATGTCGCGTGCTGCGACGACAGCACCTGGTTCGCGCCCGGCGCGCTCGCGCGTGCGGCGCACCTGCTCGACGCCCACACGCAGGTGGCCGTGCTCAACGCGCGCGTGGTGAGCGGCGACGAGCGCGAAATTCACCCCGCCTGCCTGATGCTCGCCGCCACGTCGCCGGGTACGGAAGGCGAAGCCGGGCCTGCGCTCGCGAACTTCATGGCCGGCGCGTGCATTTTCCGCGCGGCCGTGTTCCACGCGCTCGGCGGCTACGAGGAGCGGCTGTCACACGGCGGCGCCGAAGAGCTTGCCGCGCTCGACATGCTGTCGGCCGGCCACCAGATCGTTTATTGCGAGCAGGCGCTCGCGCATCGCGAGCCGCTTTACCGCTGGTTCACGCGCGCGCAGCAATGCTCGCTCGCGCGCAACACCGCCTGGGTGGCGTGGATGCGATTGCCCGCGCGCGATGCGATCGCGGCGACCGGCCGTGCGCTCGCGGTGTTCGCGCGCCAGCGCTCGCTCGGGCCCGCGGGCGTGGCGCTGCTGCGCGGCGCGTTCTGGACGTTGCGCGCACGCCGCGTGGTGCCGCCGCACGTCGTGCTGCTCACCCGCCAGGTACGCCGCGCGGAACGCCACGTGCGCGCGGGCATTCCGGCAATGGCCGAAAAGTACGACCGCTCAGGGCAGCGCGCGTGGTAAGCTGCGACGCCCGCTGCGTGCGGGCCGTCCATTCAGGAGGCCGGAGCCTGTCAATCTTGTGAACAGGCCCTATGACAGACCCGAGGACCATGACGACGCCCGACCCCGGCATCGCCCAGCAAAACACCGTCGCCGAAAGCCACCACGAACGCCGCTTCGAGGCGCTCGTGGAGCCGATCGAGGACTACGCGATCTTCCTGCTCGATACGCGCGGCTACATCGTGAGCTGGAATCGCGGCGCGGCCCGCATCAAGGGCTATGAAGCGCACGAGATCATCGGCCAGCATTTCTCGCGTTTTTACACCGACGAAGCCAACGCGCGCCGCTGGCCCGATCACGAGCTGGAGCAGGCCGCGCTGCACGGACGCTTCAACGACGAAGGCTGGCGCGTGCGCAAGGACGGCTCGATGTTCTGGGCCAACGTCGTCATCACCGCGCTGCACGAGAGCGACGGCTCGCTCTCCGGCTTTGCCAAGGTCACGCGCGACCTCACCGCCGAACGCCGCCAGGTCGAAGCGCTGCGTCTTTCCGAAGAGCGCTTTCGCCTGCTCGTGGAAAGCGTGAGCGACTACGCGATGTTCATGCTCGATCCGCAGGGCAACGTGGTGAGCTGGAACACCGGCGCGACCAACCTGAAGGGCTACCGTCCGGCCGAGATCGTCGGCCAGCATTTTTCCGTGTTCTATCCGCCCGACGAGGTCGCCGCCGGTCAGCCCGAACGCGAGCTGCGCCGCGCGAAGGAGTTGGGCCGGGTCGTGAGCGAGGGCTGGCGCGTGCGCAAGGACGGCTCGATGTTCTGGGCCAGTGTCACGCTCACCGCGGTGCATGACGGCCAAGGCCGCCTCACGGGGTTCGCGAAGGTCACGCGCGACATGACCGAAAGCCGCCGCACCGACGAACTCGAGCATTCGAGCGAACAGATGAAGCAGTTCCTCGCCTTGCTCGCGCACGAACTGCGCAACCCGCTCGCGCCGGTGCGCAACGCCGTGGCCACGATGCGCCTCATGGATGCGCCGAGCCCCGAGATCGAGCGAGCGAGCGAAATGATCGACCGTCAGATCGTGCACCTCACCCGGCTCGTGGACGACCTGCTCGACGTCGGGCGCATCACGTCGGGCAAGATCGAGTTGCGCGAGGCGCCGCTCGACCTGCACGAAGTGGTCGCGCACGCCATCGACGCGGCGCAGCCCTTCACCTCGGCACGCGGTCAGCACGTGGACGTGCAGATGCCCGACGAGCCGCTCACCATGAAGGGCGACCACACGCGGCTCGTGCAGGTGCTGCAGAACCTGCTGCACAACGCCTCGAAGTTCTCGCCCGACGGCAGCCGCATCGTCGTGGACGTGCGTTCCGCCGCGCGCGCCGTGCAGATCCAGGTGCGCGACGAAGGCCGCGGCCTGCGGCCCGGCACATACGAGTCGATCTTCGGCCTCTTCAGCCAGGACCGCTCGGCGCCGGGGCCCACGGAAAACGGGCTCGGCATCGGCCTCATGCTGTGCCGCTCGCTCGTCGAGCTGCATGGCGGCACCATCTCCGCCAGGAGCGACGGGCCCGGCAAAGGCAGCACGTTCACGATCCGCCTGCCGTTCGCGCGCGAGGCCACGCATGCCGTGCAGCCGCCGCCGCTCACGCCGGACACGGCCGAGCTTGCCGCGCTGGCCGAAGCCGGCGTGCCGCCGCTGCGCGTGCTCGTGGTCGACGACAACCGCGATTCGGCCGACAGCCTCGCCATGCTGCTCGAACTCAAAGGGCACGACGTGCGCGTGGCCTACAGCGCCGCCCACGCGCGCGAGGAAGTGGACGGCTTCACGCCGGACGCCGCGCTCATCGACATCGCCATGCCCGAGATCGACGGCTACGCGACGCTGCGTGCCCTGCGCGCGCTGCCGCCACTCGAGCACACGCTGTTCGCCGCGATGACCGGCTTCGGCCAGGCTGCCGACATCGAGCTCACGCACGAAGCGGGCTTCGAGATGCATCTCGTGAAGCCCGTGGACGTCACGCTGTTCGACGAGGTGCTCGCGCTTGCGGCGGCAAGGCAAAGGCGTCGCAGCGCGTGACGTCGACTTGTCGCGCCCTTGAGTTACGGTGCCTTAAGGTGAGATAGGTGCGAACGGCCGGTATTCGACCTCGGGGCCGCGCACGACAATGGCCGTCGATTCCGGCACTTCGGCCCATACATCGGGCGCATCGCCAAGTGGCTCGGAAACGAGCAGATACGCGTCGTCGCCGGCTGCGATGATGCGCGGGTCGTCGGGATACAGTTCGCGCAGATGCCGGAACGCCGTGGTGTGATAAAGCGAGCGGGAATTGCGCTCGCTCGAATAGCGCACAGCGACGATCTGCTCGCCGTCGCATGCGCAAACCGTCATGTTGAGCGCCGGCTCGACGCCATGCTTTTGCGCGGTTGCCTCCACAAAACCCGCCATGCGTTCCAGCGCAAGAACGGGCTCGACTTCGAGGCCGAACGTCATCGCGAGATAGAACATCGTTTCCGAATCCGTCGACCCCTCGAGCGCATTGAAGCGCCCCGGATCGATCGCGACCAGCAGGTCGCGCCGCATCAGCGGATAGCTGCGGATCAGACCGTTGTGCGCAAAGATCCAGCGCCGGTGCCGAAACGGATGGCAGTTCGTTTCCTGCACCGGCGTATGCGTGGCCGCGCGAATGTGCGCGACGAACATGGGCGCACGCACCGCGCGCGCCAGTTCGCGCAGGTTGCGGTCGTTCCAGGCGGGATGCACGCTGCGGTAACGATAGGGAATGTCGTGCGGGTCCTGATACCAACCCATGCCGAAGCCATCGCCATTCGTGGTGGTCGCGCCTTTGGTGGAATGCAGGCTTTGATCGATCAGCGAATGCCGTGCGTGAAACAGCACGGTTTCGAGTTGCACGGGGTTCCCGCTATAAGCGAGCCAGCGGCACATGATGGTCTCCTTCGCGTGAGGACGTTTGTGTACGCCGGCCTGCTCACGAGCTACAGGCGCCACTACTTCGCGGCGCGCAGGTCGGCGATCGGCGTGAGAAAGCCGGTCAGGCCAGTCAGTATGATCTGCACCCCGATGCACAGGAGCAGAAACGACGACACGCGCATGGCCACGCGCGTGCCTTCCACACCCAGGTACTGCGAAAGCCGCGCGGCGCGGCTGTACACGTAATAGATCACGAGCATGACGAGCGCGGAGATCACGAGCGACGCGAAGCTCGAGAGCAGCCACGCCGAAAGCTTGTGCGTGCGGTTGGCATTCAGCGCAATGGCTGTGGCGATGGAGCCCGGGCCGGTGGTGAGCGGAATGGTCAGCGGAAAAAAAGCTTTTCCGGAAGCCGAACTCGCGCTCATGGGCTTGACCGGATGATCGACCGCGGGCGGCTCCGGCTCGGGCGCGTTGAGCATTTGCCAGCCGGCCACGGCTACGGCGAGGCCGCCGCCGATACGCAGCGCTTCCATTGAAATGCCGAAGAAATGCAGGATGGGCGTGCCGACGAAAAAAGCCCCGACGAGCACGAAGAACGCGTTGATCGCCACGCGTTTGGCGAGCAGGCGTCGCTCTTCGTCAGTAAGCGTTGTGGTGCGATCGAGAAAAACAAAAGCACCGCTCAAGGGATTGATGATGCTGATGAGTCCGGTGAAACCGAACAGGATGTCTGAAATCAGGCTCTCGATCATGGAGTCGATCCGTTGAGGGCATGCGCAAAAAGCGCGCCGGGCTGCGAGAAGTGTAGCCGGATCGGCGTCGGGCGTGCCTGATCGATGTCGCTCGATGCCGCGAAAAATGGCGCGTTGCACCAATCTTTACGGCAAGCCCTTCAGTATTTTTGGCGGCTTTACGGGGCGCGTTCACAAGCATAGAGTGGGTGGCTTCGCACCCCGACGCGACGTTTCTTTTCTTCTCATATGAAAGAGGAGTTGCCATGTCACTGCGGTTGCTCGCTGCCTTGCCCTTTATCGGCATCCTGCTAGGGGTGCCGTTCGTCAATCGCACCGAGCCGCTCGTGCTCGGCATGCCGCTCGTGCTCGCATGGATCGTCATGTGGGTGGTGCTGGCCGCGGTGATCATGGGGATCGTCTACCGGCTCGACCCAGTCAACCGGCTCTCGGGCGAAGCGGATGCGGAGGTGCGATCATGAGCGCCCTCATCATCATCGCGGCGATGACCTTCGTCGCGCTCTACCTCGGCATGCGCGCCCGCCGCGGGCACGACATGAACCTCGAGCAGTGGGCCGTGGGCGGCCGCAGCTTCGGCACCGCGTTCGTGTTCCTGCTGATGGCGGGCGAGATCTACACCACCTTCACGTTCCTCGGCGGCAGCGGCTTCGCCTATGGCAAGGGCGCGCCTGTCTACTACATTCTGGCTTACGGCACGCTTGCATACATCCTCTCGTACTGGATGCTGCCGCCCGTCTGGCGCTTCGCCAAGCAGCACCGGCTCGTCTCGCAGCCGCACTTCTTCGCGCGCAAGTACCAAAGCCCCGCGCTGGGCGTGCTGGTGGCTTGCGTGGGCGTGCTCGCGCTCGTGCCCTATCTCGTCCTGCAACTCAAGGGCCTCGGCATCATCGTGACGACGGCCTCGTATGGCGCGATCTCCTCCACCGCGGCGATCTGGATCGGCGCGGCCGTGGTCACGGCTTACGTGATCGTTTCGGGCGTGCGCGGCTGCGCGTGGAACTCGGTCGTGAAGGACACGATGATTCTCGCCATCGCCGTGTTCCTCGGCATTTACCTGCCGATTCACCACTATGGCAGCCTGAGCGAGATGTTCCGCGCCATCGACGCCGCCAAGCCCGGCTTCCTCACCTTCCCGGCACGCGGCCAGAGCGTGACGTGGTTCCAGTCCACCGTGCTGCTCACGGCACTAGGCTTCTTCATGTGGCCGCATACGTTCATGTCGGTCTACACCGCGAAGAACGAGCGCATCTTCCGCCGCAACGCGATGATCCTGCCGCTCTATCAGCTTATTTTGCTGTTCGTCTTCTTCTGCGGCTTCGCAGCCGTGCTCAAGGTGCCGGGCCTCAAGGGCGGCGACATCGACCTCTCGCTGTTCCGTCTCGCCCTGCAGACGTTCGATCCATGGTTCGTGGGCGTGATCGGCGCGGCCGGCGTGCTGACCGCACTCGTGCCGGGCTCGATGATCCTCACCACGGCTTCGACGCTGCTCGCGAACGACATCTATCGCGGCGGCCTCGCGAAGAGCGCGGACGACGCGCAAGTCGCGAAGCTCGCGCGCGTTTTCGTGCCGGTGATCGCGCTCGTGGCAGTCGGCTTCACGCTCAATGGCGGCGACACCATCGTCGCGCTGCTCCTGATGGGCTACAACTTCGTCACGCAGCTGTTCCCGGCGATGGTGTGCAGCCTCTCCGCGCGCAATCGCGTAACGAAGCAAGGCGCATTCTGCGGCATCGTGGCGGGCGTGCTCGTGGTGATCGTCACGACGCTCACGCATGTGAGCGTGGCTCAGCTGATTCCGTTCGCGCCGGACGCGCTCAAGGACGTCAACATCGGCTTCCTTGCGCTGTTCGTGAACGTGATCGTGCTGGTGGTGGTGAGCACGGTGACGCAGCCGCGCACGCATGTGGATCATGAGCATGCGCGGGCGCATTGATAGGGTGTAACGCGGTAGCGAGGCGGCCCAATCGGCGAGATCCGATTGGGCCGTTTTCCCTTTATGCCGCCTTGCGCGCTTCGGCGATGCGCTGCGGCGCCTCGGGACGCGCGTAGAGGCGTTCGAGATACGCCTGCAAGCGCGGGAAGCCCTCCAGCAGTTGCACTTCGTTGGCCCAGTCCATCAGATACACCGTCACGCAGTCGGCGACCGAAAGCTTGTTGCCGACGATGAACTCGCGTCCTTCGAGGTGCCTTTCGAGCACCGCGGCCATGCTGCTGAAGTCCTCCCGCGCGAGTTCGATATCGGCGGGACTGCGCTTTTCCGGTGGATACAGGAACGAATGCCGCGTGATTCTCCAGAGCGGCTGCTCCAGTTCGGTGACCGCGAACAGGGTCCAGCGATACGCCTGCGCGCGCTCGTCGAGATCCGCGGGCAACAGCGCCTTCTCTGGATATTTATCCGCGAGATACAGCACGATGGCAGCCGATTCGGGAATCACGCGGTCGCCGTCGATCAGCACGGGCACCTTGCCTGCGGGATTGATGCGCAGGTATTCAGGCCGCTTGTGCTCGCCTGCGAGCAGATTGACCGAGATGAATTCGAAATCGGCGTCGACTTCCTTGAGGCCCCATAGCGCGCGCTGCGAACGCGTGCCGGCAAAACCATAGAGTTTCATGACGCGCCTCCGTTCACACACCGGGAATCGGCAGAACGGGCATCACCTCGACGGCCTCGCCCGGAAAAATCGAAAAGTGCGGGTGGCCTTCGAACAGCTTCGCTGCCTCTTCGTGCGATGCAGCACGGAAAACGGTATAGCCGGTTAGCGCGTTAGATGTGTCCGCGATGCCATGCTCGCCAATCGATTTCGTCTTGCCGAGCGGGCCGCCCATATCGACGATCGATGCCTTGTGCTTTTCGACCCACGCGTGCCAGGCCGCAATGCCCTCCTTTTCCTTCGCGTGCCGATCGGCTTCGGAAAGCGCCGCCCATCCCTTCATGCGAGCGTTGTCTTTGGTACCGAGAAAAACAGCGAGAAACAGTTTCTGATCGCTCATGTGTCCTCCAACTGCTGGTCTGGTTGCTGGTCTGAAAACGGGAGCAACGGTATGTCGCCCATCCGGCCTTGACAGCATAGGTTGATATCAACATAATTGCAACATGGCACGCGCAAAGAAACTTCCCTTCGAAACCACGCTATTGGTGTGCGATTGCTGCCTGTGTCTGCATATGCAGCGGGCGGCACGCAATCTCGCGCGCATTTTCGACGACGTGCTGCGTCCGCTCGATCTCACGAACGGGCAGTTTTCGCTGCTGATGTCGCTGAACCGGCCGCATCCGCCCGGTATGAAAGACGTGGCGTCGCTGCTCGCCATGGACCGCACCACCCTCACGGCCGCACTCAAGCCGCTGGAGCGGCGCGGTCTCGTGGTCATCGAGCACGACCCGGAAGACAAGCGCAGCCGTCTGCTGAGCCTCACGGACGAGGGGCATCGGCTGCTCAACGCTGCGTTTCCGCTATGGCAGCAAACGCATGAGGAGATCGAAAAGGAGTTCGCCGAGGGCGAGGTGGACAAGCTGCGCGCGCACTTGCGCGCGCTTTCCTAGTCGTGGCGCTTTTGCGCCCCATACAGCTTCGAATCCGCAAACCCCTCCGCCTCGAGCACGCGCCCTACGAGAATGAGCGCGGTACGCTCGATATCCGTAGCGAGCACCTTCTGCGCGATATCCGCGAGCGTGCCCGTTACGCGTTCCTCGTCGGGCCAGCTCGCGCGATAAATCACCGCGACCGGGCAATCTTCGCCGTAGTGCGGCAGCAATTCCTCGACGATGCGCGCGATATGGCGCACGCCCAGGTGAATCGCGAGCGTCGCTCGGTGACGCGCGAGGTCGCCTAACTGCTCGCCTTCGGGCATCGACGTTTTGGTGGCGTAGCGCGTGAGAATGAGCGTCTGCGAAATGCCGGGCAGCGTGAGTTCGCTGCCGAGCGCCGCCGCGCACGCAGCGGTCGCGGTCACGCCGGGCACGACTTCATAAGGAATACCGAGCATACGCAACCGCCGGATCTGCTCGCCGATCGCGCCATAGAGCGACGGGTCGCCCGAATGCACGCGCGCCACGTCGAAGCCCTGGGCATGCGCGTTTTCGAGCAGCGCGACGATCTCGTCGAGCGTGAGCGGCGCCGTGTCCACCACCTTGTGCGCGCGGTGGCCCTCCAGCACGGCGGGCGGCACGAGCGAGCCCGCGTAGAGAATGACGGGGCAATTGCGCACGAGGCGCTGGCCTTTCACGGTGATCAGTTCAGGATCGCCAGGCCCCGCGCCGATGAAGAAAACGGTCATGCGTGGAAACTCCGCTGAATAGGGTTCGCGAGCGCGTCGATTGCCGCTTGCGCCGACGTGAATTCACGTTGCGCGTCGGGCAGCGGCGGGCGCTGCATCATCACCACGGGCAAGCCCATTTCGCGCGCGACGGCGAGCTTCGCTTCGGTCGCCGCGCCGCCGCTGTTCTTGCTGACCACGACGTCGATGCGCGCTTCGGTAAAGAGCGTGCGCTCGCCAACGGCCGTGAACGGCCCGCGCGCGTCGATGATGCGCGCACGGGCGTGGCCAGGATGCGCTTCGAGGCAACGAACCGTCCAGTGCTGATGCTCCGGCACCTCGTTCAGATGCGCAAGCGGCTCGCGCCCGAGCGTGAAGAGCGGGCGCGCGAACGGCATGACCGCTTCGACCACGCCGGCCCAGCCGCTCACCATGCGCCAGTCGTCGCCGGGCTGCGGCTGCCACGGCGCACGCCGCAGCGCCCAGTACGGCACGTGTGCCGCTTCGCACGCACGCGCCGCGTTGGCGCTGATCTGCGCGGCATAGGGATGCGTGGCGTCGAAAACCAGTGTGATGTTTTCGTCCGCGAGAAAACGCGCGAGCCCTTCGGCTCCGCCAAAGCCGCCCACCCGCACCGCGCAGGCGAGATCGGCGGGCACGCGGCCAAGGCCCGCGAGCGAGTAGACGTGCTGGGGGCCGAGCGTGCGCGCGATCGCCAGCGCATCGCCGGTGCCGCCGAGCAGCAGGATGCGCGCCGTCATGGCTTGACGGCCTCGTAAAGCGTGACGGGCAAGGCCTGACGCCAGGTGTCGAAGCCGCCCAGCGGCTGCGCCTCGCCGATGCCGACGCGCGTGAGCGTGCCGCCGTGCTGCGCGCGCCATGCCACGAGTGCCGCTTCGCTCTGCAACGTCACCGCGTTCGCGACGAGCCGCCCGCCGCTCGCGAGCGCCGCCCAGCACGCGTCCAGCACGCCGGGTACGGTCACGCCGCCGCCGATAAAGACCGCGTCTGGCGCGGCGAGCCCTGCGAGCGCGTCGGGCGCGCGGCCCGCAACGAGTTGCAAACCCGGCACGCCCAACGCCGCGCGATTGTGCTCGATGAAGCGTTGACGCTCGGCGTTCGCCTCGATCGCGATCGCGCGGCAAGCGGCGTGCGAACGCATCCATTCGATGCCGATCGAGCCGCTGCCCGCGCCCACGTCCCACAGCAACGCGCCGGGCGTCGGCGCGAGACGCGCGAGCGTGAGCGCGCGCACGTCGCGCTTCGTAATCTGACCGTCGTGTCGGTAGGCGTCGTCGGGAAGCCCTGGCGTGAGCGTCCAGCCGCGCGCGGGCGTCTGCGCACTATCGCTTTCGCATTCGAACGCGACCAGATTGAGCGCCGCGGCTTCTTCAACGTGCCACGCATCGGCGCGGCCTTCTATGCGGCGTTCGAGCGGGCCGCCCAGATGCTCGAACACGGCAAGACGCGTGGCGCCGAAGCCCGCTTCGGCGAGCAACGCGGCAAGCGCCGCGGGCGTGCGCCCATCCGCGCTCAACGCGAGCACGCGCGAGCGCGCGTAGAGATGGCGGCGCAGCGCATCGAGCGGACGACCGACGAGCGAGACCATCGCCGTATCTTGCAGCGCCCACCCCTTGCGCGCCGCCGCGAGCGAGAGCGACGACGGCGCGGGCAGCACGCGCATTTCACCGGGCACCACGCGGCGCGCGAGCGTCGCGCCCACGCCGAACAGCATGGGGTCGCCGCTCGCGAGCACGCATACGGACTGATTCGACTCGCGGTACGCAAGCAGCGCCTCGACGCTAAACGGCTGGGGCCACGCTTCGCGCCGTGCACGCACGCGCGAGGGCAGCATCGCCAGATGGCGTTCGCCACCCGTCACGATGGCCGCGTCGAACAGCACGCGCCGCGCGTCGCGCCCGAGCCCCGCGTATCCATCGTCGCCGATGCCCACCACCGTCAGCCATGCCTGCGTGCCCTGCATTCGCTCTCCCGCCGTTGCCTGTTTCTCTACACCGCCACGGACCCGCAGCCCTATTGTGGGGCGGAGCACGCGTGAAAACGGGCATAATACCGTGTCCGCCGGCGCCTTTAAGGCAGTTTTGCATGGGACCGGAGCTTTGCATGGGACCGGAGTAAGCGCTGAAGCGCTAACTCCGGATCGCAGCTTTGCATGGGACCGGAGTAAGCGCTGAAGCGCTAACTCCGGATCGCAATCAGGGAACACAGCAAGCTGTGGCCGCCCCGCGACTGTGAGCAGCGAGACCGCATCCACCCGAGCCACTGGTTTTACCGGGAAGGCCGATGCGGTTCACGTCCTGCGAGCCAGGAGACCTGCCGGCCGACTGTTCGCGCGAACCCATATCGGACGGGGTGTACCGATACCGCTGCCGTTTCCCGCCTGCCGTGCGGGCAACGCGCCGCTCCAGCGTGATGCTTACCCGGTAATGCCTTGAAACACGAAACGAAGCCTGTCTCGCCCGCTGCCGCATTGGCCGTGCTCCGCCCCTCGGCGTGCCCGGGGCTCCTGCGCGTGGCCGCGGCGCGCGACGGCGGCCTGTGCCGCATCCGCCTGCCTGGCAGCGCGCTGAGCGCCGCGCGTGCGCGGGCCCTCGCCGACGCAGCGTCGACGCACGCGAACGGCGTACTCGAACTGACCAATCGCGCGAACGTGCAGATTCGCGGCGTGCGCGCCGGCGAAGAAGCGGCATTGAGCGCCGCGCTGATCGACGCAGGCCTCGGCCCTGCCGGCATCGACGCCGCGAGCCCGGTCGAGCGTGCATGCGCCGCCGACGAATTGCGCAACGTGATGCTGAGCCCGCTCGCGGGCCTCGACCCTGACGCGTTGTGGGACACGACGGAACTCGCCGCCGCGCTCATCGACATGATGCAGCGCGAGCCACGCTTCGCCGCACTCTCGCCCAAGTTCGCGCTGCAACTCGACGGCGGTGAACGTGTGGCGATGCTCGAGCATCCGCACGACATCTGGCTCGCCGCGCTGCCTTATGGCGCAACGGTGCGCTTCGCGCTGGGGCTCGCAGGTTGCCCCACGGCGCAGCCAGTCGGCACGCTCGCGGCCGAAGACGTTTGCGCATCGATGCGCGCGCTGTTGCATGCGTTCCTCGATCTCGCGGACGCGGACGCCACCCGCATGCGCGACGTCCTCGCCACTCATTCGCTCGATGCGCTGCTACAGCGCGCGCAACAGCATGGCGAATGCGCGCTGACGCGTGACGACGCCACGCTGCACGCGTGGCGCCGCGCGGCGAGTCCAGCCGACCTGCGCCTCGGCGCGCACGCGCTGCACGCCGACGGCCGCAGCTACGTGGGCGCGCAGCCCGCGCTCGGCCGTATCGACGCGCCAACGCTGCGCGCACTCGCCGCGCTCGCGGAAGACTCGGGCGATGCGACGCTGCGCGTGACGCCCTGGCAAGGCGTGCTGCTGCCGAACGTGCCCGCGCACGCCATGCCCGCCGCGCTCGAACGCCTGCACGCGCTCGGTCTCATCGTCTCGCGCGCCGACCCGCTCGCGCGCCTGATCGCGTGCACCGGCTCGACGGGATGCGCAAAAAGCCGCGCGGACACGAAAGCCGACGCCCAGCGCCTCGCCGCCCTGCTGCCGCCCGGCGCCGAAGCCCACCTGAGCGGCTGCGAGCGCTCCTGCGCAGCCGCGCATTGCGCGCCGTTCACGTTGCTCGCCAGCGCCCCCGACCACTACGACCTGTACCAGCGCGACGATACGCAAAGCGGCTTCGGCCAGCTCGTCGCGCGCAGCCTGACGATCGAAGCCGCCGCGCTGGCACTCGCGCAGCGGCCCCGGAGTACCCAAGATGTCTGATTACATTCGCGACGGCCAGGCGATCTATCGCGAGTCGTTCGCGACGATCCGCGCCGAAGCCGACCTCTCGCGCATTCCCGCCGACCTCGAAAAACTCGCCGTGCGCGTGATTCATGCATGCGGCATGGTCGACGTGGTCGCCGACCTCGCGTTTTCCGCGGGCGCGGGCACGGCGGGCCGCAACGCGCTCGCGGGCGGCGCGCCGATTCTCTGCGACGCGAAAATGGTCGCTTATGGCGTGACGCGCGCGCGCTTGCCCGCGGACAACGCCGTGATCTGCACACTCGACGATCCCGCCGTCCCGGATCTCGCGCGCGAGATCGGCAACACGCGCTCGGCAGCCGCGCTCGAACTGTGGCGGCCGCATCTGGCAGGCAGCGTCGTTGCGATCGGCAATGCGCCCACCGCGCTCTTTTATCTGCTCGACATGATTGCCGCCGGCGCCCCACGCCCCGCGCTCATCCTCGGCTTTCCCGTCGGCTTCGTCGGCGCGGCCGAGTCCAAGGCGCAGCTCGCAGCCGAAAGTCACGGCGTGCCCTTCGTCGTCGTGCACGGCCGCCGCGGCGGCAGCGCGATGGCCGCCGCCGCCGTCAACGCACTCGCTTCGGAGACCGAATAAATGATCCGCAAAGGACGTCTGCACGGCATTGGCGTCGGCCCCGGCGACCCCGAACTGCTCACGCTCAAGGCGCTGCGCCTGCTCAAGGCCGCGCCCGTGGTCGCGTATTTCGTCGCGAAGGGCAAGAAAGGCAATGCGTTCGGCATCGTCGAGGCCCATCTCGAAGCGGAGCAGGAACGCCTGCCGCTCGTGTACCCCGTGACGACCGAAGCGCTCGAACCGCCGCTCTCGTACGAAGCGATCATCGCCGACTTCTACGACGGCGCGGCACAAACGCTTTCGCGCCATCTCGACGCCGGACGCGACGTGGCCGTGATCTGCGAAGGCGATCCGTTCTTCTACGGCTCGTACATGTATCTGCACGACCGGCTCGCCGCACACTACGAGGCCGAAGTCGTGCCGGGCGTGTGCTCGATGCTGGGCGGCGCGGCGGTGCTGGGCGTGCCGCTCGTCTACCGCAACCAGAGCCTCGCCGTACTCTCGGGCGTGCTGCCCGAGGACGAATTGCGCCGGCGCCTGGCCGACGCGGACGCCGCCGTAATCATGAAACTGGGCCGCAATTTCGACAAGGTGCGCCGCGTGCTGGGCGAACTGGACCTCGCGCATCGCGCGCTGTATGTCGAGCGCGCAACCATGGCGAACCAGCGCATCGTCCCGCTCGACGACGTCGATCCGATGGCTTCGCCGTACTTCTCGCTGCTCGTCGTGCCGGGGGTGAAATGGCAGTCGTGACGCCGCCCGCCATCGTCATTCTCGGGCCCGGCGCGCTCGCCACGGCGCGGCGCGTGCAGACGCTTTACCCAGGCGCGCAGGTCCATGCGCTGGAGGGCCGCGTGGCGGGCGATGTCGCGTTCAGCGAACTTGGCGCGCATTTGCGCGAATGCTATACGCGCGGCCTGCCCATCGTCGCGCTGTGTGCGGCGGGCATCGTGATCCGCTGCCTCGCGCCGCTCCTTGCCAACAAGGGCGCAGAGCCGCCGGTGCTCGCGCTCGCCGAGGACGGCAGCGCCGTCGTGCCGCTGCTCGGTGGACTCACGGGCGTGAACGTCATGGCACGCGAAATCGGCGCGGCGCTCGCGGTTGCGCCCGCCATCACGACGAGCGGCGAATTGCGCTTCGGCACCTGCCTGCTCAATCCGCCTGCGGGCTATGCGCTCGCGAGCCTCGCGCAAGGCAAGCGCTTCGTCTCCGATCTGCTTGCGGGCGCAGCGACACGCGTGGACGGCCACGCACCGTGGCTCGAAAATGTCGATCTGCCACGCGAGGCCGCGGCGCGCCATGCCATCCGCGTGAGCGCGCACGTCTGGGACGGCAGTCCCGACGACCTCGTCATTCATCCGCGCAGCATCGTCGCGGCCGTGGGTGCGCCACGCGAAGCGCTTGCCGATAACGTGCGCCGCGCGCTCGATGCGCACGGCCTCGCGCCGCTTGCGCTCGCGGCGCTCGTCGCCCCTGCTGCGCACATGCGCGATGCGTCGCTCGCGCAGGCGGCAGCGGAACTCGGCGTACCGCTGCGCTTCGTCGATAGCGAGGAGAACACGGCGCAAGCTACGCTCGCCGCCCTCGACCTCGCGGCGGACGTCGAGCGCTACACGCCGAACGACGACGGCGTCGCCCTCGCCTGCGCGGCTGCGCCGCTCGACCCGCTCACGTTGGGCCGCGCGCGCGGCAAGCTCACGGTGGTGGGCCTCGGCCCCGGCCGCGCCGACCTGCTTACGCCTGCCGCGCGCGCCGCGCTCGACAGCGCCACCGATATCGTCGGCTATGCAACCTATGTCGAGATGGCGGGCCCGTTTCGCGCGGACCAGCAGCGCCACGCCACCGACAACCGCGAAGAACTGCAGCGCGCCCGCCACGCGTTCGAGATGGCAAGCGAGGGCCGGCGCGTGGCCGTGGTTTCCTCGGGCGACCCCGGTGTGTTCGCCATGGCGGCCGCCGTGCTCGAAGCGCTCGAAGGCTCGGACGACGCACGCTGGCATGCCGTCGAGCTGGCTATCGTGCCAGGCGTTTCCGCAGCGCTCGCCACGGCGGCGCAAGTCGGCGCGCCGCTCGGCCACGACTTCTGCATGCTTTCGCTTTCCGACAACCTGAAGCCGTGGACGGTGATCGAAAAGCGCCTCCTGCACGCGGCGCAGGCCGATCTCGTGATGGCGTTCTACAACCCCATCTCGCGCGCGCGGCCCTGGCAGCTCGAGCGCGCGCTGGAAATCGTGCGCAGCGTGCGCGCGCCGCACACGCGCGTGGTGCTGGGCCGCGACGTAGGCCGCCCCGGCGAGACGCTGCGCGCCATGACCCTGGGCGAACTGCGTTCGGCGGACGTCGATATGCGCACGATGGTGATCGTCGGGTCGTCGGCCACACGCGGGTTCGCTCGTGGTGACGGCGGCGAATGGATTTACACGCCGCGTTGGTATCGCGAGGATGCCTAAAAAAGCGCTCACGCCTTCAAGGTAGGCAGCGCGTCGCGCGGGTCGGGTGGTGCACCCTCGAACTCGCGCGCTTTCACCTGATTGCGCCCCGCCTGCTTCGCGGCGTAAAGCTCCGCGTCGGCGGCGCGCAGCAGCGCCTGCGCGCCATCGCGCTTGTGCGGCACGCAGGTGGCGCAGCCAATGCTCACGGTCAGCGTGCCGTATTCGCTGTGCTCGTGCGCGATTCCGAGCGCCGCCACTTGCTGGCGCACCGCTTCCGCGATTTTCACGGCGCCGTCCGCCGGCGTGGCCGGCAGGACCGCGGCGAACTCTTCGCCGCCGTAGCGCGCAACCATGTCCGTGGCGCGGCGGCAGGCCTCGCGTATCGCGCGTGCCACGGCAGCGAGCACCTTATCGCCCTCTGCGTGCCCGTAGAAGTCGTTGAAGAGCTTGAACTTGTCGATATCGATGAAGAGCACCGAGAGCGGTTCGCCCGCGCGTCTCGCGTGCTGCCATTCGGTTTCGATGCGCAAGTCGAGCGCGCGCCGGTTGAAGAGGCCCGTGAGCGCGTCGGTAACCGCGAGACGTTCGAATTCTTTTTGCGTGGCGAGCCGCGTGCGCATCGACAGTGCGAGCAGCCACGACGAAGCCGCAATCAGCGCGCCGAAGATCAACGCCATCGGCGCATAGATTTGCAGGCGGTGCCGCCATGCGTCGAGCGCGCCGTCCACGGAAGGCGCGACCACCGCGATGAGCGTCGTGTGCGGAACACGCTTGAACGTGTAGATGCGTTCGACCTCGTCCTCCTCGCCCGCGGCGATGAACGAGCCGGCGCCCGCCTTCAGCATCGGCTGGATGTATTCCAGCTCGCCGACTTGCGCACCCAATTCGTAGTCCGAATAGGGACGGTGCGCGAGCATGGTCCCGTCGTTCAGCAGGATAAACGCGCTGCCCTTCGGGTCGACGTCGATCCGGTCGAACAGTTGCTGAAAATAGGCAAGCCGCAGCGTGAGCAGCACGACGCCGCCAAACGAGCCGTCGTATTCGGTCACGCGGCGTGACAGCGCAATCGAATATTGGCCTTCGCGCGTGCGCGAGCGAATCGGGTCCGAAATATACATGCCGACCGAGCGATCGCGCTGCACCGTGAAATAGTCGCGATCCGCCAGATTGACGCCGGGATACGCGCGGCCGTCCCGCGATTCCACGATATTGCCGCTCGCGTCGGCACTGAACGCGTCGTCGAGATACGCGCCGGCCGCCACGCGGCCGAACAGCAACTTGCGGCGGATGTCGGCCGGAAGCCCTTGCGTGCGCGGGTCGCGCGCGCTTTCGGCGGCATCGATCAGCAAAAGGTCGTAGATGCCGAAATTCGCCTCGAGGTCGTTCGACATCAGCGCAACGAGCGCGGCCGAATGGCGCTGCGTGCCGAAGATGGCCTGGGTGCGCTGCTGCATCAGCCCCAACAGCACGATGGCAACGATGGCCGCGCCGACTAGCGAGCCCATCGTGCCGACAATGAACGGATGGCTGCCCACCCACTGCATGAGCGCCCGGTTCCATTGGCGGAGGATTCGCAAACATCGTGTCCAGAGCTTCATGAGGCGTTTCCTCTTGCTCCGCGCGTTCCGTTGATACCGCTCGTACCGCGTGCCGGCCGATTACAGATCGCATTCAGGCGCCATCATACTGCGGCTCGCGAAACCGCCTTCGAATCGCGGCACATACTCAATTTCCCGGTCGTAGCGCCGTAAACCAGGTGAACCCGCGAAGTGAATTCGCGACGCGAACCGCTCACCGTCCACCCTGCGCCGATGACCAACCCGACCACTGAAGATCAAGCCGCGGCCACCGACGCCGCAGCCGACGCTGCAACCGAAGCCGCCCCGCTCACGCCGCAAGCCCTGCCGGTCGGCGAACCGCTCGCCTGGCCTGTCGTCGATCGGGACGGCGCCTTGCTGCTCGATGCCGGCTCGGTGCTGATGGGTGAAGCGGAACGCGACTTCCTGTTCCTGCATTTCGCGCCGCATCGCGGCGACAAGGAACGGCTCGAGGTTGCACCGGAGAGCGCGACGGCCGCGAATGGGGCTAGCATCGGCGATACCGCGGCCACCACGCGCGACATGCACCTGACCATCGGCGCGCTGATGGGCCTGCGTCCGCAGATGGGTGCGAGCGGCGCGCCGATGCACCCGTGCCGCATGATCGGTTTCGCGCCCAACGAGGCGCTCTTCGTGACGACGCCCTATGTCGATGGCCGCCCCGTCGCCATCACGCCGGGTGAAAACGTGGAGATCGTCGCGATTGCGAGCCAGGCCGTCTATCGCTTCGTATGCACCGTGCATGCGCTCAGCCAGTCGCCGCTCGACTATCTCGTGCTTTCGAAGCCCGCCAACATCCGCCGCCTGCGCGAACGCCGCTCGATTCGGGTGCGCGCGCAATTTCCCGTGCGCTACGGCATCGGCGAGGAAGGTGCGGGTTATGACGGCGTGGCGCTCGCGCGCGGGATCAGCGCGCTCGGGCTTTCGGTGAGCGCCGCGTGGGCGCTCGGCAAGGTTGGCGAGCGGCTGCGCGTGGCCTTCCAGCTGCGCTCGGGCGACAACGCAACGGCGATCGAAACCAGCGCTGTCATCCGCAACGTGCAAGCGGAAACGGGCGACCCCGCGCACGCGACGCTCGGCCTCGAACTCGACCGCCTCACGGCCGCCGAGCAAATGGCGATGAAAGTGTACGTATTCGATCGTCAGGACGACGTACTCTACTGGACCGGCAGCATGCGCTGACGCGCGTTCAGGCGAGCAGCGCCTGAGCGTCCAGGCACTCGCCGGCCCATGCTTGCGCGAGTGCCTCGCAGCGCCCCAGGCGCAGCGCGCCAAGTTCGCAATCAATCACCGTAACGTGGTCGGCGTGGCGTGGCCGCGCGGGCCACTGCGTCGTGCGGCCGTCGCTGAACAGCCAGAGATGGCGGGTGCGCGCCGGATCGCGGCGCGCGGCAGTGTCGAGCACCTGTGCCGCCCAGCCGATGCCCGCTTCGAGCGGCGTGCCGCCGCCCCCGCCGATCGGCTCGATCCAGCGCTCGTTCCACCAGCGCGGCACCGCGGGCCCGAACCTCAGCTCGGCGCCGGCACCCCCAAAAGCAATCAGCGCCACTTCCACACGCTCGGCGCGGGCGCGGTCGAATAGCGCGATCAACAACCCCTTGGCGAGCGCGAGCTGGCCGCGCGCGAGCATCGAAGCCGAGCAGTCCAGCACGAAGCAATGGAGCGCGCCGGACCCCGTCTTGCGTTTGGCGTAGCGGAAATGTCGCGCCTGCAACGATCCGGCGCGTTTGGCTGCGAGCGTGGGCGGCCAGGCGATGCGCTCGCCGTGCTTCGCAACTTGTGCGGGACCGCGTCCCGGGCCTTCTCGCCGTCGAGCGCCGCCCTGTGCCGAGGTGGCGGCCTGTGCCCGACGGGTCAGCGTTTTTTTGCGGGCAGCGGGATCACGCCCTTCACGGCCTTCGCCGCGACGGGCTCGGGCGGCAGCTCGCCCCAATCGGCATCCGATGATGTTTCGGTGTGCTTGTCTTCGTGCCTCGGCGAGGCGGGCGGCTGCGTCTCGGGTGAAGACGGCACATCGGAGCGCTGCGGCATGGCGTGCCGGCGATGCGCGAGCACGCAATCGGCAACCTCGTCGACGTGTTCCGGGCTCACCGCCTGCGCCCCTTCGAACGCGGCGAGCGCGCGCGCCGCACGCAGCATCACGAGATCGGCGCGCAAGCCGTCGACAGCGGCCTCGATGCAACGCTGCGCGGCGCGCTCGTGGACGGCGTCGCTCCAGTCGAGCTTGTCGAGCGCATCGCGGGCCGCCGCGATGCGCTGCGCGAGCGCGCGCTGTTCGGCCTCGCGCACCGCACAAAACGCCTGCGGATCGGCGTCGAATGCAAGCCGCGCCTTGACGATGCGTTGCCGTTCAGCGACGTCATAAGGCGTGCCGAGTTCGACCATCAAGCCGAAGCGATCGAGCAATTGCGGACGCAACTCGCCCTCTTCGGGATTCATCGTGCCAACCAGCACGAAGTGCGCGTCGTGCGTGTGCGACACGCCATCGCGTTCCACGGTATTCACGCCGCTCGCCGCCGCGTCGAGCAGCACGTCGACGAGCGCGTCGGGCAGCAGGTTCACTTCGTCCACGTAAAGCACGCCGCCGTGTGCGCGCGCGAGCAGCCCCGGCGCGAAGCGCACCGCGCTCTCGCGCAACGCCGCTTCGAGGTCGAGCGTGCCGATCAGCTTGTCCTCGCTCGCGCCGAGCGGCAGCGTGACGAACGCGCCTTCCGGCAAGAGCGCCGCGAGCGCACGCGCCGCCGTGGATTTCGCGGTGCCGCGCGGCCCGCTCACCAGCACGCCGCCGATCGCGGGGTCGATGGCCGCGAGCAGCAGCGCGCGCTGCAATGCCGCCTGGCCAACCAGCGCGGTAAAAGGAAAAGCGGGACGCGTGGCCGCTTCGCTCATGGTCCTGATCCTTCCAGATGCTGCCCGGCTTCGAGCAGACGGTGTTCGAGTTGTGCGCGATGCTCGCCCGGCTCCTGCCAGAGCCCGCGCTGGATCGCTTCGAGCAGGCGCTCGCACACGGCATGCAGCGCGTGCGGATTGTGGCGCTGCATGAATTCGCGCGTGTCGTCGTCGTGCACGTAGGCGTTCGCGACGAGCGCGTACTGATGATCTCCCACCACGCGCGCAGTCGCGTCATAGCCAAACAGGTAATCCACGGTCGCCGCCATTTCCGCCGCGCCCTTATAACCGTGGCGCTTCACGCCGTCGATCCACTTCGGGTTCACCACGCGCGAGCGGATCACGCGCGCAATCTCTTCGTGCAGCGGACGAATGCGCGGCGCGGCGGGGTTGCTGTGGTCCGCGTGATAGAGCGCGGGCTGGGCCTGCGAAAAATGCCGCGCCGCCACGGCCATGCCGCCCTGGAACTGGTAGTAGTCGTTCGAGTCGAGCAGGTCGTGTTCGCGGTTGTCCTGGTTCTGCAGGACCACGTCGAGTGTCGCGAGTCGCGCGCGGAACGCCTCGCTCGCCTCGTCGCCAGCGCTCTTTTGTGCGTAGGCGTAACCGCCCCACGCCTGGTACGCGTTCGCGAGATCGGCGTCGGTCTGCCACTGGCGATGGTCGATCAACGACTGCAAGCCCGCGCCATACGCGCCGGGGCGCGCGCTGAAGACACGCCAGCCCGCGCGGCGTCGCGCCTCGTCGGCGGCCATGCCGTTCGCGACCAGCGCATCGCGCTCGCGCAGCACGCGTGCGCGCAGCGGGTTCTGGTGCTCCGGCTCGTCGAGATCGGCCACCGCCTGCACGGCGGCGTCGAACAGATGCATGACGTTGGGAAACGCGTCGCGGAAAAAGCCCGATACGCGCAGCGTCACGTCGATGCGCGGCCGGTCCAGCGCCTCGACCGGCATGATCTCGAAGTCGGTCACGCGCTGGCTGCCGGCGGCCCACTTCGGCCGCACGCCGATCAGCGCGAACGCCTGGGCGATGTCGTCGCCGCCGGTGCGCATCGTCGCCGTGCCCCAGACCGAAAGCCCAATGGCGCGCGGGTAGTCGCCGTGCTCCTGCAGATGGCGCTCGATGAGTTGATGCGCCGATTTCATGCCGAGCGCCCACGCTGCTTGCGTCGGAATGGCGCGCGTATCGACGGAGTAGAAGTTGCGGCCCGTGGGCAGCACATCGGGGCGGCCGCGCGAGGGCGAACCACTCGGGCCTGGCGGCACGAAGCGGCCTTCGAAGCCACGACGCAGCTGGCGCATCTCTTCGGGGCCGCAGGCGTCGAGGCGCGGCAGCACGTCGTCGCGCAGGCGCGCGAGCACCTGGGCAGCGTGGGGCAGCGACGCAGTCTCCGCATCGCTTCGTTGACCTGAGCAAATGTCTTCGATCAGCGTGGCCGCGAGCATTTCCAGGCGTTCGCGCGTGTCGCCCGCATGACGCCATGGCGTATCGCTCACCGCTGCGAGCCGTGGTGGACGCGGGCCTTGCCACGGCGCAGCCCAATCGACCGTGGCCGGATCGACGAGGTAATCGATGCGCAGGTCTCGCGCGAGCGCATCGATGAGACCTGCGTTCGCGCCCTGCCCGTCCCCGCATGCGTATCGTCCGAGCGCGAGCAGCGTGTCGCACCGCTGCTGGCCTTGCGGCGATTCGCCGAACGTATGCAGGCCGTCGCGAATCTGCGCTTCCTTCAGCTCGCACAGGTACGCGTCGGCGCGCGTGAGCAATTCGTCTTCGCCAGCCTGATCCTGCGGCGCGGCGACGCTCAATTCCTCGTGCAGCCGATGCTCGATGATGGTCGCGAGTATGGTCTTGCGCAGCAGCTTCGCGCGGCGCGGGTCCACCATCAATGCTTCGTAATACTCATCGACCTGACGTTCGAGGTCTTGCAGCGGTCCGTAGTTTTCGGCGCGCGTGAGCGGCGGCATCAGGTGATCGATGATCACGGCCTGGGCGCGGCGCTTGGCCTGGCTCCCCTCGCCCGGATCGTTGACGATGAACGGGTACAGATGCGGCAGCGGCCCGAGCGCCATGTCGGGCCAGCAGGTGTCGGCGAGCGCCACGCTCTTGCCCGGCAGCCACTCCAGGTTGCCGTGCTTGCCCACGTGCGCGATGGCGTCGATGCCGAAGGTCTCGCGCAGCCAGAAGTAAAACGCGAGATACGCGTGCGGCGGCACGAGTTCGGCGTCGTGGTAGTTCGCGTAGGTGTCGTCGCCGCGCGAGCGCGAAGGCTGAATGCCCACGAACACCTGGCCACAGCGCCAGCCCGCAATCATGAAGCGGCCGCGGCGCACGGTGGGGTCGTCCTCCGGCACGCCCCAGCGCGCGATCAGCGCGTTTTGCGCCTCGGCGGGCAACTGCGAGAAGCGCGCGCGGTAATCATCGAGGGAAAGACTCTGCCATGCGGGGCGCAGCGCGCGGGTGTCGGGATCGTTCGTCACGCCCTGCGTGAGGATGCGCATGAGCGCGTCGCCGTCTTCGGGCAGATCGGCCACACGATAGCCTTCGTCACGCAGCATGCGCAGGATGCCGACCACCGAGGCCGGCGTGTCGAGTCCCACGCCGTTGCCAATGCGCCCTTCGCTCATCGGATAGTTCGCGAGCACGAGCGCGAGTTTCTTCTCCGCGTTCGGCAGGCTGCGCAGACGGCACCACCGGCGCGCCAGTTCGGCGACGAACGCCACGCGCTCGGCATCGGGCTGATAGCGCACGACATCGACCTGCGTCTCCTTGCAGTGGTATGCGAGGCCCTTGAAGCTGATCGCACGCGTAATCACGCGGCCGTCCACTTCGGGCAGCGCGATATGCATGGCGATGTCACGCGAATTCAGGCCGTGATTGTCCTTCACCCAGTCTTCGCGATTGCCGCCGCTCAGGATCACCTGGAGCACGGGCGCGTCGCCGGCGAGCGCGATCGGTTCGGGGTCGTCGAGCGACGAAGCCGCGAAGGCCGTGGTATTCAGCACGAGCGAGACGTCGTGCTCGGCCGCCAGTTGATCGAGCACGTCGCGGCTCAAAGTGTCCTTGAGCGACGTGATCGCAAGCGGCAGCGGGTTCAGGCCGCGCGCGAGCAGCGCGTCGATGAGGGCATCGAAAGCGGCGGTGTTCGCCGCCTGCAGATGCGCCTTGTAAAACAGCAGCGCGACGACCGGCGCGCCAGGTTGCCAGCGCACGCGCCATTCGTCGATGGTCGCGACGTCGCGCTGCGGGCAATAGAGCGCAGCGGCGGGCAACGCAATGGGCGGCGCAGGCTCGCTGCCCCAGTCGAATGCGCGCCACGCGAGCGCACGCAGGAACGATTCGGCGTTGCCCGCGCCGCCTTCGCGCAGATAACGCCACAGCAAGCGGCAAAACTCGGGCTCGGCGCGGCTCTTCGCGATGAGATTGGGGTCTTCCTGCAAGTCGCCCGAAAACATCGCGAGCAGTTGCCCGCGGCGCTCGGCTAGCGAGACGACCTGCTCGATGCCATATGGCCAGTACGTTTCGCCGCCCAGATGATCGACCACCACCACGCGCGCGTGCTGCAAGACATCATCGACGTAGAAGTCCACCGACGCGGGCTGGCGCAAATAGGTGACGTTCGCAAGCCGCACGCTCGGAAAACCTGCGGGCAGGCGCGGCACGACGCTTGCCAGCAGCGCGAGCGTCGTGTCCGCCGAACTGAGCACGACGATCTCGGCGGGCTGCTGGTCGATCCGGATAACGCCCTGCGTGTCATCGACGAAACCGCCTGGCGTAGTGCGCAGCAAATGCATGGGACGGCCTCGTCTAGCTCGGTGCGATCACTTCGCGCCCGCGGTCTGCACATTCGCCAGTGCGACATCGAAGGCCGCTTGCAGCGTCGCGCCATCGAGATCCTCTCCGATCAGCACGAAGCGGCTCGCAAGCGGCTGCGCCGCGCTTTCCTGCGCGTTCCAGCGGCGGTCGAAATAGCTGTCGAAGCGACGGCCCACGCCTTGAATCACGAGGCGCATGGGCGCGCCCGGCAACGCGGCAAAACCCTTCACGCGATAGATCGTGTGCGCATCGACGAGTTGCTGCAGCGCCTCGATCACAGTCTCGCGCGAAGCCGCATTGCCCGACACCACAACCGAATCGAACTCGTCATGATGATGATCGGGATCGTCGGCGGAACCGTGATGGTCGTGCCGCAGATGAATGCTCTCCTCCGAGGCCGCCTCGAGCCCGAGCAGCGTATGCAGATCGAGCTTGCCGTGCTGCGCGCGCACGATCTTCACCTGCGGCGGCAGCTCTTCGCGCAGTTCGGCGATGAGCGCGTCCTGGCCCGCAACGTCCAGCAGATCGGTCTTGTTGAGAATGACGAGGTCGGCCGCCGAAAGCTGGTCTTCGAACAGCTCGTGCAGCGGCGACTCGTGATCGAGGTTCGGGTCGGCGCGGCGCTGCGCGTCCACGGCCTGCGGATTTTCGGCGAACTGCCCGCTCGCGGCGGCGGGGCCGTCCACCACGGTCACGACCGCATCGACGGTGAACGCGTTGCGAATCGACGGCCAGTTGAACGCCTGCACGAGCGGTTTGGGCAGCGCGAGGCCCGAAGTTTCGATCAGCACGTGATCGACATCGCCGCGGCGTTCGAGCAGTTTCTCCATCACGGGGAAGAACTCTTCCTGCACGGTGCAGCAAAGGCAGCCGTTCGCGAGTTCGTAGAGCTGGCCTTCCGTTTCGTTGCCGTTCTCGTCGCAGCCAATGCCGCAACCGCGCAGAATCTCGCCGTCGATACCGAGTTCGCCGAATTCGTTGACGATGACCGCGACGCGCAGGCCGCCCGCGTGCTGGAGAATGTGACGCAGCAACGTGGTTTTACCGCTGCCGAGAAAGCCCGTCACGATCGTGACCGGAATCTTGCGCATTTGCATGAAGTGCTCCTTCGGCGCCAGGCCGTATCGAGGGGCATGGTGCGTCGCGCCTGCCGTTCGTGCGGGTGCCGTGTTGCGCACACGCGCGTATCCATGGAGACGCTGTCACGCGCAACGATTCAACAACCTGCAGGGGACGAACGACCAGAAACGCACCCGGGCCTCGCCCGGCTGACGCATGAAAATCACGGACCCGGCACCGCATCCCCGCAGCACGAATCCCACGTATCTGGCCGGTATCCGGACTGACGAAACACCGCTTCGCCTTCCCGCGCGAGCGGCCTTGCGGCCGGCTTGCACAGTGGCGTGGACTGCGTAAAGCATGGAAGCGGTTTGCGGCATTCGTGCGAACGCCGCGCTCGTTGTACCGTTGCGGGTGCAGTTCAGGTTGGCCACGCCCGAGGCGGGATGGCTCCCTGATTCCCGTTTAACTGCGCGCGCATTATGAATCGCGCGCGCGAGCACCAGAGTGCGTGCGAGTGTAGGCGCGGGGGGCCCGTGCGTCAAGGAAGGCGTGGGAAGCCGCAAAAGCGTGTGCTATCGTAGCGCGCATCCGGCGCCCGCCGGAACGCGACGCTTTTGCTCGTTTTGCCCCTGCGGTCACGCCTTCGATCGACGCCCTCGCCGTGAATCCTGCCGAAAATCGCGCCTCGGGCGCAGCCTCATTCGAAGCCACGCCGGAACCCGCGCAGCGCGTGCCGCCGCTTGCGCTCGGCATCGGCTGCCGGCGCGGCGTGACGCTCGCGCAGGTCGAAGCCGCGGTGCGCGCCGCGCTCGGCGCGTGGCCGGTCGACAGCGTAACGGCCGTGGCAACGCTCGATGCAAAAGCCGGCGAACCCGGCTTGCAGGCGTTTTGCGCGGCACATGCGCTGCCGCTTCAGACGTACACGCGGGAGCAACTCGCCGCGACACCGATACTGGCGCCACCCTCCGCAGCCGCGCAAGCGCAGTTCGGCGTAGACGGCGTGTGCGAACCCTGCGCGCGTCTGGCGGCGGGCGGCGCTCCGCTCGTGCGCGGCAAGCTGGCGCTCGACGGCGTGACGGTCGCAATCGCAGGCATTCTGCCAAACGACGCAAATGCGGACGCGAAAGCGCCGCAACCAAACCAATCCCGATGATGAAAACCGATCCCGAATCGCACCAACGCATGACGCAACGCCGCCGCGAGGGCCACGAAAAGAAGCAGGCCGCCGCGACGCACGAAAAGGGCCTGTTGATCGTCAACACCGGCAACGGCAAGGGCAAGAGCACGGCCGCGTTCGGCATGGCCGTGCGCATGCTCGGCCACGGCATGAAGCTAGGTGTCGTGCAGTTCATCAAGGGCGCGCTGCACACGGCCGAACGCGATTTCCTCGGCAGCGTTGCGCACTGCGATTTCGTGACGATGGGCGACGGCTACACCTGGAACACGCAGAATCGCGACGGCGACATCGCCACCGCGCGCAAGGGCTGGGACGAAGCGAAGCGCATGATCGAGAGCGGCGAGTACGCCATGGTGATCCTCGACGAACTCAACACGGTGCTCAAATACGAGTACCTGCCGCTCGACGAAGTGCTCGGTGTGATCGCCTCGCGCGCGCCGCACGTGCACGTGGTCGTGACGGGTCGCCATGCGCCCGACGCCCTGATCGAAGCGGCCGACCTCGTCACGGAAATGCGCCTCGTGAAGCATCCGTATCGCGAGCAAGGCGTGAAGGCGCAAAAGGGTGTGGAGTTTTAAGCGCATGAGCGCAACGGTTGCCTGCCCCGCGCTCTTCATCAGCGCGCCCGCTTCGGGCCAGGGCAAGACCACGCTCACGGCTGGCCTCGCGCGACTGCATCGGCGCGCGGGCCGACGCGTGCGCGTCTTCAAGACCGGGCCGGATTTTCTCGACCCGATGATCCTCGCACGCGCGAGCGGCGCGCCCGTGCTCTCGCTCGACCTGTGGATGGTGGGCAAAGAAGCGTGCCGCGCCCTGCTCGCGCAGGCGGCGCGCGACGCCGACCTGATCCTTATCGAAGGCGTGATGGGCCTGTTCGACGGCACGCCGAGCAGTGCCGATCTCGCGACCGAGTTTGGCGTGCCGGTGGCCGCCATCGTCAGCGCGAAGTCGATGGCGCAGACCTTCGGCGCGATCGCGTTCGGTCTCGCGCATTTTCGGCCGGAAGTGCCCTTTCACGGCGTGCTGGCGAACCGTGTGGGCTCGCCGCGCCACGCGCAGATGCTGCAGGAGGCGTTGCCCGCCGACGTACGCTGGCTCGGGCATGTTGCGAGCGAAGCAACGATGGCGCTGCCCGATCGCCACCTCGGCCTGCATCAGGCCGCTGAGATCGGCGACCTCGACGCGCGCATCGAACGCGCCGCCGACGCGCTCGCGCAAACCGCGCTCGCCGAATTGCCGCCTGCGGTGGCATTCGCCGATCCTTCGCATGACGAAGCGATTGCGCACCGGCTCGAAGGCCGCCATATCGCCATTGCGCGCGACGCCGCATTCTCGTTTCTCTATCCGGCGAACATTGCGCTGCTCGAAACGCTGGGCGCGAGCGTGAGCTACTTCTCGCCGCTCGCAAACGAGCCCGCGCCCGCCAGCGCCGACGCGATCTTTCTGCCAGGCGGCTATCCCGAGCTACATGCCTCGACGCTCGCGCACAATACCCAGACCGCGAATTCGTTGCGCGCGCATGTATCCGCGGGAAAGCCGCTCGTCGCTGAATGTGGCGGCATGCTCTATCTGCTCGATGCACTGACCGACGTGGAAGGCACGCGCACGCCGATGCTCGGCCTGCTTCCCGGCGAGGCGGTCATGCAAAAGCGTTTCGCGGCGCTCGGCATGCAGCAGCTCGACGGCGCGCATGGCGCGCTACGCGGCCACACGTTTCACTATTCGCGCGTCGCCACGCCGCTGGCGCCCGCGCTCACGGCACACCACGCACAGACCGGCGCGCCGGGCGAGGCGCTGTACCGGCACGGCTCGATCGCGGCCACCTATATGCACGCTTACTGGCCCTCCAACCCGGCTTTCGCGGCCGCACTCTTCCATGGCACAGCCCTTTGACGAAGCCGAACGCGCGGCGGTCTACCGCGCGATTTACGAGCGCCGCGACATGCGGCACTTCGCACCGGGCCCGATCGATCTCGCGACACTCGCGCGCCTGCTCGACGCCGCGCATCACGCGCCGAGCGTGGGCTTCATGCAGCCGTGGCGGATCGTGCGCATCACGGACCATTCGGTGCGCGAGCAGTTGCACGCGACGGTCGAGCGTGAGCGCATTGCAACCGCCGATGCGCTGGGCAGACGCCGCGACGAGTTCATGAAGCTCAAGGTGGAAGGCATGCGCGATTGCGCCGAGGTGCTCGTGGTCGCGCTGATGGATCGCCGCGAAGCCCACGTCTTCGGCCGCCGCACGCTGCCCGAGATGGACCTCGCCTCCGTGGCGTGCGCGATCCAGAACATGTGGCTCGCGGCGCGCGCCGAAGGGCTCGGTATGGGCTGGGTGTCGATCTTCGACGTCGACGAGGTGCGCACCCTGCTCGCCATGCCGCCCGGCGCCAAGCCGGTGGCGATCCTCTGCGTGGGTCAGGTCGACGCGTTCTACCCGCAGCCGATGCTCGAAATGGAGAAGTGGGCCGAACGCAAGCCGCTTGGCGAATGCGTGTTCGAAAACCGCTGGCCGCAGGACGAGCCGGCGAGCGTGCCCGAAGCGGCGCCGGACACCCCCGGAAAGTTGCCCTGAACTACTGCTGATTGACGGGTGAGACGGAGAGCACTTCCGGCATGCCCGGCGCTTGATCCGCCGTGCCGGCGCTGACCGGACCCTTCAGCTTGACGCGCCATTGCGGCGCGCCCGCGTACGGCAGCCGCGCCAGTGCGCCCGCCACGAGATACGGCACGGCCTCGCGGGCGTCGGCGTTGCGGTCGCGCTTCACGGCGCTCACCTTGTAGACCTCGTTACCATCGGGCAACGCGAAAAAACGCAGCGTCAGCGTGTGCACGTAGGGCCGCCCGAACCATGGCAACGACGGTCCCTCGGCCGGCGCGCAGCCGGCGCCGCAGCTAGCGTCCACGACTTTCACCTCGGCGGGATGCGTGTCCCACGCCACCGAGACGAGATAGCGCGCCGCCTCGGGTGCGCCTGCCTTGAAGCCGCGCTGCGCGAGACCGTCGCTCAGCAACGCCTGGTACGGGAGGATCTCGCCCGCATCGGCCTGGGCCGGAGTTGGCGCAAAACGGTAGGTCGCGGGCTGGCTGGTCGCAGCCGTTGCGGGCAGCGCGCCTGTGGCCGCGACGTCGGTCGTCACGCCCGCGCATCCGGCAAGGGCGACGAGCATCGGTAGCAGACAGATCGACAGCAAAGTCTTCACGAAACACTCCATCGGGTTGCCGCCGGCATACGGCCAACGGCATTCGGGTTATTCATGCATGCATGCGCAGCAGGAACGACACGGCACGACTCAAACCGGCGCACCGATCGCGGGCAGCGACATCGTCAGCACGGTGCCCTTGCCTGGCTCGCTCTCCAGCAGGACGTCGCCGCCGTGGCGCGTCACGACTGTCTTCACGAACGCCATGCCGAGCCCCGCGCCGCTCACCTCGGGCCGCTGTTCCGCATGAAAGCGCTGAAACGGCTGAAACAGCCGCGCCTGATCTTCCTGCGCGATGCCGTAGCCCTGATCGCGAATCGAGCAGACCACGCGCGACGGAACGCGGTCGTCCAGCGCGACGGTGCAGACGATGCGCGTATCCGCAGGACTGTACTTCACTGCGTTGTTCAGCACGTTCACGAGCGCGCGCGTCATGAGCGAGCGGTCGGCGTTGATCCAGCCCATCTGCTCGCCTTCGAACACGGTGTCGATCTGGATGCGCTTCGCGTGCGCCTGCGGCCACACTTCGTCGCTCGCGTCGATCACCAGCTCCGCGAGGCTGGTGAGCTCGAGCGCGTACACCTGCGACTCGGCGCGCGCGAGCTGCACGAAGTCGTCGGCGAGCTTGAGCGAGCGGCGCGCGTAGCGCTCGATGCGCTCCATCACGCCGCGCACGGGCTCGGAGCCAAGCGTGCCGCGCTCGCGCTCCGTCTCGACGAGCGCGACGATCGAGGCCTGCGGCGAGCGCATGTCGTGCGACAGCAGGCGCAGCGCGTCCTCGCGCTGGCGTTCGGCGTCGTGCAGCTCCGTCACGTCGACGAGACCCGCGATCCAGCCCACCGCCTGTCCCTGCGCGTTCGTACAGCACGCGTAGCGCAGCAGATAGTCGCTGCCGTCGCGCGCGCGCACTTCCACGCCGCGTTCCATCAGCTCGGCAAACTCGTCGCGCGCCGGGTCGAGCGGCGCGGGCCAATGCGCGTGCGCAAACGCCATCGCGTCGGGCGACGGGTCGATCGGCTTGACGAGCGCGAGGTCGCCGAACACGTCCTGCATCCGGCGCCCTTCCGCGGCGCTCACGTTCAGGCGCTCGAGATACGCACGCGACGCATGATTCGCGATCAGCACGACACCGCGCAGATCGGCCACGAGAATCGGCTCCGGCACGGAATCGAGGCTATCCCATACGAAGCGGCGCATGTCCTGCAGCCGCTGCGCGGCCTGCGCCATGAGCGCCATTTGCTGGGCGAGCGCGTCGCCGGCGAATTCGCGGCGCGGCGTAGGCGCCTCGGGCAGCAGGTAGGGTTCGTCGGCAAGCTGGCGCAGTTCCTTGCGCAGGTAAGCCATCGTCATCTCGAGGCGGCGCCAGCTCCACACCGGATAGACGATGAGCAGCGCGACGATCGCTGGCACGGGCGGGAGCCAGAGGCGCACGTGCAGCATGCCCGCGCTCGCACCGAGCGACACGGCGATCAGGAACGCGAGCAGCAGCAGCGTGCGCAACGGCGAGAGCACGAGGAAACCCGCCAGCAGCACCGCGAGCGGCGCGAGCGAGGCAAACACGACCATGACCGGCGGCGCGGGCTGGATGGCGCTGCCGTTGAGCAGCGTGTCGAGCACGATGGCGTGGATGTACACGCCGGGTAGCGGCCCGAGCGTACCCGAGAGCGGCGTGGCGAAGCGGTCGTAGAGCCCCGAGGCCGTGACGCCGACGATCGCCACGCGCCCGCGCAACTGCTCGGGCGGCACGCGGCCATCGAGCACGTCGGCGAACGAGACCTTGTGGAACGCCTGGGAATTTGCGCCGAACGGAATCAGGAAACGCGCCTCGCTGCCCGGCGCCGCCGCATGCAGCACATCATCGCGCTGCGCGGCGGCGGGCATGCCGTGCGCGAGCTTCACCGCGCCGCTGCGCACGGCCCGCCAGACCGGCACCATCAGTTGCGGCCAGCGCTGCTGCGCGTCGCCTTCGAACAGCGCGACGCTGCGCACGATGCCGTCGCTATCGACTTCGAGGTTGATGTGGCCCATGCCGGCGACCGCCTGCGCGAGCGGCGCGACCGGACGCACGGCCTCGCGGCGGCCGGTGTCGTCGGCGGGCGTGAGCAGGATGGGGAGGAACGACGGGCGCGCGTGCAGTGCCTGCGCAAAGTGCGCGTCGTCGGGGGACGATTCGGTGAACAGCACGTCGTAGACGACGGCCGCGGCACCCGCTTTCGCGAGTTGATCGACGAGCCGCGCATGCAGCTCGCGCGGCCACGGCCAGCGCCCGAGCGCCGCGACGCTCGCATTATCGATCTCCACGAGCACGATGTCGGGCGACACCGGCAACGCACGCGCGGAGAGCAGGCGGTCATAGACGAGATGGTCGGCGCCGCTCGTGAGCCGCCAGAGCACGCAGAGCACGACCACGACCACGCCCGCGCAGCCCACGCCGGCCCATTCGAACAGGAAGCGTCGCCCGACGGAGCGGCCAAGGCGCGCGGGCGGCCTCACGCTCATGCGGGGCTCCACCTCGTCCGGCCGAGTCACCAGTCGAGCCTGAATGACTGGACCGGGCTGCCCTTCTGGTAGTAGTGGCCGTTGTCGAACTGCTCGGCGATCACCGTCCAGTAGTAGACGCCCTTCGGCAGGTCGCGCACGACCGCATCGCCCGTCGTGATGTCGGTACGGTCGATGAGCGGCGCGCGCAGATCGGACGTCGTGCCGAGCACGAAGCGAAAGCGCGTGTTTTGCGCGTTGCGGTCGATGAACCAGCGGAACGCGAAGTCGCGCGAGCCTTCAATGGGGCCGGCGCTCGTGCCCAGCGCGACGCGCCGGCGCTCGAACGCATACGAAACCGGCATGCCTTCGAGGCCGCGGGCGTCGATGGCGGAGATGCGTACGAAGTAGGTGCCGTCTTCGAGATTGGCAAACGACACGCGCGGGTCGGCGCTGCGCTTGTCGCGAATCATGTCGAGCAGGCCCGCGTCGCGGCCGATCTGCACGCGCCAGGCGCTCGCACCCGCCGAGGGCGCGATTTCGAAGGCGACAGCTTCGTCGTCCTGCACTTTGGACGGATGCAGCAGCTCGGGCGCGTCGAGCAGCGTGACGGGCGCGCCCACCGGCTGGCCCGCCAGCGTGAGGTTGCCGTGGTGCGCGGCGACGAGTTGCTCGGAGGCGCTGAGCGGGGTGCCCGGTGACGGCGGCCGCGCGAGCGCGCTGCGGCCGTTGCGGGCCACCGAGTCGGCGTCCACGCCCACTGCGCCGTCCAGCACCTCGACCGCCGTCGCACCCTTGTCGCCGTCGTAGCTCACGCGAAACTGCGTGCCGCGCACACCGGCCACCACGGAAGGCGAGCGGATCTGGAAGCGATCGTCCTTCTTCGTGGCATGCGTGACCTCGTTGCTCACCTCGCCGTGATGGAGATCGACGATGCGGTCGGTCGCGCCCGTGAGCGCCGTTTGACGCAGCGTGGCGAGGTCGAGCGAGGTATCGGGCGGCAGGGCGATATGCGAGCCATCGGCCAGTTCGAGGGTGGCGAAACCGTTGTGGCCGGTCTGCACCCGGTCGCCTTCGACAAGGCTCGCGCCGACGGTGAGCGGTAGAAGCGGGCCGGTGCGGAACGCATGCTGCACGGGACCGTTCGCGGCGATCACCTTCGCGCTCAGGCCATCCTGGCGCAGCAGCGCGACCGGCACGCGCAGCGTCGTGCCCGGCCGGAGGTGGCGCGGCTCGCTCACATGATTGAGGCTCGCGAGCTTCTTCCAGTCGGCGGGATTGCGCAGGTAACGCGTGGCGATGTCGTAGAGCGAGTCGCCGGGGCGCGCGACGTAGGGGGTCATCTCGGGCGGCTGCGCCGGAGCGTTCTCGCGCGCCTCGGCGCCGCGGGGAAGTGCAACGAACGCAAGCGCGAAAGCAAGGAACGGCGCCGCGGTGGCGCGCACCGCACGCGCGCCCCTCACGCGCTGTCCCCCTCGATACGCTCGAGCCGGTAGCCGTAGCCGTAAATCGGCGTGAGGCGATAGCCGTTCTCGGGACGCAGGCCGAGCTTCGAGCGCAGCATGGAAACGTGCGTGTCCATCGTGCGCGAAGGAATGTCGTCGGACTGCTTCCAGATCACGTCAAGGATGTGCGCGCGAGACAGAGGACGGCTCAGATGCTGAAACAGCAGCAGCGCGAGTTCGAACTCCTTCTGCGTGAGCGCGACGTTGCGGCCGCTCACCGAAGCCTGGCGCGACTTCAGGTCGAACTCGTATTCGCCGAAGGTTTCCTTGAACGCGGGCGTGTGCAGTTGATAGGCGCGGCGCAACAGCGAATTGACGCGGGCGATCAGCACCGGCGCCGAGACGGGCTTGACGACATAGTCGTCGGCGCCGGCGTTGAGCATTTGCGCGATGTCGGCCTCGCGGCTGCGGCTCGTCATGAAGAGCACCGGCAGGCGCGTGGAGAGGCTCTGCCGCACCCAGTGCAGCACCTCGTCGCCCGCCATGTCGGGTACGTTCCAGTCGAGCACGAGCATATCGAACGTCTGCCGCCGAAGCTGTCTGACGAGCTCGCTACCCTTGGCGAACGCGTGGCAGACGTGGCCCGCAGCGCTCAAGGCCTGGCAGACGAACTCTGTCTGCGCTGCATCGTCATCCAGTACTGCAACTCTCATAGCACCCCGCAACCAGGTTTGTTCTTCATCGTCCTGCGATGGACTGCTTCCCTGCCGCACCGCGCTGCCACCAGGACCATTGCCTGGCGGGCGCTGGCGCGCGCTTCGGCGCCGGATCGTGGGCCACCCGCCCGGGCCCCGGCTCTGGGCCTGGCGGCACGCGGGACCCGCCGCGCACCAAAGCCCGCTACTCTCGCCGCGTCTCGAAAAAAATGCGAGCGCGAGGCCACGCTCGACTTCGGTGAACAGATCGCTCTCATGTTAATCACTCATGGTAGTCGAATTTGCCGTCGTTCGAACCGGGCCTGGCCGCCTCGCCCGCAACTGACGGCGATTGCGCGAGCAGCGCGGTCAGGTGGGAGTGCACGTGCTCCCATGCCGCGTGTGCATAGTCCGGCTGCAAGGCCGCGCGCGACTGCGCCATCACGAACACGCGCAGTACCGTGGACGAACACTGTGTCAGACGCTCGGCCGCGCCGAAACGCGAAAGGTGCAGCGCCTCGCTGAGCCACGGGAGTTCGGCCGCGCAGGAGTCCGCGTAGGCTTCCATCGCGGCGCGCGCATGCTGGTCGCGCGCGAGGTCGAGCTCGATGCGGTCGAACTCGCGGCCACCGTCGGGGCCGTCCGCGCGCGAGCCCGGTGGAAAACGCTTACGGCCGGATCGGAAAAACATGTAGCCCCCGTGAAGACAAGCAGGCAGAGCAACAGAAGTGAAGCGGCCAGGCGTTTTTTCGCGGACGCAACAACGTCGAGCCGCTCGCAATGCGCGAAGCGGCAAAAAGAATGCGTTCTCAAATGCGGAAAAAAATGTGGCGACGGCCGCGTGCTACGCACTGCGTGGTCTCCGGATTCCGCCCCCGGAGTCGGACCGCCAGCGCAGTCATCGTCGTACGCGGCGCGAGCCCCGCTGCCAGCGTCACCGCCCGACGCTGTCAGCGGGCCGCAGCCGCCTCCCTGCACGACGAGGCACGTGCCGCCATCGCCACGTCCACCTCAAAGCACTGGTTTTCCCAGCGTTATCCGGCGAACTCGGGTTCGCTCTGACTTCCTCTTGCTGACTGCGTCGCCAGGTCCCGAGCGAGCCAGCCCCCGTAGCGGAAATCCGTTGCCAGCGGCGCATGCGCGAAGCTCGCGTGGCGCTGGCGGCGTGCGGCCGTGCTTGCACTTGCCGCGACGACGTATTCTCACCTGGGTGCCGTGAATTTACTGTCAGGGATTGTTAAATCTGTCAGAGCCGATGAAAAGCAGTGAACAGCCGGGCAGATGGCATGGCTTGGGGGATGGCTCCAGCGAGCCCGCGTAACGCAGCGCATGCCCGTCACGCGCCCGGATTGATTCGCAATCCTAACTCTCAGCCGGAAGACGGCAGCGGCGGGATTCCCGCCATGGAGATATCCCGCCGCCGCAGCGAAGCAAGTCAGTATGCGTTAGTGCTCGGATTGCCGGTCATTGCCCCGTTCGCCACCCTGGGGAGCATGCCCGCCCTGACCACCACCCTGAGGCGGCGCAGCCGGCCGCCCCTGCGGCTGTTGAGGTGCGGGCGGGCGCATGCCGGCCTGCGGCTGTTGAGGTGCGGGCCCAGGCGCGCGCATGCCGCCCTGCGGCTGGGGCTCCGGCGGACGCGCATAGCCCTGCGCGGGCGCGCCGGCGGGCGGCCGGCCGCCGAACTGCTGCTGCTCGGGCGGATGCCCCGCCTCGTGGGGACGCATGGTGCCCGGTTGCTCCCCGTTGCCGGGCGGGCGTTGCGTCCCGGGCGGCGGTGCGCCGCGCATCGGCTCATCGGGTCGCGAGGGACGCTCGCCACCGCCAGGCGCAATGGCGGACGGCCGGCCCGGCGCACCATGCCACGCCGGCGCTGCCGGCGGGCGGCCGCGTTCGGGCGGCGGCACGTGCTCCCAGCGATGCTGTTCGCCATACCACGGCCGGTCGCGATAGAAGCTGCCCCAGTAGGCGCCCAGCGAGAACGCCACGATCGGCAGGCCGATCTGCGCGCCATAGTCGGTGAGCGGCACGTAGCTGCCCTGATACGGATAACTGAGATACCCGCCGTAGACCCAGCCGCGCAGACCGGGCACGGTGACGTCACACCACGAATAGTCGCCCACGCAGCCCATCACGGTGACGGGCTGGCCGGGTCCCAGTTCGGCTACGACGGGATAGTCGCCTGAAGGCCCCGCGTACAGATCCACCGGTTCGCTCGTGTAGGCCGCGGATTGCGCGCTGGCGGCGGACGACGCGAGCACGAGACCGGTTGCGAGGCACGCGCCGGCGAGCGCAGGTAAGGCCGCGCGCAGGCGCGTGTTGAAGCGCTTGGACATCGTTTCTCCCTGTTCCAGCTAGTTTGTTTGCCGCTGCGCAATTGCCGTGCCCGGCCCGTCGTGACGACGATTCGAGGTTATTCGTTTTCTTCGAAGTAATGCCCGAACTTGACCTGCTTGGTGCGGATATAACGCTCGTTTTCCTCGCGCATCGGGATCGCGAGCGCCACGCGTTCGATCACCGGGAGGCCGTGCTGCCTGAGCGTGTCGAACTTCTTCGGATTGTTGCTCATGAGCTTCACCGACGACACTTTCAGCAGGCGCAGGATCGCTGCCGCCGAATCGTATTCGCGCGCGTCGTCGGGCAGACCGAGATCGAGGTTCGCCTCGACGGTGTCGCGGCCCTGCTGCTGGAGCTGGTACGCGCGGATCTTGTTCGACAGGCCGATGCCCCGGCCTTCGTGGCCACGCAGATAGAGCAGCACGCCACGGCCTTCGGCCGCGATGTAGCGCAGCGCGAGGTCGAGCTGCTCGCCGCAGTCGCAACGGTAGGAACCGAACACGTCGCCGGTCAGGCACTCGGAGTGGAGCCGCGTCAGCGTAGGCTCGCCGCTGCCCACGTCGCCCATGACGAGCGCGAGATGCTCGGCGCCGCCGTCCTTCACCCGGTAGACATAGGACTCGAACGTGCCGTAGCGGGTCGGCAGCGTGGCGGTCGCGTCAAGCACGACGCATTCGTTGGCGTTGTCGCCGTCCGCACAGGACGACTCAGGAAGCGTAGGCATGATTCTCGAGCAAAAACTGGCAAAACCGGCAAGGGGCCGGGTTGAGGTTCGGAACCGGAGTTTACCGCCATTTGCTCCACCCCGCCGCCCAGCCCAGTAGGGGAGGCTCGGCCCGCGCCGCATGCCCTCGGCATAAATGGTGCGACCCCCGCGCATACCCCGAGGACGCACGGCACGCCAGCCGCCTATACTGAAATGGCTTTCCAATGGCTTGACGGGCGATACACCCGGCTTGCCGCACCGCGCAATGACTGGACAACCAGAAGGACGAAGAGGGTCGCCCTATGACAAGCGTTGCACAGGTACTCAAATCGAAACCGGAACAGGTGGTGTACACGATCGAAGCCTCCGATTCCGTCTACAACGCAATCCGCCTGATGGCCGATAAGCAGATCGGCGCGCTGCTCGTGACCGACGGTCCATCGATCGCCGGCATCGTCACGGAGCGTGACTACGCGCGCAAGATCGTGCTGATGGACCGATCTTCGAAAACGACCGCCGTGCGCGACATCATGAGCACGCACGTGCGCTTCGTCCAGCCGGAGCAGACCACCTACGACTGCATGGCGCTCATGACCGAGCGGCGCATGCGTCACCTGCCCGTCATGGACGGCGGCAAGCTCGTGGGAATGGTGTCGATCGGCGACCTCGTGAAGGAAATCATCGCCGAGCAGAAGTTCACGATCGAGCAGCTTGAGCACTACATCACCGGCGGGACTGGCGCCTGACGTAACGCGCCCGCCCCACCAGCCCACCAGACGTGAAAAAGCGCCCAATCCCGACGGGGTTGGGCGAAGCCACCTTTCGGCGGCGGAGGTTCCACGCATGAAAAATCGCGCGATGGTTTGCGCGGGCGGCGTGCGACAAAGGCGGAACGCTGTCCGCCTTCGCCAGTATGGGTTTAGAGCTTTGCTGGGTGGGGGCGCTGCCGGGTCAACTTACGCGTGCGTCCGTGCCTGCTCGCAGCGCCCTGGCACCGGTTTGCGCTGGAACGGCCAGCCTCGGCCGATCGATGTCGCCCGGTCACCCGCTTAGTTGCCGAAGTACACCGACTGCGACGGGCGCACCGTGGCCGGCTGGCCCGACTGCGCCGAACCGGAGGTCGACGGGCCATAGCCGCTCGTTTCGGCTGCCGGCGCTTGTTGCGCCAACCCTTCCTGCTGGCTCACGCGGGCTTCGGCGGCCTGGATGTCGCTCGGGTACGTCGCGTCATTGGCGGTAGCCGGGTTGTAGCCGGCCTTCTCGAGCTGGATCAATTCGGACTTCACTTCGGCGCGTGTGACCGGACCGTTGCCTTGCACCTGGGCAAACGAAAGGGCCGGAGCAGCCACGAGGGCGGCGACGAATGCGGCTTGAATCAGGGTACGGGATTTCATGTTCATTACCTCCATCACTTGTTTTATTCCGACGGCGGTGTCTGCTTGCATCGCCGAACCAGTGATTTCAGTGTATTGAGACAGGAGCCCAGGGGAAACCCTAATTTTGGGAAAATACACTTTCAATCGCGGCAACAATGCCGCGCGCATGCGATATCGGCCGAACGCCTTGCGGCGCGGCGCTTCCCGCGGATTTCGCCGGAGCGCTCGTGCCAGTCACAGCGGGGCGACGCTGCCGTCCAGCAGCTTACGTGGGCCGCTCACGAACCGGCTGCCCCGTTCGTAGAAACGCAGCGGCCGGTCCATCTCACGCGAGAGCCCGATGCGTGTCGTCACGCCCACGGGCCGCTCGGGTTCGTCCACGCGGCCGATCCAGAGTCCGTGCCCGCGGCACAGGTCCACGCCGTCGAAGGCCGCCGCAATGCCGAACGCCTGCGAGAGCCGCCCCGGCCCGCGCGCGAGATCCCGCAGCGGGACGCCGGGGCGCAGCGCCTCCATCGCGCCGATGCCTTCGAGCGGCTCCAGCGCGCGAAACAGGATGCCCGCGCCCACGTCCACGGCTTCGCTCGACATGTTGAACATCCAGGCGCTGCCGTAGGTCAGCCGCACGTGGGCATGACCGCGCTCGAGGAACATCGCGGCGTTATAGGGCCGGCGTCCGATGTAGGCGTAGCTCGTGGAGTCGCCCACGGGATACGCTTCGACTTCGACGAGCCGCCCCACCATGCGCCCGCGCGCCAGGTCGCGCACGAGATATTTGCCGACCATGAAGCGCGCCAGCTCGGCGGTATCGAGCGGCAGGTCGTGGCGGTGCAGTGGCAGTATCGTCATCGAAGCGTTCTCGGGGTGGTCGGGGTGGTCGGCGTGGGCATCGCGGTTTCGCGGACCGGCAGAGTGTAGCGCTGGCCGCGCCCAGCTACCGCTCATCCACGGCTTAGCCACGCGCAGCCGGCCATTGCGCTACCATCGTCCGCATATCCGCGCGAACGGTTCGCGCTACCCAAGGAGCCGTACGATGAACGAACAAAGCGCGATTCAATTCCTCACGACCGTGCGCAAGCCCCTGCTCACGCTGCACAAGGCGATTCTCGACCACGAGCGCAAGGACTACGAACGCGAGTTCGGACCGGTCACGCCGGCGGCCTTCCTGCAGGTGCTCATCAACGGCTCGGGCTTTCGCTGGCTCATGCCGCTCTCGACGGTGATCGCCAACGTCGACGAAACGCTCGACGCCAAGGATGCGAGCCCCGACGATCGCATCGGTGCGGCGCAAGGCGTGGCCGCACTCTTCTCCGGCGAGGAATCGGCGGAGTTCTACGAGCGCTATCAGGCGTTGCTGCAGGCGAGCCCCGAGATCCTGCACTTGCACGGGACCGTCGCGCCGCTCCTCAACGCCCTGAAGAACTAAGCGTTTCTGGCGCGCGGCGCCTTGCGAGGCGCCGCGGCCACCGTGGCCTCGGCTGCTGCGCCGCCGCGCTTGCCCTTCGCGGCGGAAAGGCGTCGCCACAACGTCGTCTTGCTGATGCCGAGCATCTCGCACGCGCGGTCGCGATCGCCGTTGCAGGCGTCGAGCGCGGCGCGGATTTCATCGGCTTCGGTGTTGAGGCTGCGCTCGCGCAAGGTGAGCGCGCCCTCGCCTGCCGTCGTTGCCGCGCCACTCGCAGCACGGCGCGACTCGAACACCTCCGGCGCGATGGAGCGCAGCACGTCGGGCGTCAGCACGTCCTCTTCCGAATCGGCCAGTTCCACCACCATCCGCTCGACCACGTTCTGCAACTCGCGCACGTTGCCGGGCCATGCGTGCCGCGCGAGCGCGCCGCTCACCCGTGCGAGCGTGCGCGACGCGTCTTCGGGCGTGCGGATACGCACGGCCACGCGCGGCTCGCGGCGCGAGGCCTGGAACAGCAGTTCCGACGCCAGCAGCGCGATGTCGGCGCCGCGCTCGCGCAACGGCGGAATGGCGAGATTGAGAATGTTCAGGCGATAGAAGAGATCCGCGCGAAACTCGCCCGCTTCGATCTGCTCGGTGAGCGCGCGGTGCGTGGCGGCGACCACGCGCACGTCCACGCGCGTGGGCTCGGTGGCGCCGAGGCGCACCACCTCGCGCTCCTGCAGCACGCGCAGCAGGCGGCTTTGCAACGGCAATGGCATCTCGCCGATTTCATCGAGAAAAAGCGTGCCGCGGTGCGCGGCCTCGATGAGCCCCACCTTGCCGCCGCGCCGCGCACCCGTGAACGCGCCCTCCTCGTAGCCGAACAACTCGCTCTCCAGTAGCGCCTCGGGAAACGCGCCGCAATTCATCGCGACGAACGGAAAGTCGCGCCGCGGGCTCTCGCGATGAATGCCCTGAGCGATCATCTCCTTGCCGGTGCCGCTTTCGCCGCGGATCAGCACCGTGGCGTCCGACTTCGCATAGCGCCGCGCGAGCTGGCGCACGCGCTCGATGCCGGGCGTCGCGCCGCTCAGGTCGTCCAGCCGGTAGCGCGCGACGAACTGCTGCGTGCGCTGACGCGAGCGCAGCGTGCGGTCGAGCCGCTCCACCGCACGCGACTCCTGAAACGTGAGCACGGCGCCTGTCGTCACGCCGTTGTCGACGAGCGGCCCGCGATGCACGACATAGCTCACACCGCGCACGGTCTCGAGCGATTCGCCATCGGCTTCGGGCAGCGCGAACGCGATGTCGGGCGCGAGCGCCGCGAGCGACTGGCCCGCGGCCGCCGCCGGATCGATGCCGAGCACGGCCGCGAGGCGCTGGTTGATCGCCTCCACGCGGCCGCGCGCATCGAGCGCGACCACGCCGTCGCGCAGGTGTTGCAGCACGCTGTCGAGGCGCTGCCGACGCTGCGTTTCGCGCCAGGTGGCTTGCACGAGATCCAGCGCGTTGTCGAACGCCGCGCGCACCGAGGGCCGCGAGTAGACGAAAAACGGCACGAGCCCGAGCCGGGCCGCGAGATCGTTGACGAGGCCCGGCCCCACGACCGCGCCCACGCCGCGGTCGCGCAGGTCGAGCACGCAGGCCTCGGCGTCCTGAACCGTGCGGTACTGGCCGAACACCACGTCGATGCCATAGGCGCTGGCAAAGCGCCGTACTTCCACAGGCGTCTCACCGTAGGTGACGAGCGCGACGAGATCGGCCTCGCGCCGCGCGCGGGCTAGCGCCTGCATCACGTCGAAGCCGGTGGGCTGCACGAGCACTACGGGCAGGTCGATACGCGCTTTCAGATAGGTGCCGTTCGAGCCCGCCGCCACCACCACATCGGGCCGCTGGTTCGGCCCCGCGGCGGCGAGTTCGGCCACCGCTTCCTCGAAGCCGCGCGGCACCACGCGCAGGTCCGCGAGCTCGTCGTATTCGCGGGCGATGTCGCGAAACAGGTCGCGCAGGCGGCTGATACCCATGGCCCAGACACGCGGGCGGATCGCGGAGGAAGCGGGAGCGGGAAAGCGGTTCATGATGTCCAACGATACGGTCGTGACGCCGGGGACGGTGCAGCCGATAGCCGACCGTCAGCCAGATTTCGCATTATCGCGCGCCGATTTCATTTTTGAAATTGTGATTTCACCATGGAAATCGGGGCCCGCTACCGGCACAAGCGATTCCAGCGCAAAATCAACGCGTTAGCCTCCTGGCGCGGAGCTGGCACGCTATCTGCAGTATCAGGCGGCGATTCAATTGGAGACATCCCGCATGAACAACAAAATCCCCGCCAGCGCCGGCGCGAAATTCCGCGCAGCCGTGGCTGCCGAACAACCGCTGCAGGTCGTCGGCGCCATCACCGCGTATGCGGCCAAGCTCGCGCAGGCGACCGGCTTCAAGGCCGTCTATCTTTCGGGCGGCGGCGTGGCCGCCAACTCGCTCGGCGTGCCGGACCTCGGCATCAGCACCATGGACGACGTGCTGATCGACGCCCGCCGCATCACCGACGCCGTCGACATTCCGCTGATGGTCGACATCGACACCGGCTGGGGTGGCGCATTCAATATCGCGCGCACGATCAAGTCGTTCATCAAGGCAGGCGTGGCCGCCGTGCACCTGGAAGACCAGGTGGGTCAGAAGCGCTGCGGCCATCGCCCGAACAAGGAAGTCGTGGGAACCGACGAGATGGTGGACCGCGTGAAGGCCGCCGTGGACGCGCGCACCGACGACGGCTTCGTCATCATGGCCCGCACCGACGCGGCCGCCGTGGAAGGCATCGACGCCGCGATCGAGCGCGCCGTGGCTTACGTGGAAGCGGGCGCGGACATGATCTTCCCCGAAGCGATGAAGACGCTCGACGACTACCGCCGTTTCCGCGCCGCCGTGAAGGTGCCGATTCTCGCCAACCTCACGGAGTTCGGCTCGACGCCGTTCTTCACGACCGAAGAACTGAAGAGCGCGAACGTGGATATCGCGCTCTACTGCTGCGGCGCGTATCGTGCGATGAACGCTGCCGCGCTGAACTTCTACGAGACCGTCAAGCGCGACGGCACGCAAAAGGCCGCCGTCTCGACGATGCAGTCGCGCGAAGACCTCTACCGCTACCTCGGCTATCACGCATACGAAGACAAGCTCGACGCGCTCTTTGCCGCGAAGAAGTAAATCCGCCCACCATATAGTTCACAGATACCTGGAGAGAGGAAGACACCATGAGCGAAGCAGAAAACACCACGCAAGCCGCTGGCGGTTTCAAGCCGAAGAAGTCCGTTGCGCTGTCAGGCGTCGCGGCGGGCAACACGGCGCTGTGCACCGTGGGCCGCACCGGCAACGACCTGCACTACCGCGGCTATGACATTCTCGACCTCGCCACCGCGTGCGAATTCGAAGAAGTCGCGTACCTGCTCGTGCACGGCAAGCTGCCGAACACGTCCGAACTGGCCGGCTACAAGGCGAAGCTCAAGGCGCTGCGCGGCCTGCCCGCCAACGTGAAGACGGCCCTCGAAGCCGTGCCCGCCTCGGCGCATCCGATGGACGTGATGCGCACCGGCGTCTCGATTCTGGGCACCGTGCTGCCCGAGAAAGACGACCACAACCTGCCGGGCGCGCGCGATATCGCCGACCGCCTGATGGCTTCGCTCGGCTCGATGCTGCTGTACTGGTATCACTTTTCGCACAACGGCAAGCGCATCGAAGTCGAAACCGACGACGACTCGATCGGCGGCCACTTCCTGCACCTGCTGCACGGCCGCGCGCCGTCGAAGTCGTGGGTCGACGCGATGCACGTGTCGCTCAACCTGTACGCCGAGCACGAGTTCAACGCCTCGACGTTCACGGGCCGCGTGATCGCGGGCACGGGCTCGGACATCTACTCGGCCATCACGGGCGCGATCGGCGCGCTGCGCGGTCCGAAGCACGGCGGCGCGAATGAAGTCGCGTTCGAGATCCAGTCGCGCTACGAAAACGCCGACGACGCAGAAGCCGATATCCGCGCACGCGTGGAGAAAAAGGAAGTCGTGATCGGCTTCGGCCACCCGGTGTACACGATCTCGGACCCGCGCAACAAGGTCATCAAGGAAATCGCGAAGAAGCTCTCGAAGGAGCAGTCGAACATGAAGCTGTTCGACATTGCCGAGCGCCTCGAATCGACAATGTGGGAAGTCAAGAAGATGTTCCCGAACCTCGACTGGTTCAGCGCCGTGTCGTATCACATGATGGGCGTGCCGACCGCCATGTTCACGCCGATCTTCGTGATCGCGCGCACCGCCGGCTGGAGCGCGCACATCATCGAGCAGCGCATCGACAACAAGATCATCCGCCCGAGCGCGAACTACACGGGTCCGGAGAATCTGAAGTTCACGCCGATCAGCAAGCGCTGATCGCCGGAGGCGATGCGTCGTAGCGTGACGACGTCGCCTTCGATCCTGCGCATCGCCGCTTACAATCCATTTGGTCCCCAAGCCGTGAATACCGCCTACCGCAAGTCCCTCCCGGGCACCCGGCTCGATTACTTCGACGCGCGCGAAGCCGTCGAGGCCATCCAGCCCGGCGCCTACGCCACGCTGCCGTACACCTCGCGCGTGCTCGCCGAAAACCTCGTGCGCCGCTGCGACCCGGCCACGCTCACCGCCTCGCTTACGCAGCTCATCGAGCGCAGGCGCGACCTCGACTTTCCGTGGTTCCCGGCGCGCGTGGTCTGCCACGACATCCTCGGGCAAACCGCACTCGTCGATCTCGCCGGCCTGCGCGACGCCATTGCCGACCAGGGCGGCGACCCCGCCAAGGTGAATCCGGTCGTACCGGTGCAACTGATCGTCGACCACTCGCTCGCCGTGGAATGCGGCGGCTTCGATCCGGACGCGTTCAACAAGAACCGCGCGATCGAAGACCGCCGCAACGAAGACCGCTTCGACTTCATCAACTGGACGAAGAAGGCGTTCAAGAACGTCGACGTGATTCCTCCGGGCAACGGCATCATGCACCAGATCAATCTGGAGAAGATGTCGCCCGTGATCCAGGCGCGTGACGGCGTGGCGTTCCCCGACACCTGCGTCGGCACCGACAGTCACACGCCGCACGTCGATGCGCTCGGCGTGATCGCCATCGGCGTGGGCGGCCTCGAAGCCGAGAACGTCATGCTCGGCCGCGCCTCGTGGATGCGCCTGCCCGATATCGTCGGCGTGGAGCTGACCGGCAAGCGCCAGCCCGGCATTACCGCCACCGACATCGTGCTCGCCCTCACCGAGTTCCTGCGCAAGGAAAAGGTCGTGGGCGCCTATCTGGAGTTCCGTGGAGCAGGCGCATCGAGCCTCACGCTCGGCGACCGCGCCACGATCTCCAACATGGCGCCCGAGTATGGCGCCACGGCCGCGATGTTCTTCATCGACGACCAGACGCTCGAGTATCTGCGTCTCACGGGCCGCGACGAAGAGCAGGTCAAGCTCGTCGAAACCTACGCGAAGACCGCGGGCCTGTGGGCCGATACGCTCGCTAACGCGCAATACGAACGCACGCTGACGTTCGATCTTTCGAGCGTGGTGCGCAACATGGCCGGCCCGTCGAATCCGCACAAGCGTCTGCCCACATCCGCTCTCGCCGAGCGCGGCATTGCAGGCAAGTGGGAAGAAACGCCGGGCCAGATGCCCGACGGCGCGGTCATCATCGCCGCCATCACGAGCTGCACGAACACGAGCAACCCGCGCAACGTGATCGCCGCCGCGCTGCTCGCGCGCAACGCGAACGCGCGCGGCCTTACGCGCAAGCCGTGGGTAAAGAGTTCGCTGGCGCCGGGATCGAAGGCCGTCGAGCTTTACCTCGAGGAAGCCAACCTGCTGCCCGATCTGGAAAAGCTCGGCTTCGGCATCGTCGCGTTTGCATGCACCACGTGTAACGGCATGTCGGGCGCGCTCGACCCGAAGATCCAGCAGGAAATCATCGACCGCGACCTGTATGCGACCGCCGTGCTCTCGGGCAACCGCAACTTCGACGGCCGCATTCACCCGTATGCGAAGCAGGCGTTCCTCGCCTCGCCGCCGCTCGTCGTCGCGTACGCGATTGCGGGCACGATCCGCTTCGACATCGAACAGGACTCGCTCGGCACGGACAAGGACGGCAAGCCCGTGTACCTCAAGGACCTCTGGCCGAGCGACGAAGAGATCGACGCCATCGTCGCGAAGAGTGTGAAGCCCGAGCAGTTCCGCAAGGTGTACGAACCGATGTTCGCGGCCACCGCGGTAACAGGTGAAACGACCGACCCGCTCTACGACTGGCGCGCGCAAAGCACCTACATCCGCCGCCCGCCGTACTGGGAAGGCGCGCTGGCAGGCGAGCGCACGCTCAAGGGCCTGCGCCCGCTCGCGGTGCTCGGCGACAACATCACGACCGACCACCTCTCGCCCTCCAACGCCATCCTGCTGGACAGCGCAGCGGGCGAGTACCTCGCGAAAATGGGCCTGCCCGAAGAGGATTTCAACTCGTACGCGACGCACCGCGGCGACCACCTCACGGCGCAGCGCGCAACTTTCGCGAACCCGACGCTCATCAACGAGATGGCCGTGGTGGACGGCGCCGTGAAGAAGGGTTCGCTTGCGCGCGTCGAGCCGGAAGGCAAGGTCACGCGCATGTGGGAAGCCATCGAAACCTACATGGAACGCAAGCAGCCGCTCATCATCATCGCGGGTGCGGACTACGGCCAGGGTTCGTCGCGCGACTGGGCGGCCAAGGGCGTGCGTCTCGCGGGTGTGGAAGCGATCGTAGCGGAAGGCTTCGAGCGCATTCACCGCACGAACCTGATCGGCATGGGCGTGCTGCCTCTCGAGTTCAAGGCGGGCACGAACCGCACGACGCTCGGCATCGACGGCACGGAAACGTACGACGTGATCGGCGAGCGCACGCCGCGCGCCGACCTCACACTCGTGATTCAGCGCAGGAACGGCGAGCGCGTGGAAGTGCCGGTCACCTGCCGACTCGATACGGCCGAGGAAGTGTCGATCTACGAAGCCGGCGGCGTGCTGCAGCGTTTCGCGCAGGACTTCCTCGAATCGTCACAGGCAGCGGCATAAACGGGAAACGGGCGGCGCAGCGCTCACACGCGCGCCGCCCTTCGTTTCAGGACAACACATGGCACACGTACCCCAGATCAAGATTCCCGCCACCTATATCCGCGGCGGCACCAGCAAAGGCGTGTTCTTTCGCCTCCAGGATCTGCCCGCTTCGGCGCAGCAGCCGGGCGTTGCGCGCGACAAGCTGCTCATGCGCGTGATCGGCAGCCCCGACCCGTACGGCAAGCAGATCGACGGCATGGGCGGCGCGACGTCGAGCACGAGCAAGACCGTGATTCTGGCGAAGAGCAGCAAGCCCGACCACGACGTCGACTACCTGTTCGGCCAGGTCGCCATCGACAAGGCCTTTGTCGACTGGAGCGGCAACTGCGGCAATCTCTCCGCCGCCGTGGGCCCGTTCGCGATCAGCGGCGGCCTCGTCGACCCGAGCCGCGTGCCCGACAACGGCGTGGCGACCGTGCGCATCTGGCAGGCCAACATCGGCAAGACCATCATCGCGCACGTGCCGATGACGAACGGGCACGTGCAGGAGACGGGCGATTTCGAACTGGATGGCGTGACCTTTCCCGCCGCCGAAGTGCAGCTCGAATTCCTCGACCCGGCCGCCGAGGAAGAGGGCGCGGGCGGCGCGATGTTCCCCACCGGCAATCTCGTTGACGACCTCGAAGTGCCTGGTGTGGGCACGCTCAAGGCCACGATGATCAACGCGGGCATCCCGACGATCTTCGTGAACGCCGAGACCATCGGCTACACGGGCACGGAATTGCAGGACGCGATCAACAGCGACGCGCAGGCGCTCGAAAAATTCGAGACGATCCGCGCGCACGGCGCGCTGCGCATGGGGCTCATCAAGCAACTCGACGAGATCGCCACGCGCCAGCACACGCCGAAAATCGCCTTCGTGGCGAAGCCGGTGGGCTATACGGCGTCGAGCGGCAAGCGGGTGGAAGTCGGCGATGTGGACCTGCTGGTGCGCGCCATGTCGATGGGCAAGCTCCACCACGCCATGATGGGCACCGCGGCCGTGGCGATCGGCACCGCGGCGGCCATTCCCGGCACGCTCGTGAATCTCGCGGCGGGGGGCGGCGAACGCAGCGCGGTGCGCTTCGGGCATCCGTCGGGCACGCTGCGCGTAGGCGCCGAGGCGCGTCAGGTAAACGGCGAATGGACGGTCACGAAGGCCATCATGAGCCGCAGCGCGCGCGTGCTGATGGAAGGCTGGGTGCGGGTGCCGGGCGACGCGTTTTAAGCAGCGGTTTTAGGAAGTACGCGGTTTGCGACGATGAAAAAACCGCCCTGACGTTGTGATGCGTCAGGGCGGTTTTGTTGTTCTCGCCGCACAGGTGGGACGCTCAGCCCTGCGGAGAAGAAGGCAAATAGGGCATCGGGTCCACTGGCTTCCCATCGCGGCGCACCTCGAACAACACCGCCACGCGGTCGTTGTTTTCGCTGCCCATCTCGGCGATCTGCTGGCCCTGATGCACCGTGTCACCGGTCTTCACAAGCAGACGGCGATTGTGCGAGTAAGCCGTGAGGAAGTCCTTGTTGTGCTGGACGATGATCAGGCTGCCGTATTCGTTCAGGCCCGTGCCCGCATACATGACCTTGCCGTCGGCGGCGGCGAGCACGGGGTCGCCGGCCTTGCCCGCGATCTCGATGCCGCGCGTCGTGCCCGGTGCGAACGGTTCGACCACACGGCCATGCGCCGGCCACACGAGTGCGACGCTGTTCGAATGGCGTGCCACTTCGGCCGCAACCTGGCGGTTTCCAGCTGCGTTCGGGCTGGCATTCGCCGTCGCTCCGCCTGCTTGCGGCGCGGCCACCTGGACGGTGATCGTCTGCTTTGAAACCAGCTTGATCGACTGGCCTGCGCGCAGTTGAGCGTTCGGCTTCAGGTGATTCCAGGTGGCCAGATCCTTGACCGACACACTGTGCTTTTGCGCGATGCGCTGAAGCGTGTCACCGCGGCGCACGCGCACGTAGGTCGTTTTGGTGACGACGCGCGTGACGGGCGCACTCGTCGCTTGTTGTGCGCTGCTGGCGTCGGCGCTCGCTGCGTCGGAGGCCGGGGTCGCCGCTGCCGCCGTGTCAGGCTGCGGTTGTTGCTGCGGCTGCTGCTGATTCATGTTGGCGCAGCCCCCCAACAGGGCCGCCAATCCCAACGCGGCCCAAAACGCTTTGAGGCCGCGCTGACCGATACGATCGTCTTCAAACATAACCCTTTCTCCTGCGGTGCCTGCAGCCGTGCGATGCAGCGAATGGCTGCCCCGGACGGTCTGCCGCGTATGCCGCGCTCCCGTCCCTCATGGCGTGCCGGCTCGCCTGCGCCGGGCTGCGTCGATCTGCGTCTAAACCGACGACATCTCGAACCATAAACATTCAACGCACGCGATCGCTCCATTAACGAACGAGCGTGCCATCTCAAATTCGATGCGGCATTGTAAGCGCAACTCCACGAAATCAGCCCAGGGAGAACACTTTGAAACAAATGTTAATTAGCCGAATTCTTGCTCAGCAGCGCGTTGGCAAAGGGCCAGAGGAAATTGCCCAAACCCGCTTCAGGGCGGCGTTTGGCGCACCTGCATGATCGTGCCCCATCCCCTGCCTTATCGGCACACGTCCCAGAAACTTGAACAGCGCACTGGCCGCGCCGACTGAAAGCTATTTGAAATTACGCTAACATCGGCGGTGTCAACGTAAACCCGCATTCGGCGGGAACCCTCGCGTATTCTTCAGGTCTTTTCCTGCGTTTGTCGTGCGGCCGCCCTGGTGGCCACTTCCCGGTTCCCGGCGCAAGGCGCGCCGCGAACGTCGCCCGAATTCCTGATTTCCCGATTTTTCCAGCCAGGTACTTCCAGCATCTGCCCGCCCGGCCCGTTTTGCATCATCGGCTGCTTCATGCGCCTCATACCGGCCCGGCCTTCTGCCCCACCATGCCAAAGTCATCCAACCGTCTAGTCGAACTCGATTTCTTCCGCGGCCTCGTTCTGCTCATCATCGTCGTCGATCACATCGGCGGCAGCATCGTCTCGCGCGTCACGCTCCACGCCTACGCGCTGTGCGACGCGGCCGAGGTCTTCGTCTTCCTCGGCGGCTTCGCCACGGCCACCGCGTGGGCCACGCTGTGCGCACGCCGCACCGAGGCCGCGGCGCGGCAGCGCTTCATCAAGCGCGCATTCGAGATCTACCGCGCGTTCGTCGTGACGGCGCTGTTGATGCTGCTCGTCACGGCGATTCTCGTGGCGTGCAACGTGGATGCGCCCAACCTCGCCACCACCGATCTCGACGATCTGACGCTCGCGCCTGCCGCCGCTTTGCGCGACATCGTGCTGTTGCGCCGCCAGCCGTATCTGGCCGGCGTGCTGCCGATGTATGCCTGGTTCGCCCTCGCCGCCCCGCTCGCATTGCCACTTGCGCGCACGCGGCCGTGGCTGCTGCTGGCCGTGAGCCTCGTGCTCTGGGGCGTCGCGCCGCACCTGGCACCGTGGCTGCCCCACGTCGAGGACGTGCAATGGGACTTCAACCCGTTCGGCTGGCAGCTGATGTTCGTGCTCGGCGTGATCGCGCAGGCGCAACCCGTGTTCCAGCGCGTGACCGCCCATCGTCTCGGCACGCTCGTGACCCTCGCCGCACTCGCCGTCGTGGCGGGTGCCGCGATCTATCGCCTGCAACTCGGCAACGTCGCGCTCGACGGCGACTTCAAGCGCAACCTCGCATGGTTTCGCGTGCTCAACTTCCTTGGCATCGCGTGGCTCACGGCGCATGTCATCCGCTTCGGCTGGGCGAAGCGCGTGGCGCATGCGCTGCCCTGGGTGGGCCTCGTCGGTCGCAAGGGGATGCTCTCGTTCGTGGCCGGCGCCGTCATTTCGCTCACGGTCGACTCGGTGCTCTACTGGTACACCGACGGCTATCTGAACGTGCCGCTCGGCCTCTGCGCAGACGCCGTCGCGATCACCGCGCTGCTGCTCGTCGCGCGTGCGTCCGACCCGCTCAAGCGGCTGCTGCCCTCGCGCGCCAAAGCTTCCGCCTGAAACGACGCGGCGCACAGGCCATGCACTGCGCGCCGGCTAACCGATCATCACGGCTTCCGGCACGCATGAGCGGCTGCTAGCATGATGACCCCGCGCCGCCCGCGCGCCACCGCTCTCGATGTCCCTGCCATGCGCAGATTCCTTCGCACCGCGCTGCTCCCGCTCGCTCTCTCCTGCGCGGCGTTCGCCACGCCCGCGGCGCCGGCCGCGGCGAGCACCGTCGTGGTCCGCACGTTCCACGCCGAGGCGCTCAACCGCGACTGGCCATACGTGGTGTACCTGCCGAACGGCTATCGCGCCGACCAGCACCGCTACCCGGTGCTCTATCTCCTGCACGGCAACAACGGCGAGCCGATGGACTGGGTCACGCAAGGCCAGCTCCAGACCACCGCCGACACGCTGATCGCCCGTCACGAGATCCCCCCCGTGGTGATCGTGATGCCGCAGGGCGGCACCGACTGGTACGTCGACCGAAAGGAGAGGATGGAGACGGCGTTCTTCCAGGATCTGCTGCCCGAGATCGAGGCGCACTTCGCGGTGGACGACGCGCGCGACGGCCGCGCGATCGGCGGTGTCTCGATGGGCGGGTTCGGCGCGCTGCGCTACACGCTGGAGCACCCCGACATGTTCTGCGGCGCGTTGCTGCTTTCCCCGGCGGTCTATGCGGGCGACCCGCCGCCCAGTTCGGCGGCACGTCACGTGGGCGTGTTCGGCGATCATCAGTTCGATGCGCAGATCTGGCGCACGCTCAACTATCCGGCGCTCTGGAAGCCGTACTTCGCGCAGCCCCGGCGCGTGCCGTTCTTCATCGCGGCCGGCGACGACGACCTCGTGATCCAGGCCGAGTCGTCGCTGCTCTACACGCGGCTGCGCGAGGCCGGCAATACGGCGGCGCTGCGCATCGTGGACGGCGGCCACGTGTGGCCTGTGTGGCGCGAGCTGCTGCCCGCCGCGCTCAAGTACACGCTCGCCTGCTTCCGTTGAGCAAGGCACGAGGCGCGCCTCGCCCTGAACTGAGCGTCACTCCGCCCAGTTCACCCAAAGCACCATCAGCACGGTCATGAGCGCCGGGCCGATGAAGATGCCGATCAGCCCGAAGGTCGTCGCCCCGCCCAGAATGCCGAACAGCACGAGCAGAAAAGGCAGACGCGTGGAATTGCCGATCAGCACGGGCCGCACGAAATGCTCGGCGACGAACACCACCACGAATCCCCATATCGCGAGCGCCGCCGCCGCGATCAGCGAGCCCTGGATGACGAGCCACAGCGCCGCGCCGCCGAACACGATCGGTGCGCAAAACGGCAGCATAGCCGCGATGGCGGTGACCGTGCCGAGCAGCGCTGCATGCGGCACGCCGGTCGCGATATAGGCGGCGGTCAGCAGCACGCCCTCGCCCAGCCCCACGACCACGAGCCCCGTGACCGTGGCGCGCACGGCGGCGGCCATGCGCTGCAGGAGTTGCGCGCCGTCGGCGCCGAAGGCGCGGCGCGCACCGCGCATCACGGTTGCCGAAAGACGCGGGCCGGCCCGGAAGATCACGAACAGCGTGACGAGCATGAAGCCGAACGTCATCGTGGCGTGGGCGGCGCGCGCACCGAAGTGGCGGCCGAACGAGGTGATGGTGTCGCCGTGCAGGCTCTTCATCGCCGGCGAAGCCTTGAGCGGCTGGGCGAGATTGGCCTGCCACCAGTCGCTCACCTGACGGCTGCCGACCGGTAAATGTGAAACGAAGTCGGGCACCGGCACGCCGTTCTCCTGGGCGTCGCGCAGCCACAGGTAAAGCTCGTGGGCCTCACCGCCCGCCTGAATGGCCGTGACGGCGATCGGCAGCAGCACGAGCAGGCCGATCGCGGCAGTGAGCAGCGTGGCGATCAGCGTCTTGCGGCCCTTGAACGGGGCGCGTCGCTCGATCGCCTGATAGGTCGGCCACAGCACGATGGCAAAAACGCTCGCCCAGGCCACGGCGGGCACGAACTCGCGCACGATCCACAGCGCCAGCAACACGAGCGTGGCGTACAGCACCGCAGAGGCGGCGCGCTGGATTTTTTGCTCGTTTGCGGAGTTCGGAGCAGGCGGACGATGAATCATGTAACCTCTTGAAAATTCAAAAACAGCTGGCCGGTTTCGTGGCTGCGCAGGTGCGGTGCCACCCGCCAGCGCGGTGCAGAAAATCGATCCAGCCGGGCCGGTCTTCCCTCAGATCCCAATCCGCCCCAGTCGTTCCGTCCCTATCCTGGAACGCCCTCCAGGCGCCCGTTTTCGGCCCCTCGATGTCGCGCCACGCACAACAGTGCGTTGCACAAATTCGAGATGTCGACCCCAAATCCGCGCAAACCCCCATTCCTTCGTCAATCGAAACGTGTCGCAGGGCGATTGTTGCTGATAATGGAATGGTGTTTCAACGGCGACAGAATGGCACTTGTCAGCGCGCAGGACTACATTCGCGGCACCACACTTACGGAGCCGACAATGAAGAAAAAAGCGTGCCTCTCGCTTGACGGAGCCAACGGTGAGCGTATCGAAATACTCGAGCAGACGGATACGGCGCTGGTGATCCGCTGGGTCGAACCCGGTCGCTGCCATTATGGCGAACAGCGCTGGCGCCGCCGCTCGGCGCATTCGTCGGGCACCTGCGCGGTGTCGCGCCGCAAGATCCGCCGGGGCGACGCCGTCTTCAAGCCGGCCGAACGTCCCGCGCCGCTCAACGCCTCCGTCATGATCGCCGCCGAAGTGTTCGGCGCCCTCATCGGCGCGGAACTGCCGAAGTAAGCGCGGCGACGTCTGCCGCGGCCTCAGCGAGGCGCGAGCGAAATGGCCCGCGCGGCATGGCGCGGCGCGAAGCCCGCCGAGGCGGCGCTCAACGCTGCCACGCGCGCGAGCACATCGGCGTCGAACGGCGCCGCGCGCGGGCCCGAGCGGTCCACGTGCAGGAGCAACTGCTCGCTCGCCGAGACGGGCGAGGCGAGCGCATCGTCAAGATCGCCCGCGAACATCTCCAGATACAGGCGCACGCGTTTCGCGTCGTGCTCGATCACCCGGACGTCGATGCGCACCTGCGCGCCCTCCTTGATCTCGCGGAGATAGTTCAGGTGCGACTCCAGCGTGTACATCGACCGCCCGCGCGCCTCGCGCGCCGCCGCGTCGAGCCCGATGGCGTCGAGCAGCGCGTCGGTCGCGTAGCTGTAGATCAGCATGTAGAACGCATCGCGCAAGTGGCCGTTGTAATCGACCCACTCCGCGCGCACCGTGTCGCGGTAGACCACGGGCGCCGTTTCGTTCGTCATCCAGTCTCCTCTCCCGTCTCCATATTTGCTGCCCGCGTGCAGGCGGGAGCAGTGTAACCGCAGACACGCCTCGTCCGCCGCGACACCGGCATGCTCCGGCGCCGCCGCATGCGCGCTCGCGCCACCGTGCACGCCGCGCGCCGCTGGGGTAAGGTTGAACGGTCGCGGCCCAGCCGCCGCCCTTCGAACGCCCTTCAACTGCCGCTCCCGCGCGGCGCTACGCGAGGTCCGGTCATGGCAGAAAACACGCCCCCGCTTCCGTTTCCCCCGCAGCAGTTCTCACTCGACGTGATGCTCGAGAAGTACGCCAAAGGCGACGAGCAGACCGCAGACGACATCTACCGCCGCGTGGCGCGCGGCGTCGCGCAGGTCGAGCCGCCTGCGCTGCGCGCCGAGGTCGAGGCGCGTTTCGTCGACAACCTGCGCAATGGCGCGCTGGGTGCGGGGCGGATCATGAGCGCGGCGGGCGCCGGCATCGAAGCCACGCTGATCAACTGCTTCGTGCAGCCGGTCGGCGACAGCATCCAGGGCGTGGACGACGAAGGCCGCCCCGGCATCTACGTCGCCCTGCTGCAGGCCGCCGAAACCATGCGGCGCGGCGGCGGCGTGGGCTACAACTTCTCGGCGATCCGGCCGCACGGCGCACACGTGAAGTCGACGGGGTCGAGCGCATCGGGCCCGTGCAGCTACATCGACGTGTTCGACGCCTCGTGCCGCACCGTGGAAAGCGCGGGCGCACGGCGCGGCGCGCAGATGGCCGTGCTCGACTGCGATCACCCCGACCTGCCCGAATTCATCGAGGCCAAGCATTCGAAGGGGCGCTGGAACAACTTCAACGTGTCGGTCGCGGTGACCGACGAATTCATGCGCGCGGTGGAAAACGACGCGCCCTGGCAGCTCGTGCATCGCGCCGAGCCCTCGCCCGCGTTGCGCGCCTCGGGCGACCTGCGGCGCCGCGACGACGGCCTGTGGGTCTACGCCGAAACGCGCGCCCGCGCGCTATGGGACGCGATCATGCGTTCGACCTACGACGTGGCCGAGCCGGGCGTGGTGTTCATCTCGCGCATGAACGAGGACAACAACCTGCGCGCGCTCGAATCGATCCGCGCGACCAACCCGTGCGGCGAGCAGCCGCTACCCGCGTACGGTTGCTGCAACCTCGGACCGCTCGACCTCACCCGCTTCGTGATCGACCCGTTCGCCCAAATGCGCGGCGGCAAGGCAGATTTCGACTGGACTCAACTCGCCGAGCGCACGGGCACCCAGGTGCGCTTTCTCGACGACGTGCTCGACGCCACGCTCTGGCCGCTGCCCGAGCAGCAGGCGGAGGCGGCGGCCAAGCGGCGTATCGGCGTGGGCTTCACGGGGCTCGGCGACACGCTCGTGATGCTCGGCATCCGCTACAACTCGCCCGAAGGCTGCGAATTCGGCGCGCGCGTGGGGCGCACGATGCGCGACGCCGCCTATCGCGCCTCCGTCGAGCTTGCGCGCGAGCGCGGCGCGTTTGCGCTCTTCGACGCGAAGTCCTACCTCGAAGAAGGCACCTTCGCCTCGCGCCTGCCCGAGGACCTCAAGGCCGAGATCCGCGCGCACGGCATCCGCAACAGCCATCTGCTTTCCATCGCGCCCACCGGCACGGTGAGCCTCGCGTTCGCCGACAATGTCTCGAACGGCATCGAGCCCGCGTTCTCGTGGACCTACCAGCGCACACGTCGCATGGCCGACGGCAGCCGCGAAACGTTCAATGTCGAAGACCACGCGTGGCGTGTATTCCGCGAACTCGGAGGCGACGTGAGCGCACTGCCCCCGTACTTCGTGAGCGCGCTGGAAATGAGCGCACAGGAACACGTGGCGATGATGGCGGCCGTGCAGCCGTACGTCGACACGTCGATCTCGAAGACCGTCAACGTCCCCGCCGACTATCCGTTCGAAGATTTCGAAAATCTCTATCTCGACGCATGGCGTCGCGGCCTCAAGGGACTCGCGACTTACCGCCCGAACGAGACGCTCGGCGCGGTGCTGCAGACGCTGCCTCCCGAAGCGGCGGCAACGGCCGACGATGCGCTCGGCGACGCCCTGCTCGACCCGCTGCGCGTGGCGATCGACCACCGGCCCAAGGGCGAGCTGCCCGCCGTGATCGAGAAGATCGAATACATCACGCAGACGGGCAAGGTGTCGCTCTACGTGGCGGTGTCGTTTCTCGAAGTGACGGGCCAGGTGGGCGGCGAAGCCGTGACCATCGAGCGGCCCATCGAATTCTTCATCCCCGTGGGCCAGCGCGACGAGCAGCAGCAATGGATCACGGCGACCATGCGTTCGCTCTCGCTCGCGGCGCGAGGCGGCTTCGTCGCGCGCAATCTGCAGGATTTGCGCAAGGTGTCGTGGGATCGCGGCCAGGTGCGGTATGGCGAGACGCAGCGTCTGGACGGCCGGCGCATTCCGCTGTGGCACGACTCCGAGGTCGCGGCCATCGCCTACGCAATCCAGCAGATCCTGCATCGGCGCGGCTTTCTCGATGCCGAGGGACGGCAAGTGCCGTCACGGCTGCTCGCACAGCGGCGTGACGGTGCGTTGGCCGCGCAGTTCACCGGCAACGCGCGGGCCGGCGCGGAGCACCCCGGCGACCAGGTGCTGGACGGCGATAACGCGCTGCCCGCCGATACCCAGCACGCGTTTGCTCACGCGATGCTCGGCCGCAAGTGCGGGTCGTGCGGGGCGAATGCGGTGATCCGCAAAGACGGGTGCGACTTCTGCACGGCGTGCGGCGAGATCGGGACCTGCGGTTGAGGGCTGGTGCTCAAGTCCGGGGCGGCGTGGCGGCCGCCCTGTTTTCCTTTCGGCCGCCAGGATAGCCCGCAAACCCCTACTCGGCTATTTCGATCTCCTACCAATGTTGCGCGACGCTCGCGTTGCAGGACTAACGCTCTGCTAGACGGCCGCCGTAATCGCCGCTATCAGCCCGTTCAGCGCAACGCGCCACGCTTCGCTGTTCGGGCCTTCGGTCAGCAGTGCGCCCACCACCTCCCGATGCAACGCGTCGCGTCGCGCGCCGGCGGGCAGAATATCGCCGAAGCCCGTCAGCGACTGCGCGAGCGGCGTGCTGCCGCCCTCGCCCTCTTCGCGCGCCAAGGCGCGCAAGAGGTCTTGCGCCGCTTCGGGCACCGCCGCGATCATGAGCATGCGCTCTTCCCAGATCACGAAGCGGGCGAGCCGCGCCAGGAGGCCTTCCGTTCCAGCGCCGCTTTCGACGTTCGCGGTCGCGGCGAAGGCCGGCGTCGTGTCGAGCCATTCGATGAGACGTGCGCCTTCCATCGGTTTCGCGATGCCATAGCCCTGCGCGCCGTCCACGCCGAGAATGGCGAGCGCGCGAAGGAGGTCGAGCGTATCGATGCCTTCGGCAAGCACGCGCCTGCCCAGCGAATGGCCGAGGCGCGTCAACTGATAGATCACGCGCAGCGTACTGAGCGCGTCGCCGCCGCTCACCTTCACCATCTCGCGGTCGAGCTTGATCCAGTCGAAGGGCAATTCTCGCAGTCGCGTGAGGCCACTATGCCCCGCGCCAAGATCGTCCTGCGCGAGCAGCACGCCCAGCTCGCGGAACTTCGCGAGAATAGCGCGCTGTCCCTGGCTCAGCGACAGTGCTTCGTTCTCCAGAACTTCCAGCGTGAGCCGCTCAGCCGGGCAACGGTGCGCGGCCAGCGCGGTGCGGGCGGCCTCGAAATAGCGGATGTCGTTGAGCGCCGCCGGCGGCAGGTTGATCGAGACGTCGAGATCGCGGCCCTGGGCGTACCAGCGTGCGCGGTCGGCAAGCGCCTGCTCGATGCCGCGTGCGAAGAGTGCGAGCAGATCGTCGGAAGAGAGTGCCGAGAGAAAAACGTCGGGCACGAGCAGCCGCTCGCCGTCGCGCAGACGCGCCAGCGCTTCCACCTTGGTCGCCTTGCCCGTGGCGAGGCTGAGCAGCGGCTGATAGTGCATTTCCAGCGCGCCGGTACGCACGAGCGCCGCCCAATGCTGGCGCACGCTCACCGGCACCGCGGCGCTCAGGCCGTCGTTGCCGGCGATGCGCGTCGCGGCGCAGCCGAGCAGCGTTTGCAGTAAATCGACGAAGGCCACCTGATCGGGCCCGACGAAGCCGCCCGGAAACGCGCTATACAGACTCAACACGGCGAGCGGCGGCTGCCCGGGCGCGGCCAGCGGAATCGACACCGAAGAGCGCACGCCCTCGCGCGCCGCGAGATCGCGCCACGGCGCGACGAGCGGATCCGTCTGATAGTTGATGACGCGCGCGGGCTTGCCGCTGCGCCACGCACGCCCAATGGCGCCCTGCCCTTGCGGATGATCGGCGCGCACGCTGATTTCCCGATCGTGCGCGGCAAGCACGTTGAGCATGCCGCCTTGCGTCTTGCCGCCCGCGCCGGCCTCGAAGTGAAAAATACCCGCTTCGTCAGGACGTCCGATGGTGCAGGCGCTCACTTCGTCATGCTCCGCCAGCGCGGCAATGACCTGGTCGATGAAATTCGTGTAGCTGCCCGCCTCCCAGACAAGACGCGTGATGCGCAACAGCGCCTCCTGCTGCGAGTCCTGGACGGCCTGATACGCCTTGAGCTGCCACGCGAGGTCGGCGGTCAGACGGCGCGCGTAGAGCGAAAGTTGTTGCGTGCTCACCGTGCGGCCGACGTCCGCGTAGATCAGTTCCTGAAGAATGCCGCGGCTGCGCACGAGTTCTTCCTTGTCGAGCCCGACAATGGCATGAATGCGGCCGATGCGCTGCGCCATGTCCTCATGCTCGCGCGAGGTCGGCCCGAGACTGGCGAGGGCAAGCAGATTCTGGATCTGCCGCGCCTTGAGGTGCGCGAGTTCCGCACCCGAAAGCATTTCGAGGATGCGGCGGGATTTGGGCAAGCGGCCCAGCTCCTCGTAGAAGCGGTTGACCACGTGGGCCGCGTGCTCGTGTAGCGCGCCAATCAGCGTTTTCATTTTTGAGCCTTCGATATCACCGCCCTGGCGTCACGGCCCGGATCTGCAAATCGGGCAGGGTGTCGCGCCACGTTCATGGCCGTAGTGGTCATTAGCGGCCGCTCGAACAGCGATTGTGGCTCGCACAGAAGGAATGATACGTCATGCGCCGCAGGCGTCCGCGCACGATGGCATACACAAGGCGGCGCAAGCGGGCGCTAAAAGCGCCCAACGTCCGCCCTCAAAGCGGCGTGAGCAACGCCTCGCCCGCGAAGTGCCGCGCCGCGTTTTCGGCGAAATGGCGCACCGTGGCGGTGCGCACGTCGGGGGACGCGCCGGCCACGTGCGGCGTGAGCACGATGTTGTCTAACCCGACGAGCGCAGCGGGCGGCTGCGGCTCGCCCTCGTAGACGTCGAGCCCCGCGCCGCCCAGCGCCCCCGCCTTCAGCGCGAGGGCGAGTGCGGCCGTATCGACCACGCTGCCGCGCGACACGTTGACGAGAAAACCCTGCGGCCCCAGCGCATCGATCACGGCGCGATCGATCAGATGCTTCGTTTGCGCGCCGCCCGGCGTCGCGATCACGAGAAAGTCACTCCATTGCGCGAGCGCCATCACGCTCTCGAAGTAGCGCGCCTGAGCGCCCTCGCGCGGCTTGCGGTTGTGATAGCCGAGTTCCATGCCGAAGCCCGCCGCGCGCTTCGCAACCTTCTCGCCGATATGACCGTAGCCGACAATGCCGAGCCGCCGCCCCGTTACCGTGGGACGCATGGGCAGCGCGTCGCGCCAGACGCCGGTGCGGCACGCGGCGTCGAACTGCGGCACGGCTCGCACGGCCGCGAGCAGCAGCGCGAGCGCGTGGTCGGCTACGCAGTCGGCATTGACGCCCGCGCCGTTGCACAGCGCGATGCCACGCTCGCGTGCATGGTCGAGCGCGATATTTTCGTAGCCCGCGCCAAGCGCGGCCGCCAGTTCGAGCGCGGGCATGCGGTCGATTTCGTCGGCGGTGAGGCCCGTCGTGCCGTTGGTGAGCACCACGTGCACGTCCTTGCCACGTTCCGCGACCGCTTTGGCGCGCGCATCGGCATCGGGCGCGTAGATCACGTCGAACTGTTCGCCAAACCCGGCGAGGTCTTCAGCGGGAAGCAGTATCAGGACCAGCAGGCATGGCTTCATCGTCGTGTCACCCTTCCGTCAATGCTTCGATATGCGAATCGAATACCGCACGCCCGCGTGTGGACTTCACACGGCCGTCACATAACGCGGCGGCAACACCTCGACGCGCGGCGCGGCCGCGGCGGCTGCGGCGTCGCGCGCGCGGCGCATCTGGTCGGCCGGGCTCATGCCGAAGAGGCGCTTGAATTCGCGGCTGAACTGCGACGCGCTTTCATAGCCCACGCGCGTGGCCGCCGCGCTCACGGTCAGACCGTCGTGCGTGATCAGGAGCCGCGCATGGTGCAGGCGCGTGGTCTTCACGTACTGCATGGGCGACGTCGAGGTGACGGCCTTGAAGTGCGCATGAAAGACGGCAAGGCTCATGCCCGCCTCGGAGGCGAGCGTTTCGACGTCGAGGTCGCCGCGGTAGTCGGTGTGAATGCGCCGCAGCGCCTTCGCGATCCGCCCGAAGTGATGCTGATGCGTGAGCGCCGCGCGAATTGCGTCGCCCTGCTCGCCCATCAGCACGCGGTAGCAGATTTCGCGCACGATCGAGGGGCCGAGAATGCGTGCCTCGTATGGCTGCGCGAGCGCTTCGAGCAGGCGCAGCACGGCGTTCGAGAGCGTGGCGTCGAGCGGCGTGGCGTAGATGCCCGACGGTTCGGACACGGCGCGGCGCGGATCGTCGAGCGCCATGAGCAGTTCAGCGACGGTCGTGAGATCGACGCGGATCGAGATGGCCAGAATCGGCTTCTCGGGGCTCGCCTCGGTCTCGCACTCGAACGGCATCGGCACGGAGAGGACCAGATATTGCTGGGCGTCGTAGATGAACACCTGGTCGCCGAGAAAGCCGCGCTTGCGCCCCTGGCAGACGATGAAAATGCTCGGTTCGTACATGACCGGCTGGCGCGGATGGCTTTCGCTGCCGCGGTAGAGCCGCACGCCTTCGACCGCCGTGGCGTGCACGCCGTCGCGCTGCGTGATTTGCATGAGCAGGTCGACCGTGCGCGCCTGCGTGGCGGCCGCCGGCGCGATGGCCGCCGCGGCGAGGGTTTTGACGTAGCCCATATCGGTTGTGCCCCAAAAGATGAAGTCAGGCAGAGAAACAGGCTTGCCAATCTATCACCGAACCTGTGGATGTGCTGCGCGCCAGGAGAATCAGGCAAGTCTTCGATAGCTTCAGGTATTCCCTGGGTGGGTGCCGATCCTTACGATGGGAACCCTGCCGCAACACCCATGCACTAGAGGAGAGCCAACCCATGTACCCAACCTACGGATACGCCGCCCGCGACGCCGCCTCGCCGCTCGCCCCGTTCGAATTCCAGCGCCGTGACATGCGCGAACTCGACGTCCGTATCGACGTGCTGTTCTGCGGCGTGTGCCACTCCGACCTGCACCAGGCGCGCGACGAATGGCGCAACACGATTTACCCGGTCGTGCCCGGCCACGAGATCGTCGGCCGCGTGGCCGAAGTCGGCAAGGGTGTCACGAAGTACAAGGTGGGCGAACTCGTCGGCGTGGGCTGTCTCGTCGACTCCTGCCGCACCTGCCCGAGCTGCGCCGAAGGCCTCGAACAGTATTGCGAGAACGGCTGGGTCGGCACCTATAACGGCGCCGACCGCGTGAGCGGCGACATCACCTACGGCGGCTACTCCACGCAGCTGGTGGTGGACGAAGCGTTCGTGCTGCGCGTACCCGAGAACCTCGATGCCGCCGCGGCCGCGCCGCTCCTGTGCGCGGGCATCACCACGTATTCGCCGCTGCGCACGTGGGGCGCCGGCCCCGGCAAGAAGGTCGGCATCGTGGGTCTCGGCGGCCTCGGCCACATGGGCGTGAAGCTCGCGCATGCCATGGGCGCGCACGTGGTGCTGTTCACCACGTCGCCGTCGAAGATCGAAGACGGCAAGCGCCTGGGCGCGGACGAAGTGGTGATCTCGAAGGACCCGGAGCAGATGCAGGCGCACGCCAACAGCTTCGACCTGATCGTGAACACCGTGGCCGCGCAGCACGACCTGAACCCGTTCATCGAGCTGCTGCGCCGTGACGGCACGATGACGCTGGTGGGCGCGCCCGAACACGATCACCCGTCGCCACAAGTGTTCAACCTGATCCTGAAGCGCCGCCGTCTGGCGGGCTCGCTGATCGGCGGCATTGCAGAAACCCAGGAAATGCTGGACTTCTGCGGCAAGCATGGCATTACGTCGGATATCGAAATGATCAAGATGCAGGACATCAACAACGCCTATGAGCGCATGCTCAAGAGCGATGTGAAGTACCGCTTCGTGATCGACCTCGATTCGCTGCGCAAGTAACGCGCACGCCGCGCGGCAAACAAGCGCCGCGCATCCAGACGTAACACCCTGCCCCGCCGGGCCATCCGTTCCGGATGGCCCGCCAGCCCTTTCCCTTCGAGGCCTTCTTTTTTGGCCTCCCGTAGTCGAGCCGGCGTCACATACGCCGCCATCCAATCGTCATGGCTGTTTAACCGCTGAGCGTCGCTTTCCGCGAGACGCCGGCACCGCGAAGCGCTTTCATCGCTACGCGGCTCACCCTTTTGCTGCACCAGCGCGGATTTCGTTCAAGCCTCAAGCCCATTGCAGGAGCTCGCCCGTGATCGACCGCATCCAGGCGATGCGCACGTTCGTGCGCATCGTTGACACCAATAGTTTCACCAAAGCCGCGCAGTCACTCGATATGCCGCGCGCCAGCGCCACCACGCTGATGCAAAACCTCGAATCGCTGCTCGGCACGCAATTGCTCGTGCGCACAACGCGGCGCCTTTCGCTCACGCCCGAAGGCGCCGCGTACTACGAGCGCGCCTCGCAGATCCTCGCCGACATCGACGATGCCGAAGCGAGCGTGCGCCAGTCGCCCGGCGCGATCGGCGGGCGCTTGCGCGTGGAAATGCCGGGGCTCATCGCCAATGCGATCGTGCTGCCCGCGCTCGACGCCTTCCACGCGCGCTATCCGCAGATCGACCTCGTGATCGGCGTGAGCCTGCGCAACGTCGACCTCGTCGGCGAAGGCGTGGATTGCAGCATCCAGCTCGGCGAGTTGCCCGATTCGGGACTCGCGGCGCGGCGCCTCGGCGTGCTGGAGCACGTGACCTGCGCGAGCCCCGCGTACCTCGAGCGGCACGGCGCGCCGCAAACGCTCGACGATCTCGCGCGGCATCCGGTCGTCAACTTCCTCTCGCCGCTCACGGGCCGCCCGTTCGAGTTCGACTTCGAGGTGGAGGGCAGTCCGACCAAGGTGAAGGTGGATGGCTTCGTACATGTCTCCGACGAGTTCGCCTACCTCACGTGCGGTTTGCAGGGCTATGGGCTGATCCAGCCGCCGCTGCTCGCTGCGCAGCCGTACCTGGACAGCGGTGCGTTGGTCGAGGTGCTGCCGCAGTGGAAGCCGCTGCCTACGCCCGTTTCGGTGGCGTTCGTGAAGTCGCGACAGTTGTCGCCGCGTGTGCGCGTGTTCGTTGACTGGCTCGCGGAGCTGTTCGAGGATGCTGGCGCGGTGAATCGCGATCTCTCGCGGGTGCGGCAGTTGCTGGAGGGGCTGCAGTTGGCGCCGGTCTGAGCGTTTGCGGTTTTTGTAGCAGGGTCCGTGCTTTCGCCTTTTCTTGTTTTCGCGGCGGTATGCCTGGGTTGCCCCTGTGCGGGGCGGCACCTACTTTCTTTGCGGCGGCAAAGAAAGTAGGCAAAGAAAGCCGCTCAAACCGCCAGCGCCTGCCACAGTTCACATCTCGACGTAAATGGTGAATGGCTCCGGAGCGTCTGTCACCTCGCACCACCCAAGTGAGTGACAAGGCAGTCATTCATTCCGCTGCTCGCTACGCTCGCTGCGGTTGGGTCTGCATGGGAAACCAGGGGGGGATTGTCAAGGTTCGCGAGAACGCACGCGCACCAATAGTTTTCGGTTATGCCATTCGGCGCGCGCAGCGCCGCCGGAAGGATGAGCGCCTTGTCACTACCTTTGAAGGTGCGAGGTGACAGACGCTCCGGAGCCATTCACCATTTACGTCGAGATGTGAACTGTGGCAGGCGCTAGCGGTTTGAGCGGCTTTCTTTGCCTACTTTCTTTGCCGCCGTGTATGGACCGGAAACATGGGTAACAGGTGTGCGGGGACATGGGTAACACTTCGGGCGAGTGATTGGCCTGGAGCCGTTCATGCCCTGGAACCCGAGAAACACCATGAACCTGCGTCTGGAATTCG